>NZ_JAENRR010000031.1 GCF_016612505.1 Carboxylicivirga marina
CTAAAAATAATACTGGAAATATACTTTAAAACTTATAGCATATCTCCAGTGTTTTTTAGTTCGTAAGGATTAACTAAATAGTGGTAAAAGGAATCGATAACCCCTCGGGATCAGTTATTATTCCTTGTATGCCTTGCGCAAAACCTTTAATGTTAAGTAATAAAAAAAACGCCAGTATAATTAGCTTTTGCATTTGTTATGTTGAGTTATCAGGTTGGGGCAAAATATCACAATCTTTGTGCTCCACAACATAACATGCGTGATATTTTATAAACAATTAATTAATTTAGATAGAAAATAAATAATGATTTTTTTTTAAATTAAAAACCCACGTTCTATGAGCGTCGTGGTCAGAGAAGCTTTGCATTTTGCATTAATTGTATTTTAGGAATTCAATCATACGTAATAGCTTCTATGATATATATTAGTATTTAATGCCCTATGGGCTTATCTCAAAGCCACGTCCTTTGGGCGTGGATATTTACTAATTGATATTAATGCCAAGTCTAAAGCCCCATCGAGCATAACTGCCATCTTCAAAACCAGCAAAAACACCTGCACTGCCTATCAAAAATATTTGATTCATACTATAACCAACCTCAACATAGTTTTTGTAGTTTGGCTGGGTTAGATAGCTGCTGTATAAATTCTCAGTCCATAGACGATTACTTACGAGTGGTAAGAATTTTAATAGCAAGTATGGTGTGGTGTACGATACATGAGCCTTGGCATACCATTCGTTGGTGCTGTATCGATAATCATCAAGTAACATAAAGGCATTTTCCCACGATTTAAAGTTGACGGGAATTTCTGATGTGTTGAAATGCTGGAAGCGTGAGAAATGCATCTGGTCATTGCGTGAAAAATAGCCAGCACCCACCTGCCAGTTGAAGGCATTGAAAATACCCCACTCTTTCTTTTGTGATATCTCACCCCGTATGAGTTCATAGTCCGAATCACTATCAAATACATTGTTAAAACCTCGTTGATAGTTGACTTTAAAAGTAGGATACCTTGACCCGCGCAAGTATTTTCTTCCTTTATACATTCTGTAACGCATGCGTGGTGTATAGCTCACTTCAAGGGAGGTGAACATATCGGATTGATCCATTAAATGCTCAGGTGTCACCTGTTCATTGGGCGGTGTGTTTTCAGTATAATCCTTGTCTTGATCCAATATTGACCAATTGGTGTTGTTTTCCAATTGCTGATAGGAACTGTAAGATGCCGCTAATCGAATACGCATGCCATGTATCAAATCAAAAGAACCATTGATTGCTGCATAGTCCTTTTGATATAGCTTCATGTAGTGATCTTTGAAAAATAAGGCCGAAAACATGTTTAGTGTTCGATCAATACCGTATTTACTATTGAAATCCTTACTTTGCTGACCGCCGGATATTGAAAGGTTAGCCCTGCTTTTGGGCGCAAAACTTAACCAGGCATTGGCATCCCACATTACTTTTTCTCGTGCAAAGGCATACTCTATCATTGGTTCAAACCGGAAAGTATGTACTGAATCAAACTCATGACGAAGCGTTAGGCGTTGCTGATAGCTCCAACCATCGACCGCATTAAAGTCAACCTGGCTTAAACCTATTAAACCATGATAAGTTATGCGTGTTGATGAATCATTGGCATAAAAAGTATGACCTGATAAAAAACCATCTGATACCTTGCTGAATGCCGATCGCTTTTTCTTTTCTGTTTTAATCGTGTCTGATTCTATTTTTGCCAATTTAATAGAATCTTTCACTTCAAAGCTTCGCAATTCACCACTGGTCAGCGGTATTGGTCGTATGGTTTCCCAATAAGAGGAGTCTCTTTTAGTCGTGTCTTTTTTATGCGTGATTTTGTAAGTGCTCTTTATTTCAAGCGATTCTTCCTTTTTCTCTTCTTCTTTGCGCGATTCTTTTTCAATCAGGCGCGAAAGCTTAATCATTTCACGGTTGGATAGCTCCTCTTTAGCTAACAGTTCTTCCATTTTCTTTTGTTGGCGGGTCATCTCCTGTTCTTTCTCAGCCTGTAGTTCAGCAGCTTTTTGAGCTGCTTCCTCTGCTGCGTATTGTTTCATCAAAACATTTGGCACAGGTAGGTTGGTGTTGAGTTGAATGTCGGAGTATTTGACCGAACCGGCATACCAAAAATCCGCTTTCACCCCAAATATGGAGGCCGCTACATTAAAGCGATGGCTAATAGGCAACCACGAACGTTCCTTAACCGGAGCATAAACTTGCTTAATATTGATCTCGCCAAAAAAAGCTTCGTTTGTTACATCAATTGAATGGATATTCCATAAATTATCGACGATGTAAATGTAACCAGTGTAGGTCTGCTGACTTTTTCTTTTTGGAACGATTTTAATCTTATTAACTGCTACATCACCTTCGTAAAAGAAGCCTTCGTACACAAATTTGTAATGCGAAAAGGAGTTAGGAGCCAATGGTGAAATGGCCATGTCCTGATGAGGTTCGTAAAAGCTGTAAGTGATATAACCCATCACGTCTTCATCGTTTGAGTCAGGGAAAGTACTGCGTGATGAAAGAACCGTGTGATTGTACTTGTCAGGAGCCGTAAACTCAATTTCATTCATCGATTCCATGGTGTAGGTTTCTCCGACTTTGATGTCAGGTGATTCCTCATCTCTCTCCATCATCTTCTGAAAAAGTTTTGGAATCTTTTTCATCAGCAGACTTCCTTTTAAGTATACTTCTGCTTTGTATTGTTCGGTTTGACGTTGATAATAGGGGGCAAGACTAATTGCTTTTCGCATGATAGGGTAGGCAGGATCTTCACCGCCTGAAAAAACGCGTACCTCTTTAATACGGTATTCCTGCTTTTTTAGCACAATGTTATTGGTGATGAACTCGTCATTAACATTAACTGTTACCTCTGTTTTTTGAAATCCCAATCCTTGAAACACAATGGTGTAAGTGCCATTTTGAAGGTGGATTTCATATTCGCCTAAATCGTTGGTTGTGGTACCGGTTGTGGTTTCTTTTAAGAAGATGGTGGCAAACGGAATAGGATTGCCTTGTTCGTCAGTTACTGTGCCTTTTACACCTTGCGAAAAGCCGAGTATTGGCAATAGCAATAGTATTCCAGCAAGATAGAGTTTATCCATAGGTTATTAAGTTAGATTATTGGTTTAAGTTGATGTAAATATAAACAAACATTGTTACAAAAGAGGCAGGTTATTGTCCTGTCGTTCAATATTTCAATGTATGGCGTATAACTATCAATAATAGTTACAAACCTATCAATTTATATTTGCCAAAGGAGTCCTTAAAACTTAAGGCTGAATGAGTTGTTGATGGTGTAGAATAGTTTATCAACTTCAGGCGGAACCAGGTTATCGTAATCAAAGCGCACGTACAATGCGAAAGAGAACTTTTTGGTGATTTTCACATTAAAGCGCGACTCGCTCCAAATACGAAAATCAGCAGGATCGGAATAATCGGGCTCGTAGTAGGTAGTGTGGGATAGTGAAGCATTTTGTGACATCTTCCAGTCTGTAGACAACATCGAACTAAATTTCACCAAGCTTTTTCGCCGTTCATAAGTGCTGGTTTCAAACAATTCGTTGAGGTAAATGGTGTAGGCAACCAAAAACAGTGAAAACTTCTCTTTATCAGCAATGTTAAAACGCGGGCCTCCACCCATCACATGTCTGTGTTTTAGTTGTTTGATGCGGTTGTATTGATATTGATAAAAGGCTTCAGCAATAATGATTTTATCGGGTACCCAGTAATTATATTTGAACATCATGTTACCGTTATTCACATTGCGTTCTTCGTCAACTTTGCTAAAACCCAAATCTGTCGAAAAGAGGTAGGTGTTATCATTATCGTTGTATTGTAATTTAAACCGCGAAATAACCTGTAGCATATCCGTAGTGGTGTGCACAATATTCAGCCCTAGGTTAACATCACCCTGGAAACCTTTGTTTGGATTCTTAGTCCGACGTTTGTCGATGCTAACAATTTGAGATGTAGCTGATAAGCTGATGGTTGTTAGAAGGATGAATGTTAAAATCCGTTGGTGCATATTTCACTTTATTTGTGACAAAAATAAGGATTCTCGTGAGACGCGAAAATATTGTTTATTAAGGCTTGTTACATTGCAGCAAAAAACTGTTGAAAATCATGATTTTTGTATTAAGATAAAATCTAAATTTGTGGTGAAATAAGAATTATTAAAATAGCATTTAAAATCTATAACAATGCCAAATATTTCTGATAGAGGACAGCAGATGCCGGCATCACCAATTCGTAAGTTGGTGCCATTTGCCGAAGCAGCGAAAGCAAAAGGAACAAAGGTTTATCATTTGAATATCGGACAGCCGGATATTAAAACGCCAGAAGTGGCATTAGATGCTATCCGTAACATTGATTTAAAGGTGGTTGAATACAGTCACTCGGCAGGTATCGTTAGTTATCGTCAGAAGTTGGCAAAGATGTATCAAAATATCAACATCAATGTTGACGAGAATGAAATTTTGGTAACAGCTGGTGGTTCTGAAGCGATTACTTTTGCGTTTTTAACGTGCCTTAATCCTGGTGATGAGGTTATAATTCCGGAACCTTTTTATGCTAATTACAACGGTTTTGCAGTTTCTGCAGGTGTTGAGGTTAAACCTATACGCTCAAGTATTGAAGAAGGATTTGCATTGCCTGCTATAGAGGAGTTTGAGAAGAAGATAACACCTAAAACGAAGGCTATTGTTATTTGTAATCCAAATAACCCAACAGGTTACCTTTATTCTCAGGAAGAAATGGATCAGTTGAAACAAATGGTGCTAAAACATGATTTGTACTTATTCTCTGATGAGGTTTACCGCGAGTTTTGTTACGATGGCGAAAAGCACATTTCAGCCATGCACCTTGAAGGTATTGAGAACAACGTAGTGATGTTTGATTCAGTATCAAAGCGCTACAGTGAGTGTGGTGTACGTATTGGCGCATTGGTAACTAAAAATAAGTCAATTCTTGAAACAGCCCTCAAGTTTGGACAGGCACGTTTGAGTCCTCCGGGATTTGGTCAAATTGCTGCTGAAGCATCGTTGGATACTCCAAAGGAGTATTTTGATGAGGTATATGACGAATATATTGCTCGTCGTGATTTTCTAGTTGAAGGATTAAATAAAATAGAAGGTGTTTATACGCCAACACCTAAAGGTGCATTTTATACTGTTGCCAAGCTGCCAATTGATGATTCAGATAAATTCTGTCAGTGGATATTAAGTGAATTCAGTCATAATGGGCAGACTGTTATGATGGCGCCAGCTTCAGGGTTTTACAGCACACCTGGTGCAGGTAAAAATGAAGTACGTATTGCTTATGTTCTTAATAAAGAGGATTTAGGAAATGCAATTGAGACTTTAGAAGCAGCCTTAAAAGCTTACCCAGGGCGTACACTTTAGAAGAACTAAAAGCGAAAAATATTCAAAGGGCCGGAGTTTTACTTCGGCCCTTTTTAAATTCCTGTTATTACTTTCAGGTGTTTTTCTACCTTTGTATAAAACCGTACACATTGAATATCGAACTTTTTATAGCACGAAAAATAGCCTCGGGCGGAATGACCGGAAAGAAACTGGCAGGTCCGGTTATCAAAGTAGCCACTTTAGGAATTATACTTGGAGTGGTGGTGATGATTTTATCTGTGGCGGTTGGCTTTGGCTTTAAAGGTGAAATACGAGAGAAGATTAGTGGTTTTGCTTCGCATATTCAAATAATGAGTTACGATTACAACTATTCACCAGAAACCAATCCAATTTCAATTGATAAAGGACTAGAACAAGAAATAAGCGAAGTTGATGGCGTTGAGTACATTCAACGATTTGCCACAAAACCCGGTATAATCAAAGCCAATGATTTAATCCAGGGTGTGGTACTCAAAGGTATTGGCGAAGAATATAATTGGGATTTTATACAATCAATATTGGTAAAGGGACGATTACCAGTTTTTGCTGACTCAATTCGATCGGATGAAATACTCATATCCGAAGAAATTGCCCGAATGCTTAAATTGGAAGTGGGCGATAAAATTCGGATGTACTTTATTCAGGATAGGCCATTGGCTCGTCGATTTGATATAGTTGGTATTTATAACTCTCATTTTCCGGAGTATGATAAACGATTCGCATTTGTTGATTTGAAGCATATTCAGAAATTGAATGGATGGGATAACAATCAAATATCTGGTTATGAAGTTGGAGTAAGTCAATTTGACCTTATGAACCAGGTGAATGAAGAAATTTACTATCTGACGAGTGCTAAGGTTGAGTCGAATGGCACCATGCTTCGAAATAGAACTATAGAGCAGGTACAGCCACAGATTTTTGGTTGGCTCGATATACTAGATACCAACGTTTATGTCATCCTTATCCTAATAATCTTGGTGGCCAGTTTTAATATGGTTTCAGGTTTGCTTATTCTCATTCTTGAACGTACCAATATGATTGGTATTTTAAAAGCACTTGGTGCCGAAGACTGGAATCTTCGTAAAGTCTTTGTTTACCTATCTGGATTTATCATCGGACGTGGTATGCTATGGGGAAATATTATCGGAATACTTATATGTATTATTCAAAAATACACGCAGTTTATAAAGCTTGATCCGGCTAACTATTACCTATCTACGGTACCTATTCATATTAGCATGGGAGAGCTAATTCTATTGAATGCCGGTGTGCTGATAGTAACAATGGCGATGATGTTAGGACCTACCTATCTGGTGTCGCGAATTCTACCGGTTAAGGCGATTCGTTTTAATTAAAAATCATTGTCCGTTAATCGACAGCTGGTGTGCGTATTCGTACGCATAGTTTGTATCCACCCCTTCGATAAATAAATGTGCTATAATTTCTTCGCTTTCTAGTTGTTTGAAATGAATTGTTTTACAGGTCTTTATCTTATTTTACTTAAATTATTTCTCAATTAGTATCAATTTTACGATGAATGGTATGGTTGTTGATTGAGACCTATCAAATACTTAATTAAGGTTTAAGTTAATAAATGGGACAAATGGCCGAGAACGCTCGGCCTTTTTTTATGCACTAATTTTAAGGCCATCTCTTTAGGAATAATCATCACAATTAATTAACTTAAAAGAGAACAAACTATTGAATTTGCGAGTTACATTGTAAAGAAAAGTGTATGAAGAAGGAGATTGATATATTAACCCGGGCATTGTCCAAACCGCTACCAGGGATTGAAGCACAAAGACTTATGTCTCCGTCGGTCAGGTTTACAGGACATACTAAATATGATTCGAGTAAGGCCAGGATAAGCAGTGTGCTTATTTTATTATATAAAAAGAATGATGAGTGGTGCATACCATTAATTCAGCGCCCTAAGTATGATGGAGCCCATAGCGGACAGGTTAGTTTTCCCGGAGGTAAATTAGAAGAAGGAGATCGTTCGTTTTTGGACACTGCTCTAAGAGAAGCTGAAGAAGAAGTAGGGATCAATCGAAACGAATTAAGCTTTATTGCCGAATTAAGTTCACTTTATATTCCAAATTCAAATTTCATTGTTTATCCTCAGGTATGTGTAACTGAGTTTGAACCGTTGTTTATACCTGACAGACGTGAGGTTGAGTCTATTATTGAAGTTCCAATTTGTCAACTGCTGGCACCTGATACAGTAGATCGCTTTCAACGAAATATTAACGGTACTATAGTTGATGCACCTTTTTACAAAATTGATGATTATATGATATGGGGTGCAACAGCAATGATGCTCAGCGAGTTTTTATCACTTGTCGAAAAATCAGGTTTGTTTACTAATCCGTTATTACATTCTTATAATGCGTGTAACGCTCCAGAATGTCGGTAACATAATGAAATGGCTCTTCTCCTCGACAGTAGCCATACTTCACCACCGGGTCGTTGTAAAACGAAGGCTTTGACTTATTTAGCAGGTAATAATCTACGTTATCTTCCCAAATATTAGGATTTTTATTATTCTTCTTGGCTAGTCGCATGGCATCTTCCACATGGCCAGGTCCCACATTATATGAAGCCAAAACGAATTTAAGACGTTCTTCTGGATCGCTTATTCTATCTCTAAATCGCTTATCGAGCCAGATAAGGAATTTTAATCCACCCTGAATATTTTGTTGTGGCGAGGTGATTTTCTCAACGCCAAAACTCTCAGCTGTTTGTGGCATCAGCTGCATTAAGCCAATGGCTCCTGCCCAGCTCTCAACTTCTGGTAAAAAGCGTGATTCCTGATAGATGAGAGCAGCAATTAATCGCCAATCAAAGTTATACTTCTCACTTTCTTCTTTGATAATAGCATCATAAGCCGAAACTCTACCACCTTTGATGGAATGAAAGCTTGAGTTAACAAGGTGTGTTGAGCGTTTGTTGATGAAGTACTTTCGATAAATACGCTTGTACTGATTCGTTTTTTTGAAATTAATCAACCAGTTGTCAACTACATCTCGCAAGTCCCCAGAGTTTGGGCGAACAGCCCATCCAATTTTCTGGGGAAAACTAATGGCTGTTTCGACATCGATATTATCGAAAAAATTTAGGTTTATCTTAGCCAGGTTATAATCGCAAACAGTATATGGAATTTCGCCATTGGCAACGAGTGCGATTAATTGCTCAACTTCGTAGTCAGGAATTTCAACAACATGTATGCTATCTCCAATTTCATTGGCCAAACTCTGGAGTCTGGTAACATATGCTGAGTTCTCTTGTACATATACTGTTTTACCTGCTAAGTCAAGCTGATTTCTGATAACATCATCTTCTTCAAGTGTATTATTTGCACTTGGTTTTTGTTGCACTAATACCTGATGTGTGATACAATGAGGCTCAGTAAATGTTACATGATGACTCCTGTTGCGCGTAACTGTTAAGTTGGTGGCTATTAAATCTACATCGCCTTTTAACAGGCTTTCAAAATTCTTTTCAACATCGTTAGAAACTACGATTTCTAATTTTAAGCCTAAAGTATTGCTTAGAGCCTGAAGCAATTCCAGTTGATAGCCCAACGGACGCCCTTTGTAAACAAAGTAGTTGGTAGAGTTATAGTCGGTCACTACACGTATTTTGCCTCGCTTAACGATATCGTCCAAATCAATGGAAGCCATCTCATCCGGTAGTTTGGAGTTGGTCTGTTCAGTTTGAACCTGACATCCGATGAGTAAAATGAGTACAACAAATGTTGTGACAAGCTTCAGCATAATAACTTCTTTAATTACAAGTGCAAAGTTAATGACTTGTACCCATTAAAAGTTATTTAGGTTACTTCATTAGTCATAAAAATTCCATGATACACCAAATTTAAGGTTGCGAGGATTGCCCGGATAACGATAAGTGGTATAATATGGAGCATCAGGATATCCCTGGTTAACGTGGTCAAACTTGACATAAATACGCGCACGTTTGAGTTGTAAGTTCACAAAGGCATCTACAAATGGATAATTTCCTGTCTTTTCGTTTTGTTGATTAACGAATTGTCCGGTGGCCGGCATGTAAGCAGGGGCATAATAGGAAGTATTATATCTTACATCAAATCCTATTTGGAAATGTAGAACCTGAAACAACGAATTCTGATAGTATGTTGAATTGTAAAGTGCCAATAAAGGAAGAGGAATGTATTTGTCATCGCTGGTGTACTGAACGATAACATCATTAACACTGTGTACTCTGCCTAGAATAAAGTGTTTTTTAAGGCGGGCATTTAATACCTGTAATACAGTACTGGTTTGTGATGGAGTTCCATCCAGATTCCAGTAAATATGTTCGGTAATTAAATTTGCACCACCGCTTATCTCAAGTCGACGCGTAGGAATACGAATACCACCATTAATTCGAATGCTTTTGACTTGATTAAAGTCCTTGCTATATTGAATATGATTCGAGAAGTACTGGTTCTCGAATAACTCCGGTTGTCGAAAATAGATGCCGCCATTAGCGAAGAAACCAGCTGTATCTTTTCTGATTCTAAATTGAGAATTCAGGCTACCCGTTATTTCCGAATCGCCAGCGCGATAACCCTGGAAGTAGAGTTCTGCACCAGCGTTCCACCAAAAGTTGTCTCCAAGGTTTTTAAATATTTGACCACCAATGGCTGATGTAACTAATGTTGTATCTCTTGTTTGGTAGTTGGGTATTCCATTTCCGTTATCGTCGTATCCCCAGCTTGTTTCTCCCGGGAATTTATAATACATAATGTCATTGGTAATGTATGCACGTAATCCGAATTTTAATAAAGAGTTAGCTTCTTCATTAAATTTAATCTGAAATGTATTACTCAGGTTATTGTAGCTTGTGCTATCTCTTGTTTGTAACGAATCTCTGTAGATGTTTGGATAAAATGGTGTGTCAGTAATATAATAGTTCTGCAAATCATCAATTTTATATTGGCGATTTCCCTGATCAAACTTAAGCGTGTGGAAAATGGTACTTACAGGTAATTCTGTAACGGTTGAATCGTTGTCTCTTACGCTGATATTACCGATTGATAAGGAATGGTTATAAAAGAACTGAAGGTTGTTGATGTTGTTGAAAGCCGTTTGGAAATGAACAGGTAACTCATCAGGTTCATAGTCTTGAAAATCGGAATTAGTATCTGCGGCATTTATACCTCCGTTTTCCTGATTCTCAATTTTGGCATACACAAATGCCATGTGCATGTTATAGCGCTCACCATTATAACTGCTCCAGAATTTAAAATTCTGATTCTCGGCTTTTTGTCCCTGGTATTGTCCAATAGAAGAATTCAACTGGTACTGGATGCCAACATTAATTTGTTTATTAATATTTTGAGTGTATAAGACGCTGATGGCTTCTTCAGATCGCACTTTGGGGCCTCCAAAATGATAGGTGATATTAACGTATGGTGTTTTGGTATTGTAGAAATACAATTCGTGAGGCTGAGGAATGTAGGTTAAAAACGAATTGTAAAACAGATGTCCGTAATGTTGCTCCTGCTCATCAAAAATCATCGATTGATTTGCCGAGTTCATATTTCCTAACCAGGCTTGTGCAATACTCTTTTTAAATATTGGGTTATATATTTGATAGCCATTGGACATGGTGTCAACAGCAGCAGTGTCGCTAAAGGTAAAATGATCTTTTAAATGCCAGGTTCTCACATCAGGAGGTATGTGATCGCTTTCTGGCGTTCCTCTTTGACTCATTTCATCGTTGCCTTGACCCATTTGGTCAGGACCTCCACTACCCATGGTGCGCTGTGCCTGAGAATGTGAGACAAATAAAAGACTAATTAATAGGGTTAAAAGGTATTTATTGAAGTTGGATATCATGATTTAAAGTCATCAAATCGTTCACAATCTAAATATATCGGTTGATCTTGGTTTATCAGTCCAAGCAAATATAACCAAAAACTTTTCAAAAGAACTTTAAGAACCTCGTTTGGCATTTGCTTATAAAAAAAGAAGCTATCATTGATAGCTTCTGCTTGTTATTTCTTTCTAAGAATTATATTTACTGGTAAACCATTAAAGTTCCAGTATTCTCTGATTTTATTTTCTAGAAAACGCTTGTAAGGATCTTTAATATACTGTGGCAGATTACAAAAGAACGCAAAGGTTGGTGAGTGCGTTGGTAACTGCGTTATGTATTTTATTTTTATAAACTTACCCTTGGTTGATGGTGGTGGAAACCTGTCAATTAAAGGTAATAATGTGTCATTCAACTTTGAAGTTGTAATTTTTAAATTTTTATTCTCATAAACCTGAAGAGCTTCTTCTATGGCTTTGTGAATACGCTGTTTTGTAGTAGCAGAGGTGAAAACAATCGGGAAGTCGGTGTATGGAGCCATTGCTTCGCGCACCATTGCCTCAAACTTTTTAACGGTATGCGTGTCTTTTTCAATTAAGTCCCATTTGTTGACTAACACAACAATTCCTTTTTTGTTACGCTGTATCAGATTGAAGATTTTTTGATCCTGAGCTTCAAAACCTCGTGTCGCATCAATCATGAGCATACACACATCGGCATTTTCGATGGCTCTGATCGCACGCATTACTGAGTAAAACTCTAAATCTTCATTAACCTTTGATTTTTTACGCAATCCGGCTGTGTCTACTAAATAGAAATCGTGACCGAATTTGTTATATCGTGTAAAAATAGAGTCGCGCGTTGTACCCGAAATAGGTGTTACTATATTACGTTCTTCACCAATAAAAGCATTTATAATAGAAGACTTACCTGCATTTGGTCGCCCTACAATGGTAAACTTAGGAAGATCTAACTCTTCTTCGTTTTCATCTTTGGGAAACATCGATACCAGTTTATCAAGAAAATCGCCTGTACCTGCACCGTTAATTGCAGAGATAGGATAGAGGTGTTCGAGTCCTAAAGAATAAAAGTAGCTCGATTCTGTGATGCGTTCGCTGTTGTCAACTTTGTTAACCACCATTAATACTGGTTTCTGCGAGCGGCGAAGCAAATCGGCAACACCTTCGTCATAATCGGTAATACCTGTTACTACATCAACTACAAACACCACGATGTCAGCTTCCTCAATGGCGATAACGACCTGTCGTCGAATGGCTTCTTCAAAGATATCATCCGAATTGGTTGCATAGCCTCCAGTATCAATCACTGAAAAATCAACTCCATTCCAAAACGCCTTACCATACAAGCGATCGCGCGTTACACCAGCTTCTTCATTAACAATGGCCTGGCGGGTTCCGGTTAATCGATTAAAAAGTGTTGACTTACCTACGTTAGGGCGGCCAACTATTGCAACTATATTTCCCATGATGAATATTCTTTTTGTTTTCGGGGCTGCAAAGGTAGTTAAACTCCTGCTTTACACCAATCTTTATTTTTGATTTAGATGCTTTTACTATTTAAGCTCGTAACCATGACCACGTAAAAAGTTTTCTTTGTCGCGCCAATCTTTACTCACTTTAACATAGGTAGTCAGATTAACTTTCTTTTTAAAGAACTTCTCTAAATCCTTACGTGCTTCAATTCCAACCCACTTTAGTTTAACACCTTTGTGGCCAATGATAATGCCTTTTTGTGATTCTCGGGCCACATGAATGATAGCTCTGATATCAATACGTTCTTTGGCTTCTTTAAACTCTTCCACTTCGACTTCTACCGAGTAAGGAATTTCTTTTTTGTACTGAACCAATATTTTTTCACGGATAATTTCGGTTACAAAAAATCGCTCTGGTTTATCAGTAATGGCTTCCTTGTCGAAAAAGGGAGGTGAGTCAGGTAGCATCTCAATAATGCGATCAAATAAGTTTTGGACATTAAACTTATGCAATGCCGACATCGGAAATAGTTCAGCTTTAGGCAACTGTGTTTTCCAAAAATCAATGATATCATCCAGCTTACTTTGGTCTATTAAATCAATTTTATTAATGACCAACAGGACTGGTATATCTGTTTTTTGAACCGAACTCAGGAATTCGTCATTTTTATCTGGCTTTTCAAAAGTATCGGTTACATACAGTATCACATCGGCATCAGATAAAGCTGCTTTTGAGAATTTCAGCATCGACTCCTGTAACTTGTAGTTTGGCTTTAACACTCCCGGTGTGTCAGAGAATACAATCTGATATTCTGGTTTGTTTACAATACCAAATATACGATGTCTGGTAGTTTGTGCTTTCGAAGTGATAATCGATAAGCGCTCGCCAACTAATTCGTTTGATAATGTTGATTTACCAACATTAGGGTTACCAACAATATTTACAAAGCCTGCTTTATGTGCCATATTCCATTTTTGTTTTCAGCTGCAAAGATACGATTAATTGTTCAGTGCTGATTGAATAATATTTATAGAAGCGTATGAGAAGATGAAACTTACATTTTTATGTTATACATTTACGAGGGTCAAATTGCGTTTTGTTGCAAAAAGATGATTACACGAGAATAAATAAACCTATAAAACTATGATGAGAGTAAGTGTAATAAGTTGTTTTTTATGCCTGATGATTGTATTTGGAAACTGTACAACTAATAAAGGCAAGGGAAAGGTTGTTGAAAAGATTAATGTTATACCACAGCCTAATTCAATTGATGCTAAGACAGGTGTATTTTCTTTAAGTAAATCCACCAAATGGATAATTAATCATCAAGATCTTAGACAGGTTACAGATTATTTCAATACTAAAATAAATACTTCTACGGGCTATAAATTAGAAGAAACAATAGAAGAGCCTTCTTCAAATTTTATTTCGGTTAATATTAGTCCAACACTTCTTGGTGGAGATGAAGCTTATGCTTTATCGGTAACCAAAGATTTTGTGCATATCACCGGAGGATCGGCACAAGGTGTTTTTTATGGCTTACAAACGCTTTTACAACTATTGCCTTCAGACATTGAAAGCTCAAAGGTGATTAAAAAATCGACCTGGGATATTCCGCTTGTGGAAATAAAAGATGAACCACGTTTTAAATGGCGTGGCATGCACCTCGATGTATGTCGTCATTTTGTGCCTGTCGAAAATATCAAAAAGCATCTTGATATGATGGCCATGTTTAAGATGAATACTTTTCATTGGCACCTAACTGAGGATCAGGCCTGGCGCATTGAAATTAAAAAGTACCCTAAGCTGACTGAGCTTGGCTCAAAACGAACAGAAGGAGAGGGTTTTGAATATTCAGGTTATTATACGCAGGAGCAGGTAAAAGAAATAGTAGACTATGCATCACAAAGGTTTATTACCGTAGTTCCCGAGATTGAGTTGCCAGGGCATGCTTTGGCTGCATTAGTCGCCTATCCTGAGTATTCATGTACCGGTGGTCCGTTTGAAGTGCGTAATGTGTGGGGTGTTGAGCCTGATGTGTTTTGTGCCGGAAACGATGATACATTTGCATTTTTGGAAGACGTGATAGCCGAAGTGGTTGAATTGTTTCCATCAAGCTATTTTCATATTGGTGGCGACGAATGCCCGAAAGAACGATGGGAGAAGTGCCAGAAGTGCCAACGTCGTATGCGTCGCGAAGGACTCAAAGATGAGCATGAGCTGCAAAGCTATTTTATTAAGCGTATAGAAAAGGTTTTGATTGCGCATGATAAAAAGATGATTGGTTGGGATGAGATTTTAGAAGGTGGTCTGGCCGAATCAGCAGCAGTTATGTCGTGGCGAGGTGAAAAAGGAGGTATAGAAGCTGCATCGCAGGGGCACGATGTGGTGATGACTCCTGGTAACTGGTGCTATTTAGATCATTATCAGGGTGATTATCGGGTTGAACCGGTTGCTATTGGCGGTTATACAACTTTAGAAGAGTTATATGGTTACGAGCCTGTTCCTGAAGCACTCGCCGAGGACAAGACTCAACATGTATTGGGTACGCAAGGTAATGTATGGACCGAATACATGTATACACCCGAATTGGTTGAGTATCGGGTTTATCCTCGATTGATAGCCTTAGCCGAGGTTAATTGGACGCAGAAGCAAAACAAAGATTTTACAAGTTTTACTAAACGATTGGATGCACATCTGCCAAGGTTAGACCTGCACAATATAAATTACCATATTCCATTGCCGGAAGGACCAATTAATAGGCTCGTTTTTATTGATAATGCCAAAGTGGAATTTACCAATACCCGCAAATATGATATGGTGTATACCACTGATGGGAGCAAGCCAAGCGCTGAATCCAATAAATACAAACAGCCACTGATTTTTGCCGAGAACAAAACCATTAATATTGCCACACTTTTGCCAAGTGGTAAAATGAGTAAGGTAAGAACGATAGAATTGGTAAAATCGAAAATGATTCCATCCAGTAAATCTGAGACAACTAATGTTGGTCTTTCAGAGGAGTATGTTGAAGGTGTATTTATCAAGATAGCCGATTTGAATAAAGTGCCCGATTGGAAACAACGACAAGGTGTAATCGAAGACAAAGGAGATAAATACCGTAAGACAGATTACAAACAACCATCAGCGCATATTTTTACTGGCTTTATTGATGTTGAAAAGGATGGTGTTTATGAGTTTCAAACAAACTTGGATCAGTTTTTTATAGCCGACCAGTTATTAATAAATAATGATGGAGAAGTTAAGCGTTTCTCGCGCCATAATTCAACCATAGTCTTAGCAAAGGGAAAGCACCCGGTTAAACTAGTTTATTTAAATAACATCATTGGCGGATGGCCCCAGGCATGGAATGGTCCTCGTGTTGATTTTCGTTTATTGGGTGATGAGAAATTTACAATGGTCACAAACGAGATGTATAGTTATTAGCCTGAAGTTTATATAAGTTGATAAAGCCCTTTCTGGTTATGGAAGGGCTTTTTTGTATGTGAAATTTTGGGTTTTCAATTTCTCATTAAATAATGTATTTTCGCAGCTGATTTAAATAGAATACAATCATTTAAAAATAAACAAATGAACAAAATTAGTTACGCCCTTGGGATGAACCTGGCTCAGAACCTTAAAAGCTCAGGTATAGAGACGATTGAATATTCAGAATTTACAAAAGGGCTGGAGGCTGCTTTTGAAGGCACAGAAACTCAAATGTCAGCTGACGAAGCTAATCAAGTATTACAGCAATTCTTTGGTGAGTTACAAGCTAAACAGGCTGAAGTTGCTATTCAGGCTGGAAAAGACTTTTTAGCTGAAAATGCTAAAAAAGATGGTATTGTAACTTTAGAAAGCGGATTGCAGTACGAAATTATGACAGAAGGTAATGGTGATAAGCCAGCTGCCACTGATCAGGTGGAGTGTCACTACCACGGAACATTAATCGATGGTACTGTTTTCGATAGCTCGGTACAACGAGGTGAGCCTGCTACATTCCCGGTTAATGGTGTTATCCAGGGATGGGTTGAAGCATTACAGTTAATGCCTGTAGGAAGTAAGTGGCGCTTATTTATCCCTTCTGATTTGGCTTATGGTGAGCGTGGTGCTGGTCAGCACATTGGACCTCACACAACACTTGTGTTTGAAGTTGAGTTGTTGGCAATTAAGTAATTCAATCATTAATATTTAATTCAATTATTAACAGATGAAAGTAACAAATTTATTAGCTGCCTTTACTCTGATTGTGATGGTAATGGCGTCTTGTACTAAGGTTCCGAACACTGGAAAAATGGACTTTGCAGACCAGACTGATAGTGTGAGTTATGCACTTGGTTATCTTCAGGCTGCTAATTTGAAACAACAGTTTGAGCGTTGGCCGGTTGAAATTGATTCTGCTGCATGCGTTGGTTTAGCTAAGACAATTGCTAAGCAAGGGATGAGTAAAGGTAATCTAGAGCATTTAAATGGTATGTTTAATGAAATTGATGAAGCTGCTTTTATGAAAGGCTTCCTTAATGAGTTTGCATACAATAAGTCTTATTTTACTGAGATGACAGCCGACATGTACTTGCGTAAAGTGATGGAGGCCAACAAAGCAGTTAAAGACGCTGAACGTGCAGAAAAAGCAGAAGCTAATTTAGCTGAAGGTCAGAAGTTTTTGGATGAGAACTCAAAGAAAGAAGGCATTGTGACACTTGAATCAGGACTTCAGTATGAAGTGTTGAAAGAAGGAAACGGTGCTATTGCAACAGCTAGCGATCGAGTGAAGTGTCATTACCAAGGTTCTTTAATTGACGGAACCGTTTTTGATAGTTCATTGGAGAATGAAAATCCTGCTCAGTTTGCTGTTACAGGCGTTATCAAAGGCTGGACAGAAGCATTGCAGTTAATGCCAGAAGGAAGTAAGTGGCGTTTGTACATACCAGCTGATTTGGCTTATGGTGAGCGTGGTTCGGGTGCTAAAATTGGCCCTAACTCAACACTTATATTCGACCTTGATTTAATTGAGGTGGTGAAGAAGTAATTATTCTCATTGAATAAAAATAAAAATAGGCTTTGAGCATTGCTCAAAGCCTATTTTTATTTAGCTATTAGCCAAGAGTTGTTAACTGCTTGCTTAAATTCCCTGTTTATTATTTGTAAACTCGCTGATTAAATCCAATTTCAATTCTTTAAATAATTGATGAACTTCATTCATGCGATCAATTGTTATTTGGGTAATGTACGCCTTGGCTTTCTTCGGGTTTTTCTGTAGTAATGACTGCGCTTTTTCATCAACCATTTCTTGTTCTGCAAAGAAACGGGCTTCCAAAGGTTCTCTTTTTTTGAGTACTACTTTGTGAGCATCCTGCCAGCGTAAGTACATCAGGTTATCAACAAAATCAACAGTCCAGCGGATACTGTTGTCCTGATAATATTCAGGGTTATACACTTTATAGCATTCGGCAATATCTGTTACGCCTGTGTAAATGGGTACGTAAGCACTGGTGTAGGCATTATCTACGTAAAACCAATATACACCTCCTATTTCATCGGGTAACCAGCTTCTTAATTGTGCAACCATGCCATATTCGCCGCGGGCACGTGCTACATTACGGCGACTGTTGATGTTCATCACGCGACGCATTTCTTTAGTCGGGAATGGAGTGGTAAATGCACTTTTAGTTAGCTGCCCTTCTTCATCAGGATAATACCAGGCAGAGGCATTTTCCTTGTCATAGATGGTACCTTTAAAGGTTGAGCGCTGAAAAGCCATCACGTCCTGTACCGACATTTTTTTTTCTGGCTTAACTGAGAATGGGTAGATAGAAATTGGTTCCACGTATTGGGTGTACTGATTTTCACCTTCCCACACTGACTCTGAGAAGCGATCGGGCCAGTTAGTATGATTGGGTGCAAAAGTTGCGTAGAATAGCCAAAAACGTGAAGTTGACCATTCGCGAGGAATAGGGGAGTAGGCTTCTTGCCAGATAAATGGTTTGCCCGAATCAGGATTATACCAGCCGCGATCGATCGCTACCTGTTTGTAGTTTGTTGAAGCACAAAAGTTATCTTTATCCTCAATATCAATTTGTTTAATGATACTCCAGTTGGGGATAATCATGGCATGATCGTCAGGAACACGCTGAGCAGCCCAGATACAACCTGGTTGGCCACTGTCTTTCTTCCAGTCATTACCAACACTGAAGACTTCGAGTACCCAAATATCTTCCGTATCAGCAATCACTAATGATTCACTTTCATCTATGCACGAAGGTAAGAAACCATATGTTTCTAATAACCCAGTAATTAATTTCAGCGCATCTTCAGCTTTAGTGCAACGCTGCAGGGCAAAAGCTTGTGCTTGTTCAATGGTCATTATTTGCTCGCAAATTGAGCGATCAACCATTAACTCCGGTCTCTGACTTAAGGTGCTCTCACCAATGGCTAGCTGTTTTGAGTTAATCTGCGGGTATGCCGTCTGAAAGTAGGAGTAGGTTTCTTCAACCTGAGGAATATGGCCAATGACTTCGCCATAGTCGCCTAATGGCCGACCTGACTCAATCATGCCCCAGTATACGGGAGCTTTTGTGCCAGCATTGAATTGTTGTGCCGGAACAAGGTTTAAACGACAGTCGGGACCGGCATCGGTGTGCGATACAATAACTGAGCCGTCGGCAGATGCTTTTTTGCCAATGGCAATGACTGTACAAGCAAGCACATGGCTGTATGTACCAATGATAATGAGTAGTGTTGATAATATCGTTTTCATGATTATAGCTCTTTATTAATAAGTCCACTCTTATTTTGAATGCAAATTCAACAGATAGTCTGAGTGTTGTTCATATGTGATTTACTATCTGAAAATAAATCCTTTTCTCAAAGGGTCATTGGGGTCAAACCAAAATTCATTTTTACCTGTCAAATGGGCTGTTCCGCTAACCTCTGGTACCACTGCTTTGTGTGGTCCATAGTTTGTTTCTTCACTTACCATCACGTCCATGGTAGTGCCTAATATGCTTTCAATGGTAATGCGTTTACCTGCTATTAACTCACCTTTGGCATGATGAAGAGCAGCTCTTGCACTGACGCCTGAGCCTGTTGATGAGCGGTCAACTTCTCCTTCGGCAAAAATGCACACATTGCGACTATGATGCATAGGATTTTGTGGTTTCCCAGTGAAGATAGTGCCATACAAAAAACTTAAATCCTCTTCAAACGGATGCTTTATCTCATATTTATTCATTACTGCATATTTAATGCGGCGCCCCCAGTCAATCAGTTGGTTGTAATCCTTTTCTTTCAGCCCAATGCCCAGTTTATAGGCATCAACAAAAGCATAAAAAGCACCACCATAAGCCACATCGAAAGTCACATCGCCAATGCCATCTACATATATGGTTTCATCTTTATAAAGTAAGAATGATGGTACGTTTAGGAATGAAACCTTCTCGACAACACCATCTTTTCTGAAGGCTTTTGAGCGAATTAATCCCGGAGGAGCATCTATTGTTAACTCAGGTTCATCGCCACTTTTCTGAATCATTCCCGTGTCAAAAACGAGCTTGGTAAGTGCAATAATGGCATGACCACACATAGTGCTATATCCCTCGTTGTGGATAAAGAAAGTGCCAAAGTCGGCATTTTTAGTAAAAGGTTCCGTAATGAGAGCGCCATACATATCGGCATGACCACGAGGTTCGAACATCGTGCCCGTGCGTATGTAATCAAGATTATCGCGGAAGAAACGACGTTTCTCAAGGATGTTATTGCCTTTTATCTCGGGCAATCCACCATAAAGTACGCGCAATGGTTCGCCTCCGGTATGTAAATCTATCGTTTTAATCTGAAGCCACTCTTTGGGTGGAGTCCAGTTATTAAGGGTGAGCATTTAATTATTTTTAGAAATTAAAGTGTTTAAGAGCTGAATTTATGAAAAACTCTATGCAAGCTAAAGTATGTGCCGCCTCACTCCTTGTGCCTATCTCCCCGAGGGGATTATTTACTCTGCAATACATCTTGCCAATAGCTATTGGTTAAAGATTTACTTCTTCTCCTAAATTGCTTTCACAAGCTTTTTCATAAACAAGCTTGGCAGCAAACAAATCAAAGATGCCCTGACCAACCGTTTTAAATAAACGTGTTTCTCTGAAACCTAACTCATTGGGTTGCTCAATTAGTGATGAGATGTGCTTAACCTGTTCTTCTTTTATCATCTGTTTGTCAAGCGGATAAATTAAATCGCCGCTTTCCGTTTTACCATGCTCGGCATCAATCCAAACACTATCAATCAGGCGAAATATTGATTCAGGCAACTCGCGCATATCAGGTTTATACGAACCTACGCTAATAAAGCATTTGCCAATAATTAAGTCTTCCAGATTAGGAATGACAGGTTCCGGAGAGGTTGTTGCCGTTGCGATAATTTCACTATTGACAACAACCTGTTGGGCATCCTCGCAAAGAGCAACATCTACATTGGGGCATTTATCGGCCATAAAACTGATAAACTCACTAATGGTCTGCGGTGAGCGGTCGTAGACATATATGCGTTCCAAATCGCGCTCATGGCTGGCTAGCCAAGCTATGTGTCTGCCTTGTGCACCACCTCCAATAATTCCCAGTGTAGTTGCTAAAGGATCTGATAAATGTCGAATTCCAACACAGGCAACGGCTGCCGTACGCATTGCTGTTAGCTTGGCACCATTCAGCAGAGCCAGTGATTCTCCGCTAGCACCATCGTTTAAAACAACGGTGCCATTAATGGCCGCTTTTCCGTGCTTGACATTATTGGGAAAAACAGACACCAATTTAGTGGCAAACATATCGGGACCAACGGATGGCATTAATAACAAAGTATTGTCGTTAATATCAACATGCATTCGCTTAGGTGTGAAATAGTCCAAATCATTACTTGACTTAAGGGCTAATTCCATAATATCGGTCCACAATGTGGGTTCAGCAGCTTGCTCAATAACCTGTGATGAAAGAATTCGCATAGTTCTGGATTAAAATGCTTTTAAGCGTTCTTTTTCAACATCCTCGATGGTTTTTGGCAGAGGTTTACCCAGTAAACGATACCCTGTATCTGTTATCAAGAAGTCTTCCTCATTACGACAACCACCAAAATCTTTGTATTCTTCAAGTTTATCGAAATTTAAGAACTCTAGCAAATGCTTTTCATTTTTCCACTTGTCAATCAGCTGAGGGATAAAGTAAATACCAGGTTCAATAGTGAGTACAAAACCCGGTTCAAGCTTACGTGCCAAACGTAATGATTTCATGCCGAATTGAGTGCTTTTTGCTTCGTTATGATATCCCACATATTGTTCACCAAGGTCTTCCATGTCATGTACGTCAAGCCCCATCATATGGCCTAGTCCACATGGGAAAAACATGGCATGCGCACCACATGCAACTGCATCGTCAATATTACCCTTAACAAAACCAAGATCTTTCATGCCACGCATAACTTCGCGTGCTGATTCTAAGTATATCTCTTTAAAGGCAACGCCAGGCTTAAGCATGGAAATGGCTTTTTCGTGTGAGTTAAGTGCCACCTGATAAATGTCTTTTTGCCTTGATGTAAAACTCTTACCGGTAGGAAAGGTGCTGGACATATCTCCGGCATATCCCATTGATGTTTCGGCGCCTGCATCCAATAAAAATAGCTCGCCATCTTTTAATGTGTTACCGTGGTAGTGATTGTGCAGCGTTTGTCCGTTAATAGTGGCAATTACCGGGAAGCTGATAGCGCCATCTTCAGCTAAAGCAATACGTTCTACTTCGGCAGCAATTTGCGCTTCGGTAAGTCCTGGTCGTGCAAAGCGCATTGCAGCCAGATGCATTTCAACGGTTGTGTTTACGGCTTTCTCAATCTCAATAATTTCCTCTTCACTTTTGTAATTGCGTTGTTTGATTACAGCTATTACCAGTTCCAATGAAGCTCTTTCTTTTACTTCAGATGGTTGGATGTTTAGCCATTCCAATAGCTTTATTTTGCTTTCGCTCCTGTAAACAGGTAGGAAATGAATTGGTCTACCGGCGGCTTTGGCAGCTTCGAGCGTGGCCAATAAATCAGCTGTTGTTCCCGTTTTATGAACGCCACAATTTGTAGCTCGTTCAGCAATGGTTGGCTGGTTGCCCATCCACACAATGTGGTCAATGGTATAGTCATCGCCATAAACGCTCGACACGCCACTTTCAGCATCAACAACACCAACTAAATCGGGGTGCTTAAGTCCAAAGAAATACAAAAAGCTACTATCCTGTCGAAAACGATAAGTGTTATCGGTATAGTTCATGGGGCTTTCGGTATTGCCAATAAACAATAACAGGCCTTTGTCAACATCTTTTGCCAGTTTTTGGCGTCGTTTGATATAAGTTTCTTTTGAGAACATATGGTATTGAGGTTTAAATGTTTTATAGTTGAATTCTGCATTGCCTCTTAGAAGTTTTCATCGTGAAAATATTTCCTGTAGGTTCTGATTATTTCGTGTCAAGTAGATTGAAATTACTTTATTTTATAATTCTTAGGAGGCTCAATGCCATGCAGGTGCTTTACAAAGAAGTCCCAGCGTTTACGTGTCAGGTAGTTATCGTAGTATACCTGACTATGGTCTTTATTTGGTACCAGAATAAGTTCAAAGTCCTTGTTAGCTTTTATTAATTCAGCCGCTAATCGCATGGAGGCTGTTGGATTCACATTCTGATCCAGATCGCCATGAACTAAAAGTAAATGGCCTTGCAGATTTTTAGCATGGGTGTAGTTGCTTTGTTCATCGTAGTTTTCACCAGCTGGGTAGCCCATGTACAATTCTGGCCACCAGGCTTTAGCTGAGCGATGATCGTGATTGCCGGCCGTAGCCACACCAACTTTATAAAAGTCAGGATAAGCCAATAGAGCACGTGCAGCATCGTATCCGCCAGCCGAATGACCAAAGATACCGACGCGTGTAGCATCCATCCACGGGTATTTTTCTGCAAGTGTTTTAATGGCAATCATTTTATCCGGGCCACCAATATCACCTAAATTGCGATACGAAACATCATGAAAAGCTTTAGAACGGAAAGCTGAACCCATGCCATCTATATTGACCAGTACAAAATCAAGTTGAGTTAGAGGAGTATCGTCATTTGATAATCCACGATAAAAGGTTTTAGGAGCTCTAATGGTTTGCGGACCACTATAAGTTCCTTCAATGACTGGGTATTTCCTGTTAGGATTGAAATTATGAGGTTTAAATAGTACACCGTAAATATCGGTCTTTCCATCACGGCCTTTTACGACAAAAGGCTCAGGCTTCTGCCAACCCATGGCCAATATTTCTGAGATATCACCGGTTTCTAGTCGTTTGATGATTTTTCCATCCTTGCTTCGACGTAGTATAGCAACATTAGGCTCTTCAATTGTTGAGTAGTTATCAACAAAATACGGACTGTTTTCATGAAAGAACAGGGTATGATGAGCTGCCTCTGGAGTAAGCTTTTTTAATGCTGAGCCATCGAATTTAACCGAATATAATAATGGGAGGTAGGGGTCAACACCCGGTTCTTTTCCTCCTGCTGTAAAGAAGATTCGTTGTGCTTTTTCGTCGATGTGCTGAATGTCGCGCACAACATAGTCACCTTTTGTAACCTGATTGATGACCTGGCCAGTTGACTGGTCGATGCGGTAGATGTGTTGCCAGCCGTCACGTTCAGAGAGCCATAAAAGTTGTTTCTGTTTATTCAAAAGTCGTAGGTTGCTGGTGTTTGGATCAACATATGTTTCCGCATTTTCTGAGAATACTGTTCTTGTTGCAGCTGTTGCAGCGATTAACTCATAAATTTCAACACTTTGGTAGCCACGATTAAAGCTGACTTGAAAAGCTTTTGACCCATCCTTTGACCAATTAAAACCATAAGCCAAAAATGTTGCTTTTGCCGGAATGTCAAGTGCTTTGTAATTAGCATTTTCAACGTCAATTAATATGTATTCGACGGTTGGCACAATGCTATCGCCAGCAATGGGACGTTCGTATTCAAGCACTTCGGCCCGATGCCCCTTATTGAGTAATACCTTATATAAATATAGGTTGCGGGCTTGTCGACGATCATATTTGCCTGCAATAATGTATTTACCATCAGGGCTCCAGTTAATATCTAATTCCAGAGGATGATCATTTTCAAGTTCAATATTTTTTGTTGAATACCACGATGGTGAAACGCCATAACCATTGCCTTTATTACCATCTTTAGTGATTTGAATGGAATCAGTGTCTGTTTTTAACCAGATGTTGTAGTTATGAACGATTGCCATTTTGCTCTTATCTGGCGATTGTGATGAAAGTTTTGGCTTATTTTCTTTTTCAAATGTTTGGAGTTGATCTTGCGTGATTTGGTATTTAAACCACTGTTTGCCTGATTTAAATTGAACTTGATTTGCATCTTTATTCACTTCAATGGATGATATTGGCAGTTTAAAAGCCTTCACTTCTTTATCAAGTACTTTTGCTATTTGAGCAGCCAATTTTTCTTGATCAAATAAAGGTGATTTATCGCCAGTTTTAATCTGACACTTAATGTATTCGGTTCCTTTTTTAGTGTTGGTTGAGTACCAAAAGAAATCGGCATCTTTTACCCATTGTGGCTTAACCCATGAATTATAATACTTTTTAGTAATGTTTGATGAAATAAATTGTTCGGCGCGTTGATAGTTGCTTGTGTCGATGCTAATCTGGCTTGTTGCCGGTACCAGATAGCATGCAACACATAAAAGAGTGATTAACTTCTTCATTGGTTTTGATTTACTTTTAAATAGTTTAGCTTGTAATATTAGAGGTACACGAAAGCGTACAACTATAGAGATGGCTCAGTACCATTTATTGATATCAGGTAAGGGGAAATCAGAAAATCCAGCACTCAAATAAGCCCATGCCAAACCGACCATAAAGGCTTATTAATGCAATAGATGAAAATGAAAAATGCATAATGCAGTGCTTATGAGCTTTTGAGCACTGATTTAAAACCGCAGTATTTGCTTTGAGTTTAATCATTATACATTTCGACCTTGGGAAGTGCAATGTAATAAATTCAAATTATTTCAGTGCATTTAGTACTGAAAAATATCTTAAACCTGACTTATAACAGGAAATTAAAATGTAAAAGCAATAGCGTCCTAAACGTTTTTAGTTGTACCACGAGATGTATTGTTACGAAAGGGCCTCAGCAGATGAGACAAAAAACAAGGTTGAAATGACGCTTAAGAATTGTTTTCTGCTTGAGGCTTTTGGAGGAACGTAAAAAGTCGAGTTTAAAACAATTTCAGTCATCAACTGTAGTTTTTTGATCGAAGCTGGTGCAGCCTTGATGCTTTTTCCTTAGTTTTTGACATTATCGGAACGATTGAGAATTGAGTATTCTTAATCGTTTCAGCAGTAAGTCGGGCGGATAGCCCAATTTCAAAAAATAATTAGGACAATATTGATGTAAAAGCATAAAAAAAGCTCAGGCAAACTGCCTGAGTCTTTTTATGATGCTGTATTTCTATTTAGAACGCGTAGCGAACACTTAAGGATAATCCCATGTTAAAATGTTGGTTTGACGGCCCAAAGCCAAACTGTGGCATGGTATCTAAACTGAGGTTGATTGGTACTTCTTCAAAATTGTATTCGGCACCAATTTGTCCGCCAATTCCGAAGTATGCACCTGAATTACCACTGCCATCGTAGTCGCTGTTGTAGCTCCAGGAACCAAGTGTTACTGCCGGACCAGCGTACCAGTTAAAGCCACTCTCAATATTCCAGACCCATTGGTAGATACCTGATAAGTTAAATCCATTACCATTGTTATTGGCGTTAAAACCAAGGTCAACCTCTACGCGGTTGTAATTCGATAAGCCATATTGGTAGGTTACTTGTGAACCGAAAGTATTACCTCCTCCAAGCCTTGCTCCAAGTGCATGTTGATTTTTTACCTGCCCAACAGCTGTCATGCATAACAGGCTGATAGCCATAATTACTAATTGCTTCTTCATTTTTTTTATTAAGGTTAATATGAAACTTTAGTTGATTAGGCTGCTATTGTATAGGTATTTCGATATTGAAAGTTGATCCCTTTCCAATTGCCGATTCTACCCAAATTTTGCCATGATGTTCATTCACGGCTATTTTACAAAAGCTAAGTCCCAATCCGTTAGAGTTAGCCTGGCCAGATTTCTTTAGTTCAATTTGCTGATAAAGGTCAAAGATACTTTCCTTAAAATCATCGGCTATTCCATGTCCTTCATCCTGCACGGACAAAAGTAATGTTTTTTCGTTTTGCTTATTATTGGTAACACTTCTTAAAGTGATTTTTCCATTTATCTTGCTGTATTTTATAGCATTGGTCAATAGATTAATGTATACCCTGCGCATGATGTCTTTATCAACATTCACCTGCATTGGTGTAGTCAGGTTTATTATCTCTATTTGGTTGTTTTTAAGTAAGAAACGCACTTCGTCTATGGCCTCGTTTGCAAGCTGTCTGATATCGCAATGCTGGTAAAATAATTTAAGTGAATGCGTTTCGTAGCGTCTGACATCCAGTATGTTTTCTACTAAACACAACATTTGACGACTTGAACTATTAATGTGTTCAAGGTATTCGACTTCATTTAATGATGAAAGACCAATGATGCCATTTAGAGGGTTTTTCAAATCGTGAATTATCATGCTAATGATAACTTCTTTAAAGGATTCGAGCTTTTCGTTTTTAACAAGTATCTGTTGAAGTTCATTTTTCTGATGTTGTAACCTTTCCTTTTGGCTTAACAAGGCGGCTGTGCGCTCTGTTACTTTCTTTTGGAGGATTTTCTCTGTTCGTCTGTATTCTCTTGTTCTTAATTTATGAAGAATTAAAACAGTTAATGAAATAACGAGTAAGAGTGCTATATAAACCCAGTAGGAGCGCCACCATGGCGAATGTTTAATAATGCTTATTTTTTTAGCTGAGGCCTTTATAACTTCGTTGTTTGATGGGTTAATAGGATAAATAGATAGTTCATATTGGCCTGGCTTCATATTCAGAAATGTTATTTCTCCATCGGCATAAAAGAACTCGCTTTCTTTGTTATTTTGGGTGATTTTGTAGGCAACTTTGTTGGTGTGAAAATTTCTGTAACTAAGACTGTTTACTCTTAAACTGAATAAGTCAATGTCGGCAGCTATTGAAATTTCATCCACATAGTTTATTTGACGTTCAAGTTTTCCGTTATTATTATGTGGCTGTCCTGGTTTAATGGAGGTATTGTAAATTTTTAATTCACTGATAAATATTTCGGGTGTATCATGGTGAGGTGTGAACTGCTCTGTGTCAATCAAGTTAAAGCCATTGGTGCCACCAAATAAAAGCATTCCATTGTCAAGTTGATAGAAGGAGCCAGGGTGAAACTCTATATTCTGAATATTTAAGCTGTTAATACCTTCTAATTCATTGTTTGTTCTGTTGAAGCTGAAAAGTCCGGAAGAACTACTTATCCAGAGGTACTCTTTAGAGCTTTCTGAAATACCATAATATTCAATATTCGGATATTTATCACTCACTATATTAAATTCATTATTTCCTGAGTTATATTCAAACAATCCCTTGTTAGTAGCAATGTAAACAGATGAGTCTTTTGTAATACAGGTGCTATAACAAATAGTGGAAATGACAGAATCAAATAATTCTCCTGAACCGGTTGATGTATTTATTCGTAAAACACCTTTCCCGGCACTTGATAGCCAAAGTGACTTATCATCAATAAGCTCTATGTGGAAGAAGTCCTGTATCTCATAATTGTTTTGGTAATAAACCTTAATCTTCTCACACACATTTCCATCGTATTTATAAAGTCCTCCATCAACACTTGCGATGTACAGCGTGGAATCGTCAGCTTCTTTAACCGAGCGAATAAAGTTACTTTGTAGCCTAGAGTTGTTTTTTGTGAGATTGACGATGCTTTTCTTTGACAGGTTGATGATAAAGAGGCCATTGTTGTAGGTGCCAATATACACTTTCTCTTTGTTGTGATTGGTTGATAGCGAAGTAACAGGATAGTTTTGTAGTAGCTTGCTCACTTTTTTATTAAATGCGGATAGGTTCTCTTGTTTAAATGATTTATCTAGTATTGATAAACCATTTTCAGTGCCTATCCAGATGGTGCCACTAAAGTCTTCGGCAAAACAATTTACATTTCTATTTGGTAAAATATTACGCTTGTAATAATGCTTGATACCATCGCCTTCATAATTCGCTTTGCTAAAACCGCCTTTAAAGTAGCCAATCCAAAGTAAACCCTCATCATCTATTAGTAGGCTCTCAAGTTGGTTGCTTGCCAATGAGTTTTTGTCATTATCGTGTTTGAAATGCTTATACTTTAAGTTATCTGGGTTTATTAGAAATAAACCTCCGCCATCGGAACTTACAAATACACCATATTCAGGGTGTGATTTCAAGTCAGATATATGAGAATTTTTTAAGCTCTTAAAAAATGGAGCCTCAGGCTGAAGTATTTGGTAATTCTCATCTAATAAAATTAATCCACTGTATTCGGTGCCTATCCAATACCTTTTATATTTATCTTTTACTACCCGCGTTATGTTGCTTAAAGGAACTGCTATTTCTGCTACTTTTTTATAGGTGCCTGTTTGCGAATTGAGTTCAATAATTTCGCCCGAATTGGTAAAAATACTCAGTAGTTGGTTGTACCTCGGTATTATTCCTCTTATGTCCGGTATCCCCTTTGTCAATACTTCCTCAAACTCATAATGAGTAAAGCCATTACCTGTTGTGTGGCTAAGACAATAATTTGTGCCAATCCACAATTGATCATCAAAGACTTCCAGGCAGTTGATGTAATTATCGCTAATCGTTGAGTTATTTAATTCTTCAGCAGCCCAATAATGTTTGTATTGACCAGTTTCTATGTTTACACTAAAAAGCCCGTCGCCCCATGTGCCAGCCCATAAAGTTTTATTATCCAAAGTGGTTATGTCGGTTATTGAACTTTGAGTTGTATGAGCTGAATCAACAATAAATTGGTGTAAAGGAATAAAGTCGTGTCCTGTAAATAAATCAATGCCCTTGTCGGTGCCAAGCCACATTAATTGATTATGTGACTTATAAAAGCAGGTGACAGTACTGCCGGATATACCATCATCAAGATTAAATGATTTAAATTTTAAATCATTTCCGCATAGCCATGTGTTGCAACCGAAAATGATTAGTAAAAACAATATGGTTCGAGTGTGCATATTTTCTTTTATTAGCAATCAGGCAATCGAGTTCTTAATTAACAAATCAAAGTGTAATTTAACGTTTAATAACTGTATATCAGTATTTATGGCATATATATTGAATTAAACCTATCAGATTTTTTTCATAGATTTGGGTTAGGTTAGTAAAAGGACAAGTAGCAACGGCTTCATTGTCCTTTTCTTTTTTAGTGGCTCACCAGCATCTTTTGTGCCAGCTCATTGGCGACTTTACTTCCGCATAGTTCATTAACCAAGTTTATGGAAAACTGCATGGATGCACCAATAGCATTGGCCGTTATGACGTTACCATCTTGAATTGTTTTCGCTGATGAAATATTAGCACCTTTTAAATGTGCCTCAAATCCAGGGTAACAGACAGCATTTTTATTTTTCAGTAAATCAAGTTCGCCCAAAATGAGTGGGGCTGCACAAATGGCACCAATTAGTTTTCCTTTATCAGCAAAGTCGAGTATCACTTTTTTTAATTCGGCATGGGCATTTAAATTATGCGTACCAGGCATACCTCCGGGTAATATAAGGGCATCAATGTTCGAAAAATCGGTTGAGTTAAATGTTTGGTCGGCAAGCACGCTAATGTTATGCGAGCCACAAACCTGTTTATTTTCGGTGATAGAAACAGTGGTGACCTCCACATTAGCTCGTCTTAATACATCAACAGGGGTTAATGCTTCTACTTCTTCAAAACCGTCTGCCAAAAAGATAATAACGCGCTTCATTGAGTTGAAATTTATGTGTTTAGTTAAAGTGAATTAAAAGAGAATATTGCTAAGTTGCCTGTTAAATTTACTCTTTAACACATAAAAGTAAGGAAAGGAAATGAAGAACGAAAGCAAAGCATGGCATTGCTTTGAAATAGCAGAATTATGGTAAAAAAAACGGGATGCTATTGGCATCCCGTTCTTTAGAATCTATTTTACGTTAATTATCGTTCATCGAAATCAAAAACTCTTCATTAGAGCTTGTTTTGCGCATTCTGTCATGTAAGAATTGCATTGCTTCAACAGCTGTCATATCAGACAAGTAGTTACGAAGTATCCAGATGCGATTCATCATATCTGGCTCAATCAATAGGTCTTCACGTCTAGTGCTCGACATGTTAACATCAACTGCAGGGAAGATACGCTTATTAGAAAGCTTACGTTCAAGCTGAAGTTCCATGTTACCGGTTCCTTTAAATTCTTCGAAGATCACTTCATCCATTTTAGAACCGGTTTCAGTTAATGCTGTTGCAATAATGGTTAATGAACCACCTTTTTCAATGTTACGCGCAGCACCAAAGAAACGCTTTGGACGGTGTAAAGCATTGGCGTCAACACCACCAGACAGAACTTTACCTGAAGCAGGTGAAACTGTATTGTAAGCACGCGCTAAACGTGTAATAGAGTCAAGTAGTACAACAACGTCGTGACCACATTCTACCATTCGCTTGGCTTTTTCAAGTACTATGTTGGCAACCTTTACATGGCGCTCAGCTGGCTCATCAAATGTTGATGAAACAACCTCGGCATTTACGCTGCGTGCCATATCTGTTACTTCCTCCGGACGTTCGTCAATTAAGAGGATGATCATGTATACTTCTGGGTGATTAGCGGCAATGGAATTGGCCACATCCTTTAATAAAACTGTTTTACCAGTTTTTGGCTGTGCCACAATTAATCCACGCTGCCCCTTACCAATTGGCGAGAACATGTCAACCACACGTGATGATAAATTGGATTTCGGCCCGGTGGTTAAATCAAATTTTTCATCCGGGAATATTGGCGTTAAGTGATCGAATGGCACACGGTCGCGCACAAAAGCAGGCTCACGACCATTGATTTGTTCCACCTTAATTAATGGGAAATATTTTTCACCTTCTTTTGGTGGGCGAATGGTACCTAATACGCTATCGCCGGTTTTTAGGCCAAATAACTTAATCTGTGACTGAGATACATAGATGTCATCAGGTGAATTCAAATAGTTGTAATCAGATGAGCGCAGGAAGCCATAGCCATCAGGCATAATTTCTAATACACCGGATGCCGAAATGATACCCTCAAATTCGTATTGCTTGTCATCTCTACGATCATTCTGGCGACGATTGTCTCTATTGTCACGGTTTTGAAAACGACGTTTGTCATCACCTTGGCGGTTATCGCGGTTGCGGTTGTCGCGGTTGTCATCACGACGCTTAAAATCGCGAGGAGCATCTGTTCTTTCTGTTTTCTCAGGTCGTTCTGTTTTTTCTGCTTTAGGCGCTTTTTCTTCAACCTCTTCTTTTGCTTCAGTAGCTTCTTGTGCAGGGGCTTCTTTAGGGGTCTCCTTTTTAGATGCCTTAACAGGCTCTTTCTTTACCGACTCTTTTTTAACTTCTGCCTTCTTTGCAGGAGCCTCAGCTGATTTATCTTTTTCCTCTTCTTTGTCATTAATAGCACCTGCAGCTTCGGCTACTTTTGATTTAACAGATGAGGCTACCGGTCCATCGTTGCGCTGAGTGCGCGGGCGTTTGCTTCGAGGTTTCTTTTCGGTGGGTTTGTCTTTTTTAGGCTTCTTATCAGCTGAAACCTGAATGGCTTGTTCGTCAAGGATTTTGTAAACTAAATCCTGTTTTTTGAAGGATTCAACACGCTTGACATTAAGCTCTTTAGCAATTTGACGTAATTCTGTCAAAAGCTTTTTGTTTAGTTCTAGTATATCATACATAACTATAGTAACAATATTTTAAGAAATATCCTTTTGGATTAATTTGTATTCTGAATTATAATACTCGAAAGTTAAAATAAGGATTGACTACCTGACAGGCGTCAACTTTAGTTCATGCAAATCTATGGAAAGTTTATCTACTCACAAAACATTTTCGTCAAATTAATGGAAATAGCTTAGTATTTTAACTATCAATCACTTTGTAAGTCGCAAAAAAAAATGCATTTTTAAAAAAGCTTTTAAACAAATTTCATTGCTTCGGCGTTGTTATAAAGAACCAGGACCAAACATAACCATTTAGATATGAGACAACTCAAGATTACTAAGCAAGTTACTAACCGCGAGACGCCTTCGCTGGACAAGTATTTGCATGAAATTGGAAAAGTTAAGCTTCTTAATGCGGATGAGGAAGTTGTTTTAGCCAAAAAAATTAAGCAAGGAGATAACAAAGCATTAGAACGACTTATAAATTCCAATTTGCGTTTTGTTGTTTCGGTTTCTAAGCAATATCAAAACCAAGGATTGAGTTTGCCAGATTTAATCAATGAAGGAAATCTTGGATTGATAAAAGCAGCTCAGCGTTTTGATGAAACACGAGGTTTTAAATTTATTAGTTACGCCGTCTGGTGGATACGACAGTCAATACTTCAGGCTTTAGCAGAGCAGGCGCGTATCGTAAGGTTGCCGCTCAATAAAATTGGTTCGATTAATAAGGTTAATAATGCCTTTTCACGTCTGGAGCAAGATTTTCAACGTGAACCAACGGCCGATGAAATTGCCAAAATTTTGGAGATCGCTCCCAAAGAAGTAAAAGAAGCACTGAAAGTGTCGTCGCGTCATGTATCAATGGATGCCCCATTAAAAAAGGATGAGGACAATACCTTGTACGATGTGCTTTTATCGAATGATTCACTGAGTCCTGATACACATCTGTTGGATGATTCGTTACGTCAGGAAATTGATCGTTCACTGGCTACCTTGTCAACGCGAGAATCTGATATTATCAAATTATATTATGGTTTAAGTGGTGAGCCTCCATACTCACTTGAGGAAATTGGTAAGCTGTTTAATCTAACGCGGGAACGCGTACGACAAATTAAAGAAAAAGCCATTAAGCGCCTGAAAAATACTTATCGAAGTAAGATATTGCGCTCTTTTTTGGGACAATAACAAATATGTGAAATATCATAGGTCGATATATGAATGTGTTGTATTTTTGCAACACATTTTTTATTGAATAAATAAGCAATCGAGAAATGAAACATTTAATCGCACCATCATTATTGGCGGCAGATTTTAGTAATCTGAAAAAAGATGTAGAACTAATAAATAATAGTGAGGCTGATTGGTTTCACCTGGACATAATGGATGGTGTTTTTGTGCCAAATATATCTTTTGGAATTCCAATATTGGAATCGATAAAACCTTTGGCAAAGAAACCTTTTGATGTGCATTTGATGATTGTTCAACCTGAGCGTTACATCGAAACGTTTAAAAAGGCTGGTGCCGATATATTTAATGTGCATTATGAGGCCAGTACGCATTTGCATCGTACAGTACAAACAGTTCATGACGCCGGAATGAAAGCTGGAGTAACGCTTAATCCGCATACACCTGTTTCAGTTTTGGAAGATATTATTAGTGAGCTGGATTTAGTCTTGCTAATGTCTGTTAATCCAGGCTTTGGAGGTCAGAAATTCATTAAAAATACCTTTGATAAAGTGGAACAGCTTAAAGAGCTTATTTTACGAAAAAATAGTCGGGCATTAATTCAGATAGACGGTGGCGTAGATAATACAAATGCCACAGAGTTGATTGATAAAGGTGCTGATGTATTGGTAGCAGGCAGTTACGTTTTTAAGTCGTCAAATCCTGAGGCGACGATTAAAGGCTTAAAAGAGCTGAGTTTTTAAGTCATTTATGATATTACAATAAAGAGAAAGGCAGGTTATATTATCTGCCTTTTTTATTCTGTAAATTCTTACCATTAGCTCGTTATATAATATCAAAAATCTGTTTGGTAATTATTGGTAAGGTTTTTTAATCAAATGATTAATTGGATGCTGGTTTTAAGGCAAGTTGAAAGATGGCTTTGTATTGCTTTATTTTTAAGTAAGTATTTTTGAAGCTCACAATTAGGTCGTTCTGTGTTTAGTTTTGCCTGGGCCTATATCTGGATTGAATCGTCGCTGAGTCGGAGTAAACTCATACTAAACTCAAAGTAAACTCGTATTAAATTCGAATACAAGTGAGTTTAGTCTATCTTTAATATGAGTTGAATGTGAAAAAAGTTTGAGTTTAGAGCATAGTGAGTACGATTGTGCTACAAAGCAGAAGGCTGTATCTGATATTTCACGAACATCTTGGTTATCATTTTGCTAAATGCTATTTTTGCACCACAGATTTATAATATGGGAGAAGAATTAAAGAGCGATCCATTAGGGCGGGCGGCACTTGAGTATTTAGGTGGTGCACGAGGACTCGAAATAAAAGTACAATCCAATATAGTTGAAGATGACGTTATTCCTGTTGACTATTTGTTTAGAAGCTATAACGAAATGCCTGTTCTGGAGCAGAAGGCATTGAATCATTGTACAGGAAGGGTATTGGATGTTGGTGGTGCTGTAGGTTCGCATGCACTAGAACTTCAAAAGAAGGGTATAGATGTTACTTTGTTAGATACGTCTTATGGATGTTGCCAGGTAGCGCGTCAACGAGGTGTCAAAAACGTGATTAATGAAGATTTTTATACTTATGAACCAACGGAGAAGTTTGATACATTACTGTTGATGATGAATGGGATTGGCATTGCAGCAGCACTAGAGCATTTGCCGGTTTTTTTAGCATCTGCCAAGCATTTATTAAATCCCGGGGGGCGAATAATACTAGATAGTTCCGATTTGCGTTATCTATATATCGATGAGGATAGCTATTGTGAATTGCCTGAGGAACGTTATTACGGAGAGGTTATGTATACCATGGCCTACAAGAAACATAAAACCCAACCTTTTGAGTGGTTGTTTATTGATTCGGCCTTATTGGCAGTGAAGGCAAAGGAGAATGGTTTCTTATTTAAAATGTTAGCAGAAGGCGAACATTACGATTACTTGACAAGTTTGACACTTATCAAGTAAATTTGTTCAGTTATAAGGATAATAGTGATGTTCGTCAAAGAAAGTGGAGTTGTGATGTATTTAACAAAAGAATTTAATTGTGGGTAAATACATTTTAGTATCTTTCGAAAGTTGTTTGAATTATTAAAATTCAGGATTATGAGAAATTTATGCGCTGTTTTAGGTTTGTTGTTGATTTTATCTGCTAATAATGTAATTATAGGTCAGATTGATTATGGTCAAATTGTGTTCAGTCCTGACCGTGCTGCAGAGAATATATCTGTAAACCCTATTATTACATTGACTTTTCAAGGAAATACATCAGTAGATTTACTAGAGGGTAATACGATTTATATAATGGCTACAGATTATTCCCATTACATTTCTGTTACTACTTCAAGAATCCCAATTCCTCCTTTTACAGAATTTGAGGATGAAAGAGTAAGTGTTACAGGTAACTCAATTACGATTGATCTTACGAAAGGAGGAGAGAGTTTAATTAATGATCTCGAATATGCAATTAGGATTCCTGATGGAACAATTGAAGTCGACGACGCTTATTTTTATAATGAATTGGAGAACTATACTTATTGGACCTTTAAAACTGAGGCTGCACCAATCCCACCCTCAATAAGTCAATATATTCCTGGTAATGGTGATGGAACAGGAAATAATGTGGAAGGGGTGGCTCTCAATCGTACTTTGAGCCTTACTTTCGATACCGAAATTAGTTTAGGGTCAGGCATATTGAGAATTAAAAACTCTGCTGGCGATGAATTAATTGAAATTCCTTCTGATAAACTATCTATTGATGGTAATACATTGTCAATAACACATAATGATTTTGTTCCCGAGTCGTCATATTATATTCTGATGGAACCTGGATTTGTTGAGTCAACAACAGGAACACCTTTTGGAGGAATATCGGATATTAACGAATGGAGCTTTACAACACTAGGTGTGAGGACATGGACAGGAGGAGGTGCTGCGTCAGATTGGAATGATGCAGGTAATTGGGAAGATGGTAATACGTTTGTTGACGGATCATATTTAAATATTAACACAGAGACAAATGGAGCCATTTTGGGCTCTAATGCTGATGTTTACGATCTAACCATCCAAAATGGGGGGAGTTTAACAATTCCAAGTGGTACGAGTCTTAATGTTGCTAACGAAATAAATCTAGAATCAGATATTTATAATAATGCCTCGTTGGTTATTTTAGGTGATCTTACGTATGATCATAATAAGGTCAATATCACACAGAACATTACATCATCAAATCGTACTTATCATATTTCATCACCTGTGCAAAATGCAACGTTTGCTACTATTGGTTCAAATGTTGCTTCATATCAGTGGAATAATAATAATGTCAATAAATGGGAAGCTACGTCAGCAACTCTTTCAACAGGTAGAGGTTATGCTATTCGTTGCGATAATTCATCCAATTTAGTTTTTTCAGGTCTAATAAACGAAGGTAATATTACATTGGATGTGCCCGCAGGTGTAGTGACTGCATATAGTGTAGTCGGTAATCCGTATACGCATGCAATAGACTGGGATAATGTAATTCTTTCGCCAGAAGTGCCAAATATGTTTTGGTTATGGAAAAATGAAACTGGAAGTTTTACAGCCTATAATGGTGAGGGAGGATTATATGTGAATCCTATCGGAGAAGGTAGTACAGGTACTGCATCATTAATACCTTCGATGCATGGTTTTTTTGTTAGAACGGTGGATACTGAAAATAGTGGTACTATACAGCTTACAGATGCTTGTAAAACAAGAAATGAGGGTTCCTACCTAAAATCCACGCAAAAACAAGAATATCCATACATTAAAATTGCAGGTGTAACTGAGGGTAATACAGATGAAGTTATTATTGCTTTTTCATCCAATGAAGAAAATATTCCAAAATTAAATACAGCCAAAAGGTTTAGTACTTCATTGGTTGGACCACAACCGTATTTTGAACATGGTGGTGAAAGACTTTGTATTAAAGGAGTACCAAATACAAATGGAGAGCTAATTATTCCAATGTCCGTTAGAATTGATGAAGTAGGCTCTTACTCAATTGAGAAAGTTGAGACTAGAGATCTTCAAGAAGGTTATGCAATAACATTAGAAGATTTGTATACGCATGTGAATACTGATTTATTGAATGAAGGTTCTTACTCATTTACTTGCAATTCAACAGGTGATATTACAGATCGTTTCCAAATTAGAGTGGTAAATACAGTAGCAACACAGATAGAACAAGAGGTACAACAGTTTTCTAATATCTGGCTTACTGATAAAATAATAAATGTGCAACTGTATAGTGAGGAATTTTCTTTCGTAAAAGTTTTTGATACGACAGGTAGGTTAATTAAATCAGAAGAATTTATAAAGGATATATCGCTTAATGTTTCGGAGTCTGGATTGTATATCATTCATATAAGTAATTCGAAAGGTAATATAAGTCAAAAAATCCTTGTCAAATAGAACGATAATTTTTTTCTTTGCTCAGCATTAATTTACATGACAAATAAAAAGAGATATAAAGCTCCTGAAATTATAGAGCACAGCCTTGATAAGGATATTTCATTAGTAATGGAATCACCAAGTGATTGGAATGATTTAGATGATGGTGATGGTGATCCATTTGCAACAGGTGCATCTCAAGCGAATGGAACGTCATCTTCCTTTGAAGAAAATCGCTTTGAGGAAAATGGTTTTAAATAACTTATACAACAAAGGCGACCATTGGTCGCCTTTGTTGTATATTCCTATTGGTCTAATGATCTATTGCTCTAACCCTACATTGTTACCTGCCAGGTATCTTCCAGATTGTTTTTCCAATCGCTGAAGCTTTCATTGCCACCTCGCACTTTCCAATCAGAATCAACTGTTAGCTTAGAGCTAATTCCACCTCGTGGGTTGCAAACCATTGTTACACGTATACGCTCCGGATCATATATTTCAACCATATGATCGTAAAATACATTGATTAAGCGCTCGTACGAAACAGTAATATTACGTAGGTGGTGTACGTACTCTTTCAACGATTTTAACTCAATAATCCGTTTCTTAGGATAAAAGGTGATGAATACATCAGCAAAATCCGGCTGGTTTTTGACCCCTAAGAAGGTAAACTCCGGTATCTTAATTTTTATCTCGTATGCCTGACCCGTTGGGTTTGGTAATGACTTTAAGATCGATGCATCAATCTCTTTGTAGGTTAATACTTTTTGTTCCATTAAAAAATAATTTCGGTTTTGTTTTGCTTTATGGTGGCACAAAAATAATGAATTATAGCAGATGTGGGCACTAAAGATGATATATGTTAGCATTTTAGTTGGAATGCAGAGAGCTGACGATAGAGGACGGAAGACAGAAGATGGAGGACGAGAGACAGAGGTGAGTAGAGAGTAGAGGGGATTACGTTTAAATGCTCTTCGGACTTCATGCTTTTATTTGGTTGTGACTATTAGTTGTTGAATTTGAGTAGGTTGAGTTGTGTTGAGGTGTTTGGTTATTTTCCGCTTTGTAAATTGTCTCATTACTCATATCTCACTACTCACATCTAATTAAGAAAACTTCGGACTTTTTTAACTAATTTTGCGCTCTGAAAAACAAGATAAAAGTGGGACGATCACGAAGAAATAAACCTTTGTTAAAAAAGGTGACGATTACTGATGTAGCTGCAGAAGGAAAAGCGATGTGTCGGGTAGAAGATAGGGTGGTATTTGTGCAAAAAGCAGTACCAGGAGATGTCGTTGATGTGCAGGTGACCAAAAAGCGCCGTAATTACTATGAGGGCTTTCCTGTATATTTTCATGAATACAGTAAGATACGGCAAGAGCCATTGTGTGAACATTTTGGTGTGTGTGGTGGCTGTAAATGGCAGGCTTTGCCTTACGAACATCAGTTGAAATATAAGGAACGTGAGGTGCTGAATAATCTATCGCGAATTGGTAAGGTTGAATTGCCCGAATCAATGCCAATATTAGGTTCTGAGCAAACAGAGTTTTATCGAAATAAGCTAGAGTTCACCTTCTCAAATAATCGTTGGTTATCGGAAGCTGAACTGCAAAGTGATGAAACCATTGAACACCGCAACGGGGTTGGTTTTCATATTCCGGGAATGTTTGATAAGGTGGAAGATGTAAAAAAATGTCACCTTCAAAAGGACCCTTCTAATGCTATTCGTCTGGCCATTAAAGAATATGCGCTTGAACATGGCTTAACGTTCTTTGATTTAAAGAAGCAAGAAGGATTTCTGCGTACATTGATTATTCGTACAAGTACGACCAATGAGTTAATGGTGATATTAACGCTTTTTCATGAAGATAAAGAAAACAGAGAGGCTTTATTGAACTATTTAAAGGAGCAATTCCCTGAAATAACTGCCTTAATGTATGTTATCAATGAGAAGAAGAATGATACCATTACCGATCAGGACATTATTTTATTTAATGGTCGCGATCATATTTTCGAAGAGATGGAAGGTTTGAAATTTAAGATTGGACCAAAATCTTTTTATCAGACCAACTCTGAACAGGCTTATGAATTATATAAGGTAACACGTGATTTTGCCAATATTAAAAGTCATGAGGTTGTTTATGATCTTTATACCGGTACGGGTACCATAGCTAACTTTGTTGCTAAACAGGCTAAAAAAGTGGTGGGTGTAGAATACGTACCTGAAGCCATTGAAGATGCAAAGGTGAATTCATCAATTAATAATATCGACAATACAGTCTTCTTTGCAGGTGATATGAAAGATGTATTGAATTTTGATTTTATTGAGAAGCAAGGGCATCCGGATGTGATGATTGTTGATCCGCCACGTGCTGGTATGCATGCTGATGTTGTTCAAACGATTCTTACAACGGCCCCCGATCGTATTGTTTATGTGAGTTGTAACTCGGCTACACAGGCGCGCGATTTAAATTTGCTCGATGTGCGATATAGGGTTACAAAAGTTCAACCGGTTGATATGTTTCCTCATACTCACCATGTTGAAAATGTGGTATTGTTGGAGCGTAAGTAAACCAGCTTTTAAAATATTTGACCGAAGTTGTGGTGGAGTTATTCTGCAATGACTTCGGTTTTTTGTAGGTTCTGATTTGGGACAACAGACTCAGGAACCACCTGTTCTTTTTGTCGTTTGACAGCAATGTTTTGCATGAGGCGAGAGAGAAAAGATGATTTACTCATCAGAAATAATAAATGGTTGATGACTCCCGGAATACAAATGACATTGTTATTGTCCAGATTTGATAGTGATGTTTGAACTACTTTTTCAATACTGGTCCATAAAAAGGGAGGTATACGATCCACAAATTCAGCCTCACGTTTAATTGATTGATGAAAAGCGGTTGGTGTAAAACCTGGGCTGAGGGCTTGAATTTTAACCCCGTAATTAGAGACTTCACTTTGCAGTGTTTGTGAAAATTTAATAATGGCAGCTTTGGTAGTTGAGTAAATAACGCTTCCGGGTAATTCCATAAATGCAGCAAATGAAGCCATGTTAACTATGTATCCGTGTTTCTGTTTTATCATAGCAGGCAACACTGCTTTGCTAAATCGAATTGTGCTGGTCAGGTGAACATTAATCATCTTAAGTTGCTCCTCCAGTGAAACTTCCAGAAAAAAGCCTGCAACGCCAAATCCGGCATTGTTTACCAAAATCTCAACATGATTGAGTAATTGCAAATGGTATCCAACTTTCTTTATTTCATCTTCCTGAGATAAGTCTGCAACTATATAATCTACTTCAATATTGTTAGCTTCAGACAATGATTGGGTCATTTTAATCAGCCTGTCTTCTCGCCGGGCCACCAATAGTAGATTGTAGCCCTTTTGAGCTAGTTCAATAGTATATCTGTATCCAATACCACTTGTTGGGCCTGTAATAACGGCTAATCGATTAGGTTTTGTTGTCATAGGTCTGTTGCTTTTTCCTGAAGCGAAGATAAATGTAGTGACAAATTATGATGAAATGGTAAATATCTGTATCAAGTAACAAATTTCTCAACTGAATGGTTATGATGTGTGCTATGTTGCATAAAACGAACAAGGATTATCGTCAGTTTTAATTACCTTCAAACTGGCATATATTTTGCTTTTAACAGCACTCATTCTGTTAGCCTAAACGAAACTTAATTTTACGCCTATGAAGTCGACACATGTTTTTAAGAAAATGGAGGCAAGGTTCCTGATTTTTTTTCTGCTACAAGCTTTGATGCTTAACTTATTTGCACAAACCGATTTAGATAAGTTTAAGGAAATTATTAAAGAAGATAGCACATTAATTAATGGTTTGGCAAATTATGATGTGGCTGTTCGCACCGATATCTTAATAGTTGCTCAGCATCCTGAGGTGCTTGAGGAATTGAAAGAAAAGCAGCAAAACGCACAGCTCGCATTTCAGAATATCATTAGTGATTATGATAGAGATACACAATTTGGTATTTATGAGCTGAGTCGTTATCCTGATTTATTAAAGGAATTAACAATTGAAGGGAAGTTAAGAAAACGTGAAATTGAAAATGTGATTCTTTCTTATCCGGAGGATATTCATGAGGTAGCTCTGGAGTATGGTCGTAAACGATACAAGGCTTTGGCTGCCATCGAGAATTTAAATGAGAAAAACAGTAATGATTTTGCAGTACTTATCGGTAAATATGATGAAGAATTTCAGAATAGTATAAAACGATTAATTGATACGCCTGAGATATTATCGACCCTGTCAGAAAACTCGGAGTTTACCCGCTTGGCCGGAAGTGTTAATAAGCAGTATCCTGAAAGAATGGCTGCCTACCTGGAAGTGAAACATAATGAGATTAAAGCACGGAAGGCACAGGAGTTAGCAGATTACCAGGAAAAACTCAAGGGAGATCCGGAAGCTTATGATGAGATGCTTGCTGCAGCTGAGCAATTTGCTTCGGAAGAAATGGTGAATAAGAACATTACGGATCCGGTTACCAAGGAGGTTGAAGTGGTTCATGTTAATCATTATTCTTACTGGTATGGTTACCCACATTGGTATAGCTATCCGTATTGGCGACCTTATCCTTGGTATTATCACACCGGTTTTTATTATGGTCCTCGTGGAGTTGTGTTTATTGGTATGCCTTCGTATTGGTATGTCGGATGGCACCACCGTTATTACCCGAATCGTTACCCGCATTTGTCATATCATTATTACCGACATGGGCATCGTCACCCACGTTCATATTATAATTTTAACCGTACGGTTAATGTCAATATAAATAATAACATAAACGTTGATAGGGGTAATTTGGCAAAGATTGATCATAACCGTGGTAATATAATTCCAAAACAATGGCCAAATGAGCGTCCGGCTGCAAGGCCTGATGTACGCCCCGATCAAAGGCCGTCAACAAGACCTGAAGCGAGGCCATCGACGCGCCCTTCGACGCGACCAAGCCAGCAACCTTCTCAGCGTCCGGCAACAAAGCCGGCAACGCCGAGTACTAGACCTGCAACGCGTCCAAGTCCGCCAGTGAATTATAATAATTATCGTTCCAATGAAAGTTTCAGGCAAAACTGGAGTCGACCATCAACTCCGGCAACACGACCGGCAACACGACCTGCAGCAAGGCCTTCAGGTGGATTTAGAAGGCGTTAGTGCTTTTTATGATTGTTCATTATTAAAGATGTAGTTATGAAGAGATTAATAATATTTGTTTTAATAGGAGTTCTTTTGAGTGCATGCTCTTCCATTCGTACGACAGCCGATTGGGATCCTTCAGCCGATTTTAGAGGATACAACAGTTTTGGTTTTAGTCAGAGTTTTGATGAGATAAAACTCAATGATTTAGATAAAAGGCGTATTAAAAATGCCATTAAGCTAGAGATGGAGAAAAGAGGGTATGTTTTATCTTCTCAGCCTGATTTACTCATTAACGGCTATGTTACTGCTGTTGAAAAAACGGTCGTAACCAATACGCACTACGGAGGTTATGGTCCTTACTATTATGGTTGGGGTGGTTGGTATACTTCAACCGATGTGAGTAACTATCGAGAAGGTACACTTATTGTGAGTTTAATTGATGTCAGGCAGAAGCAGCTGATATGGGAAGGTCGGGCCGAAGGTATTGTGGCGCCATCGGGTGGGCAAAAAAGAACCAAGGCTACTGATGATATGATAGAGCAGTTGTTTTGGAAGTATCCTATTAAGTAGAGTGCTTTATAAGAAGTCAATTGACTTTCTATTGTAGCTAGTAAAGCTTAGAAATAGTCAATACCTAATATTGCGACCTAAAGGTTTATATAAATCTTTAGGTCGTTTGGGTTTAATTGGAGAGGTTTATTTTTTATGTAATTGAATCCATTATCTTTAAAAAACTAAATCTCAATTTATGTGTTTTTCGGCAGAAGTAAGTTTTGGAGCAAGTGCAGTAATTACCACAGTTGGAGTTGCTGCCTTCAAAAAAAGTAATAATAAAGAGCAGCGTTTATTTGCGTTGATTCCAATTCTTTTTGGGATTCAACAGTTTTTTGAAGGTTGTTTATGGCTGACTTTAGAGAGTGAAAGTTACCAATATCTGGTGTCGTTGTTTACATTCGGTTTTCTGATTTTTGCTCAATTGATATGGCCTGTTTGGGTGCCTTTATCAGTATTTGTAATGGAGAAACGCAAATTAAGAAAGCGTTTAATAGGGTTTTCTCTTGCAACAGGAATTGCATTATTTATTGTGTTGGCCTATCGGATGGTTTTCTATGAGGTCACCGCTCAAATTGAGAATCATCATATTTTTTATACGGTAGGTCATTTTAAAAGTACAAACTGGTGGAGTGGTATTCTATACTTGCTGCCTGCAGTTTTTCCGTTTGTTTTTTCAAGTAATAAGTTTGTTAATTACCTTGGATTAATGATGCTACTTCTGTTTGTTGTTGCTAAGGTTTTCTATCTGAAATACATGATATCAACATGGTGTTTGTTTGCAGCCGTTTTAAGTCTTTACATCTATTTTATTCTTAAGAAAGAGTAGAAGGTATAGATTCTGTATTTGCTACTTTGCTGAATGCTATTATTTGTGTAGCAGTAGTAAGATGGATTTGTTTTTGTGAGGCATATGGGAGCAAAAAAAGCTGGATAACCTTGCGGCGACCCAGCTCTTTCACTTTTGTTTTTATGGCTAATGTTTACTTATTATTCTCCACTCTTACCATAGTTTGGTAAAACACGTGCACTTGGGTCGTTCACATTACAGTTCTCCCATTCTTTGTTAGGCATCCAAAAATCTTTAACAGATTGGCTTCTGCCTGGGAAATGTTCTTCAAAAATCTCGCGATACATCAATGATTCTTTTGAAATTGGTGTTGCATGCGTGTATTTTGCTTTTTTAGCTTCAAAAACTTCATCGCTATACATTTCTTCAGCATAAGCTTTTAAGTAATCTACAACACTGTGCCCCACTGCATCTGAGAAGGCTGCTTTCTCGCGGTATAAAATATCTTTTGGCAGATAATCACCTTCAAAAGCTTTTCGAAGAAGGTATTTGCCAATGCCGGTAAAGTTCATTTTGCGCTCTGGCTGTATACTCATTACATACTCAACAAAGTCGAGGTCACCAAAAGGCACACGAGCTTCCAATCCATTGCATGATATGCTTCTGTCAGCACGTAATACATCGTACATGAAAATCTCGTTAAGGCGCTTTTCTGCTTCCTGCTGGAAGGCTTCAGGGCTTGGTGCGAAATCGGTGTATTTGTAACCGAATATCTCATCGCTAATTTCGCCCGTCATCAATACTTTAATGTCAGTGTTCTCCGTAACGTATTTACAAACCATGTACATACCCATGGATGCACGAATGGTGGTGATATCATACGATTCGATACAATAAATCAGGTGGCTTAATGAGTCAAATATATCCTGACGTTTAAACAGTACTTCGGTATGGTCAGCACCCAGGTAATCAGCTACCACACGTGCGTATTTTGTATCAATCGGGTCGTCTTCAATACCAACCGCAAAGGTGCGAATTGGTTTGTCTAGCATACGTGCCCCAACGGCACATACTAAGCTTGAGTCCAAACCGCCACTTAATAAGAAACCTACGGGCACATCGGCATGTAAGCGTTTCTCAATACCTTTTGTCAGGTAATGGTTGATGTTCATGAAAATCTCATCCTGCTCATGATCAACGTATTTGTCAACCTTAGAAATGTCGCGGTACTGTTTGATGGATTCACCATCATAATAATGTCCCGGAGGAAACGGCTTTACGTCATCGCACATTTCATGCAGTGACTTCATTTCGCTGGCAAACATTATTTTACCTTGTTTGTCATGTCCATAAAACAATGGACGAATACCAATTGGATCACGCGCGGCAAAATACTTCTTGGCAACTGAGTCGTAGATGACAAATACAAATTCAGCATCTAAGGCTTTAGCTGTTTCTTCGATGCCTTTTTCAAGAAACAAAGGAATGATAACTTCACAATCACTACTTGACTTAAACTCAAATGATGATTCATACTCAGTTCTAAGCGCATTGTAATTGTATACTTCTCCATTACATACCAAATTAATGTGCTTATATACTAGAGGCTGATTACCATTGGCCGAAACATCCATAATGCTTAATCGATGAAATCCCATCCAGCCGTTATCATCAAAATCTCTGGTAATTGAGTTGTCCGGTCCTCGGTATTGGATCTTTTTAAACTCTCTGGCAAACTTTAGTTTGTCCATTTTGTCGCTTCCTGTATAAACTGCAAATCCACACATGACAATCTTATTTTTAATTAGTAATGGAGTAATTTGTTTTAAATCTTAGTTCAAAAGTAACGAATCATTATTTAAAAACAATAAAAACTTACAAAAAATAATAAAAAAGACCAATAAAATGTCAAATAGTAATATTTGTATTGAAGGGGCGATATCTTAAAATACGAATAAAACAATCGTAATTGAGCCCTGAATAGTGGGTGTAATCAGTAGAATATGAATATGACACTATTTTTTAGTCATTGTGATGGGGTGATGGATGAAATGTTAATATGTAAGTAAATGCTAATAAAAAGATACGAATTGATTATTGAGTGCTCTCTATTTGTTATATTCGCAATATGTGTGGTGTTGAAATACGTTTCTTATCGTGTTGCTAAATGAATCTTGATATTATGTGGAGCTCTGTTGTTAAGGCTATAAGCTGTACAAGGGTAAATGTGAATTATGGGATTTTATTCGTATTAATATGTTGCGCACTAGACTAATGGGTCTAGTGATTTTGAATTGAGTTTAGTCTTGTTTTAATTATCATGTTGTATATAAGGGAGTGAAGTTGTGATATGTTAGGATTAATTGCTATTTTTCGAATCCATAAACTAAATGAATATGTTAATTATTAAGAGGGCGTTCTTTATCGTTGGTATAGCTTTATGTATTGCTTCATGTTCAATATCAGAACGAACCATTAGCAATAGTAACGAGCCTGTGGTTGTGGGGTTTTATAATCTGGAGAATCTTTTCGACACAATCAATTCACCTGGTGTTAGAGATGGAGAGTTTACGCCAGAAGGTCAAAAAATGTGGAATTCTGTTCGCTATGCTGATAAGCTTGATAAAATGGCAGCTATAATTCGACACTTAGGAGATACCATTGGAGTGAATGGTCCTGCAATTCTTGGCCTGTGTGAGGTTGAAAACCGTTCAGTCATCGAAGATTTAGTAGCCCACAATTCTATTAAGGAACTTGGCTATGAAATTATCCATAGGGATTCGCCTGACAGACGTGGAATAGACGTGGCATTATTATATCAACCAAGTGTTTTTGAAGTAAAAAATGTAAAGGCACATCCTTTATATATATATGATCAGAATGATGGGGACCGAATTTATACGCGAGATCAATTACTGGTATCTGGCTTAGTAAAGGGTGAAATGTTACATGTCGTAGTCAATCACTGGCCATCGCGATATGGAGGAGAGGAGCGCAGTCGTCCGTCAAGAAAAGCTGCTGCTCAGTTAAGTCGTTCAATAGTTGATTCTTTACAAAGTATTAATGAACATGCTAACATTATACTTATGGGCGATTTGAATGATGATCCGCATAATGTGAGTGTAAAAGAAGAGTTGAGAGCGGTTGTTAAAAAGGATCTGCAAAACGATGATTTGTATAATCCTTTTGCCGAAAAGCATCAGGAGGGTGAAGGAACGCTTTGCTATCGTGGAACCTGGAATATGTTTGATCAGATTGTGATGTCGCAAAGTTTGTTATCAGGCTCCGCTTCATTGAAATATAAAAATAGCTACGTGTACAGTATAGAGCCATTAAAAGTTCAGGAAGGAAAGTATAAAGACTATCCTTTCAGAACTTATGTAGGGAACAGATATGATGGCGGTTATAGCGATCATTACCCTGTTGTTATTGTAATCGAATAAAATATTAGTTTATACCTTTAGTTATGAATGATGGTCGGATAGCAAATGTGTTGTCCGGCCATTTCTCTTTAGTGACCTCAATTTAGATGTAAAGCTTGTGCTCTTTGATGTATTCAAATACCCTTTCAGGAACAAGGTAAGGAGTTGATTTTCCTTCTTTAATCCATTGTCTGATATCAGATGACGCTATCTCAACCAGAGGTGCATTGCTTAGCTTACAATTGTTGGGTAATTGTTTGGCGTCAAGATGATAACCTGGTCGTGGGTAAATCAAAATGTTGTAATTGCTAATGATCTCCTCGGCCGACTTCCACTTGTTAAAGCGAATAATGTTGTCAGCCCCCATGATTATGCTGAATTTTTTTTCAGGATAACGTTTGGTTAGGGCATTAAGAGTATCAATGGTATACGAAGGAATTGGTAAGCTTAGTTCAATGTCTTCAGCTCGATAAGTTTTTTGCTCTTCGGTTGCCAGTCTAACCATTTCAATACGCTGTTCAGAATCAAGCAGGTCATCTGCTTTTTTAAACGGATTAAGTGGACTAACCACAAACCAGATTTCACTGAGACCTTCGAACTCGTGCATGTAATTGGCTAAAGCCAAATGCCCAATATGAATGGGATTAAAAGAGCCAAAGAATAAACCGACTGATTGCACTTAATTATTTATTTAAGAATTGTGACAGCGCTTTTTCTGTTTCTGCTAGAGCTTGTTCGAGGTTGTCATTGATTATTACTTTGTCAAACTCTGGGGCAAAAGCCAATTCTTTCTCAGCCTTGGCAATGCGTATGGCGATTTTTTCGGCAGAGTCGGTTCCCCGATTTTCAAGTCGTGTTTTGAGTTCTTCAATCGAAGGAGGTTGTACAAATACACTTATGGCTTTGTTGCCGTACATCTTTTTTATATTGACACCACCCACAACGTCAACATCAAATACAATATTACTTCCTTTGGAACAAATGCGCTCTACTTCGCTTTTGAGTGTTCCATAAAACGTGTTTTCATACACTTCTTCCCACTCTAAAAAGGCATCTTCTTTAATTTTAGCTCTAAACTCATCGGGTGTTAAAAAGTGATATTCCACCCCATCCTTTTCGTTGCCTCGTGGTTGGCGGCTAGTGGCTGATATTGAAAATTCTATGTTGAAACCTTTATTTAATAAAGCTTGAACAATAGTGCTTTTTCCTGCACCCGAAGGTGCCGAAAAGATGATGAGTTTACCTTCTCTCTTCATTTTTCTCACTGTGGTATGGTAACAGAAATCTTTCAATTGATCAAAATTGACTAGTGCTTTATGTTTTAGAGTACGTTAAGGATTTGTTCCTTAATTTTCTCTAATTCATCTTTCATACGAATAACAACTTTTTGGAGATCAGCATCATTGGCTTTAGAACCAAGGGTGTTAATCTCTCTTCCAATCTCCTGGCAGATAAAACCCAATTTCTTTCCAACCGCATCTTTGTTTTCGATAGTTTCCATAAAGTAGTCAAGGTGATTTTTTAATCGTACTTTTTCTTCGGTCACATCGAGTTTTTCAAGGTAAAAGATGATCTCCTGTTCAAAGCGGTTTTCGTCTATCTTGTTGCTTTGGCCTAGTTCCTCCAGGTTTTCACGTATGCGTGTCTTTATTTTTTCAATACGTTGTGTTTCGTAGTTAGGAACTTCTTTTAATAATTCACCAATTAGTGTTATTCGTTCCTTAATATCTTTTTCTAAAGCCAGCCCTTCACGCTTTCTGAAGTCGATAATGTCATTGATGGCCGATTTTAGAGTTTCCATAATCGCTTTCCACTCTTCTTCGTCCAACTCTGCTAATTCTATTTTAACAGTATCAGGTAACGGCATTATAACTTTTAAATAGTCTGTAGAGCCTTCTAAGCCTAAATCTTCGGCAATTGATTTTAATTGCTCATGGTACCTGCCAATTACTTGCTGATTTATTTTGGTAATCTTATCTGATGTGGCAGCCTCAACATAAAAGCTCAGGTCGATTTTTCCACGCGATAATTGTTTGCCAAGTAAGCCTCTTACTTCAATTTCTTTTTCCCGGTACAAGTTTGGTAGACGAGTATTTAGGTCTAGCTGCTTGCTGTTTAGTGATTTGATTTCAATGCTTATCTTTTTGTTAGGAAGTTCGCAAACGGCCTTCCCATAACCGGTCATCGATTGAATCATAAGTTTCTGTTGTTACAAGTAAAGCGCAAAGGTAATCTTTTTCTACTACATGACTAAGGAAAACAAAGCCATAGAATGTATAAAAAGTCTGTCTAAATAAAATTTGTAAATATTAAACAATCAATAGGTTTTATTTAGAATGCATAATAATGACTAAAGAATAAACAAAAAGATTAAACAAAAATATGCCTCTCAGGTTTACCTTATAAATCACCATTTAAAAACCATTAAATATTAAGGACATGAAACGAGTAATTGACAATTTCGGAAAAAACCTTTGGGTATTGATACTTTTATTAAGTATGGCATTTGTAAATGTATCATGTGATGATGACGACGATGATGAAGCGGGTAACGAAGAGCCAATGCCCGTGGAGACGATGACTATTACAGATATTGCTGCTGGCAATACGGACTTTAGCATCCTGGTGGCGGCTTTACAAAAAGTTGGCTTGGACGATGATTTGGCTTCAGAAAGCGGAGAGTTCACAGTCTTTGCGCCAACTAATGCCGCTTTTGCTGATTTGCTGGAGGAGCTTGGCGCAAGTGGATTGGATGATATCTCAAACGATGTTTTGACAAGTGTACTGTTGTATCATGTTGTTTCGGGCTCGAAAATGGCATCCATGATTGAAACTGGCTATTATAATTCGTTAAGTGCCGGACCAATGGATGGCTATGGACTATCATTCTATGTTGATATGGCTACTGGTACTATCAATGGAAGAGCAATGATAACAGCTACTGATATTAAAGCTGATAATGGAGTCATCCACGTGATAGACAAGGTTATTTTGCCAATGAGTATTACTGATCACGCCATTGCCAACCCTGCATTTTCATCACTTGTTGCAGGTGTAGTGAAAGCTGAATTGGCAGGTGCTCTGGATGACGATGCTGCTACATTTACCGTGTTCGCTCCAACCAACGATGCTTTTGATATGTTTTTTACAGACATGGGTATTACATTGGATGATTTATCTAAAGAAACACTCTCATCTGTGATCCTTTATCATGCCATTGGTGCTTTTGTTCCTGCTTCAATGGTGGAGGCTGGGTATTTCCCCACATTAAGTACAGCTTTTGAAAGAAACATCAGTGTTAAAGTAGATACGGATGGTGGTGTAATGTTAAATGCAGATAGTGAGGTGGTGGCCACCGACGTTGTTGCAACCAATGGTATTATACATGCGATAAATAAAGTCATTATGCCTCCGGGTATAGTTGATATAGCCATGGATAATTCAAATTTCTCAATATTAGTACAGGCGGTAGTTAAAGCTGAATTGGTAGATGCCCTTTCGGGAGATGATCCTTTAACTGTTTTTGCCCCGACTAATGCAGCTTTTGAAGAGTTATTTGCTGCCATTAATGTTACTGGAATTGATGACCTGACGAAAGAAGACCTAACGCCTATACTTTTAGCTCATGTGGTTAGTGGTAATGTGGCTTCAACCGATTTAAGCAACGGCAATGTTCCAACACTTAATGATCAAAAAATGATTGCTATCAATGTTGATAGTGGTGTCTCAATTGATGGAACCATTAATGTGGTAGCAGCCGATATTCAAGGTAAAAATGGAATAGTTCACGTTATTGATAAGGTGATTGTTCCTTAATAGTCGGTTCAGACGTTGAGCTTAATGGGGGTGATTGTGCCCCCATTTTTGTTTTTAATAAATACAGGATTGATGAACATTAATTGCATTTAATGCGTTAAAGATTCAAACATTAAGAAGAAGATATTTTACAACCTGATATATGGCATTTTACTCAATAAAAGATTTAGAAAAGATTTCGGGCATTAAAGCTCACACAATAAGGATTTGGGAACGCCGATATAATCTTATTGAACCAGAGCGTACTGCTACTAATATTCGTTACTACAACGATGATGATCTGAAGCGAATATTGAATGTATCTATTTTAAATCAAAATGGTTATAAAATATCGAAAATTGCACAGATGAATGAAGCTCAATTGCGTGAGCGTGTCATAGATTTGTGTTTGGATACCCGAAATACCGATGTGCAGATTGAAAGCTTATTGGTGTCCATGCTTGAGATGGACGAAGGTAAATTTACCAATGTACTAACCAATTCCATTATTAAACTAGGGTTTGAATCTACGGTAGAAACAATTCTATTTCCTTTTCTTGATCGTATTGGAATTCTTTGGCAAGCAGGAACAATTAATCCAGCACAGGAGCATTTTATTTCTAACTTAATTCGTCAGAAATTGATTGTGGCCATTGATAACGAAATGCAAAACTTTATACCTAAAGGCGATAAAAATATTGTGTTTTTCTTGCCGGAGAATGAGTTACACGAAATTGGCTTGCTATTTTATAGTCTTATAGCTCGAAAAGAAGGATATAATGTGGTTTACTTGGGAGCATCTGTTCCAACTGAGGATTTAAAAGTTGTGGTAGATGTACGAAAAGCTGATGCTTTATTTACCTCATTTGTTGCTGCTCGTAAACAGGAGGAGTTAGAACTGCTGATGAGTGAAATAGCTGGCTCTATTCCTGACATACCTGTTTATATTATGGGTTTGCAAATTAAAGAGATGCAACCCAAAATACCTTCGCGTTGTCAAATTATTACCTCGTCTAAAGATTTCAAAAACCTGTTAAATCAGTTGTAGGAACAATCTAATTGCTGTGTTTCACGACACTTTTAAACTTCCATCTCCCCGTAAAGTAATAGATGAGCGAGCCTGCTAATCCCATGCTCCATCCGATAGGAATGGCCCACCAAATGCCATTGACACCAAAGTGTTTGGATAAGACGAGGGCAAATGGTATGCGAATAACCCAAAGAGAGAATAGGGTTATAAACATTGGAATTAACGTGTCACCAGCCCCTCGCAATACACCGTGCATTACAAACATGGTTGAGAAAATCATGTAAAATGAACTTACAATAACCAGATAATTAGTGCCATGAGCAATAACTGCTTCATCCTGGGTAAATGCCTGCATCATATACTCGCCAAAGAATACTACTATTAACATTACAACAAGTGATATACCCCAGGCCATAAATAATGTGGCCCGAAGCCCTTTTTTTATTCGGTCAACTTTATTGGCTCCAAGGTTTTGACCAACAAAAGCAGATAAGGCACTAGCCAGGTTGAGGGCGGGCATAGCTGCCAAAGCATCAATTCGACTGGCAACAGAAAAGGCAGCCAATACATCGGTGTCAAAATTATTTACAATCCTGATGAGTGCCATAATTCCTAAAGCCACAAATGTCTGCTGAAATCCGGTTGGTAAACCAATACGGATGCTCTGCATGAAAAGTTCTTTGTCGAATCTAAACTTGAAGATGTTAAAAGAAATTATTTGATGTTTTTTGTTGAGGTAAATAGCACCAGAGATAAAAGCACCAGCTTGGGCAATTAAGGTGGCATATGCAACGCCGCTAATTCCCCAATTAAAAACAACGATAAAAACAATGTCCAATACAATGTTAACAACAGTGGCAATCACCATGAAGTACAAAGGTGTCATTGAATCGCCTAAGCCTCTTAAAATTGACGAAGTACCACTAAAGCCAAAGAATGCGATCATGCCCATCATGAAAACATTGAAATAATCAGTTGCCAAGGGTATTACCTCTTCTTCAACGTGTAGGAGTCGAAAAATATCCTCACTAAAGATTATACCAATGGTGGTGATAATAATCGAAGCAATAAACAAAAAGATATAGGTCGTATCAATTGCCCTTTTGACCTTATCGAGGTTTTTAGCACCAAAATACTGGCTGATAATAATTGTTGCCCCACTGCCTATACCAATTACAAAAGCTATTAGTGCATAAAAAATAGGAGAGGAGGCGCCAATGGCTGCAAGTGCTTCTTTGCCAAGGTAATTTCCAACAATTATACTGTCAACAACATGGTAAAGCTGTTGCAATAAATTGCCCAAAACCATAGGTAATGCAAATTTAAATATGAGCTTCGCTTCATTTCCTACGGTCAGGTCTTTCATTTAATTGTAATTGAGTATCGACAAGTACAACCACTATAAGGTTGTTTTGGTTTAACTAATGGAATACAAAACAAACCAAAAAATAAAGGGTAGCAAAGTTATCATCAATAAAAAAGACTGACTCAATAGGGAGCCAGTCTTAATGTGTGTGATTATGAGTGTTTATCTTACTTCTCTACACTTTCTGTTACCGCTGGAGCTAGTTCCACTGTAAAATGGCGCATTAATGGTGCCTCATCTAAAATGGTATAACCATGCTTAATCTCATCACGACGATCATACACATTCTTTAGTGCTACTGCAATAACATCCATGTGGTTGTTGGTGTATACACGTCGAGGGATAGCCAGGCGCAACAGCTCTAAATCAGGATAACGATTTTCGCGTGTGGCCGGATCTCTATCTGCTAATAAGGTGCCGATTTCAACCCCACGAATACCTGCTTCTTTATAAAGTTCAATGCCTAATGTTTGGGCAATGTATTCTTCTTTAGGGATATGCGGTAAGAAACGCTTGGCATCAACAAAAATGGCATGGCCGCCAAAAGGCTCTTGTACAGGAACACCAAACTCTTTTAATTTATTACCAAGGTAAGCCACTTGCTTAATTCGTGTTTCCAAATAGTCAAATTCGGTACCTTCATCCAGTCCTTGTGCCAATGCATTCATGTCTCGGCCCGACATTCCGCCATAGGTGACGAATCCTTCGTAAATGATGTTAAATTGGCTGGCTTTTTTGTAAAGATCTTCTTCGCGCAAGGCAATAAAACCGCCCATATTAACAATGGCATCTTTTTTACTACTCATGGTCATGCCATCGGCATATGAGTACATTTCTTTTACAATCTCTTTAATGCTCTTATCAGCATATCCTTCTTCACGAAGCTTAATGAAATAGGCGTTTTCAGCAAAGCGAGCAGAGTCAAACAATACACGAATACCATACTCTTTAGCTAAGGCGTATACATCACGCATATTTTCCATCGAAACAGGTTGCCCACCAGATGAGTTACAGGTAACTGTAACAATTACCATCGGTATATTTTCTTTTGGATGCGATTGAAATACGTGCTCTAATTTATTTAAGTCGAGGTTGCCTTTAAAAGGATGGTCAACCGTTGTGTCAAATGCTTCATCAATGGTACAGTCAATAGCACTTGCCTTTCTAAATTCGATGTGACCTTTAGTTGTATCGAAGTGTGAGTTGCCAGGCACTACATCGCCTTCCTTTACCAATGCTGAGAAAAGAACATTTTCAGCTGCACGTCCTTGGTGTGTCGGTAAAAAGTAATCAAAACCAAGTATGTTTTTAATGGCATTTTTTAGATTGTAATACGATGATGCACCGGCATAGCTTTCGTCACCTAACATCATAGCTGCCCACTGGCGATCACTCATGGCGCCAGTTCCACTATCAGTTAGTAAGTCAATAAAAACCTGATCGCTTCGTAAGTTGAATAGGTTATACTTCGCATTTTTAATCCATGCTTCTCTTTCTGTACGTGTGCTTTTGCGGATGGGTTCAACCATCTTAATCTTAAAAGATTCTGAAAAAGGTAATTCCATTATTTATGTTTTTAGTTTTTTTAGAAATATCAAATGTTATCTATCAGATAGCCTGTATGCCCAATAGGGATATGGTATGTATCGATAAATAAAAACGCTTGAAATGTAAAATGTGGTATTCCGCGTTGGCGGTTGTTAACAGGTGAATTCGTCGCGGTTTTTAATGTTTATAAAAACGCGATTAGATAATGCAGATTGTATATAGTTATTCACCATTTTGATCTATTAACAGTGCAAATGTAAAAAACATACACAAGAGTCAAAAAAAAGAATTGTTAAATTGTAATAAGTCATAGTTTTGATAATTAAAGCGACTCATAAAGAAGTCAGAAAAGTTAATCAGGAGAGTGTTTTGTAGTGCTTGAGTTATGTTATCGATATGATAGTGCTCTGAATAGGCACATTGCGGTTTGTTTAATAATTGTTTATAAATTAGAGTCTGTGAACATATGGAAAGTGTATTTAAACCATTTTAGCAGTTGTTCATTTTCGGGTTTAAGGATATTCCTGTTATTTTTGCAATAGAATTTCACCTGACACATAAAGGACCTACAGTATTAGAATGAATCAATCTGCACGTTCATATTATAAAATAGTATTCGTTATTAGTATGTGTGTTACCTGCTATAGCACGTCGCTTCTTGCTCAATGGCAAGGTTATGGTTTTGATTGGCGTTATTGGTCAGGTAATCCATCAATGCATCGTCAATGGCAGTCTTCACTTTATAAATATCAGAATGTAGATAAGTATCCAGAGCTCTCAAAGCTATATATTACAGATTACATTGTTAATGAGATAGAAAAAGATATCCGAATTGAAGCATATTTATTTCCTTCTTTGGTAGCAGATGATGTTAAGGTATTTACTTTTGAACCAAAATTCAGAGTTCCGATTCATCCTCGTATATACTATCAACCAACCGTTTTTGTTCAGAAAGAACTGAAGGATTATGAGGGGTTAATGCAATCAAATTCAATATCTCATGAATATGCTTCTGTTTTTGATAAGCAATACTTTATTTCAGAGGCCAGAGATAACTACGTATTTTCTCAACCTGGTAACATTCAATTATCCTGGGATTCTATACCTGATGCTCCAAGAATTGGTGACGGTTTCTTAGAACGTCGTTCGGCACGTGATGGGATAAATTTGTTATTGAGAGATAATGCATATAATACGCGCCCAAGTTTAGAGAAAATGCGTTTCTCAACCGGACCATGGACGCTCAAAGGCACAGAGAATATTCTATTGGCGCAAGGTTATGTTGAGAATTGGGTTAAAGGTGGAGAAAGCAGCATTAGTTTAGGAAGTGATTTGCGTTTAATGGCCAATTATAAAAAAGGTAAACATGAGTGGGATAATTATATTATTCACAAAATTGGCGTGGTATCAACCGAGAATGATCCGGGTAGAGTTAATAACGATTTAATTGAAATTAACACGAAGTATGGTCATCAGGCATCGGAGAAATGGTACTATAGTTTTTTATACAATTTTAAAACACAGTTTTTCAATGGTTATGAAAAAGACGATGTAGACCGGGAAGAGCCTATTTCAGGATTTTTTGCACCTGCATATATGTCGTTTGCTGTTGGTATGGATTTTAAGCCCGATGATAAATTTACATTACTGCTTTCTCCTATCACAACACGTATTACTATTGTCGCTGATACGGTAAAGTATAAGGAAGAAAATTATGGTATTCCTAAAGGGAAGAATTACAATGCGGTTAATGGTATTTCAGTAGTTAACAATTTTGCCTATCAGATGTCGAGAGAAATTAAGTTGTCATCACGTTTAGATGCGTTTTACCAATATTTGGGCAAAGTAAAAGACAATGAAGACAGGCAAGTTCAAATAGACTGGGAGGTTATTATGGATATGCGGATTAATCGATTTTTGTCAACTCGTTTGCTTGGGCAGGTACGTTACTTTACGAATGAGTCTACGAGGGTTCAAGTTCGCGAAAGTTTTAACATCACTTTTAGTTATACATTTTAAAAGGTGTTGACTGTCAGTTGTTAATAATCTCTTAAGCTTGATTTTAACTTCTTTTAACTTTAGTTATTATGTGTTAGTGTTAAAACGACTTACATTTGCAATGTGAGAATAAGGGAAAATAATTGTAACAAAATATCGTAACAAAAATTTATTTCTTACGTATTAGAATTTGAAAGTTAGGCACCTGAGGTGCCAATAAAAATATTGAGTAAGTTTTCTCATAGTTTAGGGTTAGGTTTGGTTAAAAGTTGAAAGTCGTCTTAAAGAATGCTTTAAGGCGGCTTTCTTATTTTATATATTCTCGTAAGAACTATAGTAATATTAGCTTGTTGTTATTTTAGCACTACCATAACACTTACAAGTTGAGCATAAGTAAAGATAAGCAGTTCTACAAATTTAGCCTTTATGGTTTTTTTAAAAACCTGAAGTTCTTCGACCCTGTTCTCTTATTATTTTTTATTGATAAAGGCATTAGCTATTCTGAAATTGGCATATTGTACGCCTTTCGGGAATTGGTTATCAATATATTTGAGATTATATCAGGTGTAATTGCTGATGTTTTTGGGCGCAAGCGTGCCCTGATAGGAGCTTTTGTAAGCTATCTTATCAGCTTTGTTCTTTTTTATTCGTTCGCAAATTTCTGGGGATTTATGTTGGCCTTCTTATTTTATGGTGTCGGCGATTCATTCAGAACAGGTACTCATAAGGCAATGATTCATGCTTATCTTGTAAGGAATCAGTGGCTAGATATTAAAACCCGATATTATGGCATGACACGCTCGTGGTCACAAAAGGGTGCTGCGATTTCTTCATTGTTAAGTGCAGCTTTTATTTTTTACACGGGCGATTATTCATTAATGTTTTTGTTTACACTTGTTCCTTATTTTTTTGATTTAGTACTTATTAGTTCATATCCCTCGTATTTAAATGGTAATAAATCCGAAGGATGGAGTACGATACTTTTAGATTTTAAGAAGCACCTGGTTGCGTTATATCAATCAGTAAAAGAGCTATCTGCCTTAAAAGCTCTTGTATTAACAAGTAGCTTTACCGGATACTATAAGGCGATGCGCGATTATGTGCAACTGATTGTTACCAGCTTGTCAGCTTCGTTATTACTGTCGAAAAGTTTTTCGGAGGAGCAGAATATCGCTATTTATATTGGCGTCACTTACTTCCTAATTTATTGGCTGACATCATTTGCCTCTAAAAAGGCATTTCTATTTGAAAAGTATCTCAAAGGCGTCAAAAATAGCTTGAGTCAACTCCAAATTATTGGTTATGTACTAGGGTTTATTGCTGGTATGTTGTTTCTTTTTGATTATTATTTATTCGCATTGCTTTTCTTTAGTTGTATTTTTATTATTCAGAACCTAAGAAAACCATTGGCGATGAATTATATAACATTAAGGTTTGATGACGATTTGATGGCGAGTGTTATGTCTGTTGAATCGCAAAGTGAAACTGTTTTTACAGCCATATTTGCTTTGATTTTAGGTATATTGGTTGAAGTCTTTGGTTTGGGGTGGGGAATTACAAGTTTGTCTGTAGTATTAATAGTGCTATCGCTGTTAATTCGGCGATTAAAAATTTAATTTATCATTTAAATATTTAAAGATGAAGTATGTTGCTTGGCTATTTATTGTATTTGTTTTGTTTGGTTGCGGACCAAAAGTTATTGATTCCATAGGTGATAAGAGTATTTCTGTATTTGATAATGAGCATTTGTATTTTGATGCAGGGGCTTTTAGCGATGAATTAAATGAGCAAAATGTGACGTATCGAATAATGGATGGTCGTATTTTAATGAAGAAAATATCGTTGCCAGATTATCAACGTGAAGTGGACGTTTCTGTTAAGGTTACAGTGGCATCGGCAGGCGATCGTTGGGATAAATCAGGTTCTTTGTTTGTGATACCCAATACAGCAGTTGATAATTTTGTAAGCTTGCAACCTAATGGTGTTCTACCCGAAGGAAAGGCAGAGCATGAAGATTTAAAGGGGATAGTGTCAAGCGACACCTATAAGCCTGTTGTGGAGCTCATGCGATTTATGACGCCATTTGGAGTCGGTTATTATAACGACAAAATGGATTCACGTAAGCCTGTATACATTCCGCATTGGGAAGATAAAGTGGTGTGGGAGCAAGATGTTACTGAGCGTTTATCACTATTGGAAGGAGAGGTTTGGATTGGGATCTGGATTGATACCTGGACAAAAGAAGGCTATACAGTATCGGTAGAGATGAATTTTGACGAAACAGAATATCAATATGCTGAAAAGCCTTCTGCCAAAGTGAAGTCATTGCTTAATACCATTCCTTATTTTAAGGAGCAGAAACATGTTGATTTGTTCGCCAGAAAAGATTTAGAGCTGAAAGCTAGTGTGCCTGCTTCGGCCAAGAACATTCGATTAAACTACATTACCACAGGGCATGGAGGCCACTCAGGAGGTGATGAGTTTGTTAAGAAAGTGAATATAGTAAAAGTGAATGGTAAGGAGGTGATTAATTTTATACCATGGCGCGATGACTGCGCTGCTTTCAGGCGTTTTAATCCTGGATCTGGTGTTTGGTTGATTGAGGATACTGCTGCTTACATCGATTGGAATACCTGGCAATACGAGGAGAAGGTAATTGAAGAACGATTGGCATCGTCTGACTTATCTCGTTCTAATTGGTGTCCCGGCTCCGACGTAAGACCATACATTGTTGATTTGGAACTTAAAGAAGGCGAACATCATTTTAGCTTTAGTGTTCGTGATGCACAGGAGATTGAAGGAGATGAAATGAATCACTGGCTAGTGTCGGCCTATTTAACCTGGGAAGAATAAACGAATATAATTAATCTAAAATCACTAGCCTCCGAAAGTTTTAATAAAACGTACAAAAACATAGTAGAAGCCCAATGTTTAGGTTAAAAAACAAAGAT
>NZ_JAENRR010000032.1 GCF_016612505.1 Carboxylicivirga marina
CGAAGACAACAAAATCTTCAGGCTAATAGAAATGCAGCTTTCAAGTGCTGCCTAATAGACATGGGAAATGTCAGTTACAGCACTTTATAAGTGAATCCACTTGGGATGCCAGAGCTGTAATTGATCAGGTATCCATGAAAGTTAGTGGCATGATGCCACACGATGCACTTACTGGTTTGTTAATTGATGAAAGTGGTTGGGTGAAAAAAGGGACAAAAAGTGTAGGTGTAGCACACCAATATTGTGGAAATGTGGGTAAAACAGGCAACTCTCAGGTAGCTGTTTTTGGTTGTCTGTGTAATAAGAAGTACGCTGCCTTAGTTGACACCAGGCTTTATCTTCCCAAAGGTTGGATTAGTGATAGAGCCCGCTGCCAGGAAGCGGGGATACCTCATGAAGAACAAGTATTTAAAACTAAACCAGAGCTGGCGTTGGACATCATTAAGCACCAATTGTCAATGGGTGTCAAGTTTGACTATGTCGGAGGAGATGGTTTGTATGGAAACGATATAGCTCTTGCCCGTGGCGTCAATTCGTTAGGTTGCATATACATGTTTGATATCCATTCAACCCAGCAAGTCTACCTTGAGAAACCAGAGTTGTACTTGCCTGAACGAAAAAGCAAGAAAGGACCTGCTCCCAAACGGCTAAAAGCAGCACTGAATCGATTAAGGTTAAAGAGTATCTGAAATCGCTTGCAGCCTCAGATTGGCAGAAGATAAAAATCAGACATTCGGCAAAAGGTATACTAAAGGGACTGTTTCATTATCAAAAGGTTTACATCTGGGATAAAAACATTAACTCCGTAGAGGAGCGCCTTTTGGTCATTTCAAAACGACAAACCAAAGAGGGAGAAGAAATAAAGTACTCATTTACAAATGCCAGTGCTTGCACTGTATACAGAGCAAGCACTGGCCCAGATGCAAGCACAACGCTTTTTTATAGAACACAATTTCAAAGAGCAGAAGCAAATAATTGGCCTTGATCAATTTCAAACCAGAAAGTGGCTGTCATGGCATCACCAGGTCGCACTCAATATGCTAATAGGTAGCTTTATGCTAAAAGAAAAGCTTCAATGGAAAGACGATATCCCTTTATTGTCGGCACGAGACATTATGGACTTTCTGGTATTTAAGTTCTACAAAGAGATGACTGAAGACAGGTTAATTGACCAGATCATGCAACGGCATCGTAAGAGGCAGAAAGATATAAACTACTGTTATTCAAAAGATGAAAAGTGGTAAAGTAGAATTATATTCCAGTTAAATAATTGAGACATTAAAAAACCGGCCTTGGCCGGTTTTTTAATGTCTCAATTATTTGAGCATACCTTTATTTTTCAATGTTTTTTCAACATCCTCCATTTCATTGTAAAAGGCTTCTCCATATTTTCGGATGATTGGTTCCTTCAGGAATTTGTATACAGGTACGCCCAAATGGCTGCCAAGCTCACGTGCCGGATGGCATATTGGCCAGGTATGATAGTTTAGTCCTTCAAAATCGGGATACTTCGTGACGCGAATAGGATAAAGGTGGCACGAAACAGGTTTTTTAAAATCGATTAAACCCTCTTGATAAGCTTTGTCAATGGCACATTTACATATGCCTTCTTCATCAAAATAGGTATAAACACACTCACGACCATTAATAATTGGCGTTACTTTGTCGCCATCTGAGTCAATGATCCATTTGCCTTGCTTTTCAATTTCTTCAATGGCTTTAGGTGTGAGATAAGGCTTTACTATCGGATAGATTTCCTCAATTTTTGCTGTTTCATCATCTTCTAAAGGGGCGCCCGATTCTCCTTCAACACAACATTCGCCCTTACATTTATCCAAATTACAAACAAACCTTTTTTCAAAAATATCGGTGCTTATAATTTTATCATCAATCTGAATCATCTATCCTAATTTTTTATTGAGTGCTGCAAAGATAGAAAAATCAAATAAGTCACTTTTATGCGTTTTCACCGAAGTTTTTAACTCCTTTAATTGAGTCCTACAAACGAAAGTGTTGCAATAATGATTAGGCCAAGCAGCCAAACAAATCCATACATCATCCAGATGAGAGTCATTTTAACAAAGCTGTTAAACCATTTGCGTTTGTAAATGCGTTTGGCACCAACAACTTGGTAAAGAGGCACTAAAAAATACAGATAGCCAATCCGAGCTACTGATTGGTTTTTGAATATAATGTTAACTGCCAGGACAATGGCACTAATGGTAAAAATAAACGAATGGATATTTAGCGAAAATATTAGGTGGCCAATAAATAGTTTTTTGCTTCGATAAAAAGAAATCCATAATAGAAACGCAAAAATTGGCATAAACAGGAATAAAGACCAGGAAGTGAATTGATACAGTTTGTTAATGTACAATTCAGGATAATCTTGTATCATTTTAATGGTTTTACCATACTTCGAATCATCGTTCTCTATTTTTTCTACTGCGTTTTCGAAGTTTGATATAATTTCATCAACACTAACAATGTCACTGGAATCTATCTCTGCACTATCTAGTTCGGCCTTAATGACCTTGCGGGTGGCTACGTAAATTGAATCGTTGCTGTTTTGGACAGAGTCAACTGTAGCGCTCACCACATTTTTTATATTTTTTGCTTCTTCTTTTGTTGGCTCATAGTTATCATGAATTGATTTATTGGTAACAATAGACATGAGCAGAAACATTACAAAACTTATAAATAAATAAAACCTAAAAGGTGGCATGTATCGTGCTCGTCGGCCAGCCAGAAAGTCTATAGTAAGATAGCCGGGCTTGAATAGTATGGTTACTAAGGTTTTAGCCAATCGCGTGTCAAAGGTAATTATGGTACCCATAAAATCGGCAATCATAAAACGAATGGGGCGTTCTAGTTCTTTGACCGATTGGCCGCAATTGGAGCAATATTTACCGCTAAATCGATGATCGCAATTTTTGCAATTGATTAGTTGTGGTTCGGTAGAAAGATCTGGGGTGTTCATTTTTTTCAATAAGTGGGTTTGGAATTGGCATTAAAGATAAATTTATTTGTTTAATCCTCGATTTAATGCGATAAAATTCCAACGATAATATATCGGTATGTGAGCGCTGAATCAATTATGATATGTCATTTGTGAGCGTATTTATGAGAACAAGTAATCGCAGTAATCAAACCATTATTATTCTTATATTTGCGCAAATTTCAGCCCCTGACTTATGCAAGAATCAAAGCCTATAATGTTTGTTGGCACTTGTTCTGATGCTGGTAAAAGTGTGATTAACACTGGTGTTTGTCGAATATTAAAACAAGATGGATATACCCCGGCGCCGTTCAAAGCTCAAAATATGTCCTTAAATAGCTATGCAACTCCCGAAGGCTATGAAATAGGAAGAGCTCAGGCTACCCAGGCCGAGGCATGTGGTATCGCATGTCATACAGATATGAACCCTGTATTACTTAAACCAAGTGGTGAAATGATGTCGCAGGTAATCCTTAATGGAAAGCCAATTGGGAATCGTTCGGCCTATGAATACTTTCGGAAGGATGATAATGCCAAACTATTCGATGAAGCTACTCTTGCTTTTGAGCGATTAAGTAACCGTTATTCACCCATTGTTATGGAGGGAGCAGGCTCTATCTCGGAGCTTAACCTTAAAAAAAGAGACATTGTTAACATGCGCATGGCCAAAAGAGTTGGTGCTGATGTGTATTTAGTGGCTGACATTGACAAAGGTGGTGTTTTTGGTAGTGTTTATGGTTCTATAATGTTGCTCGATGAGGATGAGCGACAATTAATCAAAGGAATTATCATTAATAAGTTCAGGGGCGATGTTCGTTTGTTTGATGAAGGACGAAAGATTATTGAAGACTTAACTGGTATTCCTGTTATTGGCGTGGTTCCTTATTTTAAAGATATCTACATTGAAGATGAAGATTCCGTAGTGCTTGATAGTCGAAATGGCGAGGCTAAAGAGGGTAAGGTAAATGTGGCCATTATTAAGCTACCTCAGATGTCTAACTTTACTGATTTTAATGCTCTACAATTCGATAACCGTGTAAACGTGTATTATACAACTGTTTTATCGCAGATTGAAAAGGCTGATATTGTTATCCTACCTGGATCCAAAAGTACTATCAATGATTTAGAATTTATTCAATCGAAAGGCATCCCATCGCTATTGAAAGAAATGTACCAACAAGGCAAAACGGTTATTGGTATTTGCGGTGGATATCAAATGATGGGGGAGAAGATTACCGATCCGAAACAAATTGAAGGAACAACTGAGGTTATTGATGGCATTGGTTTGTTACCAATGGAAACAATTATCACAGAAGAGAAAAAAACAGTTCAGCAGCAATTTAAATTTCGTGATGGAGATGAGGTTTGCGAGGGGTATGAAATACACATGGGGAAAAGCGAGTCATTGACCGATGTTACTCCTTTGGTGAAAACACTTGATGGACACGATGATGGTATTTACCGTGATGAACGCTGCTGGGGCTCGTATATGCATGGGATTCTTGATAACGTATCAGTTATCAATCATTTACTATCTCCTTATGTCGATGAGGAATCGAGCGAGTTTAGCTATAGTTCATTTAAAAATACTGAGTACGACAAACTGGCTCAGCATCTTCGTCAGCATATTAATATAAAAGCAATCTATGAAAGTGCCAGTTGCTCAAAGAAGTAAAGTCAGTCAGTTTCATCATGGAAATGATGCTTATCGTTTTAATAGTGAGATAAAGGCCGATTTTAGTACCAACACCTGGTATTTGGGTCCGCATCCGCAATTGATTGAATACCTTAAAGATGAATTGGGTTGTGTTGCTAATTATCCCGAATTGCAAGGTGAGACGCTAACGGCTCAATTGGCAGATTGTCATCATGTAGCCGAGGACCAGATATTGGTGTGTAATGGAACCGCCGAAGCCATTTTCTTTATCGCGCAGAGCTTCCAAAATGGTGCTAGTCGTATAATTACTCCAACCTTTTCTGAATATGAACATGCATGTCAAATATACAACCATCAGATAAGCTATTGTGGAGCTAATTTTATGGCTGAAGGTATGAATACGCGTGAGGGTTTGTTTTGGTTATGTAATCCAAACAATCCTACAGGGCAAATTTTTTCGCGCGAATTGTTACTCGATTTACTTAAAAACAATCCACAAACAATATTTATCATCGATGAGGCTTATGCCGAGTTTTGTATCGATGATATTTCGATGGTGCCATTTGTTGGCAAGTATAAAAACTTATTGATTCTGAAGTCAATGACAAAGAATCATTGTTTGCCAGGTTTGCGTTTGGGATATTTATTAGGACATCAGGCGCTTGTTAAAAAAATAGCCATGCACCGTCCTCCATGGGCGGTTAACAGTTTGGCTCTTAAGGCTGGTTCATTCTGTTTGAAAAATCCAGTGATTAATACAGATGAACGCATACAATATTTAGCTCTGTCGCGCGAGCTAATGATGCAGTTGAGTGAACTTAATGGCTTAGAAGTTTTCCCTTCATCTACAGGCTATTTTTTGATAAAAACGCCAATGTTAGCGGCCGATTTAAAGTATTTGCTTATTGAGGAGTTTGGTTTGCTGGTGCGTGATGCTTCTAATTTCAGAAGTTTAAGTGATTACCATATTCGAATAGCTTCATTAACGCGTGATAAAAATAGGAGTATTGTCAATGCCTTTAAAGCAATATTTGAGTGATGGATGGATTGTTTATCTATACGAGTTCTGCTATTGTAATCGCGTATATATTTGATTTATTGTTGGGTGATCCTCTCTGGCTTCCTCATCCCATTGTATGCTTTGGTCGTGTTATTAGTTTTATCGAAAAGCACCTGAATAAAGGTCGATATAGATTACTAAAAGGGGCGCTGTCCAGCCTCTTTTTGGTAGGCTTAACTTTTTTGGCTTTCTATTATATGTTAAAGTGGGCGGGTTCATTCGGTTTAATGTTTGGTACTATTGTTACTGGCTTGTTTTTCTTTTTTGGTTTGGCAAATAAAACGCTGATAAAAGAAGGGTTTGCTGTTTTTAAAGTGCTAAACGAGGAAGGGGTAGAAGCAGGCAGAAAGCAGGTTAGTCGAATTGTTGGTCGTGATACCTCACAGCTAAATGAACAGCAAATTAGAAAAGCGGTTCTCGAAACAATGGCAGAGAATTTAAGTGACGGAGTTGTAGCGCCGATTTTTTGGTATGTATTGTTGGGAGTTCCGGGAATGATGGCTTACAAAATGATTAATACTTTAGATTCGATGATAGCTTATAAAAATGAGCGTTATATTTATTACGGAAGAGTGGCTGCTTATATCGACGATGTAGCCAATTATATACCAGCTCGTTTAACGGCCTTGTTCATAGTTATTGTAAGCATGTCCTTTCGTGCTATGAGTTTTGTATTTCTATATGGACGCAAGCATAGTAGTCCTAATGCAGGATATCCCGAGGCTGCATTGGCTGGTGTATTGAATGTGCAATTTGGTGGCCCCAATGTGTATCATGGTGAACTCATCCAAAAGCCTTTTATTGGTAAAAACGAACGACTAATTACACACGCAGATATTTATAAAGCAAAATACCTTAACCATGCAGTATGTTTACTAAGTATAATACTTTGTGTCGCACTGCAGCTAATAATACATTAATGACAAAACTTGATAACATACATATCGATGCGCTTCGTGTTGATATGGAGGAGCAATTACAATATAAAATTGATCAAAAGGCCAAGCCGATTGGTTCCTTAGGTCAGATGGAAGATATTGCGAAGAAAATAGGGTTGATACAAGGTACCTTATCACCAGTTTTAAACAAGCCCGTGATGTTAACCGTTGCAGCTGATCATTGCATTTGCGAAGAAGGCGTGAGTCCTTGCCCTGTTGAGATAACCTGGCAACAATGTTTGAATTTTCTAAATGGCGGCGGCGGAATTGGTCTGTTTTCTAAGGTTTATGGCTTTGATTTACGTGTTGTTGACGCCGGCGTTGATTATGATTTTCCTGACCACCCAAAGTTAATCGATGCCAAGGTTAGGAAAGGCACTCGTAACTTTTATAAAGAACCGGCTATGACGACGGATGAATGCTTACAGGCATTGAATAACGGTCGGAAAATTGTAGCTCAAATAGCTGAAGAAGGTTCTAATGTTGTAGGTTTTGGTGAAATGGGAATTGGAAATACATCACCGGCATCGGCTTTATTATCTGTATTTGCTGGAGTTGATATTGAATCGGCCGTAGGTCCGGGTTCAGGTTTGGATGCTGAAGGAGTAAGAAATAAAGCGCGTATTATAAAAGCAGCCATTGAAAAGCATGGTATTTCAGATAATGCCATTGAAAATCTGGCGCGTTTTGGAGGTTTGGAAATTGCAACTATTGCAGGTGGAATGCTCGAGGCAGCTAGTCGTAGGATGGTGATTATTACTGATGGATTTATAACTACTTCAGCTCTGTTGGCAGCACATGCCATCCATTCAGGAGTAGTTGATTATGCGTTCTTTTCTCATCAATCTAAGGAGCAGGGACATAAAAAGATGGTGGATTTTCTGAATGGAGAACCAATTCTTAATTTAGGTTTTCGGCTCGGAGAAGGAACGGGTTCTGCAGTTGCTTATTCGGTAATTAAAGGAGCTGTGGCCATGTTAAACGAGATGACATCTTTTGATGAAGCTGCTATATATAATACGGCCAATGATGGAATTCGAATTGAATAGGTTTGATTTTAGGATATGAAAAAAGGGAAAGATTTTCATCTTTCCCTTTTTTTGTGGTGCCACCTGGAATCGAACCAGGGACACACGGATTTTCAGTCCGTTGCTCTACCAACTGAGCTATGGCACCGAGTTACTTTTACCTAAGTAAAAATAACATAAACAATAACCCTTTACCCTTGAATTAATAACCTGTCCCCACAGGCTATTAATTTAACCCTAAAATCAGCCTTACGACTGGTGGTGCCACCTGGAATCGAACCAGGGACACACGGATTTTCAGTCCGTTGCTCTACCAACTGAGCTATGGCACCAATCTTCGCCAAACCCCGCGTATCGGGACTTTTAGCAACATCTCTTCCGAAATGCGAGTGCAAATATAGGCAAAGATTTTATTCCACAAAAACATTTTTTCATTTTTAGTGTTCCTTTTGTTTGTCAATTGTGTGAATTTGCCTGATGTTTAGTATTTTTGCACCTTCAAAAAAAATTAATGGATTATCAGATACACACCTTGCGAAATGGAATTCGCATAATACACAAGCAAGATAAGTCGCCTGTTGCTTATTGTGGCTTGATTATTAACACTGGTTCGCGCGATGAAAAAGAGGAAGAGCATGGAATGGCTCATTTTATTGAACATGTCATTTTTAAGGGAACCAAAAAACGAAAAGCTTATCACGTCCTAAGTCGGCTTGATGATGTGGGAGGTGAACTAAATGCCTACACAACCAAGGAGGAGACTTGTATCTATGCTTCCTTTCTTAAGCAGGATTTCGAACGTGCAATTGAATTGATTCATGATATTACTTTTAATTCAACGTTCCCAGAAAAGGAATTGGCCAAAGAAAAGGAAGTCATTGTTGATGAAATAAACTCGTATAAAGATAGCCCGGCAGAATTAATTTTTGATGAGTTCGAAGAAATGTTGTTCAAGAATGATCCAATGGGGCGAAACATATTGGGTACTGAAAAAAAGCTCAAGGCATTCGATGAAGATATGATTCGGACTTTTATGCGTTCAAACTACAGTACCGATCAAATGGTGTTTTGTTCAGTTGGCAATGTGTCCTTCAAAAAGGTGGTTAAATGGGCTGAAAAATATTTTGGACAGCAAGAAGAAAACCTTCGTGACTATGACCGTCCAGCTGTTAATTTGTATGTGCCCGAATCTCAAACAATTGAAAAAGACACGCATCAATGTCATGTTATTATTGGTAATGTGGCATATGATTATAAGCACGATAAGCGCTTGCATTTGCATCTGCTAAATAATTTGCTTGGTGGTCCGGGTATGAACTCACGTCTTAATATGGCGTTAAGAGAAAAAAATGGTATTGCATATAATGTAGACTCCAGTTATGCACCTTATTTTGGCACAGGAGTATTTAGTATCTACTTTGGTACCGATGAAGAAAACCTGATTCGCTCATTTAATATTATCGATAAAGAATTGAAACTTTTGCGTGAAAAACCATTAGGTTCTTTACAACTATATAAGGCAATCAGGCAATTAAAGGGGCAAATGACGATTTCGAATGATAATCGTGAAAACTTGATGTTGTCAATGGGTAAAAGCTTTTTGTTATACGATCAGGTTGATTCTCTGGAGAAGATTTATAAAAAAATAGATGGGATAAAGTCGGCTGATTTACAGGGTGTTGCCAATGAAATTTTAAGTCCCGATAAGTTGTCATATTTAATTTATCAATAATGACTAATTATTCGATTGATTTAGAGCAATATATACTTAATCATATTGAGGAGGAGGATGGTGTTCTAAAGGAGCTAAATCGTCAAACGCATATACAGATGTTGCAGCCACGGATGTTGAGCGGTCATTTGCAGGGGCAAATTTTAAAGATGCTGTGCCAAATGATGAATCCGTCAAATGTGCTTGAAATAGGTACTTTTACCGGATATTCAGCTATTAGTATGGCAAAAGGTTTATCTGAAGGTGCTCATATTGATACGATTGAGGTAAATGATGAAAATGAGGCGTTTATTCAATCTTTTATTGATAAGGCCCATTTAAGCGATGTTATAAGTTTGTACATAGGTAGTGCTATTGATGTTATTCCTAATCTGGATAAGAAATACGATCTTGTATTTATGGATGGCGACAAAAGGCAATACAGTAATTACTATGATTTGGTGTTCGATAAACTCAATAAAGGTGGATATATATTAGCTGATAATGTGCTTTGGGATGGTAAAGTTGTAGATGAATTACAACCTAATGATTCGTATACCAGAGAAATATTGGCATTTAATAAAAAAGTTAAAGATGATACGCGAGTTGAAAAGGTTATCTTGCCTTTCAGAGATGGTATTACACTTATTCGTAAAAAGTAAACTTTTTATTGGAATTAGTGTTATTTGAACTGAACTTCATTTTTACGATATGCAAACTGCAATACTTTTTGGCTCATCTTTAGGTAACACACAATTTGTTGCCGAAAAAATACACAAACATATTCCAAATGCAACATGCTTGCCGGTTAATGATTTATCGGTAGCCCAAATTACATCGTTTGATAATTTGGTTTTAGGAACCTCAACTTGGGGAGTGGGGAATTTACAGGATGATTTTGAGCTGTTTGTAGACTTGCTGTTGACACTCGATATGTCAAAAACAACATTTGCTTTGTTTGGTCTTGGAGATCAGTATACATACCCTGATACGTTCTGTAATGGTATGGGAAAATTATACCACCTGTTGAATGATAAGGGATGGAGAATTGTTGGTTCAACATCAGTTGATGGATATGATTTTTCAGAATCAGAAGCACAAATTGATGAGCAATTTGTTGGCTTAGCTTTAGACGAAGATAATGAACCCGACTTAAGTGATATTCGTATTGAAAAGTGGGTAAAAAACCTTCCTTTTTAAATGTCGATTTGGATGTTAATCTAAAAAAAAGCGACGATAGTCTTACTAAAATGGTCATAAATCAATTTTCGCTGCATATTTAATTTATTCACCCTACTTTTATTTGTTCAAAGAACAGAAGAGAGGGACTTTATGTATCTTAATAAGCAGATGATTTATCGAGGTATCACCAATCGGGAAGCCTTTTATTTTTTGATGGATAAGAAAGGGGAGATCAATAAATCACATGGTGATTTGTTTGATAAGGGTATTCTGGTGCATGAAAATTCCATTCTAAAAGTAATGCCTTTGAATGTTCTTGTAATTTTTAATGAATTTATCAACTCAACAAATAAGGAAGCCCATATTGAAATGGTTTCATGTAGCGATGATGATGCCAGTACTATTGATTGTAAAATAGTAAGAAAGGAGACTGATGAATTCGAAATGGTGGGCTATTATAAGCATGTTGATGTGCCTGGCCAAATTTCGATAGACAAACTGCCTTATCCTATTGCAATTGTTAAAAAGGATGGTGAAATCATCAATCTCAATCGTTCATTTATTGATTATTTTCTTGAAAGTCGCATCGTCGTAAAGCCCATCTTTATTCAGGATATAATTAAAACCAATGTTTATTCTCCTGAAAAGTTTGATTACCTAAAAATGATCGAATCTGATGCTAATTCGCGTGCTGTGTTATGTCATTTTAAAGGGAGTGAGAATAATCAGACATTCTTACTTAATTTAATCCCAATAGTTTCAGGGCGGAAAGAATGTTATTTAGCAGCTGTTAAGGATTTAACGCAATTTATTGATGTTCAGCAGAACTTAGAAAATCAAAACGAAGAGCTGAGAAAACAAGTACAGGAGGAGTTTGAAATCAATAAGGCATATGAGTTAAAGTTGTTGAAGAAGAATCGGTTGGAGTCATTGGGTGAAATAGCATCAGGTATCTTTCATGAACTCAATCAACCTTTAACTCACCTAAGTCTGAAAATTGATAATATGCTAGATAAGTGGCATGCGGGGACAGTGACGGAGCTGTATCTATTAGAAAAAACTGAACAAATTCAAAGGCAGATTCTCAGAATGCGTGGCATTATCGATGAGATGAAGCAATTTTCCTCTGTGCCTGATAGTAAAGATGAACTGGTTAATGTTCAATCAGTTTTGAATTGTGCGTTGGATGATATTAGTTACATACAGGTGAAGGGCTTGATATTAGTCGTTAAGCACGTCGAGGAAATATGTATCAAGGGTTCTTCTAATGAATTGGAGCAGGTGTTTGTAAATATATTAACTAATAGTCTGGAGTCATTGCAATTGAAGCTTAGTGCTAATGAAAATCTAAAGCCTAAGTTGAAAATAGCAATAGAACAAAGTGATGAACTTGTAACAATTACTTTTGTAGATAATGGTTTAGGTGCAAGCGAAGGTGATTTGGGTAATATATTTAAGCCCTTCTTTACCACTAAAAAAAGCATTGGAGGAACCGGCTTAGGTTTATTTATTATAAACAATCTCATGCGAAAGATGAATGGAACCATTGACGTAACATCAAAGAGTGGTAATTTTTTTAAGACCGTATTGACATTTCCTGTCTTAAAAAATATTGAAAACTAAGATTAAGCCAATAATAACCTAAGAATGAAGTATACAATATTACTTTTTGAAGATGAACCTGAATTAAGGCAGGAAATTAAAGATTGTATTGCCTTTGATAGTGTTGAAGTGTATGCTTTTGAGTCATGGGCACAATACAAAGAAGCAAAAATAGATTATGTGCCACGTTTGGCAGTTTTAGATATTAACCTGTTAGATATGGATGGCTTAACCGTATTTCAAGGGTTGAAAGAACGTTATCCTGATATTGAAGGGATTGTAATAACAGGGCAGGCGAGTCTTAAAAATGCAATCGAATCCTTAAAACTAGGCGTCATGGATTATATTGAAAAGCCATTTCGTTCAAAAGATATAAGAAGTGCAATTGAAAAGTGTGAGAGTTATAAGCAGTTTAGGGTTAAGAATTATGTAGTCGATCGGCAATTTGAAGAATCTCGTAAAAAATTTGAGGCGCACTGGGGAATTGAGTTTATTGGTATCAGTCAGCCTATTAAGGAAATTAATACGCTAATGAAACGTGTGGCTCAGGCAGATATGACTTCAGTGATGGTCACTGGCGAAAGCGGAAGTGGGAAGGAGTTAATAGCGAGAGGGATTCATAGTATGAGCGATCGAAGTGGAGCGCCATTCTACCCAGTTAATTGTACCGCAATTCCCGATACTTTGTTTGAAAGTGAATTTTTTGGTTACCAAAAAGGAGCCTTTACTGGTGCTCTGTCAAATCATGAAGGTTGGTTTGAACATGCCAACGGTGGTACATTGTTTTTGGATGAGATAGGTGATATGAACCTGGCTTTGCAATCTAAACTATTACGAGTTTTAGATGAAAGGAAAGTGACGCGCATAGGTTCACACGATATTATACCTGTAAATACACGAATTGTTTGCGCGACTAATAAAGACTTAAAACAGATGATTGAAGATGGTCAGTTTCGCCTAGATTTATACCATCGCTTAAATTCATTTCATATTCATATACCGCCTCTTCGCGAAAGAAATGAGGATATACCGGTCTTGGTGAATCATTTTGTGCGACATTTTGCCGAAATGCATAATAAAGGAATTGTAAGTATGCATTCAAAAGCCATGAATTTATTGGTGAATCATCATTATCCAGGCAATATACGAGAGCTAAAGAATGTTATTGAGCGTGCCATTCTGATGTGTGATACGAATGTTATTAAAGCTCACCACCTGAACTTTACCGAGCAAAGTGAAAATGGGAAAGTTCAGGTTGATTATAGTCTTGAATCTATTGAAAGAGAAACTATTATAAAGGCGATGAAAGCCTGTAGTCACAATAAGACACATACGGCTGAAAAGCTTAATATAACACGGCAGGCTTTGAATAGAAAACTTAAAAAACACGGTATAGAATAAGAGGCGACCATAAGGTTGCCTTTTTTTATTTTCTCTTTTCTGTAATTAGTCAAACAGTATCTTAAAATTCAATTGTAGAGGTGAGTCTGTGTGCCAGCCTTGTGTTTTGCTCGTATCATGCAAGGCGTATTTTTTCAATACTCCTTCGATGTTTGCTCAATGTTTTTTCTGTTAATATAGATAAAGTTATGTGTTAATTATGAGTTATTTAGAAGAATGCCTGAATGTGACTCGAGAATACACCGAAGCAGATATTTGCAGGGTTGATTAATAGATGTTAAGGCACAATAAATTAATTTTAACTTTCGTGACATCTATAATTGTTGTGTTATGGATGGTTATGAGGTTCCTGGGAAATATTGTAGATTAATATCTATTTTAATGGGGGGTGAATCAAGAAAGTAATCGCTTAATGTGTTGGAAGCAAGTGCTTAGGGATTTAAAATCTTAGAATGGGCTAGGGGATTGTAATTAATAACTAAACGATTATAGAATCAATATAGGAGCTTGATTGAGAGTATAAGGAAAACCATATAATATATGAGGCGACCATTTTCGGTCGCTTTTTTTTATCTCATTTTTATTTCCTTTTTTTCTATTATTTTTTCACTCAATTTAGGCTTTGAGTTATGCAAGTTTATTCGTCAACAAAATTTCCATTTTAGTCTTTAAATTAAGCTCTTCTATCCATGTTGTGAATTTTGACGATTGTCCGTTTTTAATACGATTTCCAATAGAAAATGGAATAAAATCTACAGCCGACCATTTTAGGACATTTGCTAATAATTGCTTGTTGTCTTCTGTAATACTCAGTTATTCAGTGTCATACGTATTTTTGCTAGAGAGTGGTTTTTCTCTTGACGACCGAAAGTGGTCGCTTACGGCATGGATATTTTGCTGTTCATTTTATTAACGGTCAGTAAATCAGACGAATGTAATTAATGGCATTCAAGTTGTAACATTCGTAATCGACCTAAAACACATAAAAATGAAACAGCACACATTTGTATTAGTTTTATTACTTCTTATTATGGTATTATTTCCAGAAAATATATTGTCTCAAGTCGGAAATAGTGCATTGTCATCTCAAGTCGGAAATGGTAATAGGGTATTGGTTGGTCAGGTTGGTACCATGAATATGAATGATGTTTTACAACTAGGTGACGATAATAAACTGGTCACTTTGCAAGTAGGAAGTTCTAATAACATAAATACACAAGCAACAGGTTCAAATAATAGCGGAATTCATATGCAGGTTGGTGAATTGAATATGCTTGATGTAAGTCAGACTAACGATGGGCATTCGGCGATCACTCTTCAATTGGGAACTGAAAATGAAATAGAGCTGAAGCAAAGTGATCGATGGAATAGAGGAGGAAATGAAGCTGTGATTCTTCAGGGAGGAATAGAGAATAAAACAAAAGTTAACCAGCGATTAAGAAATAGTCGGGTTTTTATAACTCAGGTAGGTGAAAAGAATGAAATTGACGTCTATCAATATGGTAGTGGAAAATATGTGAACAATGAAGCTTATATGCTACAGATGGGAAAAGGAAATATAGCTGAAGTAGATCAGTTTCGGAGTGATCAGACTGTAGTAATTGGACAATTCGGAGATTCCAATGAAGTTGAAACCATGCAGAAAAATGGAAGTGGCAATGTTGCCAATGTACTACAATTAGGGACATCTAATAATGCAAGTGTCGATCAGTTGGGAAATAGAAATAGAACAAATACTATTCAAATAGGAAATAATAATAATGCTTTGGTCGAGCAAATAAATAATTAATTATAAAAATTTTAATGTTTTACCTAAAACAAACAATCATGAAAAAGTTACTCTTTAGTGTAGCGCTAAGCGCTTTTACAGTAGTTGCATTTGCACAAACTAACACTTCAACAATCAAACAAAATTCTTCAGGAGTTGGTCATGTAGCAGTTGTTACTCAAAGTGGTGCTACTGTTAATGGAAATACTTCACTTATTAGACAAAAAGGTGAAGAACAAACTGCTTTTGTAGATCAGGTAGGAAATGGAAACGAATCAGTGGTTAAGCAAAATCAGGATATCGTTGGTGAGAAGAATACAGCTATGGTTACACAGGTTGGTGATGATAACTCATCTAAGATTCTTCAAACAGAGGAAAGTAATTATGCCTCAGTAACTCAAATGGGTAATGATAATAAAGCAGTTGTTGACCAAAAAACTTCAGGTGGCTGGGTCGATGAAAATAATGAAGCTATCATCTATCAAGATGGAGATGATAACACTGCGAGAATTGCTCAGGATGGTACCTATCTTGGTGCATGGGTGAATCAGACCGGAAATGACAATAAAGCTACAGTTGATCAGACAACAAGGCCTGGTGCTACATCTCCATACAGACATGAGGCAACTGTTAATCAATATGGTAATGAAGGCCGTGTTGGAGTTACTCAAACTGGTCGTTTTAATGTTGCTACTGTTGATCAGGGTGGATTGAAAAATAAGGCATTTGTAGATCAGAGTGGTAGACGTCATACTGCTTATGTAATGCAGGACGGTGAAAGAAATAAGACCTTCGTAGATCAATCAGGAAGATGGAATGATGCTACTGTATATCAGACTGGTGATAGAGGTTATGTTGAGGTAGATCAGTCGGGAAGACGTAATACTGCAATGGTTGCTCAAACAGGTCTTAAAAATGAGGCAATGGTAGATCAGAGTGGTAATGGTAGTTTAGCATTAGTAACTCAAAGCGGTGGTAAGAAAAATGTTGCAGATGTTGACCAGAGTGGTTTTGGAGGTATCGCTGCTGTAGCTCAGCTTGATGGTAAGCGAAATACTACTGAAGTAACTCAGGAAGGTGCGTTCCAGATTGCAGCTGTTGCTCAGGATGGTGGACGTGATAACTTAGTTGCTGTTGAACAGGCTGGTATGTTTGAAGCTGCTATAGTTGGGCAAAGAGATAATAAAGAAACACAAGCATTGGTTTTCCAATATGATGGTATGTTAAATCTTGCTCTAGTTGGACAGGAAGGTAATAAGAATTCAATGGCTTATGTACGTCAATTTAATGGTATCGGTAACTTTGCTGGTATTGGTCAGACTAATTCAGAAATGTCGTTGGCTGCTGTTGTTCAGGAAGGTAGTTTAGGTGCACAGTCTGGTATTTACCAAAATAACCAGTATGGTAGTACAGCAATAAGTTATCAGACTGGAACAGGTGGACATATGAGTCAGATTAATCAGTATGGTGGAGTTAATAATCATGCATGGACATTCCAAATTGGAGGTGCAACACAGAATTCATTAGTTGATCAGGTTGGTGATAATAATGTTGCTTTAACTATTCAATACTAATTTTATAATACATCAAGGGGGTGCATTGCGCTCCCTTGTTTTATTTAGTTGTTAATTAGCAACTGTTAATCTATAAATATCTGACAGTAGTCAAGTATATTTATAGATACCTTTTTTTTTATGTACATTAGTACATGCGCTTTTTTAACGAAAAGCAATGAATTTAAAACCAATACCTATGAAGTCGTTACTAATTGTTTCAGCATTGTTTTTTGCCTTAGCGCTGTGCAATGCTCAAGATAGCGAGAATCTGGCAAGGGTTCGGCAGGTAAACTTCGATCAGGGAGGTAAAGGAAATATTGTTTTTATGACCCAGATTGGTCAGGGTAACCAGATTGAGATTTCTCAAAAAGGAGAAGGTAATGTAGTTGTTGCATCTCAGATTGGTGATAATAATACTTTCAAATCTGAGCAGATTGGGAATAGGAATCGTATTCGACATAACTCATACTACAATGATAATGTTGTAAATATTCTTCAGGCAGGAGATCTAAACCTGGTTGAGAATGAAGATCTTTATGGAAGTGGTAAATTAACTGTGACCCAGAATGGAAATAAAAATGGTGTAATGAACAAGAGCTTTGGAAACAATGTTAATGTAAATGTTATGCAATTGGGCTCTGGTAATGAGGTTACAGGTTCATTTTACGGAACTGACAGAAGTGGAGGAACTGCTTCAGTAGTGCAGAATTCAAATAATAATAAATTAGATTTTAAAAAGTATAATAACAAAGATATTCAAATAAGCCAAAGGAATGGAGCAAGTGCTGCTGTGATTCAATATTAATAATTAAATGATAAAAGGTTTAGTATTTATTATTGTTGCAGCTTGTTCATTGTGCGGGCTTCTGGCTCAGCAAGTTTCAACAGATACTGTTGGAGCTAAAAGAGACAGTTTAAAAAAAGAGGTTCCGCAGGCTATATTGGATTTGGTTAAAGAATATGACCGACAAATTAAAGAACAAAAGCAGAAACAACAGAAACAGCTCATAGAGCCTCCAACACTTGAGATTGATGGAATTGTAATGGATGAAACAATGTCAAAATCTGGTCGGGAGTTTTATGAACTGTTTTTTTCATATTGGAGAAAACCTGTTGGATATAAAAATTACTTTATAAAGATTAAAGAACGGCCCTTTAGGATGAATAATACGGTTATTGAAGTTTATTTGAAAGAACAATTACTGTATCAACAGATGATGAGGCGTCGTTATGATGAGGTTGAAATGATGGCCAAACAGGCTGTTGGTGTCGTCGAGCAGCAAATAATCCGTGAGATTATTGCGCAGCAAGCATTGATTCGTCAGCAGCAACAATTAAAGCAAAATAAATAAGCCTAACACTTTATATTATGAAAACAGTACTCTTTTTATTCGTCGGAATGTTGTATACTACAATGTGTAGTGCACAAGATTTTGTTTATAAACCAGTAAATCCTGCTTTTGGTGGAGATTCGTATAATTATTCATGGCTTCTGAGTCAGGCCGAATCTCAAAATAAATTCAAAGATCCAGATGCTCTTGATAATTCTGATCCATTAGCCTCTTTTCAGGAGGATTTAAATCGTCAGATTTTATATCAGTTAAGTCGCAAGTTGGTCGATAATCAATTTGGTGAAGGTGATTTGCAACCTGGTGTTTATGATGTGGGAGATTATCATATTCAGGTTAATGAAGGTGCTGATGGTGTAAATGTCTCCATCTTAGATATAGTAAATGGGGGGCAGACCAGTGTAACTGTTCCAAATCAATAGAAATCAGAATTCAGGAGGCATGAGATTTAATCTTTTTTATTTTGTGTTGATAATTGTTTGTCTTGGGGGATGCAGTCCAACAATTCATCAAACACATAAAACCGAACCCGCTCGATTGGGGGCAGAAACGCCATTCCATTCTGAGTTAATGAATTTACCGCCGCCGCGAGATAAGTTGGTTGCAGCTGTATATAAGTTTAGAGATCAAACGGGACAATATAAGCCATCGGATTATGGTTCAAGTTGGTCGACAGCAGTAACGCAAGGGGCAACAACTATCTTAATCAGAGCCCTGGAAGAATCAGGCTGGTTTACTCCGTTAGAGCGAGAGAATCTTGGGAATCTTAGTGCAGAACGTCAGATTATTACAAATACCTTGGCAGCCTATGAAGGCAAGGGGCAAACGGCATTAAGTCCATTGTTATTTGCTGGTATAATCCTTGAGGGTGGGATAATCTCATATGAAACAAATGTAAGAACTGGAGGAGCAGGGCTTAGGTATTTTGGGACAGGTGCTTCAGGACAGTATCGCGAAGATAGAGTTAGTATTTACCTGCGTGCTGTATCAACCAAAAATGGTGAAATACTTAAAACAGTTTATAGCACCAAATCTATTTTATCGCAAAAAATTGACTTCTCTGTATTTAGATATGTGAAGTTTAAACGTCTGCTAGAGGCGGAAACAGGTGTTACCTATAATGAACCATCAGAGATGGCAGTTACAGAGGCTATCGAGAAAGCTGTGTATAGCTTGGTTGTAGAGGGGATAAAAGAAGGACTTTGGATGTCAAATGGTAATGTGGCACATATAGAAAGTGTTGTTAATGATTATATTAATGAGAAAAATGAAAACCTTAGCATCGATCATTTAGGGCGACAACTAAACGATTCAAGAAGTATGGTAAGTGCTGGTATTATCAGTGGTGTTACATATCCGGATTTAGATACGGAAGATGCCGGTGTAGGATTTAGTACTGGTGTCAATTTAAATATCAGGCTTTCACCAACAATATCATTCGATAATGAATTTGTATATGGGCAAATGGATTCAAAGGTGATTGGTGATAATCAATATATTTCATATACACCATCGCTACGTTTTGATTTATTACCTAAGGAAAATATGTCTCCTTATATAAAGGTTGGCTATGGTATGCTGTCCAATGAATTAATGGCAGATGATTTAACTGTGAAAAATCGATTTACATACGTAGGTAGTGCAGTGGGGTTAGATTTTGTGTTGTCTAAGAGAGTAAAAATAGATATGTCAATTGCAAATAAGTTTTTTACATCTGATGATATAGACGGACAAAAACATGGTTCTTATAATGATATGTCATGGGAAGGTAGAATTGGACTGAGCTACCAGTTTGGAAGTGGTTGGTTTAATAAAACACTGATAAAAAGAAAATAACAGATGGCTAAGTATTCTATATTATTAAGCGTAATTATTTTAACATTAGTTTATTCTTGCGAGGATACAATTGATGAAAAACATAATGGTACAATAACCGGGATAGTTGAGAGTAAAGTTACCGGTATGCCATTGGAAGGAGCTGTGATTAGTACTAATCCACCAAGTTTATCTGTCAAGACGAATGTAGAAGGTAAGTTTACTATTGGTGAACTGGAAGAGGGCGATTATGTTGTGAGTGCTTCGAAACACGAATATGCCAATGGCTCCACAACGGTGAAGGTTATTGAGGATAAAGTAACTACTATCGTGATACAGTTAGAAGACGGAGATTTGGCTGCTAATACGGTTAAGTTTGCCGACCCATCACCTGTTCAAAGTCAGGAAGATGTTGGTGTTCCTGTAACATTCTCATGGAATTATACTGGAGTGAGTGATTCAAGCGATATTGCATTTGAATTGAATGTGTATACAAACGAATCAGAAGGTCCGATAATTACAGAAACGGAGTTGACTGATACTTTTTATGTTGCAGAAAATCTAAGTTATTCAAAAAAACACTTTTGGACACTTACAGCAAAAAAAAACGACGAGAAGGTTGGGCAGAGCGAACTATGGAACTTTAATACTATAAGTAGTTCAAGCTTGCCCTATTTGTTTAGCAGTGTTAGCGATGCCAATATATATTTATCAGGTGAAAAAGAAGGTTCCAGGCATCGTTTGACGCAAGAAACTATATCAAATAATTTTCCTCGAGCTAATCCGGTGACTGACGAGGTTATTTATTCAGCCACCTATAATTCACAGAATTACATTTATTTGGTTTATGGCGAAGAGCAAATTACAAAACGCGTTTCTCCTCTTCCTGTGGATGGTAACCACAATTCAGGGGCCGGTTTTTGTTGGTCTCCTACTGGCGATCAGATTCTTTTCTGTCATTATGACAAATTGTACCGTATCAATAAAGACGGTAGCGGATTGTTTACTGTTTCGACTGCACCGGCAGGACGAAACTACGTTTTTGTTGATTGGTCGGGGCAGTCCGGAAAATTAGTCGTACAATCAAGAGGTGTGAATATTTATGATAGTGAGATATACCTGATGAATCCAGATGGAAGTGATTTAACGATGATTGTTGATAATACTGATGGTAGAACTGAGAATCCTAACTTTAGCATCGATGGCAAATTGGTAGTTTATACACATGATAATGCCAATGTTAATGATCCTTATGGACGAATGTTTGATTCACGTATCTATACGTACGACATTGCATCAGCTACTATAACGGATATTTCAGGCACAAATAAGACAAATGGAACTAATGATTTACAACCTCGTTATTCTCCAGATGGTTCTAAAATTATTTTTGTAAATACATCTAACACAGGTACTGGTCAGAAAAATATATATGTAATGGATGCTGGTGGAGGAAGTCGTGAGTTGTATTTCGAAAATGCTGAAATGCCAGAATGGCGATAACAGAGTTAATCAGAAATTAATCGATCCAGATCTTGTTTCTCAAATAGAGTGGGGTAATCATCCAGAAATTGCTCCATAACCACGCGCATAACAGCTTCTCGCATGAACTTAGATTTATTGCCAATTTTATACCTTTTGCAATAGATACTCACCGCATCTTTCTCTTTGTCATTAAGTAAAAATGTAGCTCTATGCTTGCGTCGAAGTGCTTGTTCGCGAGAGATTACTTTTTGGTGGTCCTTTTTTGCTTTTTTTGCCATTAAGAATTTGTGATTACAGTTGCAAAAATAATAAAATTAGTCAATTGTACTCTGACAATAACTCGGTTAAAGAAGACAAAAGAGGATTATTTTCAATTAAGGAGTCAGATAAAATTGAAAGGATTACTAGATATATTAAAAATCCCTTATAAATTTGCCAAATATTAAAATGAAGAATTTATTAAGAAATGGGACGCGCATTTGAATACAGAAAAGCCTCTAAGCTTAAGCGCTGGGGTACGATGGCAAAAACTTTTACGAAAATTGGCAAACAGATAACCATGTGTGTGAAAGAAAGCGGACCAGATCCGTCGAGTAATTCACGATTGCGTGTGTTAATTCAAAATGCTAAAGCAGCCAACATGCCTAAGGACAACGTTGAGCGTGCTATTAAAAAAGCATCAAGTAAAGATACAGCAGATTATAAGGAGGTAGTATACGAAGGATACGGGCCATTTGGTACAGCTTTTATGGTTGAGACGGCAACAGATAATACAACTCGAACTGTGGCTAATGTTCGCTCATACTTTAATAAGTATGGTGGCTCTTTAGGAACGAGTGGTTGTGTTGATTATATGTTTGAGCATAAATGCAACTTTAAAGTCGAATTGAAGGAAGGTCTTGACCTGGAAGAGTTGGAGCTTGAGTTGATCGACTTTGGTGTTCAGGAGATCTTCGAGGATGATGGATTCATTATGATCTATGGTGATTTTGAAGGATTTGGTCCAATTCAAAAATATCTTGAAGATAATGATTTCAAAATTGAAAATGCAGAATTTGAGCGTATACCACAAGACTCTAAAGAGTTGAATGATGAGCAAATGGCTGAGATTGATAAGCTATTGGCTAAGTTTGAAGAAGACGATGATGTAACGAATGTTTTTAATAATATTAAGTAGTTACATTTTATATAAAAAATTGAGGCGGTAACCTGAACAATTCGGGTTACCGCTTTTTATTTTAATGAGTTTTGTCAATTAATGCCTATATGGGATGAAAGCATGAGTTTTATTCTTGCTTATTGATGATTAGATATGTACTTTTCAAACAGAATTTTAAATAATAACTATAATATCATGCAAGATTTAAAACAATACATTGAGGATAACAAGCAACGCTTCTTAGACGAGCTGTTTGGGTTAATTCGTATTCCATCAATTAGCTCGAAGCCTGAGCATAAAGATGATATGTACAAATGTGCTGAGCACTGGAAGCAACTATTACTTGATGGTGGCGCCGACAAGGCTGTTATAATGGAAACAGAAGGTAATCCTGTTGTTTACGGAGAGAAAATTCTGGATCCATCATACAAGACTGTTTTGGTATATGCTCACTATGATGTTCAGCCAGCTGAGCCATTGGAATTGTGGAAGTCACCTCCTTTTGAGCCTGAAGTACGCGATGGTAAAATCTATGCTCGAGGTGCTGACGATGATAAAGGGCAAGGGTTTATGCATACAAAAGCATTTGAATACCTTGTCAAAACTAACCAGCTTAAATGTAACGTTAAATTTTTAATCGAAGGAGAAGAAGAAGTTGGCTCGCCTAGTTTACCTAAGTTCTGTGAAGACAATAAGGAGTTATTAAAGTCTGATGTGATTGTAGTATCAGATACGGGTATGATTGCTCCTGATGTTCCTACTATAACAACCGGGTTACGAGGTTTGTGTTATTGGGAAGTGGAAGTAACAGGACCTAACCGTGATCTTCACTCGGGATTATTTGGCGGTGCGGTTGCCAATCCAATTAATGTACTGGCTAAGATGATTACGCAAATGGTGGATAAAGATGGGCATATTACTGTTCCAGGATTCTACAACGATGTGGTTGAAGTGTCGGACGATGAGCGTGCAATGATGGCAAAGGCTCCATTTAGCGAAGATGAATATAAAAAGGCTCTTGATGTTGAAGAGTTAGCCGGAGAGAAAGGGTTTAGCACCAATGAGCGTACAGGTATTCGCCCATCGTTTGATGTATGTGGAATTTGGGGTGGATATACTGGCGAAGGTGCAAAGACAGTATTGCCATCAAAGGCATATGCTAAGATTTCATCTCGTTTAGTGCCCGATCAGGATCATACCAAAATTGCTGAGTTATTCTGCAAGCATTTTGAATCTATTGCACCAAAGAGTGTTAATGTGAAAGTGAAACACTTACATGGTGGTCAGGCATATGGTTGTCCAATTGATTTGCCAGCGTACCAGGCTGCCGAAAAAGCATGTGAAACAGTATATGGCCAGCGTCCGGTGCCTGTACGCAGTGGTGGTTCTATTCCTATTATATCTGATTTTGAAAGAATCTTAGGTGTTAAGTCTGTCCTAATGGGCTTTGGATTGGAAGCAGATGCGATTCATTCACCAAATGAAAATTATCCATTAGAGCAGTTCTACAATGGTATTAACACGATACCTTATTTCTTCAAATATTATTCAGAAATGAAATAGTGAAGGTTGAGTTTATGGGGGTATTTATTAATGACCCTTTGTAAATATCATATAATTATTCTTAAAAGCTACCCTGGTGAAATTGGGGTAGCTTTTTTTATGGCCTGTTTTAATGTTTTATTTGTGGGGTTGAATAAAATGGGGTGAATGTTCGATAAAAAATATAAAATATCACTAAAAGCCATCAAAAAACGACTGTTTGTCAATAAAAAGTGAAATAATATTCATTTTTAGTACTAAAAGTGATGGTGGATGTTTAAAAAAGTATATTTTTGCTCCTGCTAACTCGATAAAAAATTAAACACTATGGCACAATTAAGATTTCAGGCTCTATCAGAACTAATGAACAGAGAGCCAAAAGAAGTGGTTTTTCCTTCAACAAAAGCAACTGATTATTATGGCGAATTAGTCTTTAATAAAGACTCAATGGCCAAATACTTATCAGGTGATGCCTATAAGGCTGTTAAGGTTGCTATGGAAAAAGGAGAATCGATTGACCGTAAAATTGCCGATACTGTAGCTTCGGGGATGAAAGCTTGGGCGATGGAACATGGCGCAACGCATTACACTCACTGGTTTCAGCCACTAACAGATGGAACTGCTGAAAAGCACGATGGCTTTATTGATTATGGTGACAATGACACAATGATCGAGGCATTCTCAGGTAAACTGTTAGCTCAACAGGAGCCAGATGCTTCATCATTCCCTAACGGCGGAATCAGACAAACATTCGAAGCACGTGGTTACACAGCTTGGGATGTATCCTCACCAGCTTTTATTATGGGAACAACATTATGTATTCCTACGGTATTTATTTCATATACAGGTGAAGCTTTAGATTATAAAACACCATTCTTGAAGGCATTGTCAGCTGTTGATAAGGCGGCCGTTGGTGTTGCACAATATTTCGATAAAGATGTACGTAAAGTACATACTAACTTAGGTTGGGAGCAAGAGTATTTCTTAATTGATCAGGCTTTATACCAGGCTCGTCCTGACTTAATGATTACTGGTCGTACTTTGATGGGACATTCTTCATCAAAAGATCAGCAATTAGATGACCACTATTTTGGTTCTATTCCTGAGCGTGTATCTAAATTCATGATTGAATTAGAGATAGAATCGCATAAGCACGGTGTGCCTGTTAAAACGCGTCACAATGAGGTAGCGCCAAACCAGTTTGAGTTAGCGCCAATTTATTCTGAGGCTAACTTAGCGAATGACCATAACCAGTTGGTAATGGATTTAATGAAACGTATTGCACGTCGTCATAAATTCGAAGTGTTGCTTCACGAAAAACCATTTGCCGGTATCAACGGTTCGGGTAAGCACAATAACTGGTCATTACAAACAGATAAAGGAGTTGTATTATTAGCTCCGGGTAAAAATCCTAAAGGTAACCTTCAGTTCTTAACATTCGTTGTGAATGCAATTGCAGCTGTATATAAGAGTCAGGATTTATTACGTGCAACTATATTAACAGCATCTAACAGTCACCGTTTAGGAGCTAACGAAGCACCTCCTGCTATTATTTCGGTATTTACAGGGTCGCAGATTGCTGATATGCTTGATAATTTAGCTGAGCGTATTACCGACCAGAAGATGACGCCGGATGAGAAGACAGCGCTTAAATTAGGTATCGGTCGTATTCCTGAAATTCTTCTTGACAATACCGATCGTAACCGTACATCGCCATTCGCCTTTACCGGAAACCGTTTTGAGTTCCGTGCTGTTGGTTCGATGACGAACTGTGCCGCTCCATTAACAGCTTTAAGTGCTGCTATGGCTGTTCAGTTAACTGAATTTAAGAAAGACGTTGATGCCTTAATCGAAAAAGGAGTTAAGAAAGACGAAGCTATCTTCCAGACAATTAAGAAATTAATTCTTGAGTCGGATCCTATTCGATTTAATGGCGATGGTTACTCTGATGAGTGGAAAGATGAAGCTGCTAAGCGTGGCTTAACAAATATTACATCGGTACCTGAGTCACTAACCAAATACCTTGATAAGGCAAGTAAAGATACCCTTGTTGGTACTGGTGTGATGTCGGAGCGTGAGCTTGAAGCCCGTGTTGAGGTTGAAATGGAGAAATTCACTATGAAGATACAGATTGAGGCACGTGTTCTTGGTGATTTAGCTATCAACCACATTGTGCCTACAGCCATTCAGTATCAAACAGAATTGATACACAATGTACAGGGGATGCGTGATATCTTCGATGAAAAAGAATTTAATGAATTAGCAGGTGCTCGTAAAGAATTGATTAAAACCATTTCAGGTCATATCACATCTATCAAAGCTAAAGTGGCTGATATGATTGAGGAACGTAAGAAATGCAATGTAATCGAGTCGGAAACTGAGAAAGCATTTGCTTACGATAAGCAGGTACGTCCTTACCTGGATGATATTCGTTACCACATTGATAAATTGGAGCTAATTGTTGACAATGAAATGTGGCCATTACCAAAATATCGCGAATTACTATTCAACAGATAGTAAGAGTAGAATGCTAGACTATTAGAAACTAGACAATAGATGATTTACATTGTATAGAGAATGATAGTTTAGTAAGCTATACAAAAAAAGGAAAAAAATCTACACACAAAAAAGGTTGCAGCGTAAGTTGCAACCTTTTTTTTATGTTGTTGGCTATAAGCCAGAAGTATTCAAATAATGTTTGATTACACCAACTTTAAACCCGCAATATGCATTAGAAAATCTATTACACATTGAAATTGCTTCAAAACAAGTCACTTCGTTGTTTTATTGCACTTTCAATGTTCATGACGACATTCTAATACATAATCCGGGCAATGTCGTTTAGTTAAGGAATTATATACTCTTGAGTGAACATTACACAGTCTAGATTTTTTTCCCCATCGCCTGCGGCACTTCCCCATGGGGAAGATTTGATTGGCAGTTGGGCATATATTCCAAAAATGCAAGCTGTACATAAATGCTCCCCTTGGGGAGCTACCCAAAGGGAGAGGGGGAAGAACTTATAATTACACCATATCCAACACTGCCTTCACCACATTGTCGGCACCTTCTGCAATCTGAAGAATGTTAGCATCCAACATATAACATGGCGTAGTGGCAATTTTGTTGGCCTCATCTATAATAACTTCGCCATGATTCGTCGTCATGTGGTTAGCGCCCATGGCTTCAATGGCCTGAGCAGTGCCTTCGTCCTGGCCAATAGTAACCGTTACCTCTCCTAATATTTTGGCGATAACAGCTGGCGCAATGCACAATGCTCCAATGGGTTTATTGGCTGCATGTGTTTCTTTAACGGCGCGTTCGGTTTCAGTGTCAACCATGCACTTAGGGCCATCAAAAGCAACTGTACTCAAATTCTTGGCTGCACCAAAACCACCCGGGAGGATTAAAGCATCAAAATCAGCAGCATTATATTCCGATAGTGGCTTTATGTCACCACGAGCGATACGAGCCGCCTCTACCAACACATTACGTTTCTCTTCTGTAGGCTCACCTTTGATGTGATTAATGACGTGGTATTGCTCCACATCGGGTGCAAATAGGCTGTATTCAGCACCTTGTTTTGCGATGGCCAGCAATGTTAGTACTGATTCGTGAATCTCTGCTCCATCGTATACGCCGCATCCTGATAGGATAACAGCTGTTTGTTTTTTATTTGTCATGGTAATTGAATTAAAATGAAGATTAAAAATAAGATATTTTGTGGAGTCTTGCTTTAATAAAATCTGAGTTGTGTAAATTTAATCAAACTCAGGGCTATCCCTTTTTAAATTTTATTGTTCTAAGCTTATTTCCTCAAGCCGGAATGGCTTCTACTTTTTGCCTCCAGCCCAAAAAGTAGACAAAAATGCCGTCGACTAAAGCATTCGCTTACCCATTACGTCATTGTTACGGGAAAAATTTAAAGATTCACAAATCATGCATCAAATTTTTCTTCCCTCCACATATGACGATGGGTCCCAAGCTACATTGCTTAGGTCGATATTTCTTAAAAGCAATTTTCCTGAAATCAAACTCGCGTTAATAAAAAAAAAGCCTGTCTAATTGTTTAGGCAGGCTCATATGAGTAATGTGTCACGAAGTAATCAAGCAGCTTCTGCATGTGCTTCTTTAACAAATGCGCACATCTTTGTAATTTCATCTTTAAATTGTTCAAAGTCGAGCTGCAATCCGTTAACATAGGCACTCCATCCTGCAGTGTGTTTCGCATAATGTATGGCTTCTTCAATTTCTTCAGCAGTTGCACCAAAGAGAATGGCTAACTGTGTATGGAAGAAAATACAATATTGACATTTTGTGGTTGCTGAAATTCCGATACCGATTAATTCTTTATACTTGTTTGGAATGGCATGCTCCTCAACGCCTATCTTTTTCATTAAATTCCATTCCAGCTCCAGTGTATCATCCGGCACCATTTTTAAGAATGTTGGTACTATACCAAACATTGACTTAATTTCTTGGTAAACTTCTTCTTTGTTCATACGCCTTTGTTTATTGATGTATAAGTAATATACGACCACTAGCATGATAAGGGAATAGCATTTGCGTTAAAAAAAGATAAATAGGTCTTTAATTAATAGTAATGAGCACTTCAAGCTATTGCTCAAATCTTAATATGTGATGGAATGCACGTAGCTGTTTTTATGATTGAGATTATTGTTAACTAAGGGCCGTTTATTCGTCTCGAAAAACCGGTCATTCATCCTTTAATTCGGTTGTTTCGTCAAGGAAATGGAAAATAGTGTTATAAAAAGGTGTTACGTTTTCGCCTTTCTGCAATTAACTGATATAACCTAATTGTTTTCGAATAATGACCAAACTTAAAATCTACACAGCTCTTCTGCATGTATTTGCAAACGACACTTCATGTATATCATCGATTTTTTACTTAGTGGAGCCGATACAACTTGTATTTGCTTGTTTAAGCAGTAAAAAGTGTCGATACCCTTTGGTATTGGCCCCACCCAGTATTAAAAAGTGTCGATACCAAAAGGTATTTGAAAGAATAAGCACTAAAACACCACAATACCATTTGGTATTCACTCCGCTAAGTAGTTAAACTCACCGATACCATTTGGTATTGAGAAAAAAATAGAAAAGCATCGATACCAAATGGTATCGGGATAAAGCAACTAATCCCCAATTATCAAGTAGAAATTTAAATTTTTATGAAAATGAAAAAAATACCAAGAATCCTAACCAACACCCGTGTTAGTGAAGTCAATGGTTTGTTTCGGCAAATGATTGATGAATTTACAAAGGGTGATTACAGCGGTGATGCTTATTTGAGCCATACATTTGGGCAAGTCACCGATATGAACGAACAATTAGGCATTGCCATTATGCGCGATGCGGTAGAGTCGGATTTAGCCGATTTAGATGATGTGACTGATCAAATATTTACTTTGTTGCATGGCCTTGTTAAAGGTTATACCTGCCATCCGGATGAGGCCATTGCCAATGCGGCTATTTGGCTTTTTAAGATGATTGAAAAGTATGGTCTTGAAGTAAAGAATAAGAGTTACCGTGAGGAGTATCCTTTGTTGGCCTCTATGATAGCTGAGCGTAAAACGGAAGACTATCAGACCTGTGTAGCTCAGCTATCGGGTTGCGATATCCGTTTTAACCAGCTCGAAACAGCTGTGGACAACTTTAATGCCAAGCAAAACGATTATTACTCGGTGAAAGATGACCGTAAGGAGTTGGAAACAGCTTCGGTAATTAAAAAACGATTGATTGATTTGCTCAACGACGATGTAGCACCTTACATGGTGGTGATGAGCAAAGTGAATGCGGAAACATATGCTGAATTAGCACAGTTTATAGTGAACCGTATTGACGAAAGCAATGCGCTGGTGCGTCAGCGTAAATCAAAAGTTGAAACAATAGATTAAATAAAAATGGGAGATTAGTTGTAGCCCCGCAGAAATGCGGGGCTTTTTAGTAAGTGTTTTAATAAGAATGCATAAGCAGAGGAGATGCTTGTATGAATAGCTGTTTTTACTAATTTAGAAGAGTATTAACATATAATAGCCACTTAATAGAGCAAAAAAGCTTGTTATGTGGTAAAACGAACGATGCACAAAGCAGATATATCGGCAATATGCTCGTGGATATAGGAGAGTTGTGTGGCATAAAACAAACCATATAATCATTGAATAAACTGTTTAAACATATTAAGAATCGCAAGTTGATATTGATACTAATTATTATATCGTTTGTGGCGACTGTGATTTCGTTATCATTTAAATTCTTCTTGAAAGCATATTTGCCATGGAATTTGGGAGACTATAATACCACTTTGTATTCACTTCTTCTTGTCTTTCTGACCAGTGTTTTAATTAGTTGGTTTATAATCTTATCAAAAATTCGATTCACATTAAAGGGATTTATAATTCCTGCTATTCTAATTTTAAACTTTTATGTTTCAGCCAAAGTTGGACATGTTTTAACTAATCAAGCAGTTAAGGCATTTTGCCATTTGAACGAAGATAAGTTTATTGAACTAAAGCAAATTTTAGAGGAAGGAAATATAAAAACAATCTCTAGAATTCCATTAAATAGTCATTTCACAATAAGGACTAATGAAGGAGAATATATTACACATAAAAGATTGGTTGACCTTGCAAAACAACTAGGTTTTCTAAGTGCAAACCGACAAAAAACATTAAGATTATATATCAATTCTCAATGTGGGGAGGCTATGGCTTAATATTAGCAGACGAAGAACAAAATAATACTGTCCAAGTGGAATTCGGTGGAGAGATTACAAAGTGGCAAGAAATCAATACTAATATTTACTATTATGAATTTGAATAAATTACGACACACAACACGCTAGTATAAAGCAATTGTCGTTCGTGAGCAATTAAAAGTTCAGTTGGTTAATTGACCACCGCCAAATATTTGATTTATGATCAAAGTGTTTGTCTTTTTAAGGCGTTCATGATTTTACAATTGACTTTTGAAAAGTTACAACCAAATACAGCGCTTTGGCTTTGGCCATTTTAGGAAATGAAACCAGTTGAATATATACTAATGCTTCCTACCGGCGTAGCTAAGCAATAATATTCTTAAATGAATTGTATCAGCCATTGTTAAAGGTGTGGTTATTTCGGATATTGTATGATTATGATACCACTAGGTTATTTAACCGCCAAATTTACCTTTAATATGAAAAAGATTCTGCTGATTGTTATGTGCTCTATTATCAGTATATTAACGCACTCCCAAAAGAAAACCTCCACCTTTAGAGATACAATTGATAATGCCATTGATTTAAGTAAGTTCTTAACTGAGAAGAAGGGTGTACTTCCCATTCCTACCATTATAACAGAGCCTGCTGTTGGCTTGGGTGCTGGTTTAGCCATAGGTTACTTTCATGGTTCAATATTGGAAACAGGTAATATACCGGATATAACAGTGGCTTTTGGTGGGTTTACAGATAATGGAACCTGGTTTGGCGGGATGGCTCACAAGGGCTATTGGAAACAGGATAGAATCAGGTATACTGGCTTACTGGCTAAATCCTATATTAACATTGATTACTATGGCCCCAATAATGTATTGGATGACCCAATCGAAATGAACCTTGATACCTGGATTTTTTTGCAGCAGATTAAATTCCGCTTTAAGCAATCAGATTTTTTTGTAGGAGCACGCTATTTCTTATATGATGGTATCAATACCCTTGAATTACCCATTGACTTACCAGAATATACAGGTAGTGAATTTAGCTCAACACTAAGTGAAGTATCTTTAATGGTTGATTATGATACGCGCGACAATGTTTTTTCTCCATCCAAAGGTTTTTATGCTCATGTTGCCGGTACTTATAGCGATGAGTGGTTGGGAGGTCCTGATTTGTATGGACGATTAAAAGGCGTGTTGCTAGGCTTTGGTGAGCTTAGTGAGAAAGCAACTGTTGGTGTGCGTATTGAAACACTTTATGCTAGTGAGAATACACCGTTTTGGGCCATCCCGAGTATAACCATGCGAGGCGTTCCGGCTGCTAAGTTTCAGGGTAATAATGTGAATGTGTTGGAGGCACAGCTCAACTATAAACTTAATTATCGGTGGGAGATGGTGGGATTTACCGGCATTGGTACAACAGCTCCGGTGGGAGATGGCTGGTTAGAAACTTCTCAATCGGTTCGCACGGTGGGGGCAGGTGTTCGCTACATGATGGCGCGTGTTTTTGGTTTAAATGCAGGAATGGATTTGGCCTGGAGTGCTGATGATTTTGGTTTTTATTTTGTGGTAGGTCATGCCTGGGCACGTTAAATATTTAAATTTACTGAGGTCAGTAGTTAATTACTTATAATAAGAATTGACTGATGCACTGTTTTTAGTGCGTTGGCCAGTCAAAAAGGCGGGCCGGCGATGGCTGGCGGGAAGAAGCATCTTTTTGACTAGACCTTTTTGTTTACTTTTTGCGGCAATGGCAATTATTGCGAATAGTGAAAACAGAGCCAAGTGTGCTTGAGCTATGTTGAGCTGAGCAATAATGCGATAGAAAAAGTAAAAGCCCATCCGGCTAGAGGATTAGCAAATCACGTGAATTTTCAATTGGGTCAGTAGGTATCTGCCGACCACTATAAATTTAAATGAATGGAAAAGCGAAACAAAGTATTTATTGCGACGAGCCTTGATGGTTATATAGCCGATAAAAATGGTGGCTTAGATTGGTTACACAGTATTCCTAACCCTGAACAGGTTGATATGGGGTATGGGCCTTTTATGGATGAGGTAGATGCTATTGTAATGGGACGTAGGACTTTTGAAACAGTATGTGGTTTTGATTGTCCGTGGCCGTATGCCAAGCCGGTATTTGTGTTGAGTCGAACAATAAAAAGCATTCCTGAAGAATATGCTGATAAAGCTGAGTTAGTAAAAGGTAGCCTTATAGAAGTAGTGGAGCAAATCAATGGTAGGGGATTTAATCAATTATACATCGATGGCGGTACAACCATTCAAAGCTTTTTAAAAGAAGATCTGATTGATGACTTAATTATGACCACTATTCCGGTGCTCTTAGGGGGCGGTTCGTCATTGTTTGGTGATTTAGATAAGCCACTTGATTTTGAGTTTGTTTCATCACAAGTATACCTCGATAAAGTTCCTCAGGTACGATACAAGCGCATAACAACCTAGCTTATTAATATTGATGAGTTGTTGGTTGAAACACTAGAAAATGTACCCGTATCACAACAAAATAAAGCAGCGCATTAGGAATGACGAATTGATTGCTTATCAATTCGTCGAGGTATATAATTCAATTAGTCCTTGTTTGCTTCTGTTTTTTTCAACTGAGCCTGTTATTCGGCCTATTCGTCAGCATCGTTTCGATGAGTATTTATTGATTTTACCAAAGGAACTCCAAAAGGGTAAAGACTTATAAGGACACATTATTTTGAATTAATAATGCAGTTGTTGCAAGTTGATGAAAAAAAAAGGCAACCAAAATGGCTGCCTTTCTTAGTATACTGTTTTTTAAGGATTAGTCCTCTTGCGGAACGAATACCACTTCTATTTTATCGGCTTTCTTAAAGAATTTCTTCGCTAATTTTTTAATGTCCTTAGCGCTCATGTTTTCTACAATTTCTTCGTAGTTTTCTGCCAGGGTCATGTTAATGCCATTTACATAGTAGCTGCGAATGTTACCCATCCAGTAGCCGTTCTGTTCTTTTCCTTCGGCGCGACTCTTTAAGATGTTCAAACGTGTTTTATCCAAATCTTCAGTGGATGCCCCTGTTTTTATCATCTTGTCAATTTCGGCATATACCAATGGAATTAAGTCGTTAGCGCGCTCAGGGTCGCAATCAAACTGAATCATTACAGAACCTTCTGCTTCTGGATAATGAGTCGTTGAAGCACTAACACCTACGCCATAAGTTCCACCTTCTTTTTCGCGAATGCTTTCAGTGTAACGTAAACGTAATACCGCACTGATGAATGACATCGCAATTCTGTTCTCTGGAGTGTAATCCAATTCACTATTGTAGATGATCTGAACGGTAGCTTTAGGTTCTGCTAGTTTTACCGGAATGGTTTTCTTCGTCAATCCTTCAGGACCATTAACGTTGTTATCTCTCCAGTTTTCTTTTGTGTCGTTCGATGAGATGGCGCCAAGGTATTTAGCTGCCATGGCTTTGGCTGTTTCCTCTTCGATATCACCTACAATAAAGAATGTAAAGTCAGCAGCATTGTTAAAGCGCTCTTTGTAAATCTCTTCCATGCGGTTAAATGATACCTTTTCAAGGTATTCAGGGCCAAATATTAAATTACGTTCATGGTAGTTTGAACGAATTTGGCTAATGCTGTCACGCATAATCTTCTTAGGGTCGTCACCCATATTGGCTACATAAGCTTTGTAACGAGCCATTAAAGCATTAAAGGCTTCTTCATCAAAACGTGGCTGCTCAAAATGAAGGTAAGCCAACTGCATCATGATTTCAAAGTCTTCAGTACGACTGCTTCCTGAAATGTATTCGGATAAACCACTGATGTTGAACTCAACATTTGCTTTTTTGCCTGTTAAAGCTTTTTGAAGAGAAATGGCATCGTAATCACCTATTCCAAAGGCAGGCACAAAGTCTGAAGCCATGCTTGCTGAAGGTAAATCAGCCACCTCATATAACGATGAACCACCTTTACTGTAACTGCTTAATGCTACCTGGTTTTTGTTGTAGTTAGCATAGCGGTATACCACTTTTGTATTATTGTTTAAAGTCCACTCTACAGCATCAAACTCAGGTAAAGCTCGCTCCGAAACAACTTTACCTTCAACTGGTAATTCTTCAACCAACGATGAGCTTACTACTTCATCAACATAAGCGGTAATGCTTGCATTGTTTTCAACTTTTTCAATAATCGCGAAAGCTTCGTCTTGGTTTAAGTGCGAAATACCTTCTTTTTCCGGACCAGTAACGATGACTACACGGTTTTCTTTCGTGTACATGCTGTTAAAGTAGGCTTTTAATTCTTCAGTTGTGATTGAAGGAATGATGGCCTGAGCAAATTTGAATTCGTACTCGATGCCTGGCATGGGCTCATTTTCTAAGTACAAATTCGCAAGTTCTTTACAATAACTATCGTGATTTATTTTATCGCGTTGCTTGTAATAGTTCTCGTAGCCCATTAACATTTGTGCCTTAGCACGCTCCAATTCTCCTTCTGCAAAACCAAAACGCTTAACACGCTCTACTTCTGTTAATATCGCTTCAAAAGCTAAGGCCTCCTCATTTTCTTTGGCAGTTGAAGCTATGCTCATCAATGATACAGTTCGTGGGTAGTCTGAGAAACTAATATAGCCATTAATAAAAGGAGGATTTCCTTTTTGTAATAACTCGTTAATACGTGTACCTATCATCATTCGGATAAGGTTACGCTTATAGTTAGTTTTTAATGTATTGTGATTTTTGTCACCTGCATCTTCCGCTTGGTGACGTACATACATTGATACGCTTGATTGTGTGTTCTCTTTGTCTGTAGCAAGCTTGAAGGTTGTTTCTGCTCTTGGTTCCACCTTAACTTCATAGCGCTCTTTCGGGTTGTCTACAGCCGGTATTTTTGAAAATAACTCAATCACCTTTTGTTCCATTTCAGCTGCGTCAAAGTCTCCAACTACAGCAATTGCCTGTAAATCGGTACGATACCAGTCATGATAAAAACGACGTAGTTCGTCGTATTCAAAGCCTTTGATAACATCTAATTCACCAATCACATCGCGTTCGCCGTACTTTGAGTTATTTAATAATGCCGGCATCGTTTGGTTGCGTGTTCTAAAACCAGCATCACGACGTGTACGCCATTCTTCAGAAATAACACCACGCTCAGCATCAATTTCTTCTTCTTCCAATGCCAGGTAGTTTGACCAATCGTGTAAAACTAGTAAACAAGTATCCATTAATCCGTTTGGAGCAACAGGAACGTTTGAAATGTTATATACCGTTTCATCCTGAGCCGTGTAGGCGTTAATGTTACGGCCAAAGGCAATACCATGCTTTTCAAGTGATGAAATAACACCTTTACCAGGGAAATGCTTTGTTCCGTTAAAAGCCATGTGCTCTAAAAAGTGAGCTAATCCATCTTGTGAATCATCCTCAAGGATACCACCTACATTTTGTATAATGTAGAAGCTGGCACGTTCTTTTGGTTCTTGATTATGACGGATGTAATATGTTAATCCATTATCCAAAACGCCAGTACGTATCTCCGGATCGATTGGCACAGGTGAATTTAAATCAATCTGTGCTGTTGCTGAACTTCCCAATAAAAAGAAAGCTAAGGCAAAAAATAAAAATTGCTTCATTTGGTTAGTTTTAAAGCATAGGCTTTCGGTAGACAGCCAATGCATATCATTAATTTTAACTGTTTTGCAAGTTAAAGGTCAACAAAATGGGACAAGTATAAGTAGGTACTTATTGTTGAGCACAAATATATCTTTTTTAGTTTTATCCTAAACATGATAATTTGCACTTAAGCGCCCTGTATGCCAATTTTTGGGTTAAATAAGGTTAATGGTATATACATAAAGCAGAGGGCGACTATATGCATTGTGATATAGTCGCCCTCTGTGTAAGGATAATGTTTTTATTGTAACTGCTCAATCACCTGATTTAACTCTTCTGCTTCCGGATAATCCTTCTTCATTTGAGTGGCCAATTGCAAGGCTTGTTGTTTCATCTGGTTGTTAAGATAAAAACGTAACAATTCTCCATTACTGTTATAATTGTCAATCAGCTCAACTTCCTTTTTAAGATAGGCTTCAGCTTTGGCTTTATTTCCTCTGAAATCAAACATCATGGCAATATTATGCGCCACTCTTGGGCGTTCTGGTTGTAAATTGTATGATTTAACCATGTAGGTTAATGATTCATCATATTTTTGCAATTCAGATAATAGCAAGCCAAAAGAATACATAGCTACCGCATCTTCCGGTTCATGCTTGAGGTAATCGCGGAACAGTAGTTCGGCCTTATCGTTCTTTTTGATTTTGTTATAAAGGTAAGCCAGGTTAAGTTTTATAAAATGCAATTCTTCATCTTGCTTTAAGGCCCGCAGATAGAAAGTTTCGGCATCGGTATAATTATCCTGATTATAATAGTAGTTTGCCAGATTGAATTTGCCAATTGGGAAATCAGCATTGTAAATCAATATCTCTTCATATTCTTTAATGGCTTTATCGTATAGCTTTCTGTGTTTTTCAGGTATCTGTTCTAACCCGGCTGTAGACAGTATTCGAGCAGCCTCAGTTCGTATTGCTTTAGTATCATCTCTCAGCATCGGGTAAAGCAAGTTCAGATCCTCTTCACCTGTTAATTGAATCGCACGTACGGCTGCCAGTCTCATGTCAGGATATAGATTACCCAAATAATTCTCTACTTCTTGTTTTAACGAATCCTGAAAGTAATTACCCATGTACTGGATCGATAAACCACGAATGTTATGTGGGTAAAGCTCATCGTTGGCAATGGTTTTTAAGCGTTGCAGAGCTTCTTCATTGCCATTACGTGCATCGTCAAATGCTTGTGCAAAATGGTAGGTTCTGCTTTTACCGTACCATTTAGTAATGTAGTTTTCAGACCACTGGTTGCTTTTGTCAGCATGGCATTGGTTACATGCATTTGGTACATCATACTTGATGGATAAGTCGGGGCGTGGTACTCTAAAGCTATGATCGCGACGATAATCAACACCCATATAATAACCCCCATGCATATGGCAATTGATACATAGTGTGCCTGAACCTACTTCGTAAGTTATTCCATCGTACGATGTAACAGCCTCACCAGGCATGCCTTCTGCCTTATGGAAATGGTGGTCTGGCGTATCGTATACATCGCCTGTATGGCACTGTAGGCAAAGGGCATTATAATCATCGCCAAACAGCAATTTACCGCTGTGTACATTGTGGCAATCGTTACATTGCACTTCACGTTCCTTGGTATACATTTTACTTTGAGTAAACGAGGCATAAACGTAGTCTTCATCCAGAATTTGCCCGTCGAGGTGCCAGGTTGGAACATCGGGTAAATTAGGTATGATGTGATTATGAATATTGTGGGTGGTATAATCAAAATCACCTAATGAGCTTCGTCGCGAATGACAACGTGCGCAATTATCGACATATTGCTCATTATTGATGCCACTTGTTTTAATTGGCAGGCCATAGTTTTCAAAATCGTCGCGAGCATATTCAGGTAATTCGGCCCACTTCAGGTGATTCGATGATGGTCCATGGCACGCTTCGCAACTCACATCAATTTCTGACCAGGTAGTATTGTAAGTGTCGTTAATGTGGTCGTAATTTTTCTGAAGGTTAGTTGAATGGCAATCAGCACACATACTATTCCAGTTTTGTGCCTGATTCGTCCAGTGTAACCAATTGTTATGGTGTATGTCCTGATTGCTATACACAGAATCAACCATGTGATACCAGGTGCTGTCAAGTGTATTCCAGGTAAGAGGCAGAGTTTGCAATCGTCCACCATCAAACTCAACGAGGAATTGTTGAAGAGGAGTAAAGCCGAATACGTACTTTACTTCAAAGTCTTGCATCGTACCATCTTCACCATCAGTATTCACCATGAACTTACCATCCTTCATAAAAGCACGATGAGTCATGCCGTTTCCTTCGATGCTAACATTATTAAAGTTAGCCAATACAGTTGTGTCATTGGCTATATCCATGGCACGATCGTGGTGCGAACCAACCCAGTCATTGTATTCAGGCAAGTGGCATTCAATACATGTTTCGCGACCAACAAAATGAGGTGTATCATCTAATTTATCCGACGATGCTGAACTGTAAGTTTTAACCAGTAAATAAGTTGGGAAAAGCACAATCAATGCTCCTATCAGAGCCAACATCATATTATTATATAGTCGCGTATTAATCATCTATGCGTATGTTATTTGTGAGCGATTATGCTTGTTTCGTTTAACTGGATTTGCCGTATCAACCATTACCTTATCGTTGCTGATAGTAATAGGGAATAAGTCAAGGGCTCTGGTAGCTGGGGGAGCTAATACTTCTCCATGTTTGTTAAACGCTGAGGCATGACAAGGGCATAAAAATTTGTTGTCGCTATTTTTAAATTGTACAGTGCAACCCAGGTGTGTGCATTTTGTCGAAATAGCCAGGAATCCACCATCTTTCAATCGAGATAGGTAAAAACGTTCGGTATTAAATGGATACACTTTACCATTTTCAAAAGTGTCGATCTCACCAGCGTCAAACAGCTTTGACGTTTCTTGTGAATCATTACCCTTCTTTAATAGATTAACAAAAACGTAAATCAATTCTAAAGACACGATGGTAATAATAGCCCTTTTAATGAAACTACGTCTGGTTATTTTTTTAATAAAACTCATAATCTAAATATTTATGCAAACAAGTGCATGCCTTCGCCTCTTAGTAAACTTCCAACAAATGTCATTACCAGATAAGCGCATAGTAATATTGTAACCAGGCTTACTATTAATTCTATCTTGCCCGCTTTTAGTTTATTTTGTAAGAAATAAATAAAACCATAGGTTGGTAATATATATATCAATAAAGGAAATAAGCCAGTGGTGATAAGAACCGGTACATCTGGCATCCAGTTTTGAAATTTAAGAAGATATTCAGTGCCAACGATAATAAGCATTGTAAAAACAATGGCATAAACTGCCGACCAAATAGTAATTGTTTTGCCTGTTTGAGAATTAAACCAGACACCTACATTAACTTCTGTTCCTTTTGTATAAGGTATATAAATCAGAAATGCAGTAACTAAAACAGGTACAATGAATATGCCAAAGCCTGGATGCATATGTAACAAGAGCTCCTGAAATCCCATGAAGTACCAAGGTGCCTTACTTGGGTTTGGACTTTCCAATGGGTTCGCTTTATCCAGTAATGGCGCATCAATTATCATCGAGAACAGAATCAGTAAAAGAATAAGTGATAGTGCCACTACTATTTCTTTAAATACTAACTCAGGATTGGTTTTCACCATTTCTTTATTAGATGAATCGGCTACAGATACACCCTTTGCTTTTCGTACCAGCCAAAAGTGAATGCTCATGACAAAAACCATTAAAAGAGGTAATAAGCCGGTGTGAAAGTGATAAAAACGCAGTAATGTACCTTCATTTACTTCAGACCCTCCTCGCACTAATGAGGCCAAACTATCGCCAATTACCGGAATGTAGCTAAGCATATTGGTCATGATGGTTACTGCCCAATAAGCCAATTGATCCCATGGTAATAAATAGCCAGTAAAGTTAGACATGATAACCAGAAACATCAGCAACAAGCCATATAGCCAGTTTTTTCTTCGTTCATTATATATTGATTGGCTGTAGAAAACCCTAATCACATGTAAAAAAGAAACGATAACCAACAGCATGCCGCACCAGTAATGCATATTTCTCAAAAGCTGCCCGAATAATACTTCCTGTTGTAAGTATACAATTGAATCATAAGCACCTTTCTCTGATGGTACATATACAAAGCGTAACAACATGCCGGTAATAAACAGTAACACAAATAGGAGTGCTGCAATACCACCTAATCCAAATGTACGTGTATACTTAATTGCCTGAGCATTAACTCTGGGAGGATGGAGGTGTAAAAGAAACCTTGAGATTGCTTTATTGGTATTTTCGTCACTCATATTATTTGATTTATGCAATATTTTCTACTTATCAACTATTGATTAACCTTTGTTTTGCCAATGTATTGTGTGTCGTAAGGTCAACTGAAAAATATGTTTGACAAGCGGATCTATATCTTTAGATACTTTTGAATGTTCATAGCAATAATTAAAGTCGCCTTTCAGCTTTGAATTAAATTGGTAACCCAGGCCGGCCCAATACCTGCCTCGTATCCAAAACAGATCATCGGCTTCTTCGTATATGTTAAAATTAAATTCAGCAAAAGCTCTGTAATAGAGCGATTTTGGAGCTATTGGTTTGCCGTCGAATCGCCCCTGATGTTGTACAAGATAACGCAATCGGATCGAAAAATCTCGTATATTCTCATGGATGTGATCAAATATCCTCTCTTCTAATTGTAAGCGATGGCGTAAAGCCGAAGACTTGAATCGCGGATAATTGACTATTAATGATTGCTGCGGTCGATATTCATGGCGGGTTAGTTGAGCCCTATCATCTGGGTCTTCCCACTCTTCTATCTCTTCATAAACAGTTGTTTTATTATACATAAAACCAACAGCAACTGTGTAAAAATCTGAGACTTTCCGTTGAAGGTTGCCTCTGAACCCCCACCTTACCCACTCATTAGTGCCAACACCTAAGTATGAACCTGCATCAAAGTTGAAAGTATACTTATCATTAATGCGGTGTCGTTGAAGATATATAGTACGCAATTCACCTCCTATGTCAAAAAGGGTGTAATCGGTTTGCTGCGACCAGCTTTGAAATGAAATAAATAATAAAAGCGAGAGTAGTACGTTTCTTTTCATTTTGTAAAAAATCTTCAACCCAAATGGACGTCGATTGTTATAAATTATAAAGAACACAAATATATTAATTATCATTTTTAATTAATGTACAAATACTAAGATATGAATTCGATTGAATACCAAATAATAGCTATAGGTGCCAGTATAGCATCAATTAGTTTTATCCGTACGCTTCGTGAGAATAATAATGTTGAGAAAGTCCTGTTGGTTCATGGGGAAGACCGCCTCCCATACAAACGGACAAAAATTAATAAACACATGGTTAGAGGCTTCGACAAAGAGGAGTTTAGGATAGCCGATGAGCTATGGTATGCTGATAATAATGTTGATCTTATTTATGATAGAGTTATCAATGTTGATGCCGAAGAGAAGGTGGTCAGTACAAAGAGTGGGAAAGTGTATAGCTATAATAAGTTATTGCTAGCTACCGGAGCAGCATCAGTTATTCCTAAAGTGTTAGGCCTTGATAATGACGAAATTCATGGTGTGCAAAATGCTCACGATGTTGATAGAGTGTTGGATACCTGTTCAGAAAAGCAAAGATTCTTAATTGTTGGAGGAGGAGTGGAGAGTGTTGAAACGGCAGACCAGTTAATTCGAAAGGGTAAACAAGTAATATTAGCAGGAAGAACGAAATTTCCTCTTCAGAAACTTTTTCCTGAAAACTTGCTGACTGTACTAGTGAATAAAATGCATCAAAAAGGCGTTAAGCTGTTTTCTGGCGTTTCGGTCAATCATATTAAAAAGCAAGGTGATAGTTACATGACAAGCCTTCAGGGAGAAACAATTGAATTTGATGTTGTTATTGCATGTGCTGGAGCTGTCCCTAATACAGAACTGGCCATTAAAGCAGGCTTGAAAGTAGAACGAGGTATTGTGGTTAATGAATATTTACAAACGTCAGATAAAGATATTTTGGCTGCTGGTGATGTAGCTCAGCATGCACGTGGTATTGTAACAGGTCTATGGCATTCAGCAGAGCATCAGGGCAAGCTAGCTGCGCTCAATGTTCTTGGAAAGCCTCAAAAACATACGCTTCCTCCCTATCGATTAAAAACCGAGGTGTTTGATTTGTTTATGTTTTCAGGAGCTTATGAAAATGTGATGCCTGGTGTTGATGAGGCAGTTGAAGAGACCTATGGAGATATTTGTCGTACCATGTACTATGTCGAAGACAGATTAAATGCTGCTGTGTTTATCAACGATAAGGATAGAGCAAAGGTTTATCAGCAGGCTTTATTTGAAAGGTGGAATAAAGATATGGTTAACGAACAATTGCCATTGCCACCAAAGATGAGTTTTGCCTTTGGAGCCAGTTTGGCTTAGTGAATGAGTATTTATTCAGGTAACTGTATTTTTATGCATTACTGACTAATGCTGAATTATTTAAAGAAGTGCATTCAATCATTTTTTTAATTGAAGATGGTTTTTAAATTTGCGACGAAGAAGAAACCAAATAAATTAAACCATTTTGTCCATGATTAAGACCATTGATACTGGTGTGTTCTCCGAAATAGGAGAGTTGGAAGGTGTAATATTGCACACGCCGGGCAAAGAAGTGGAGAACATGACGCCCTCTAATGCAGAGCGTGCCTTGTACAGCGATATATTAAACCTGTCAGTTGCTGTCGACGAATATAAACAGTTTTCTGGGGTGCTTGAAAAAGTGACTCAAACCTTTCAGGTAAAAGACTTGTTGGCCGAGATTCTTGAGCAGCCAAAGATCAAACTGAGTCTGATTGAAAAAATCTGTACCTACGAACAGGTTCTAAATATCAAAGAGGATTTGCTTGAGCTACCTACTCATGAATTAGCCCGTCAGCTTATAGAGGGTGTAAATCTGAAGAAAGACTCATTAACGACCTTTTTGACAGATGACAGGTATTCGTTACGTCCCTTGCATAACTTCTTTTTTACACGTGATGCCAGTGTGACGATGTACGACCAGGTATTAATTTCCAAAATGGCCAATAAAGTGCGTGAGCGAGAAGCCATTGTGATGGAAGCGATCTTTAATCATTCTGCTCGTTTTAAAACACAAACGGTAAATCCGCTTAACTTCTATAATGTTGGGGCCGAAACGATGATAGAAGGTGGAGATGTACAGATTGCGAGAGAAGATATTTTGGTAATTGGTAGTAGTGCACGTACCTCATCTCAAGGTATTGATTTTATCATTAACCAGTTAAAGCAGAAGAATAAACGCCATCATGTAGTTGTACAACAACTGCCTGATACGCCTGAGTCATTTATTCATCTTGATATGGTATTTACCTTCTTGGATAAAGATGCGTGTATGGTGTATGAGCCTTTAATTATGAAGGACAGTCGATACAGTACCATTCTGATTGCCGTAGATAACGGTGAGGTGGAGTCGATTACAAAAAAGGAGAATCTTGTGACATGCTTAAAAGATTTAGGCATGGATATGAAACCAATATGTTGTGGTGGTTCAAGTGATATTTGGACACAAGAGCGTGAGCAGTGGCACAGTGGGGCTAACTTTTTTGCCATGGGGCCTGGCAAGGTGCTAGGATATGCTCGCAATGTTTATACCATGGAAGAGATGAATAAAAATGGTTTTGAGATAATCAAAGCGAATGATGTAATCAGTGGTCAGATTGATTTATCGGACTATGAAAAATATGTTGTTACAATTGGTGGGTCAGAGCTTTCTCGTGGAGGAGGAGGAGCGCGTTGTATGAGTATGCCTGTGCGACGTAAGCCTGTAAAATGGTAGTAACAAAATTAGCATAATACAAAAAGAGGGATTGTTCATCATGAGCAATCCCTCTTTTTAATATTTGCTATTCTGTTAGTTTACAATTTGCTGAACAAGGTCAGATGCTTCTTTCAATGTGATGGCTGAAAATACCTTTAAGCCAGATTCATCAATAATTTTCTTTCCACCTTCAGCGTTAGTCCCTTGTAATCGAACGATGATTGGAATTTTAATTTCTCCAATGTTCTTATAGGCTTCGACAACACCATTTGCCACACGATCACAACGAACAATACCTCCAAAGATATTAATCAAAATTGCTTTCACATTCTGGTCGTTGAGTATGATTTTAAGACCGGCTTCAACAGTAGCTGCATTGGCACCTCCACCAACATCAAGGAAGTTTGCTGGTTCGCCACCAGATAGTTTAATAATATCCATAGTTGCCATTGCAAGTCCGGCACCGTTTACCATACATCCAACATTACCGTCTAGCTTTACAAAGTTAAGGTTGCTCTTGGCAGCTTCGGTTTCAGCCGGATCTTCTTCGCTTAAATCTCTCATAGCCGCATAGTTTGAATGGCGGAACAAGGCATTGTCATCCAAATTAACTTTGGCATCAACAGCTAATATCTTGTTATCCGACGTCTTCAATACCGGATTAATCTCAAACATGGATGAATCCGTTGAGACGTATGCTTTGTACAATGCAGAAACGAACTTCGTCATCTCTTTAAAAGCCTTACCGGATAAACCTAAATTAAAAGCTATTTTGCGAGCTTGAAATCCCTGAAGTCCAACACCAGGATCTACTTCTTCTTTATGAATCAAATGAGGTGTTTTTTCGGCCACATCTTCTATGTCCATGCCACCTTCAGTTGAGTACATAATAATGTTTTTGCCAGTCTCACGATTAAGCAATACACTCATGTAATATTCGCTGGTTTCACTTTCGCCAGGGTAATAGACGTCTTGTGCAATTAAAACTTTGCTAACTAATTTACCTTCAGGACCTGTTTGGTGTGTAATCAGGTTCATGCCAATTATATCGGAGGCACGTTCTTTTACTTCAGTCAATGTTTTAGCTAACTTAACACCGCCACCTTTACCTCGACCACCTGCATGAATCTGTGCCTTTACAACCCACCAGCCAGTGCCGGTTTCGTCCTTAAGCTTTTGAGCAGCATCAATAGCCTTTTCAGGAGTTTCGGCAACAATGCCTTCTTGTATAGCAACGCCAAATGATTTGAGTATTTCTTTGCCTTGATATTCGTGTATATTCATATTCAATAGGGATTTAGTATTCCAATAAAGGGTACGATTATTAATTAATTATCTATAAAAACAGGAATAGTGCTATTTTTGTTGTCAAAATTATCGTGAATGAGAAAATTAAGAACGAGCGAGCTTAATCGTTTAACAGTAGAAGAGTTTAAGAATAGTGCTAAAGTGCCCATCACTGTTGTGATGGATAATATTCGAAGTCTAAATAACGTTGGCTCAGTTTTTAGAACATCTGACGCTTTAAAAGTGGAGAAGATTGTATTGTGTGGTATAACAGCATGTCCTCCTAATAAAGAAATTCATAAAACGGCTTTGGGAGCAGAAGATGCTGTCGATTGGTCGTATGTTGCAAAAACGGAGGATGCCATTGCTCATTTAAAAGATGAAGGATGGCTGATTTGTAGTTTAGAGCAGGTTGAAAATAGTACTTCACTACTTGATTTTAGTCCTGGTGAAGGACAGAAGATTGCGTTAGTGCTGGGAAATGAAGTAAAGGGAGTTCAACAGAAAGTGATTGATGTGAGTGATGTTTGCCTTGAGATTCCACAGTATGGCACTAAGCACTCTTTTAATGTCTCGGTAAGTGCCGGTATCGCTTTATGGGAAATATTCAGGAAAATAAACCATTAATATTAATTGATATTACAATATATAAAAAGGGTGAATCTGACGATTCACCCTTTTTATATATTGTAATATCAATTACTGAACGATAGACTTGAAAGTTGCATCTTCGAAGAATTTAGCAAATTCCATATCTGAAGTAGCAGCAGCTTTGAATTTAGCATCAAGCTCACAAGCTTTACGTAAACTGTCAAACATCATGTCATTCTCAGCAGTTCTTGCTCCAACAATCGCTTTTAAGTAGTATTTGAATCCTACTTCCATTGTGTTAGCGTTAATTGTTGATAATGCAGCATCATATTTAGTAGCTAAGATTTTAGCTAGAGCAGCATTACAGTTAGTGCTGTTTCCGAAGTAACGGATAGCAGCATCGTAATCACCTTTGTGGATAGAAACAATACCTAAGTTATTGTCCAACTCAGCACCAGCACCAGCAGCAGCACCAAAGAATTCTTCAGCTTTAGCTACATCACCTTCGCGAAGGGCGATAACACCTAAGTTGTTGTTTACCTCAGCTACACCATCTTTAAGACCATTAGCTTTTTCAAATGCAGCTTTAGCACCAGCTATATCACCTTTTGCATATAATACACAACCGATGTTGTTTTGTGCTCTCCAGCACTGAGTGTGGTTAGAAGAAGCAGCTTTGTAAATTGTTAACTGCTCATCTAAATCTTCAGTTAAAGTAGCGGCATAAAGAATTTCTTCTAGGTTCAACTCACTTGGGTTGTTAGCAGCTAATTCTTTAATTTCCTCGTCTGTTTTACCAATTACCTCAGCATTGATAGCCATTTGTGAACGACGTAGTTTAGGTAGAATCTCATCAGCAATTACACTGAAAGTTTCAGACATATTTCTGATTTCACGCTCACGTACTTCAGGATCGCTATACATAGAAAGTACACGTAAGATAAGCTCTTTGTCCTGTACGTCAGAGTTAGCCATCAATTCCTGGAAACCTTCCCAGTCTTCAGGAGTATTTTTTAAAGTGTACATGGCATCATCAGTACCACCTTCAACTTTAGCTTTTTTCATTTCGCGAGATAGGTAGTCTTTTGCTACTTTTTCACGACGAGTTGCTAATTTGCTGTTTAAGTCAGCTGGTCCGTCAGGAGAAGCATAAGCAGTAATGTCAACACCTTTGAAGTTTACATTTTCAGTAGCTTCAATTTCTTTCATCCACTCTTTTAAAGCAGCAACATCTTCTTTTCTTAGTTCAGAACCACGAATGTTAGTCTGCTGAATTAAGAAGAAAAGGTCAGCTGTTTTAGCTTGAGCAATGATGCGTTGGAAAGCATCTTCACCTATAGCAGACTGAGCACCTTGGTCAGCCACTAATTCAGATGTAGAAATTACACCATCAGCAATTTTGTAATCGTCGAATTCTTTCGTTGTACCTTTTTTAGTTGCTTTAATACGAACAACTAAATCAGAAACACGCATGTTTTCGTTGTAAGGTACTGAGTTGCTATAAGTGAATGTACCACCTGTAGCGTTTGAAATTACTTTATCATTACCATCAACATTTTCACCTTGCACGCGATAAGAAGGGAAAGCAGTTTCGCCTCCTTCGTATACCAATACAGGAGTCGCTTCAATGCTTACATTTTTATCGAAGTATTTTTCAGGGAACTGAACAGTCACATCAAGATCTACTTGTCCAGCGTGTGCTTCTAATACTGGAGGATTGACTGAATAACTAACGTCCTTAGCACCTTTGTTCATTTTGTCTAAACCTGAACAGCTAGCTAACAAAGCTGCTACGGCTAGAGATGCAATTAGAGAAATTCTAATTCTTTTCATAATGTTTACCCAATTATTTGTTTTTGACTTTAATCTACAGTGTTTCCTGCAAAATTAAAAATGTTTTTAAAAATTTGAATACAGAATAACAATAAATGATGTATTATTCGACTAAAGATAATTAAATAACACAATATTTGACCTTTAATCATGAAAAACATGTCGTTAATATTGTTTAATTACCAATTTTGTCAAATTGTGTTGGCTATACTTTAGTCATAATTCCATGGAAGTAATGACTATTCATGTTTTCACACAGTTATCATTATAGGAATTGATTTAATAGAGCTTATTTAATTGTCCAAGCTTTTTTTCTTTTAGTTTACCTATCGAGTACCCGAACAACATGCCAATGGCCCATCCAATACTTAAGCCACCCAGAATATTGTTATTGTTAATGAAGTAACTTATTAAAAAAGCAATGAATGTTCCAATAGCCATACCAATGGTAGTATAGGTTGAAGATATTTGACCTCGGGGATGTTGCTTGTGAGTGGCTTTTAAGTGCTTTTTGGACGAGTCGACCCATCGTTCAAACTCCTTGATGAATCTAATATCTTGCTCAAAGAGTGGCCTGATGTCATTTACATAGTTATCGCCTTGTTGCTCGTGTTTTTTACATGATGGGCAGTTGTTGCTGTTCTCATGTAAGGTGTTGATTAACCTTGGGAGAACCTCAAGGCTCATTGAGCGAATTTGAGATTTTGATACGTCACTGAGCTGACTGTTAAGGATATCAAATGCTTCTTGCTGCTTCATTGCTGATGTTTTATGCTTCAAAAGATAGAAAGAATAATAAGATCAAAAAAGGTCGACTCAATGAGTCGACCTCTTATTATTGAACGTTAATTGTTAGTCTTTCTTTGGTCTTTCCTTACGTTCAGGCTTAGGTAATAATACTTTACGAGAAAGTTTTAGTTTGCCAGAACGCTGGTCTACCTCAATAAGTTTTACTTCAACTTCTTCACCTTCTTTAAGAGCATCTTCTACTTTTTCAAGGCGTCTCCATTCAATTTCAGAGATATGAAGTAATCCATCTTTACCTGGTAAAATTTCTACAAATGCTCCAAAAGGAACAATTGATTTTACTTTACCGCGATAAACTTCTCCTACTTCTGGTACGGCAACAATTGCTTTAACCTTTGCAACAGCTGCATCAATTGATTCTTTATTAGAAGCTGAAATAGCAACGTGCCCAACATCTCCATCTTCTTCAATGGTAATAACAGTTTCGGTTGTTGCCTGAATTTCCTGAATGATTTTACCACCAGGGCCGATTACTGAACCAATCATGTCCTTAGGAATGTCCATGCTGACAATACGTGGTGCATGTGGTTTGTAATCTTCGCGTGGTTCGGTAATTGTTTCCTCAAGTTTGTCAAGGATATGCATTCTACCTGCTTTCGCCTGGTTTAATGCTTGCTCTAAAACTTCGTATGATAAACCATCTACCTTAATGTCCATTTGAGTAGCGGTAATACCTTCGCGAGTACCAGTTACTTTAAAATCCATATCACCTAAGTGATCTTCATCACCAAGGATATCTGAAAGTACAGCAAATTTACCTGATTCAGTATCAGTGATTAATCCCATTGCAATACCAGAAACAGGCTTTTTCACAGGAACACCAGCGTCCATTAGAGCTAATGTACCGGCACAAACTGTAGCCATTGATGAAGAACCATTTGATTCAAGTATATCCGATACAATACGAACGGTATAAGGATATTCTTCTGGCATCATGCGCTTAAGTGCACGGTAAGCCAAGTTACCATGGCCAATTTCACGTCGGCTGATACCACGAGCAGGTCGTGCGTCGCCAGTTGAAAATGGAGGGAAGTTGTAATGTAACAAGAAGCGGTCGTAGCTTTTGTTCATAACATCATCAACTAATTTCTCATCCATTTTAGTACCTAAAGTCACCGTTGTTAATGACTGAGTTTCACCACGTGTAAATACCGCTGAACCGTGAGGTCCTGGTAAATAGTCAATTTCACTCCAGATAGGTCTGATTTCGTCAGTCTTACGACCATCTAAACGAACCTTCTCTTCTAAAACAACTTTACGTACGGCTTCTTTTTCAACGTCGTGGTAATATTTTTTGATTAATCCTGTTGGGATCTCATCTTCCTCAGCGTTATAGTTATCTGCAATAAATTCTTCACAGATAGCACCGAATCCATCAATGCGCTCGTGCTTGTTTGGGTTAGCTGACTTGGCTACTTCGTAGGCTTTGTCATAAGTTGCTTTCCAAACTTTCTCACGTAACTCTTCATCGTTTTCTTCATGACAGTATTCGCGCTTCTCAGTTTTACCAAGAGCTTCCATCATTTCGATTTGTGCCTGACACTGAACTTTAATAGCCTCGTGCGCCACTTTCATACCTTCCAATAGGTCAGCTTCTGATACTTCAGACATTTCACCTTCTACCATCATGATGTTATCAAGTGTAGCGGCAACAATAATATCCATGTCTGCGTCAGCCATTTCACTAATGGTTGGGTTGACTTTCATCTCTCCGTTAATACGAGCAACGCGACACTCAGAGATAGGACCGTTAAACGGAATGTCTGAAACAGCCAATGCAGCTGAAGCAGCTAATCCTGCCAATGCATCTGGTGCAATTTCGCTGTCAGCTGAAATTAAGTTAACAGTAACAAATGTGTCAGCATGATAATCCTCTGGGAAAAGAGGTCGTAATGCGCGATCAATTAAACGCGATACTAATATTTCATAATCTGATGGACGAGCCTCTCTTTTCTGGAAACCTCCAGGGAAACGCCCTACAGCAGCATATTTTTCCTTGTATTCAACAGTTAGCGGCATAAAATCTACATCAGGCTTTGCATCCTTTGCAGAAGTAACTGCTGCTAATAAATAGGTATCACCCATTTTAACGACTACCGAGCCGTCAGCTTGTTTAGCTAATTTACCAGTTTCAATGGTAATTGTTCTGCCATCACCTAGTTCAATAACTTTTTCTAATGGTTTAATCATGACAATTTTCTTATCTTTTTTTATCCTTCTATTATCACAGCCAAAGATATGTATTAAACTTTGATTACGATAAAAAAGAGGGGGAATGTTTTAGTTTACACTCAATAATTTAAGCAAAATGAGTGCTTTAAAGGGGAGTGTTTAATAGGTGTAAAAAAAAGAAGGCAACTACCATATGATAGTTGCCTTCTAAATTTTTTCGCAGTTGCTTACTTACGGATTCCAAGTTCAGCAATTAATGAACGATATCTTACGATATCTTTTTTCTTTAAGTAGTCAAGTAAGCTACGACGCTTACCTACTAACTTAATTAATGCGTGCTGCGTGCTATAATCTTTACGATTTGACTTTAAGTGTTCAGTCAAATGAGCAATACGGTATGAAAATAATGCAATCTGGCCCTCAGTTGAACCAGTATCAGTATTCGACTTTCCGTACTTCTCGAAGATCTCTTGCTTTTTTTCTGCTGTTAAGTACATAATACTCTATTTAAATATATTTTAGCGAGCGCAAAGATAGGTAATAATTTGTTTGTAGCAAATAGATGAATATTAGTTTTTTACAAAAAAGACAGGCTAGCTATCGTTAACCTGTCAAATTTCTTTGTCAAAACTAAGTATCAGAGTGCACTCTGTTTTGATTTTGCTTATTGTATTATGGTTTTAGAACCCACGTTCTTCAGCCATTTTTTGCATTTCCTGATTGAAGATTTCTTCAAATTTAGCTTTGTCGTAATCAACCTGAAGCTTTTGGTTGTTTGTAAGTTTATTGTTAATGCCATTTAAGATGTCATCTTTACTGACTTCAACAGCTACAAAACCTCTGTACTTACCATTAGGAAGCACACTTTTCTTTTGACACGCTACCACTACATTAGAGATTGTTTCGTCAGCCACTTCTCTGGTTAAGTTTTCAAATTTAGCTTCAAACTCAGAACCTTCGCCAAATTCTCTTTCATTTACATAGCGATCAGTTACTGATTTGGTATTGGAGCTAATTAAAGTCACCAATCGTTGTTTGGCATTTAATAAGGCTTTCTCCTCGGCTAAACTAAGGTCTGAGCTGGTCGCCATTGCGCTGGCACGAAAATAGTTTTTATCTGAACGCCCTTTGTCTTCACATGGCATGTCTTCTAAAATCTGACCTACTTCGCTGTTAGTGGCTACTTTTTCTTTCGACTTACAGCTGTTAAAACCAACTAGAACTGTAAGTGTTAAAACTACTGCTCCTAAAATTCTTCTAGTATTCATAATTTATAAGTATTTGGGTTTCCAAAATTATATTACGACGAAACTTATATCAAAAAGCGAACCAAAAATTAACAGTGATTAACAAATATTTAAAGTTAACGCCATTTTTTATATACTCTTTTTGCTTGAAAAGGTTATTGTTTATAGAGTGTGATGTCTGTTAAAGATACTCTGTTCAGGTATCTAACCTATACTAGATGTGCTATTTACTGAATGTTCAGATCCACTTAATATTTGTTCGAACTGCTCAATTTGATTCGGAGAGCCAAGGACAAATAATTTATCGGCTGGTGTAATTTCAATGTCAGGCGAAGGATTAAATAAATATGCACCTTCGCCGGTTTTAATTCCCACCAGATTGGCACCTGACTTTTCGCGTAACCTCAATTCACGTATGGTTTTCTTATTGTTTTCAACAGCTAATTTGTTACAGTCGATTTCCATAAGTTGCACATCTTTTGAGCGTTGTAATAAGATGTATTCAATGAACTCAACAACATCGGGTTGTGTAACCAGCTTGGCCATTCTCTGGCCTCCAATTCTATCGGGCATTATTACATTGGTGGCACCTGCACGACGTAATTTAGTGTCTGACCTAAAGTCACTGGCACGACTAATGATTTTAAGTGCCGGATTCATTTCGGCAGCTGTTAATACAACAAACATATTATCAGCGTCATTGGGAAGTGCTGTAATAAGGGCTCTGGCTTTACGTATCTGAGCAGCATCCAGTACTTCTTCAGAACTGGCATCACCCTGGACATATAATAGCTCTGGATTTTCAACAATTCGTGTTACAACATGATCTCGTTTTTCCACGATTACAAATTGTTCGCCATGTTCGGCTAATTCAACACATGCCTGATAGCCATTACGACCAAATCCGCAAACGATTACATGATCTTCTAATTTGACAATCTTCTTTCTCAATTGATAAGCTTTATATGATTGATGTAATACGCCTTCGAAAATTATTCGCGTTACCTGTGTTATCACGTAACCGAAAATTCCTAAGCTAAAAATAATAAGAAAAACGGTAAAAATCTTACCTGGATCGGTTAAAGGCACAACTTCACGAAATCCCACAGTTGCCATGGTGATGACAGTCATATAAACAGCGTCGACAAACCGGTAGCCCTCAATAAGCATAAAGCCGCCTGAGCCTATGGCTATTGTCAACACCAGTAGGCCTCCCGCTGTTAAAAGGGCTTTAATAGTGTCGTGATATACTGTGTTTTCTACGTTTTGCATAATACTTCATGGCCAATATGGCAGCTTAAACACTTTTTTTGTTTGCAATATTTACTCTTTAAATGGATAAGCGATTGTGCAGTCGCTTCACTTTCTGGAGTGATGCCAACTGCCTTCCATTTGTCTATAATAGCATTCTTCTCTGGTGGCTGCTGATAAAGATAATCAATGATTTTTTCTTTTTGTTCTTCGTTGTTGTGTTTTACTGCATATATAAACAGGTAGGGTATAATTGTGTTGTAAATTATACGTAATTGAGATGATTTTCCTAAACTTTTTGTTTTTGACGATGAGGCCTCTATGTCCAGCCGATAATGTGTCTTCCAATATTTTGAAGGCTCAACATTTAAAAGCTCTAATAATGTTTTTTTATCGTGGATGCATAATAATTTATCAAATTGACCTTTACTTTTGGAGATTACGCTTGTTAATTGTGCAATACGAATGGTAGGGAAGTTATTTGGTCGTAATCTTAAGAATTTCCAAAGGTGGTTATTGATTGGTGTTAAATCGTATTTTGTTTTTAAGAAATCGTATTCTTTCTTTAATGAGATTGAATATGTGACTTTTAGTTCATTTTTCAGAAAACCCGCTTGCCCAAATAAAATGGCTTCCAGCTGAAATGGATTGTCTGCATGCTTTAGTAATATTGTAAAGGGCGTTTGGCGAGCCATGAGCTCAAAGGGCAAACCATTGATACCGAAACCGAAGCTACGGCATAATAAAACGAAAAATACTTGATCCCAATTATTATTTGATTCTATTAGTAGCTGCTCAATCCATTCATTTTTTTCTTCCAAGCGTTCAATTAATAAGCGCTCAATCCATTGCTTAAGTGTAAATGTATCGACATTTGCAATGTCATGTTCACAAGGAATCCATAGCTCGTTAAATTGAAGTTGCTGGTATTTGAGCCTTAATTCTTCATTTATCTGTATTTGACAAACTGGTATTTCTCTCTTTTTTGAGTTGATGGTATTTGAACCATTTTGCTGAACAACGTGTAAAATGACATTGTCGTAGGCTGAATCGAGATGGTGCTGATGCATATACCATTCTTTTTCATCGTAATGGATTTCGACATTGCCAGCCCAAAGAGTATTGCCAATTTTTATTTTAGCATTAAAAAAATCAGGACCGCCATCTGTATTTTTTGTGCCAGGATGAATCACCTCGATGCGTTGTTCATCTGTGGTTATAAGTTCTGGCTTATAGAGTTTGTGTTGCCAAATGTAATGTAGAAATTCTTCGTTCATAGAGGTCTGGTTTGCACTATGAAATTAATTTCTTTTGTTATGAACTGCAAGTTGAATTAACAACTGAATAGAAAAGCCCGAAACTATTCAGCTTCGGGCTTTCAATTATTTTTTGAGATAGGGTTTAAATTAAACCATGTTCTTTTAATAGTTTCGCCATGTCTTGCTGAACAACAATGGCATTCTCGCGAGCTTTATCAGCGAAATCTTCAGCATCGCTGGCGTAAATAATGCCGCGGCTCGAGTTGACTAATAATCCGCATTTGCTGTTCATTCCGTTTTTTGCCACTTCTTCCAGACTTCCGCCCTGCGCACCCACACCAGGTACCAATAAGAAATGATTTGGTATGATTTGACGAATATCGGCTAACATTTCAGCTTTGGTAGCACCAACCACATACATGAGGTTTTCTTCTGTTCCCCACGTAGCACTTGTTTTTATCACCTTTTCATATAGCTTCTCGTTATTTTCCTCCATAAATTGGAAGTCGAAAGCACCTTTGTTAGAGGTTAAGGCTAAAAGAATCACCCATTTGTCAACGTGTGTTAGAAATGGTTTTACTGAATCTTCGCCCATATATGGCGCCACTGTTACCGAGTCAAATTCCATGTGGTCGAAAAATGCTTTGGCATACATGGCTGAGGTATTACCAATATCACCACGTTTAGCATCGGCGATAATGAAAATATCCGGGTGATTGTATTTGATGTAGTTAACGGTTTTTTCTAATGAGTTCCAACCATTCACACCCAGGCTTTCGTAAAAAGCAAGGTTAGGCTTATAAGCCACAGTTACATCATGAGTCGCATCAATAATCTGCTTGTTGAAAGCAAAGATTGGGTCAGTTGTGTCTAATAAATGACGTGGAATTTTGTTGATGTCGGTATCAAGTCCAACACATAAAAAACTCTTTTTCTTTTTAATGTTTTCAAAAAGCTCTTGTGATGTCATGTTTTCTAAGTATCAAGTATTAAGTATCAAGATTTAAGATTTATCGCCGTCTCCGGTCTTTTGTCTTGCGTCTTATATCTTATTTCTATTTTTTACATTTCGCTGGCCTTCATGCGTTCAGCGTTCTCTTCAACGATTAGTTTGTCGATAATTTGCTGAATATCACCATCCATTATTGCAGGCAAGTTATAAAGTGTCAGGTTAATACGATGATCGGTTACACGTCCTTGCGGGTAGTTGTAAGTACGTATTTTAGCTGAACGGTCGCCTGATGATACCAATGTTTTACGCTGAGAAGAAATTTCATCCAAATGCTTTTGGTATTCCAGGTTGTAAAGGCGGGTTCGTAATTCAGTCATCGCTTTATCTAAGTTCTTTAGCTGCGATTTTTGATCCTGACAAGTTACTACAATGCCTGATGGAATGTGCGTAAGTCGAATAGCCGAGTAAGTTGTGTTTACCGACTGGCCACCAGGTCCTGATGCACAGTATGTATCTTTTCGAATGTCTTCGGTACGAAGCTCGATGTCAAACTCTTCCGCTTCGGGCAGTGCAGCCACGGTAGCAGCAGATGTATGTACACGTCCTTGCGTTTCTGTTTGTGGAACACGTTGCACACGATGAACACCCGATTCATACTTCAAAATGCCATAAACGCCGTTACCTGTCACATTCATTACAATTTCCTTGAATCCGCCAGATGTACCTTCGTTACTATTAGTGACTTCCACGCGCCACCCTTTATCCTGACAGAATTTGGTGTATAAACGAGCTAATTCGCCCGCAAAAATACTGGCTTCGTCACCACCTGTACCTGCTCTAATTTCAAGTACTGCATTTTTAGCATCCTGAGGATCGGCCGGAATCAAGAGTACTTTGATCTCTTCTTCCATTACCGGAAGTTTGGCTTCTAATTCGTCCAACTCCATCTTGGCCATCTCCTTCATCTCAGGGTCGGTCTCTTCCTTAAGCATCTCCTTGGTCGATTCGATGTTCTTAAGGGTATTTTCGAATTCATTACGAACTTCTACGACTTTTTCAAGTTCGGCGTACTCTTTGTTGAGCTTTACATATCTTTTGGTATCTGCAATTACTTCCGGATTGGTAATCTGTTCAGATACCTCCAGAAAGCGTAATCGTAGACCTTCGAGTTTATCCAGTAAATCGTGTTGTGCCATATCTAAATTGTTGACAATCGTTAAACAATCGATAGATGTGTCTTAATCTATCATTCACAAAAGCATCAACGATGCCTAGTATTCGAATGTGCCAAATTCACTTTCGATGGTCAATTTCTTACCTTCATGTGCTTCAACTCTTCCAACGATTTGAGCATCGATATTAAATGACTTGGCAATTTCGATTATGCTATCTGCCTTTTCAGGCGAAAGGTATATTTCGTAGCGATGTCCCATGTTAAATACTTTGTACATCTCTTTCCAATCCGTCCCTGATTCTTCGTGGATGGTTTTGAAAAGAGGTGGAACATCAAACATATTGTCTTTGATGATGTGAACCTTATCGACAAAATGCAATACTTTGGTTTGTGCACCGCCTGAGCAGTGAACCATACCGTGGATATCGCTTCTCATCTCGTCCAATACTTTCTTAATAACCGGCGCATAAGTTCTGGTTGGAGATAATACCAATTTACCAGCATCAAGCGGTGAATCTTTAACGCTATCGGTTAGTTTATAGTTACCTGAGTAAACCAGGTCAGAAGGTACTGAGCCATCAAAGCTTTCAGGATACTTTTCTGCTAAATATTTTGCAAATACATCATGGCGGGCCGATGTTAAACCGTTACTTCCCATACCACCATTGTATTCTTTTTCGTAAGTAGCTTGTCCTGATGACGAAAGGCCAACTATGACATCGCCTGGTTGGATGTTGTGATTTGAAATAACATCAGAGCGTTTCATACGACAAGTTACCGTACTATCGACGATGATGGTTTTTACTAAATCACCTACATCGGCTGTTTCACCACCGGTAGGGTAGATGCTGATGCCCATTTCGCGCAATTCGGCTAATAACTCATCTGTTCCATTGATGATGGCTGAAATTACTTCGCCAGGAATCAGATTCTTGTTACGACCAATGGTTGATGAAACCAGAATGTTTTCGGTTGCTCCAACACACAATAGGTCGTCAACGTTCATAATAATTGCATCCTGTGCAATGCCTTTCCAAACAGACACATCACCAGTTTCTTTCCAATAAAGGTAGGCCAGTGAAGATTTGGTTCCGGCACCATCAGCGTGCATGATGTTACAATAATCATCATCACCACCTAGTATATCAGGAACAATCTTGCAGAATGCCTGCGGGAATACGCCTTTATCAATGTTCTTGATAGCGTTATGTACGTCTTCTTTTGAGGCTGAAACGCCACGTAGGTTGTATCTCGAATCTGAGCTCACAAGTATTAATTTATCAGTTTTTTAACCTATTTCGGAGTGCAAAAATAGTACAATCTTTCGGCATCATCAAAAAAGATGGATTATTAGTTTGTAATTGGGTTTTTCAGTTTTGACTAAGTCCTGTTGAATTTAAATAGGAGAGTTCAAGATTTAAGGCTTTTTGTATTTTAGCCGAACAAAAGGGCAGGGCCTGTTTATTAATTTACGTAAGATGAAAATGTTGAAAAAGATAGATGGATTCATCGTTAGTTTGATGTTAATGATCGTTTTAGCCTGGTTTTTTCCTCAGGCAGGCGTGTACAATGGTGCCCTTAACCTCGAACTTCTGACAGATATTGGTATAACTCTCATTTTCTTTTTTTACGGATTAAAGCTGAGTCCCAAACAAATGAAGGAAGGGTTAAGTAATTACCGCCTTCATATTCTGGTACAGTTAACAACCTTTGTTTTGTTTCCGTTATTAATAATTGCCTTTAAACCGCTTATTCAAACCGAAGAACAAGGTGTTATATGGTTAGCGATGTTTTTTCTGGCTGCTTTGCCTTCTACCGTTTCGTCTTCTGTTGTGATGGTAGTTTTGGCAAAAGGAAATGTGGCAGGAGCTATTTTTAATGCCAGTGTATCAGGGCTGATAGGTGTTTTTTTAACGCCATTGTGGATGGGGTTGTTCTGGAGTGTGGATGGAGCTTTTGATTTTTCAGAGATAATTGCAGATTTGCTATTGAAGATATTGTTGCCTATAGTATTGGGCTTATTGTTACATAGATACTTTGGTTCTTTTGTGAAAAAACACCTTAAGAAATTAGCGTGGTTTGACAAAACTGTGATTCTATTAATCGTGTATAAAAGTTTCAGTAAATCATTTACAACCGGACTGTTTGATGAGATATCCTGGGGCGATTTGCTGTTAATTGGAGCGGGTGTGCTGATTCTGTTTTTTGTTGTCTATGGTATTGTTGGTTTGATTTCCAGGTTATTGAACTTTAATCGTGAAGACAAGATTGCAGCACTCTTTTGTGGTTCGAAAAAGTCATTGGTTCATGGAACAGTATTTTCAAAAGTAATGTTTGAGAACGCAGCCGGCCAAGGATTGTTTTTAGTTCCCATTATGATTTATCATGCTTTTCAACTGATTATAATAAGCTTCATTGCTCAGAAAATAGGTAAAGCATCAGTAGAAAAGGACCTGGATTAAACTTCATAAACATAGCAGGTTAACTATTGAACATGAATGTCCACCATGTGATGGTGATTGTTGATATATTTGAATGCATCAAACAGCCAATTATCCTAAGTCGTAGCTAATTGATGATATGAAAAAATGAACAGTTATGAGACATTATGTATCAATGTCGTTTAGTTAACATGACTTTATAATCGTTTGTAATTCATAGAGTAAGACTTCTTTGGTTTCTTTTTTCTTTCAAATAATCTATTGGGT
>NZ_JAENRR010000033.1 GCF_016612505.1 Carboxylicivirga marina
GTTAATATTTAGTTGTTTACATACTAACAGGCGGGAGCAATTTTTGATCAAATTTGCGTAATGAAAGATCTGCACCCAGTAGATAACAATCTATTGCACCAGGCTCATTTAGAATTAATTCAATTGTGTTGTTGTTTAAGAATTCTACATTATTAGAGGCTACATATTTAATGACGATAGTTAAGATGAATGGTTGCGTCAGTCCATGCAAAAAGGTTGAGTACATTTAACCTGAAATATCAATGTCATTTAGTTAAGCGTTAAGCATACTGCCTCAACCCTAGGGGTAGCTCCCCAAGTGGAGCATTTATGTACAGCTTGCATATTTGGAATATATGCCCAACTGCCAATCAAATCTTCCCCATGGGGAAAACGAAGTTTCGCTAATGCCATTAAATGCAAACACAAATTGGCAAGTGCCGCAGGCGATGGGGGAAAAAAAATCTAGTAAGTCTGTTGCGTAAATTTGGGGGAACCCCCATTGCTCTCATTTAAATCTGACTGATTTTCAATACAAAGGAATTGTTTGTATCTTGCAATACACCTATAAAGATTTCACCATGAATACATTTTTAAAGAATTTCGGTATCATCCTGATTATTTTAGGAGTTGTAGTATTAGGTTTCTATTCGATGAATAACCCTACGAGCAATACGCCATTAATCTTCGCTGCCTTATTGATGATTGGCGGTATTGGCGCGCATGTTATACTTAATCGAATTATCGATTAAGTGTTGTAGTCAGGTAAATAATAAACAAAGCCACTGAAAGATGATTCATTCAGTGGCTTTTTTGTTTTTGGTCTTAACCTAAGATAATTGCGGAGTCACCAGAGTCACCCTAAGAAGTGTATTATCTGTTTAATCTACTACATGACACTCGTCGCTTAAGCCGCGGGGCTTATCCTCCCTTCTCCTTGATGAGAAAAGGATACAAAAGAATCAAGGCTGCTTGTAAAATAGCTTTCTAATTCAGCTCACTCCTAAGCTTGGCCGGGTGATTTCCAAAACAAGTTTGGAACTTCCCGGTCGCGCTAATGACTTCGCTTCAACAAAATCTATTTTGCAAAAGGCCGAAAGCAAACTACTTCGAAGTATCACTTGTTAATATGGTCTAAGATAAAAACGTGCTCTAAAGATTGATGACACGTCCCCATGACTAGCTGTAGATTGCAAGTATAGAAATTTAGCTTTTATTCTCGATAACCTGACCGTTCCAATGCGGTACATTATCACAAATACCCGATCGAAAGCAGTATTCTAAATCTTTCAGATAGCCTTTTGTCTTTAGCACATTGTAATGATAACCCTTGCTTGCTGTTTCATGAAGCTTTGTGGCATTGATTTCGTAAAGCGATTCTATCGTCAAAGCAAAATCAGTCAGCTCCAATTCCACAGATTGTTCTTGAAGTAAATGGATAATACGCCCCGCACACAAAGCATCTTCAAGTGTGTACAAGCCATTATTACCCGAGCACACCAACACCACATCCTTATGATTCTTTATTTCATTAACAATTGCTTTATCATTGGCAAAGGAAGCAATCAAAAGCTCTTTTGCCGAAAGCGAATTATTAATGGCCAAAGTACCGTTTGTTGTCGTCATCACTAAAAGCTTACCCGCAATTACTTCCTTGTTGTACGACAATGGTGAATTACCATAATCAAAGCCTTCAATGGGTTCTGCATGACGCTCACCACCCAATATGACATCCGTACCGTTTTCTTTTTTAATATCAAAAGCGTCATCGGGCGAAAGAACAGGAATAATACCTTTAGCGCCATTATTCAATGCCGACACCATCACAGAGGTGGCACGCAAGACATCAATTACCACAACTGTTTTTCCTTTTACAAGGTCGGCCGATACCTGTTGCGCGGTTCCTATTACTTCTAGCTTCATAAATTACTTTTATAATCCGTAACGTTTCTTGTACAGCATCCGAAATCGCCATAACAAAAATACACCTGCCGACGCTAAGCCGGATAAGTAGCCTACCCAGATACCAATGGGGCCAGCCTCAAAAACAAATGCCGTTAAATAACCAATGGGCAATGAAATTAGCCAGTAAGCAATTCCTGCACCAATGACCGGCATCACCACATCTTCAAGTCCTCTTAATATACCTAGTGTTACCACCTGAATACCGTCAAAAATCTGGAATATACCTGCTACCAGCATTAAACCGGCAGCGGTTTTAATCACTTCCACCTCATCGACAAACAACGATGGTAAAAAGTAACGCATCGACACGAATAAGAAACTCATAATGGTCATAAACATTACTACCAAATGAAGTGAAGCAAAGGCACTGTGCTTTAGTGATGGGTAATCTTTCTTGCCCCTGAAAATACTAACTTTTATAGTTGTTGCCGATGCCAGACCTGAAGACATCATATAGGTTAAACTGGCCATGCTCAACACTATCTGATGTGCGGCAAGGCTAACAGCATTAATCCATCCCATCATGATACTTCCCAGGCTAAATGCAAATACCTCAATAACCGATTGCAAGCCTATAGGAAGGCCAAGTTTCCAGATGCGTTTAAATGCCGAAGCAGAGAACTGACTGACATGAATGCCTCGGTATTCTTTAAATAAGCGTACCCGATACGACACAAATACAAACATAATGGCCATCACTATGCGCGATGCTAATGTGCCAATACCTGCACCAACCACACCCATAGCCGGCACTCCAAAATGCCCGTAAATAAACACATAATTCAATGCGACATTTAACAAATTACCTCCAATCGTGATAATCATGGCTATTTTGGTATTGCTCAATCCTTCGGCAAATTGCTTGTAATTATTAAATACCTGCAATGGCAATATGGATAAAATCAATAAGATATAGTAAGGAATAGCCTCTTCGACAACACCGGCCTCCTGCCCCATAAAAGGCATGGCCAAAGCAATGGCACCAGCCACCAGTGATAACAAAACACCAATAATCACATTAGCATACATCCCTTGCTGAAACCAATAGGCACATTCATCTTTGTTTTTGGCACCATAGGCTTTCCCTACCAAAGGCGTTAAGGCAAAAGAGATGCCCATACCCAAAACCAGTACATTAATAAAAATGCTGTTGGCAAATGAGGCCGCTGCCAGCGGAATAGTCCCTACCTGACCAACCATAACCGTGTCGGCAACATTAACCAGCATTTGTCCGGCTTGTGCCAGCACCACTGGTGTTGCCAACTTTATATTTGGCCAATAATGTGATGAATAATGATTTTGCATTAGCTTGCAGCACTTATTAAGCCCACAAAAGTAAACAAAGAAAAGATGAATTAGGTATGCTTGAGTGTTTATAAATGATTGTGTCTGACCATTTCATAAAACCGGCCTTTCTTATCTTTCCTAAGCTCTTTAACAGTGCCCGACTGAATAACCTGGCCTCTCTCAAAGACAAAAACTTCATCAGCAATATCAATCACACTCATTCGATGGGCTACCATAATAATGGTTCTCCCCTCATCCTTTAGTTGAAGTATGATATCCTTCACGATCGACTCTGAACGATCATCTAAAAAGGAAGTCGCTTCATCGAATATATAAATTTGCGGATTCAGATACAGTACACGTGCAATAGCCAGGCGTTGTCGCTGTCCACCTGAAAGCTGAATGGCATTTTCGCCCAGCCAGGTATAAAGTCCTTCAGGTAATTGCTCAATGGTGTCGTTGAGTTGCAGCTGTTTAATAATCTGATTGATTCTTCTGATGTCAGGATTGGCATCTCCCAGAGCAATATTATCAATAACATTGCCGGCAAAAAGCTCTATGTTTTGTGGCACAATACCAACGGTCTTACGAAGATCATTGAGGTTTATATACTTGATTTCATTACCGCCAATCGTCAATTGCCCTGCACCCACCGGATACAAACCCTGAATTAAAGCACCGATAGTTGACTTACCACAGCCACTATCACCCAATAAAACAGAAATGGTATTATTCTTTATCAAAAGGTCAAACCCCTCAAATAAATCCTGCTCAAGGGTGTACGAAAAAGTGACATTTTTAAACACCACATCACCAACATCATCTTTATCAAAGGCCATGGTTTGTTGTGTTTCCTGTTCTCCTTTCATCTCAAGAAGTTCAAAAAGGCGATCCATAGCAATTAGCGCCCCATGCCAACTTTTATTGATGGCAGCTAGTCGGGCAACAGGTCCCGTAAAAAAGGCCGATATGGCAAAAAATGACATCAGCTCACCCGATGAAAGTTCGGTGTCAATAACCAGTAATGCGCCTGACCACAAGATAGTCAGCGTTAATATCCGATTGATAAATGACATACCCGAGTTGGAAAATATATCCAACTTACCCGATTTATATACATGCCCCAAAACCTTTACCAGACGGTTATCTACACCATTGGCAAAATGCTCTTCGGCACCCATTTGTTTCACTGTTTTGATGGCCCGCAACGATTCTACCAACTGTATTTCCAGCTCAGCCGTTTCCTCCATTTTACTTCGTTCGAGCCGTTTGTTAATGGTATTGGTAATAAAAAGCAGTAGGAGATAAACAGGGATAACAGCATAAGCTAACAAAGCCAATTTCCAGCTAAATACCATCATTACCAAAAAGGCGATGGTGATAATCAACACATCAACCACCGATTCAACAGCTATTTGGTTAATAAAATTCCGAATCTTCACAGCATCATTCACGCGTGAAATCAGTTCGCCAATACGCATGCTGTCGTAAAACTTCTGAGGTAATTGTATCAAATGCCTGAAATAGCCTGAAATTAAACTGATATCGATATTTTGACTCACCCGTAGTACAAACCAGGACTGCAGAACGCCAATCAACAGCTGAACCACAAACACAAGCATCATTATTACTCCAAGAAGGTGCAAGAGGTTGCGGTTATGGCCCACCAACACAAAATCAGTCAACTTTTGAATATAAAATGCAGTAGATAGGCCAAGCACCGAAAATGCCAATGCACCAAAAGCCGATTGTATAAAAACCGCTTTGTGAGGTTTGATAACATTCCATAGGCGTTTGACATTCGAAATAGAATGATTGCCAGGCGTAAAGTCAGCAGCCGGAATCATCAGTATCATCACGCCTGTCCATTTCTTAGAAAAATCGTCAATCGACATGGCCACCATTTTGCCGAAGGCCGGATCCATCACTCTTACCGATTTTTTTCCCAGCTTATATATCACCACAAAATGGTGTGTACCACCAGCTAGTTTTAAATGAGCAATGGCCGGCGTTGGAATATCCTTTAAATCACTGCTATCAATTTCGATGCCTTTTACATCAAAACCCAGACATTCGGCGGCCTTAATCAAACCATAAGCACTAGTGCCACCTTTGTGTGTTCCTGCCTCTTGTCGGATGGTCCACAAAGGTATACGCAGCTTGTAATACCTTGCTACGGAAGCCAGGCAAGCAGCACCACAATCACTCGCATCATATTGTTGAATGGCTAGTTTCATGCCCTTAATTATTTGACAGGATTCGTTTCATTAATAATCTTTGGATTTAGCCAATCATCAACCGTATCAAATAATAGCTGATACAAGGAACGTTTGCTTACAATAAAACGAGCAGTCAGGCTCATTCCTTTTTTCATGTGCCCCACCAGTCCATTGCTCAGTTGCAATGATTTTTGTTTTAAGCGGCATCGAATTAAATATCTATACTCACTTTTAACCAGGTTTACATCATGAGCTACTTCTACAACCTCAGCATCAAGCATTCCCCATTGGTTGTAATCGTAGGTGTCAACCTGCAACCTAACTGGCATACCTTTATGTATAAAACCAATATCAGATGGAGAAATATAACACTCTGCTATCAAATCTTCCTGAGGAGATAAACTGGCTATTGCTTCGTTTTCATTTAAAAAATGCCCTATTGCAATACCCTTAAAGTCAATAACACTTCCATCAAAAGGGGCGGTAATAACATATTGAGTCTGTACTTGCTTTAAATTTTCTACCTGCCCTTCCAGTTCACGGTTAGACGTAATGTAGTTCTTACTATCAGCTTCCCATTTTGATTGAGTGGCTGTTTTATACAACTTTAGTTCATCTCTTGCTTCATCTAGTTTAAAAGAGTCTTCCTGAAATTCTGATAGTGGAACAACTCCATCGTTATACAAATCAGCAGTTCGTTTAAAATCGACCAGTAGTTTATTGACTTTTCGTTCGTAACGTTTAATGGAGCTCAAATAATCATCATTCTCTTTGATATAGAGCGGTGTAATCAACTTCATATTAATATCACGCCCCAATAACACATCAAGGTCATGCCTATAATCGTTTTGAAGTTTAAGTTGCGAACGAATGAGATTTATCTCATTATTGATACCGGCCTGATGAAGAACAATAAGGGTATCTGCTTTCCTTACAAGTTGATTTTCTTTGATATGCACCCCTGTTACCTTGGCCGTAATGGGCGAAGAAATAGTAATCATACGATTAAGAGAAGTGACCATACCACGACTTTGTACCGTAACATCTACCTGAATAAAGGGCAGAGAAACAATTACACTAAAGAAAAAGATAAGAATTACCCAATACAATCCATATCCGCGATAGTTAATAGCAGAATATTGGTGATATTTTGAATTTCTCTGATGTTGTTTGGATGTATCGACAGGCATATCAGGTTAAGCTACATCCCGAAATTAATGTTTTTTATTGAAGATGTGGTCTTTTGCCACCTTTATGCTTTCATGCCGCATCATTTTGGCACTTCAATCTTTTCATACTCAACCCAACGAATACCATCTTTAAAATACCCCTCAAATTCATACTCGAAACTATTTAATTCTTTTGAGAAGTGTATAATGGCTCCTAAATGCGTCATCATATCCAGGTAAAAGTAAAGCATACGTACGGACATGCAGAGGCGACCGGCCATCTCTATTGGCGAACCGGTTTCCTGGCGTCTGATTTCTTTATCAATCAGCGCTATTGTTTTGCGTACTTCGTGCTGCGGCAAATCTTTCTCTCCTTTTTCAAAACAAAAAATTGAGGATAAAGAAGGTGAGGGGTACTAGGTGAGAATCGGGAATCTATAAGGGAAACCGCCCCACCTTCTTTGTTTCTACAAACGGTCTGCGTTCAGACCTCTACTAATCGGGATAGTCATATTAATATTGTTAATGTCTTTCATCGGCTCATCCAAAACCCATTGATAACAGAACATCATATTTTTATAATTTAGTTTTACTGGTTTCGTCCATATCATTGTTTGATCCATCTCCTCCAACAACCTTTTTTAAAAAAGCCGTGTCTTTTGCTTTAAACTTTTTAAATTGCTCCTGCTTTTTTGCTTTAACTAAAGTCTTCATGATACTATCGTATTAATGGTTTCTATAGGTTAATTGCAGAAATCGAGAATCGTAACACCTTTTTTAAAACTTTTTTTAAAAAAAATGAAGAGCACACTACTTATAATACTGATATTGTGCCTATTGAGCATCGTGAAAAAAAGTTATTCGCAAGAAATTAATGATAACATAATATATTTTTCAAAGCATTATTCGAGTGAGGATTATAAGAAAGCTGCTGAAATTGGATCGGAGATATTGAATTCAGACAAACTGAGGCCTCAAGATAACGAACGCTTTCGTTTGCTTTATAAAACGATACGTTCGTATGCATATTCTGATAATATGAGGGGTGCGTACACCTTTCTGACCAACATTCCTCAGGTAAATGAAGATAAGTTATTTAATGAATACATTAAATTATACATTGCCGTAACAGCCATTAATAATAAAAGAATGAAGGAAGCCAAAAGAATTTATGAGAGCTTCCTGTCGGAAAACAATATGGAATTTCTAACCGATTCAGTTAAGGCAAAAATTTATCACAATCTATCGGTCATAGTTGGTTTTGAAGGAAACGAGGCTAAAAGGTTACAGTATTTGACGCAGTCGTTTGAGTTGGAAAAACAAACACTACTCAACAATTCGAATTTTGAGAATTACAACCTCTCGGTTGAAGTTTATACAAGTGAACTTTATAAACGATATCGCCAATATGAAAAGGCTTATAGAGTCTTTCAGGAAGCATTGTCATTACCTTTCAATAAAGAAGTCAATGTATATAACCATGCTTTCTTTCAAAATTACATCGAGCTTCTCCTGACCATGGGGATGGAAGAAAAAGCTCAAGTCCATATAGAAAATCTTTCGCAATTTTATCAGAAAAAGGGTAAGGTCTTTCTGGTCGAATATTGCAGTTTATTGAATTCTATTGCCAATCATTATTTCTTACAAAACAATTATACAGAAGCCATATTATTATCCTCCAAAATCCTATCTATCAGCTCAGTTACACCTATTTTTAAGAGCAGCAGAACAAATGCCAACGATTGTTTGGCCAGGTGCTATTTTAGCTTACAACAGTACGATAAAATGCGCTATTATTTGCTAAAAGACATCGAAGAGTGTAAACAATTAGATAAAGTATCACTTAGTTCAGCTTATGTGGTGATGGCACATTATCTCTCAAAAATATATGATGATAACAATGCCTACACTTATATCGATTCAGCTTTGAATCTGCGTTACAATGAACTAAGGCTTCCATTAGACAGAATAAATGAGAACATTACAGCACTTGCCTACTTTGAACTTGGCCAATACTCTCAAAGCCTGTATCACCTTGAGAATGTCAACAAAGTCATGGTTAAAAACGGAAATTACACTTCCTATCTTTTCTGGGATAATCAATACGAAAGAGCACTTTGTTACAATCATTTAAAACAATATCGCGAAGCCTACCAACTATTAAAAAAAGCCAACTCTGAGATGCTGAGAAAATATCCGCATCTCTACGACAAAGCATCTACGATTCAAAACAGCAGGTTTGGTTCATTGTATCGAAACATTAATATTGCACTGGCTGAAAATCTGTACAAACAATATTTAGATGGCCTGGATCTGGAAATTCTCAAGAAAGCCATGGACCATGTAGAAGAAGCTGGCAAGAGTATTGAAATATTAAGGAATAAACAAAACTACGATCGAGACCGATTGGTAACAGGTGAAATGTATTACGATTTCACATTGCAAAGTTCAAAAGTGTCAATGGCATTGTATAAAGCCACCCAAAAAGAATGGTATCTGCACAAAACATTTGAATACATTCAAAAAGGGAAGTCGTATGCATTAACGCAAGGTATTAATGAGAAGAATTATAAATTAAACTCTGGAGTACCACTCACAACCATTAATCTTTTAAATCAACTAAAAGACCAGTACGATCGATATGAAGACCGCTATAACGAGGCATTTTTTGGCGAACAGGGAGACAGCAATTTAATAACATCGTTAAATGATAAAATGAGCCAAAATATGGCTAAAATTGATAGTGTAAACAGAGCTATCGAAAGAGAGTTCCCAAGCTATCAGGAAGAAAAAGCGCGCGCCCCATTTTTAAGTATCAAAGAAATACAGAATCGACTTAGTGACGAACAAGTCATTGTTGATTATTACCAAACTGAAGAGGAAATATTTCGATTCACAATCTCAAAACAAGATACTCGTTGTGACATTATTCCAACAAATACCAATTTTAAGAACAATCTTCAGCTTGTGGTCGACGAAATTTCAACTCCTTTTGTTGGACAGTATTCAATGGAGCACATGCAGAGATTTGCACATGCTTCCCATTCGTTATATCTGCTTCTTTTAAAAGACATAGAATTATATATTTCAGATAAAGAACTAATTATTGTACCACACTCTGAATTATCATACCTCCCGTTTGAAGTTCTTCTTACCGAAGATTGTGCGGATAAGAAACCAAAGTTCAGCGCGTATCCTTGGTTAATTAAAAGTCAGGTTGTTAGCTATTCATACAATACGGCTTTATTGAATCAATCTTCAAATAACACCATTGAATTCAATAACATCCTGGCTTTCGCTCCTGAATATTACGGTTCATCTGGCACCCAATCAATTGATTTAAATAATTCAAGGTATCTGGATTCGCTATTAGCACCTTTGACAGGTGCACAAAATGAAATTTCGGCCATTGATAAACTGTTTAGAACTTCAAAATACAAAGGCAAAGAAGCTAATAAGGATAATTTTATTGCTTCAATGCAAAATAACGACATCCTTCATCTGGCAATGCACTCAGTAAACGATGAAGCACTGCCATTTAATTCTCAACTCATATTTGCTTCAAAAGACAGTTCTTCCGGGAGCTTTAAAGCGGGTGAAATATATAACTATAATATTAAGTCGCCATTGGCAGTATTGAGCTCATGTAGCACCGGGCGAGGACAGAAACAAAAAGGGGAAGGCTTGTTAAGTATTGCTCGTGCCTTTACCTATTCCGGCGTTGAGTCGCAAGTAATGACGCTATGGCCTGTTAATGATTTAAGTGGGGCCAATATTGTCAATCGTTTTTACCAACACCTTAAAGAGGAAATACCTAAAAACATCGCTTTACAGCAGAGTAAACTGAATTATTTGGCTACTGCCGACGGCGTAAAGTCTCACCCCTATTATTGGGCAAATTATGTTTTGGCAGGCAATACCAGCCCTGTAAAACAACAAATGCCAAAAGGCATTTTCGTGTACCTTCTGGCATTTGCAATTTTATCAGTTATTCTCTTATTTATTTACGATAAAAGAAAAGTTCGTTAAAAATCGATCTTATCAAGCAATTCTTTCGCTTTTGTTGAGTAGCTATTACCGCTAGTTTGAAGTTGCGTTAACAACAACTCGGCCGGTTCATATTCTTCTAGTTTTATATGACACAACGATAGGTACCATTTAATTTGTTCCTCGTAGAAAATTGCTATTTCCTGAGTTGATTGCAATTGACTCTTGGCCAATTCTAAATTTCCCATTTCCATGTAGCACAGCCCTGTAAAGAATCCTGCCAACTCTTCATTTTCATGGCTTAACTCTTTAAAAGAAACTATTGCCGCATCTATGTCACCTGATTGATAACTCTCAAGAGCTCGATTAAACAACGAAGACTCCTCGCCTCCACGAACTGTCATATCGGTTCCATATGGAGAATAATATTCAACAAATGCCTGACCGCCTGTATAACTAGCATCGCGAAGCAAGCCTAGATAGCTTCCTAATCCGATAACAACAATTACTGAAGCGGCAGCCAACCAATAATTTATTTTGAAAGAGTTTCGTTTCTCATCCTGTTCTTCCAGAAACTCTTGACCTATTTCGTTCAACTGCTTCTTAAAATCGTCAAAGCCATCGCCCTGATTGGCAATTGAAAATAACACCTCTTGTTGAAGTTTCATATCTTCATTTACACCGGAATCAGACGCCATCTCCAACTTTAAATCTTCACGTTGTTCTGAAGATAATTCATTTGTAAAAAACTGCAGTATCTTTTTATTATAATCCATACTTCAACTCTTTATATTCAGGATCAGCCTTAATCATCTCCAATAACTTCTTGTTACACATTGATTTTCTATTCTTTGTGTACGCTATAGAGCTAAAAGCTAATTCCGTTGTAATGTGTTCATTTGTAAAACCTATTGAAACCAAACGCAATACATCCTGACATACTTTTTGTATTTTGTTATAATATTTCAAGTATAACTTTCTGCGCTTTTCGAATAACTCTTTTTCGTGAATTTCGCTCTCAAGTTCCGGAATCTCATCATTCAATACCTGATATGTTGGTGCCACCTGCTTTTTGCGAAGCTCATAAAGCCACAAATTTTTACAGACTGACACAAAATAGGTAGTGAAGGTACTTACCAGTATCGGTTTCTCTTTCTTGGAGTATATGGCTATAAAGGCATCCTGCATAATTTGCATGGCATCTTCATTCGAACCATTATTGTCTATAACAATTGTTCGAACCTGACTCCACACCAATTGCATAATGTACTTTATCAGCTTACTGTCTCGCGAGTAAACAGCCTCCAATAATTCATTATCTGAATATTTCCTTCTTAACATCTTCCTTGTTTTCCGACACTAAAATAGTGATTTTAATTCAATTATCTTTGCATCTCGTAAGCAGTAACTGTGCCAATACACACCAATATTAATACACACAAGGACTACGTACAATATCTTTTTTACTGCAAATGGAATTTATATGTTACAAAAAAGAAGAGAAAAATGAATCACATAGCTAAATAAAACTCATTCGTTAATGCAATATATTCATTGGAGTATCCATGACGTCCTTTATCTTCAACAATCATCTCTGAGTAGACACAGCTCTCATCCGTTTTTTTGGACAACTCAATAAGCACCCGACCAAATGTTTTTGAAGGTGTCGGCTTTATTAGCATCTGACGGCTTAAAATAAAACCCGTTCGTTGACCAATATTAACAAATTCGTTCATCACATCATAAGGTAAAACAACGGATAGCCTTCCTGTCTCATGCAACAGATTATACGAATATTTGATTAGCTCTTCATATGAAAGTGAATCGCAATGCCGAGCGACATTTCGTGCCAAATCGTTACTCTTAAAGGAGTTTTTAAAAAAAGGAGGATTGCAAACAATGTGATCCAACACCCGTCTGTTCGTTCGTCCATAATCCTGTATTGAGACATGCTCAGCTACCAGTCTATCTGACCATTTTGACAACCTGAAATTACCATTGGCTTGCTGTACAGCATCATTATCAACGTCAATGGCATGAATAGCAGTTTTAGAATTGCGCTGGGCTATCATTAATGCCACAAGGCCTGTTCCGGTACCAACATCAAGTACTGTTTGGCAATTCTCTATTTTGGCCCAGGCACCTAACAATACACCATCGGTACCTACTTTCATGGCTGCCTTATCCTGATGAACTGTGAATTGTTTAAATTGAAAATAGGTATTTGCCATTATCAGAAATCTTCATTTACACCCAAACCAAATAAGGCAAAATCATATTTAACGGGATCGTTGTTATCTAATTTTCGAAGTGTTTCCATCACTTCATCTACAGCTTTAATATCATTCTGTTTGCGTTTCAGAATACCCAACTGACGAGATATATTACCAGTATGAACATCTAATGGCAGTAATAAATCAGCAGAAGAAATACTCTTCCACAAGCCAAAATCAACTCCATTATTGTCGTGCCTTACCATCCATCGCAAGTACATATTCAGTCGTTTTGCAGAGGCACCCTTTAATATATTAGCAACATGCTTGTGTGTTCTTTCAGGCGAATCAAAACTTAGAAACATCTCACGAAAGTGTATTAATGCGTCTTTTATGCTCCCTTTTTGATATCCTTCGGTAAACACTTTCTCAAGTCCACCGTGCTTACTGTATATCGCCTTTAAGGCTTTTAAGAAGTACAGACAATCGATTGATGAATAGGTACGATAATAAAACTTTTCGAAAAGACTCCAATCAGACAGTTCGGCATTCATTAAGAAGTCATATGGTTCATATTCCAACATGCCCATTAATGTTGTCGCACTTTTGATAATTAAATCGCGACGTCCCCAGGCAATAGTAGCTGCCATAAAACCGGCAATTTCTATATCTTCTTTCTTAGTAAATAAATGAGGAATTGAAATCGGATCGTTTTCAATAAATTCGGGCCGATTATATTTATTGACCTTTTCATCCAGAAAAGATTGTAACTCGTGCAAGTCCATTCTATGTATTATAAATCACACCGTCTTTCATTTCAATCATACGATCACACATTTTGGCCAAATGATAATCATGAGTAACAATAACAAAGGTCTGATTAAATGCTTCTCGCAGTTCAAAAAATAGCTTTTGCAACTCCTCCTGACTATGCGAATCCAGGTTACCCGATGGTTCATCAGCAAAAACGACTGCTGGTTTATTAATTAACGCTCTGGCAACAGCAACTCTTTGCTTTTCGCCTCCACTTAGTTCTGATGGCTTATGCTCCAAGCGATGATCTAAGCTTAAAAACGACAATAATTTTTTCGCGCTAGCTTCGGCCTCCGGTTTCGAACGACCATTTATGAGGGCGGGCAACATGGCATTTTCAAGGGCATTAAACTCAGGTAATAACTGATGAAACTGAAATACAAACCCAATTTTAGTGTTTCTAAAACGAGATAATTGCTTCCCGGATAAACTTTGTAAATCAATGTTATCAATATAAACTTCGCCAGAAGAAGGCTTATCAAGCGTTCCGAGTATTTGTAACAAAGTTGTTTTCCCGGCACCACTAGCTCCTACAATAGAAACCACTTCACCCGCATCTATACTTAGATCGATACCTTTAAGTACCTCTAAGTCTCCATAGCTTTTTCTTATCTGTTTACATTGAATCATACTAAATAAATAACAGGTAAATATATAAGATATATATACTTAATAGAATGGCACCTTTCCAACGGCTAACAACACCCTTTGATAACGGTAAAATGACAATAAATAGTATAATAGCGATGGCAAACATCCACCAATAATCAGTGTTTACCATCGATTCGTTAACATTAATCGGCTTTATAACAGCAGTTACTCCCAGTACGGCCCATATATTAAAGATATTAGAACCAATAATATTACCGATTGAAATATCACTTTCCTTCTTAATAGCAGCCATTAGAGACGTAGCTAACTCAGGTACGCTTGTTCCCAAAGCCACCACTGAAATACCAATCACCCTTTCACTTACACCTAAACTTTGAGCTACATCTTTAGCTCCTATCACTAACCAGTCGGCACCAAAATAAAGCCCTGCTGCCGCAATAACAAATAGCAACATGGTCTTAAAAAGTGATAAAGATGGTTTTTCAATCTTCTCCTCGTTTTTACTTTGTTTTCTGCTGTTATAAACAGCCCATACAATATACAGTCCAAGAAAAACAAGGAATATAATGCCTTCAAACGACCTCAATAGCAAATCATAACTTGCTACCATTAAACCAATAGTAGCCACCATCATAATTAACCAATCAAACCAAATACCTTTCTTTTTGACTTTAACCGGGTATACAATCGATACCAAACCTAAGACAAGCGCGATATTAGCGATATTAGAGCCCACCACATTGCCAATTGATATATCGGCAGCACCATCAAACACTGCACGTAAACTAACCAGTAACTCGGGTGCTGAGGTACCGAAAGCTACAACCGTAATTCCAATAACCAAAGTAGACACCTTAAGGTGTCGAGCCAATTGCACACTTGACTTTACCAGCCAGTCACCACTAAAAAACAACAGTACAAACCCAGCTAATAAAAATAAAATTGGAGGCATAATTGCAATTTATAAATCAATAGAATCTTCACGTGAAACAGGACCATCTTTGTCTTTTGATGGCACCTCTTCTTCTTCAGAACTTGGTTCTTCACTCTTTGATTCTGAATCTTTTTTAAGGTTGTAAGGATCTAAATCAGATGTTTCTTCTTCGATAGCAGAACTTACTTCTTTTACTTCCTTATTGAGTTCATTTTTTGTCTCTTCGACTACATCAGTAATATCACTTGTATTTTCTCTGAACTCACGTTTTATCTCGTCCGATGCCCGCCGAAATTCATTCATCCCTTTACCAAGCATGCGAGCAACATCAGGGATGCTTTTAGCTCCAAATAACAACAATACGACGAGAACAACAATAATAATCTCGCCACCAGAAATAAAAAGAAACGTACTCATATCTAAATTTTTCAGATTCAAAGATAATAAAATAGCATCAGCTTGACTAAAAAGAAAAGCCCCACAGTCATACTGCAGGGCTTTGCTCTATATTAAAGAAATATTACTTCTTCTTTGACTTCTTATTTAGGAAGTTAAATGCTACTGGCGTTGCGATAAATAATGAAGAGTAAGTACCTACAAGTACACCTACCATTAATGCAAAAACAAAACCACGGATAACTTCACCACCGAATAAGAAAATAACTAATAACACGACAAAAGTAGTTAATGACGTATTTACTGTACGGCTAACTGTTGAGTTAAGGGCAGCATCCACAACTTCATCTTTTGCACGCTTTGGATACAACTTAAAGTACTCACGAATACGGTCAAAAACGACTACGGTATCGTTAATCGAATAACCAATTACCGTCAAGATAGCAGCAATAAATGACTGATCAATCTCCATCGAGAATGGCATGAATGAGTATGTTAACGAGAATACTCCTAATACGATTAATACATCGTGAACCAATGCTGCAATAGCACCAAAACCAAATTCCTTATTACGGAAACGCATTAATATATATAGGAAAATAACTATCAAGCTAAAGCCAATGGCATACGCTGCATTCTTCTTAATATCACTAGCAATGGTTGGTCCAACTTTCTGAGAACTCATACGGTAATCAGCCAAGAACTCATCCTTTGACACATTACCTTTGATATATGTTTTTAAGCCTTCGTATAACTTGGCTTCAACATTATTATCAATTTCTTCAGAGTTTTCATCAATCATGTAGTTGGTTGCGATACGCACCTGGTTTCCTTCGTTACCAAATTGCTTAGCTTCAACATGAGCTCCTTCAAAAGTCCCAGATAAAGTTCTCTGAACATCAACTGAAGATACCTGCTCATCGAAACGCACCACAAAAGTACGACCTCCGGTAAAGTCAATTCCTTGCTTAAGACCAAGCGTACTTAACGAACCAATTGAAACGACAATCGCGATTCCTGAGATAACGAAGAATAACTTCTGTTTCTGCAAAAATTTGATGTGTAAATTCTTATAAAGGTTACGTGTTAATTTAGTATCGAATATCAAGGTCTTATTCTTACTTAGCATCTGTTCGAAAATCAGTCGAGTGATGAAAATTGCTGAAAAGAATGATGTGGCGATACCAATCATTAATGTAGTCGCAAAACCTTTGATAGGACCTGTACCGAATAAGAATAAAATCAAACCAGTTAAGAAAGTGGTTACGTTGGCATCAATAATAGCAGAGAATGCGTTTCTGTATCCATCTTTAATGGCCAATTGTATACCCTTGCCTGAACGCAGTTCTTCTTTGATACGCTCATAAATAAGTACGTTGGCATCCACCGACATACCAATGGTTAATACAATACCGGCAATACCAGGTAATGTTAATACTGCTCCGAATGAAGCAAGTACTCCCATAATAAAGAACATGTTGGCAACCAAAGCAAAGTCAGCAACCCAACCTGCACGGATACCATAATATATTAGCATGTAGATAAGCACTACAATAAATGCCCAGATAAAAGATGTTAAGCCACTGTCAACAGCTTCCTGACCAAGTGAAGGACCAACAACTGTATCTTCAACAATACGAGCTGGTGCTGGTAATTTACCAGACTTAAGAATGTTTGCTAAATCCTGAGATTCTTCTGGTGTAAAGTTTCCGGTAATTTGACTCTGTCCACCATCGATTTTCTGATTTACAGTTGGGAAACTATAAACAAAACCATCTAAGACAACAGCAATACTACGATCAACATTAGCACCTGTTAAACGTGACCATGTTTTAGCACCTTCAGCATTCATGCTCATGCTTACTTCAAACTGACCTCTTTGGTTCGTCTGGCTACGAGCAGAAGTAATAACATCACCCTCTAGTGGCGGACGACCATCGTGAGTACTCACTTTGATAGCTACCAATTGGAAAGCAGTTTCTTTCTCATTAACATCAGCACCAAAACGGCTTGTTAAGTAATCTTTCTCTACTGGCTTAACTGTCCAGAAAAAACGTGCATCTTTAGGGAACAAGCTTTTTATAGATGGATTAGCCAAATACTCATTTACTTCAGCAGTATCACGCGATAAAGCTACACCAACCACAGGACCTCTTTGCTGAGGATGATTAGGTTGTAAATAGGTAAATAATGATTTAGCACTTGCAGCCTCTAGTGAATCTGTACCAACAGCATCAGCAGTTAATTGATCTACTAATGATGATTCTTCGTCCGCTTCTTCAGTTGTTGCTTCTTCAGCAACTTCTGTGTTCTTTGGAGACTTTGCAGCTTCCATTTCACGAACTTTCGTATCAGCTTGTACTAGATATTCAAATAATTCTGAATTTTCATAAGTTTCCCAGAACTCTAAGCTGGCAGTTCCCTGAAGTAACTTACGCACACGCTGTGGGTCAGTAACGCCAGGTAATTCAACTAATACACGACCTGCTTTTTCAAGGCGCTGAATATTTGGCTGAGTTACACCAAAGCGGTCAATACGCGAACGAAGAATATTAAAAGCATTATCAATGGCGCTATTAGATTCTTCACGTATTACCTGCAATACTTCTTCATTAGTTGAATTGTAACTAACACGTTCTTTTAATTCAACAGTATTAAAGATGGTTGCTAGTTGAGCATTTGGATCTATTTTAGAATACTCCTGACCAAATAACTTGATAAAGTCCTCTGATGAACTTTTCTCAGCAACCTCAGCAGCTTTTAAAGCTTTTAAGAATGTTTCGTCGGTATTATAATTTGAAAGAGCTCTTACTACATCGGCTACCTTCACTTCAAGAATAAGGTTCATACCACCTTTTAAGTCAAGACCGAAATTTATTTCACGCTCTTTACACTCTTGGTATGTATACTTACGGGCCACCCATAAGAAGTTATAAACCGTCTCGTTTTTAATTGAATCCAGGTAGGCGAATTCTTTGTCTGGGTCGCCACCTGCTATCTCTTTCGCCACATTTTCCACTCTACGAGTCTGGAATGTAAACATCAATTGATATAAGCTGACCAATACCAATAAAATGGCAAAAAGTCTTATAGCTCCTTTGTTCTGCATTTGTTAATAATTTTTATAATTCGTTTTGACAAACTTCACGTCTTAGTCGCGCAAATATATCGAATTTTTTAATATAGAAGCCTTAAAAAGAAGTGATAATTGATATTACCTTTTGATTCCCTACCAATTCATTCCAATGAACAAAACAAAAGCTTAATCTACAATAAGAAATACTATGCCACTGACCTTAGTCCAGATCCTCTGAAGGTTTGAATAAAAGTGGCAACAAATGATAACGCGACAAGGGTTAGTGCCCACAAAAAGAACGCGCTCATCCCAACAAATTCGAAGTAGGCATAGCTATTTCCCCATGCCTGAATAGCCCAATATGCAGGCACCGAAGCTAACATTACACCCGCAATAACATAAATGCTGTACATTGAAAACACTTGCCTGATTATAGATTGACGTGGAGCACCTATGATGTTTTTAACCGCAAAAGTGCCTGACTTATATTCAATAATAAAAGCCACCAACGCCACAACTCCTAATAAGGCAATAAACAGCGACAACATGGCAAAAACAGACATTATTTTAGCGATACGAACATCTTCTTCGTACAGTTTATCAATTCTTTGATCGAGTGATGTGTATACAAAAGGTGCACCATCAGAATACTTATCCCACAACACCTTCACCTCTTCTAAATCAACTTTGACTCCTTCTTCATGTTTGATTAAAACATATTCAAAACGTTTTTTTTCAGGCAATAAAATTAAAGCAAGCGGCTTTATTTCGGTAAAATATGATTCGTAATGGAAATCTTTTATTACACCAACGGTATTAAGTGCCCAATCATTATTGCCAAATACTTCTATTTTTTTATCTAAAGGCTTGCTTAATTTCAATTCCTTAACCGCTGCCACATTTAAATTAATGCCTAAGCTATCGCCCAGTTCGTTACTCAAAAAGCGTCCGGCTTTAAGCGTAATTCCCATTACCTTAAAATAGTCTTCATCAACATAATTTATGGGCAACATCATAACCTGATTTTCAACCCCTTCAATTATGCGGAATGTACCCTGGAAATAATCATCTCCAGGAAGGCTATTACAGGCACTCACATATTTTATTCCTGCTATTTTTTTCGTCTCTTCCTTAAAAGCACTTAAGTCATTACGTACGGCATGCCCTCTTTCAACAACTATCACATTGTTAGAATCAAAACCAGGATCACTTTCTTTTACAAAGGAAATTTGCCACCACATAGCAGTAGCCACTACCACCAAAAACATGGCCACAGCAAACTGACTTGTTACCAAAATACCACGGATAAGAAATCCAGGCTTGCCGATTTTATAGTCGCCAGATATCAACTTCTCGGGCTTTCTTCCAGAAAAGAAAAATGCCGGAAAGCTGCCTGCCAACAACCCAACTGTTAAGAGAACAAGTAAAATACCAAAAAAATCAATCCAGCCACGAAAGAAATTAAATTCAAGATTCAACTCAAAGAAACCATTAAAAAACGGCAATAATATTTCGAGTAAAACCATACCTATAAAAGTAGCCCCTAAAGCATATACCAATGCCTCAACTAAGAATTGCATTATCAGCTGTGAACGTGATGCTCCCACTAGTTGCCTATAACCAACTTCTTTATATTTTACGCGAAGCTTAGCTGTAGTGAGATTCATAAAATTAACACAAGTAGTCAGCAACACAAAAATCGCTACAAACACAAAGAGTTTAATATAAATAGGGTTTGAGTTTGAACTAAGCTCTTCTCCTAAATGTGAAGAAAAATGTATTTCCCTGAGTGGCTGCTCAATAAACGACAATTCAAACTTATCAGTGGATTGTTCGAACTCCATCACTTTAGCTATTTCAGGCCTTAATAGCTTATCTTTTTGGTCATTCATTTCAGAAATAAATGAACTAACATCCTTATTTTTCTCAAGCTTTAAATACGTGTAGCATTTTAAAGACAACCAATCGGACTTCCATTCTTCAACATAGGCTGAATCATTCTTTTGTAATAATATTTCGTCGACAGTACTCAAGGAAGCAACAAATCCAAAATCAAAATGAGAAGCCGCAGGTAAATTCTCACAAACGCCAACCACATTATAAATCAATCCTTCGCGTTCAATATTTTTTCCAATTGGATGCTCTTCTCCAAAATATTTCTTCGCGATAGTTTGTGTAATTACCACATTTCGAGATTCTCGCAGATCGTATGACGATTTACCTTCCAACATATTTACATCAAACAAGCTGAAAAAGCTGGAATCTCCAAACAGAAAACCATCTTCATTATATCTGAGTTCCTTGTATTTAACAACATTATTGGCTCCAGGAATAAATCTTACAACTTCTTCGACCTCTTCCATATTCAGAAGCACTTCGGCTAAAGGAAGCGGAGTGGTTGCACTATTAATATTATTATTTCCGAGCACACCTTTAGTCGCAATTCGATAAATACGCTCGTTATCAGAAAACGACGAATCATAACTCAACTCATGTCTCACCAATAAAATCACAAACAAGCCAAGTACCAAACCAACGGATAGACCCAATACATTTAGTAAGGCGTAAATCCCTTGCTTACGAATACTCCTAATCGCTACTTTTATGTGATGATTAAGCATCATTATAAACGGTTCTTTATATTCTCAGTTATTACATGTCCATCAAACAACTGAACAACTCGCTGACCTCTATCGGCTTCCAAAGCTGAATGTGTTGCCATAACAATGGTATAACCATCTTCATTTAATGACGACAATACTTCCATCACCTTATTGCCACAAGCCGAAGATAAATTACCAGTTGGTTCATCAGCAATTAAAATATCGGGGCTAGTAATTATAGCCCTTCCAATGCCCACTAATTGCTTTTGAAGCGACGATAATTGCTTAGGAAAATATTGACGCAAATGAGATAATTGAAACTTTGACAATACTTCATTCACTTTAACCTGACGAGCTTTCTTGGAGTACTTTAAGTATTGCAATGGCAATTCTATATTTTCATAAACGTTTAATTCATCAACTAATCCAAAATTTTGAAATATAAAGCCAATACCACCTCGTCGAAGATTGCTTCGCTGACGTTCTTTTAATCTACTAACTTCATGCCCCACAAAAAATAACTCACCAGAGGTAGGCTTATCAATTAAACCGATTGTGTTAATTAATGAAGTTTTACCACTGCCAGAAGGCCCCAGAACAACAACATATTCGCCCTGTTCAATGTCAATATTAACATTTTGCAGAACGGTTGTTTCAATGGCGCCATTCCTAATTACTTTCGTTAAATTTCTAGCATGAATCATGATCAATCAAATTATGTACGAATTCGAAACACCACTGTACGAATTCGAACATTCATTTTTATATATAATTGTCTAAAAAATCCCCATATAACCAAATGCAGCTCTACCCCACTTTATCAGCACCATCCACTATTACTCTATTGTACTGCACTTTAACTCCAAGCTCACTTCACCAATGGCTGCAAACCCATATGTGTTTCTCATAAAAGAAATATCACTTTCTATGCCACAAGGCTTAAGCCCTTATAATCAAAGCAATTACAAAAACGGCATTCTTTTTGGTTAACTCAGAACCAAATTAAACCGTACGCTTTCGAACATTAATACTATAGTTCTTGCTATAATTATGGTATCTTAATAGCGTTAAACTCGAAACTATGACTAAGAAATCAGGACGAATACTCGCAATTGATGATAATGCCGATATACTTTTTGCACTAAAACTATTGCTTAAACCACATGTTGAACACATTAGCACTTCAACAGATCCCAATAAAATACCAGCATTAATGGCCGAAAGTTCTTTTGATGTCGTACTCTTAGACATGAACTTTACTAAAGATGCCATTAGCGGACAGGAAGGTTTTCATTGGTTAGAAAAAATACTTCAAATTGATCCTTCAGCCGTTGTGCTATTTATCACAGCCTATGGCGATGTTGAAAAATCAGTTAAAGCAATACGAGCAGGAGCTACTGACTTTATACTTAAACCATGGCAAAATGAGAAATTACTGGCAACGGTTAACTCAGCCATTCAATTACGTCAATCGAGAAATGAAGTTAAAGACCTGAAGAGTAAACAAAAAGAAATAAACACCATATTAGATCAGCCATTCTCTGATTTTATTGGAGTCTCGCCGGGGATGCAAAATGTTTTTAATACCATTAAGAAGGTGGCAGCAACAGATGCCAACGTTTTGATTTTAGGGGAGAACGGCACCGGAAAAGAACTGGTAGCACGCGCATTGCATCGTAGCTCATTACGTAATAACGAAAGTTTTATTAGTGTAGATTTAGGTGCATTAAGCGAATCGTTATTTGAGAGTGAACTTTTTGGACATGTTAAAGGAGCATTTACCGACGCTAAAGCAGATCGTCCTGGCCGATTTGAATTGGCATCCAAAGGAACTATTTTCCTTGATGAGATAGGTAATTTATCATTACCACTTCAAGCCAAGCTACTAACGGTACTCGAAAGAAGAGAGGTAACCCGAGTAGGTGCAAATAAGCCAAAGCCAATTGATATTCGGTTAATTTGTGCAACCAACATGAACCTAAAACAGATGGCGATGGAAGACAGTTATCGTCAGGATTTAATTTATCGTATTAATACGGTTGAAATTGAGCTTCCTCCATTACGAGAAAGACCTGAGGACATTCCTGTGTTGGCAGATCACTTCCTAAAGATATTCTCAAAGAAGTATAAAAAGAAAGTAAACAAGTTATCTTCAAAAGTTATTAAGAAGCTTAACAACTACCCATGGCCTGGCAATGTTCGAGAGTTTCAGCACATTTTGGAGCGCACCGTTATCATGAGTGAATCGGCCAACCTTGAAGAAGCCGATTTTCAACTGTCATCACTTCCAACATCATCTGAAGGTTTTGAGTTTGACACATACAATCTGGAGGAGATTGAGAAGCAAATTATTGAAAAGGTACTTAGACTCAATCGCGGAAATGTTTCTAAAGCAGCTGCTGACTTAGGCTTAACAAGAACATCGTTATACAGGAGACTTGAAAAACATGGTTTATAATAACTTCAGAATAAACTTTATTGTAAGGACCTTGCTTTTAGCAGGGTCAATTTTTGCATTCTTCTACTTGTTCTTCAACACCGAACTAACCATGACTTTGGTTTTAGTTGGCCTTCTTATTGCATTTCAGATTTTTGCAATGATTCATTATGTTGACAGAACCAATCGTGTATTAAATAATTTTCTTGAATCAATCCGCTATTCTGATTTTACCCGCACCTTTCAGGTCGAAAGTCTAGATTCATCGTTTGATAAGCTTAAAAAATCTTTCAATGAGGTAATCAATGACTTCCAGGAGGTCAGGGCCGAAAAAGAAGAGAACTATTACTATTTGCAAACAGTTATTCAGCATATCGGCATTTCTCTTATCGCCTATGGAAAAGATGGAAAAGTAGAACTCATTAACAATGCGACTAAAAAGCTATTTCAGGTTAGATCCCTTAACAATATCCAGTCACTATCAGATTTTAGTCCTGAGTTAGTTCAAAAGCTACTCACCATCCGACATGGTGAAAACACACTAATAAGGGTTCAGGAAAAAGATGAACTGTTGCAGCTGGCTATTTACGCCACTGAGTTTAAAATTCATAATCGCACTATACTTCTAACATCCATCAAGAACATTCAGGAAGAGTTAGAAGAAAAGGAAATGGAATCGTGGCAAAAGTTAATTCGTGTACTTACTCACGAAATAATGAATTCCATTACACCAATCTCTTCCCTATCATCAACCATTACGATGATTTTGAAAGACTTGGCAGAAAGCCTTAAAGAAAAGAACATTGATAGTGACGATTTAGAAACGATTAAAGAGGTTGAAGGTGCATTGGAAACTATCCATAAGCGAACAGATGGATTATTACATTTTGTGAATACATATCGTGACTTAACAAGAATTCCAACTCCAGCTTTCGCTATTTTCCCGGTTAGTAAACTACTGCTCAACATCAAAGGCTTACTGACTGAAGAGCTTAAGTCGAAAAACATTAAATGCTCCATTAACATTGAGCCAAGCTCACTCGAATTATCTGCTGACGAAAAACTTATCGAACAGGTTATTATCAACCTTGTTAAGAATGCTATTCAAGCCCTTGACTCAAGAGAAAGCCCCGAAATACAGCTTAATGCGTTCTTAAATAAACGAGGACGGATTACGATTCAGGTAATTGACAATGGACAGGGAATATTACCCAATGTCTTGGATAAAATATTTATACCTTTTTTTACTACCAAACCACAGGGCTCAGGTATTGGCTTAAGTTTATCGAAGCAAATATTACGCCTGCATGGCGGCACTATTTCGGCCTATTCAGAACCTGAAAAAGCGACGAAATTCACACTTACATTCTAACAATAAAAAAGGTGCAAATCACATTGATTTGCACCTTTTCATTTACGCTTATTTTTTTCTTTAGTCAGTCTTCATCCTATTAAACATCACTGCTAAGTGGGCGTATAATGATGTATTTTGAACAACTACATTTTCGTCCACTTTGATGCGTACAGGCGTAAAGTTCCAGATAGCTTTTATCCCAACTTCTGCCAGCTTATTAGCAACATCCTGAGCTTTATCAACAGGAACAGTCAATATCCCTATCTTTGCCTTTTCTTCGTGCATGGTAGCCAATTCTTCAAAATGATAAATTGGCACACCTTCAATGGTTTTACCTACCACTTCAGGGTCAACGTCAAAAGCAGCTACAACCTTTAGTCCAAATTGCTTTAAACCATGATCATGCAATAATGCTTTTCCAAGACTTCCAACCCCAAACAAATAGGCTTCATCAACAACGGTGAACCCCAGGAAATCCTCCAACACATTAATTAAAGGCTCCACTTCGTAACCGACACGTGTTTTTCCAACAATGCTTGTATACGATAAGTCTTTAGTTACCTGAGTGGGATCAACGCCCATATCACGGGCTATTAAAGTAGAAGATATATGTTTCAGCCCATCCCTTTGAGCTAGTTTCAAATAAGCAAGATAACAGGGCATACGACGAAGTGCGGGCTCTGGTACCAGGTTATTCTTTTTACGATTAGTTAGCGACATGGTGAACTTTTCATCAGTTTAACATTCTTACAAAATTAATTAAGTTTTTGAATGATGACTCAATTCTTTAATTAAAATTGACAAGACTTATATCACTCTTTAAGTTCAAAAAGAACTCAACAGCATTGTTTTACACTTCTACATACACTATGATGCCATCTTCTTCAAATCCTTTTCCAGAAGACCATCTCTGTTCTTTTTATTAATCATGTGGTAATCGAAATAATAAAATGCCGAACTATCGGCCCCAATTAATATTTTATAGCAACGTGCTTTGTACTTCGTTCCTTCGGGTCCTACCTTATGCATAAAAACAACCGATTCATCTTTTCTTTCAATGGCATCCTCAACTTCTTCCTGAGTAACTATCTTAACATTATACGGATAAATATTCTTTATCTTTCCAACCGTATTTAAATCGGCTGTTAAGTCCTCTTTAACAAGAAACAAAGTTTTATCAGCCAAACTCTTGACATTATTATTGTAGTATTTAAAAGCATTGGCTTTAATTAATTCTGGTCGTTCATTCATTAGATTGACATGATTCTGAATAAAACGCACAAAAGCCTCCAGTTTATAGGCATAGCTTGTATCTTCTACCCTCAGGTACGATAAAGGCAGAGAGCATAAATCAGGTAAATCGCGCACTTCAGTGTCGGTCTCACCAAGCAGCAAACTCAAAAAATTATAACGCGCTTTCGTTTTGTCCACGTCAAAAGTGGCCACGGTAGATATAAGAAATGAATAAGCCGGATCATTTCGTTTATCTTCAAATTCATCATTGGAAATAAATTCATAATCGGTGAGCGTCCATACCGCTTCCATTACCTCCTTTATTTTAAAATTGAAATCACTCATTGGGTTGGCATCCATAACCACGAGCGTTTTCGTATTTAAAAAAGCTTTATATTCTTCCTTACTTGGCAAATGTTCTTTTGCAAAAAGACCAGTTGATAAAATCAATCCGCAGATAAGTGTCAATAGTTTTTTCATCATTATATTTTTTGCTTCATACGCGAATCAGTAGCTAAACGGTTACATCAAAATCAAATTATTTTTCATAACATGAAAAAAAGCACTTCAGATACTAAAAAAGTGAGTTATTAGTTTATTTTTGTTATAGATTGATAACAATGAGATATGTAATTGTTTGCTTAGCAATGGCACGTTACTTTTGCACGAATAGTTTTGCTCAGATCAAACTCATTGTAGATACTAATTGATAAATACAGGCAGATGAAGATATTAAATAGGTTCCTTTTATTATTTAAATCAGACAACAAAGAAAACGTTGATATTGAAGAGCAAACGCCAACTTTAATCAACAATCTTATCAACTTCTTTTTGTTTTGTATTGTATTTATTGAAGGTGTTATTTGCCTGCGCAGTGAAGATATCTTTTTTGCTATACCTTTGCTGACACTCAGTTTAATATTTGCATTTCACTTTGTGTATTTGAGCCGAAACTCAATGGCAAGAGGTATGCAAAACTCATTATTCTTCTTTTCTAGTGTGACATTTTTATACTTTGTAGTATTTGGCAGTAGTACAGGTATAAATATCATTTGGTCGGCATTGTTTCCACCATTTATTATATCACTTATGGGCATGCGTCGTGGATCCATCTTCTCGTTACTGTTTATGGCGCTAATTGCAATCATTATATTAATCATTAACAACTATGGATTTATTGATTTAGCTAAGCAATATACTCTTACCGAGAAAATCGTTTTTCTGGCTTTCTACTTCTTATTCTTTATTGCTACCTATGCCATCCATTATACTTATACCGAGATAATTCTTAAAAAAGAACGAAGAGTTTTGGATTCCCAGAATTTTAACAAAACACAAGAGGAGCTAATCTCGAAACTATCGCACCAAATCAGAACACCTTTAAGTAATATTACTGGTATTATTGACATCCTTGAGAAAACAACATTAACCGACGATCAGCGCGATTATATAAACACTATCCATGCATCATCAAACAACCTGGTAAATGTGGTTAATAACATGGTAGCTGCATCGAAGACTAATTTTAGTCAGATTCCTGCTGAAGAGGTTAGTTTCAACCTGTACTCGACCATCAATAATACAATTAAGTTATTTCAAGATGATCAGGAGAAAAAGAAGTTCAGTTTATCGTTATCTGCTGATATTCCTACGAACCTGATAGGCAATAGTGTTAAGGTGAAACAAATATTCCTTAACCTGCTAAATAGCCTCTTGAAATACAATAAGTCTGAGCTAAAAACAATTGCTATTGAAGTATCCCGCAAAGAAATTTTGCCTAATAAAATAGTTTTAAAATTCAGAATCATAAGCAATACCGTTGTACCGATTCCAAAGTCTGAATTAGGAGAAGATGCCATGCATTCATCGGAAGTGATTCACCTTAACCGCAGTAAATACATCAATCTACTCGACCTGGGAATAACTCAGAAGATAATTGAAATGGATGGCAATCATATTGAAATAAGTCCCGACTCAGTTAAAACAGTTATAGAATTTACGGCCTCTTTCAAAGAAAATAACAAGAGCCAATCCATTGAAAACATCAAACCGCCAACCAAGCAATCTGAAAGTTATTTCAAGCCTAGTGTAAACATTGCTGACGCCAACATTTTATTGGTTGAAGATAACTTTAGCAACCAGCAAATAATCATCCTTTATATTAAAGATGAAGTACGAAAAATTGAGGTGGCATTTAATGGAAAAGAAGCGCTTGATAAGTTTGGTAAGGTGAAGTATGATTTAATCCTAATGGATGTACAAATGCCTATTATGGATGGCTTTAAGGCAACTGAAAAAATACGTCAGATTGAGAAGAGTACCGGCACACACACACCAATAATTGCAGTAACGGCCAATGCCTTTCCGGAGGATAAAGAAAAGTGCCTGGCCTCAGGAATGGATGATTATATCAGTAAACCATTTCAGCCCGAAGATTTAATCCATAAGATGAAGAAGCACTTAAGCTAGTTGTATTAAAATCACAGTTTGAATCGTTCAGTACAATTGTGTAATACAATGACGTTAGCTTGTACGATTTTGCAATATTTTGATATTATTTAATCTAATTCGGTTAAAAAACGTCAACCAGCTGTTAATTACTGTTAAAGCCTCTTGATTTTTTCCTCAAGCCTTGTAAGTTTGTAAGTTAAGGATAGGACCCAAAAGGAAATGGATAAAAAGAAAGAGATGAAGAAAGAGACAGATATAACATTAAAGCTTAAGCGAAAGATTTTAATTTATTCAATCATAGAAGTAGCATTGATAATTGCCTTATTAGGATTCATCATGTTTTTGATAATGGTATTAATGAGCTAAGATTACAAATACAGCGTTATCTTCTTCTCAGCAATTAATTCCCCATCCAAGCTGGTGGTAAGCAACCAGTCTCCAACTTTATCATCATACGGTTCCCAAACCGTATCTCCCAAAAAGAATTCATAGTCATTTGATTTGATAAAGTATTGACCTTCAAACGGAGGTTCAACATTTCCATTTTTATCCTTAAACGGTGGATGGTCAATCTTATATTCAACAACTTTACCTTTGGCGCCTTTTATTTTAATTACATAACCAAATTCAATATCCGGACGAATATTAATCTTATCAGTTATTTTAAGCAATTTCGGTAGTTTTTTTGAGGTTCGCTCCCACTTGCTGTACTCGCCAAAGCTATATAGTTCCCAGCTTATCTTCTTTTTTGCCATTATTATTTAACTCTCTAACGAATATCTAATCTGATCCAACATTAAAGGAATGTCACCTGCATCAATGCCATGATTTTTCAAATAAGGCGTATCGCCATTGAAGGTTTCAATAAAATCATCCAATGAATGATTTGGCAGCTGTATACTCTTTTGGTAATACGACAGAGCCTCTTTGCGCATTTTTCGGCACCAAAGCGTGTGTCCCAGGTTAATGAAGTCGTGCTTGTTTTTTTCTGACACGATTAACTGATGATAATACTTCTCAGCCTGCTCAAATTTCCCTTCTACAAAAGAACACCAGGCAATGGGACGACCGACCTTATTATTTCCAGGATCAAGGTATTCAACCTTAAAATAGTATTTTAAAGCCTGCTCAAAATCTTCCAACTCTAATAAGCAATGTCCTATTGAAACCTGCGTATGCAAATTATCAGGACCTAATTTTTCTGCATCCTTATAATACTCTAATGCCTTTTGTGGATTTTTCAAATTACGATAGCAGAGTGCTATTTTTTTCTTATTCCATACACTATTTGCCCCAAGTAGTTCGGCTTTTAAATAGTAATCAAGAGCTTTCTGAAAATCCTCTGCCTGTTGATAACAATAAGCTATTTTCTGCAGCACATCTTTTCCATTATCCATACGGCCAGCTACCTTATGAAATATCTCTAATGCATCTTCAAAATAGTTTTTCTTAAAATAATACTCTCCAATTTCGCGTAATGACTTTCCGTCATCGAGTATCTGATTAAAAAACCAACGATTATGAAAATCCATTTTCTGAGCAAATACATCGGAAAACTGATGTTTTTGCGGATGTACCTTTAATAAGCGATACATATCTTGTATAAACTGATTACTTGCTACCAGTTTTTGCTGATTAGCCTGAAGCATCTGCTCATCCTTTTGCATCTCAACCATCTGCTCAATTTCGGCCGAAAACATTTGCCCCATCATTTCTTTTTGCATCCCAGGCATGTGCGGAATACTTAAGATAAGTGAGTACTTATCTGAGTTACACAAGAAGCGTGACGACGCTAAACCTTCTAACAGAGAGTTATTATTAAAAACATCATCTTCAGTCGATAGCGCATTAACCACATCGGGGTGTGTTGGGTAAAACGGTAGTAACCAATTGGCTACCTTATTGAAAAATGAAAAGTGTTTAAGGTGCTTAAATGTTGAAAGAAACACGTCGGCACCTTCCATTTGCCACTGTGTTAATTCCTCCATTTTATTCATCAAACTCGGAGAATCCTTGAAAACATCTTCCCAATCCGGATTTTTCCCCTCTTCCAGACTATCACTTATGAGATTATCAAGATCAAGCTTATCCTTGAGTTTAGGGTGCATCTTCACCACTTCAGGCAATATTTCATCACTAAGCTTTTTCGATATATGCTCCGTTTCACGCGTTCTAATAAGCTGTAATGCCACCCCTTGAATTAACTCCTGATGATTACCTTCTTCAATCATCATAAACAATTGCGTATATAATTCGGGGTATAAAGGCAGCCGCGCATCGTACTTATTAAGTGCTAATAATAAAGCTGTAAGTGCTCTGGCATTCACTTCATCTTCAGGGTGGATACATAACTCTATAAGTAAATGCAAATAATCATACGAAAATGAATTCATTAACGATAGATAAATAGCGCCTACCAATGTTGCTTTATAAGCAACCGGTATTGAACTTGTAAGTAGCAAGTTGTTTAATAATTCCTTATCGACCACATCTAATGCTGATGCCGACCAAACAAGGTTAAACAACTCATCAATGGCTCGATATAATTCAGGATTGTTTTCTGCATTGTTGTTAACCACCTTTTGCAATTCAACACTTGCCCAAATGGTATCAATTTCATCAATAACTGATTTCAATTTTTCACTACTATACTTTTTGCGATTTTCATAAATCAACTCAGATGAATATTTACTCAACAGCACATCAACAACTTTGTCACTGAGACTATACACATCGCGCAATAAGTGATTATATATTTTTTGACGTTCAGGATCAGTAATTCCTTCGACGGTGTATTTCAGTATGTTTTTATAAGTAAACTCCAGGTTATAATGCTGATCAATTAAATCACCATTGTGCGATTCCTTAACCAACAGCTGAATGACATCCAGGCTATCTTTTATGTTCTTTTGCGATAGCAATTGACATATTTTAGTGTGTGATGCCTTTATTTCCTTAACATTCATCATAGCCAAATTATTTAGATGATTCAAACTTCAAAATTACATCAAATCCTGATGATTTGGAACTTCCACTTTGCAATCTAAAGAACAAAACTTTATTAAGCTCGTACTCCAGGGTAATAGTTTCCGGAGTAATTTCATCATCTTCCGTTTCACCAAATCCACGTTGATAAATCACAAATAAATCATTCGTAATATATTTTCCTACCACAAAAGCAGCACTTTGCCAGTTTTCGGTTGAATTAACCTCAATCATATCCAACTTAAACCGTTGTCCTATGGTAGAGTTTAATGATGATGTAACCATATTAGCCAGCATATTTGAACCAACAGAGCCGATGATACCATTCTGACCATCATAACTTAGCTCATCCATGGTTTTACCAAATATCATAATCGATACAGCATCTGACTGGGATATGGCGGCATCATCCAAGGTAAAGCTAATGTTTGGCTCAGATAAATACTCGGTCACCGATAGTTGTAAAGTGTGTTTTTCTTTATCGCTACCACGATAAACATATTCGGCAGTAATTTCCAATCGAGGATCGGGTGTTTCTCCCCCCATAAACGTAATGACACCTTCTTCTATGTTAAATTTTCGTCCGTACAAAATGTAATAGCCACGGATGATTTCAACATCACCAAACAATTCAAAATAATCAACAGTTTTAGCAATATCAACATCTCCACTTATCTCAATATTCATGTCGTCACCTTTCAACCATGTACCGCGCGGAATATCAATTGTCAGACGACCTTTTAATTGTTGCATTAAAGGCGACATTTCTTCCTCTTCCTCTACTCGCTCGGCCAGATATGTTGAATCACTCTCCCGAATAGCCACCACCAACAATGGTGTATTTTCTTCATTTTTCTTTGAGTCGTCAGTTTGTATAATTTCAGATAAATAAAAAGAAGAACGATTAACCAACAAACGACCTCCAAAACGAGGCACCCCGTCTATATCTGAACGATAATACGGGTCACCACTCACATTAATATCATAATTTCTATGTTGTACCACATGGAACTTATCCATATCAGTAACCATGTCGGATGCCACAACTTTTCCTGAAACTATTGTTGAGTCAAACAACAGATGGCCTTTACTTGAAAAGTAGCCAATATCTGAACCAATATAAATCGTATCAATACCAATCCTGTTTTCATTGAAGGTGAAGTGACTTTTCATATCATGATAATACACTCCTTGCTTATCGTTATTAATAAATCCGTTATCTAACTTTACCTCTCCAAAAAACAGTGGTTTATTAAAAGTGCCACTGGCACTGACCAATCCATTAAAATAAGCTCCTGCCTGGATTGTTTCATATTCTGGAACATCCTGAGTACTTATTTGCAGAGAATCCAAAGCAAGCTCCCCATTAAAAGTTTTTGGTACTGTGACAGCAAAATTTTGAGCAGTATCCACTTCAATAATTAACGGCAATTTTACATTTGCGTACACACTACTATCAAGACTTGGCAACCATGTATCTACATAAAAAGTATCAATTGCATATTTTAACTTACCCTGCAACGATGGCAATACGATAGTGCCATAAGCTGGGTCTTCAATAAAATATTCACCATTCATGGTTATGGAATCTGGATCACCTCCCATACTAATTTCAGTTGAGAGCAATCCACGAAGCGAATCGGACGATTGAATAAACCTATTTAAAAGACGCAAGTTTAAGTTATTGACGCCCAAATCAAAGCTAGCCCGAGTACCTGTACTTATTTTTCCCTTAGCCTGTAATCTAAAGTCTTGATCGATTTTATCTCTTAGCTTAATATTGTCTACAATCAATGTATTATTATAGTATCTTACATTCTGCAAGGTATCATCTAAGTAAAACTGAGCATATGGCGTATCAAAATTTACTTTATTTAAACTCAATTCAATTGTATCTGCCAGGAACAAATCAGACTCTAAGACTCTAGAAAAAGTATCCTTCTTACTAAAATCAATTGAAGACCATAAGTGTTTATTATCAAAAATATAATTGACACTTAGCGTATCAACTTTTTGAGAAGCGGCATTTATAGTCTTAAGCTCTACTATTCCTTTAGAATAAATTGTATCAGACATCAATTCACCTTCAAACCCAGCATAAATAGTATCAACCTGAATGGGTTCAAAATTAAAATCGAATACATGTACCTGACCATTATACCTAATATCAGTTCGATTCCCATCGACCTGCAAGTTAGCCATCGCCTTATCATAGTTTATTTGCGGCACGCCAAATCGCTCAAATAGTTTTAATTGAGTGCTTTCTATATTTGCTTTGGCAGCAAACTCCTTTGAACGAAAGTTAAACATCCCACCACCCAATACAGCATTTCCATCTGTTTTAAAACCTAAGGTATCAAGCTTTAAATCAGAACCCTGTAATGATGAACGGAGCACTAGAGAATCGAGCTCTACATCATACACCTTACTGTCGTATAGCTCAACTTTAGCATTGAACTTTCTCTTCTCTGATAAAATATGCGTTCCTGAAATTTTAAAATGACCATTAACAACTGTATTTTTTACACTTGGTTCGATGGCTTCTATATCAAGATTCGTTGACCTGAAATCAGCTGTATATTCGGGACGATTATGCAAATCGCTAATTTCAATATGCCCCTCACTAAAGGACTTATTATAAACAAGCAAAACATCGGCTTCAATCAGATTATTCTTTTGTATAGCATCAAAATGCAAGGTGTCAGTAGTTGTGTTTTTATATGATGAATTATTAAACCTCGCTCTTACATGCAAATCTTTTTTGTAATCTAATACATCGTGCCCGTTAACAGCCAAACTTCCATTTAAGTATGCTTCAGTGTTTTTAATGTCAAACCATTCTTCGGGCACAAACTCATTAAAATACAAAATGGCATTATACTCTGAAGTTTTATCTTTTTTGAGTAAGCCTTTTGAGAAATCATAGATTGTACCTTTCAAGCCAACATGCTTTTTTCCTTTTCCGAGTCGAACATCACAATTCAGCTCATCCTTTTCTGCATTGATTTTCAGGTTCAATACTGGAATGGAACGAATTGGCACTTTTGGCAAAAAGTTTTTTAAGTCACCTTTATTTAAATTATGCCCTTCGATTTCGATGTTGAACTCATCTCTACCAACATAATTAGCCTCACCAAATAATAAGGATTGATCGGTTTTTAGGTGGATGGTGTCTAAAACCATTAATGGTCCTTTCTTTAAAAAGAATATCTGTGCATCCATTAGGTTAAAATCAGGATGCCTTGATTGAAAACTTAATTTCTGCAATTTTACATCGACGTGTTTTTGCTTAAAAAAGGCATTGGCACCAATGTGAACCTGCTCGAAACCTACGGACGGGGTTCCATATTTGAATTGATAAGCACCATTAGCATTCTCAATAAAAATGTGCTTAAAATCTAATATGATTGGAAATACTGCAGGTGTATCATCTGATTTTTTAATCATTTTATCAAGCACATACAAAAGGTGCATTGTAGTACTATCTTGATACCATAAATTAAAATCGAGCGATTGAATAAATAATGTATCAATTTCGATGTGCTTTGTTTTTAAATCCAACAGTTTGTATTTAACAAAGAGCGAATCAATATAAGCGACTGTAGAATCCCCTTCGCTTAAACGCACATCGGTTAAATGAATCTGGTTATAGAGGTTGCCATCAATTCGTCCAACAGCGAGTTCGCCATTAAAATACGGGCTAGTCACCTCCAAAGCCTTCACTCTAAGAAACTCCCTGAACGAAGCTGTTTGCGTATAAAGCAACACACCTATTATGACCAGCAAGATAAAGCTGAACACGCCAAATGTGTATTTTAATACCTTTTTCAGCATATTAGAACGGATTACCAATATTGAAATGTAGCTGCCACTTTTTTTCTTCATCAAAAATTGGCCTGGCTATATCAATTCCAACCGGGCCTATAGGAGTTTTATAACGGAAACTAAAGCCTGTGGCATAATGCAAGTCATTCAATTCATAATTATAGGACTCTCGCCACACATTCCCCGCATCAATAAAAATAGCAAATACTAGTTTTGGTCCAATTAAAAACCGACTTTCGACACTTCCTTCAAGCAAGCTGTTTCCTCCAACTGGCTGACCGGAGGCATCTTTAGGGCCTAACTGCGAGCGTCCCCAACCACGCACTGAATAGCTACCTCCAGCATAAAAGCGTTCTTCAACAGGAACTAACCTATCAGATTCAGTCATGTTAGCTGCGCCCATCTTTCCTTTAAAAGCCAACGTAACACCAGGCTTTATCCCCAGGTATTTTTTATACTCCAACAAACTTCTATAAAATGGGATAGACTCATCAACGAAGGTACCATTACGCTTAAAGTTTAATGCCAATGAATACCCAGTTACTGGATCTAACCTTGGTTGGCCATTAAAATATACAAATCCTATTGAGATCCCGGATTTACTATAGGTCGATAATTCGTCATTGGTATCAAATGATTTTGGTGTTTTTACTATTACAGAATCTGAATCAACGTCTTCGATATAAAAATTGACAGAAGAATTAAACTGCTCAGAAAAATGCTGTAAAAAAGTTAAATTAACACCTTTACGCACAATATCATAAGCAGGCTCATGCTGATTCATTAAAAATGGATTAATTACGGCGGAATTAAATGGAAAAAAAACCGCCGGCTGAGTAAAACGCAGTTGTAAATTATACGGCTCTAATGCTGAGTGCTTTGCATACAGATTTGCACGACCCGTTTTAGTAATAAATCCCAAGTATTGAAGATCACCAAATATTCTAAACTTATCTTCGCGTCCGTAACCGACACCAAACCGGGAAACCCAGCGCGGTGCTTCCTTAAGCGTCACAAGCGTAGGTAATGTATCAGGTTTCTCTTCGCTCAGCAATGTTTTTATAGACGCCACCCTAAACATCCCAAGGTTATATATTTGTTTTTGCGTTTCGTCAATCTCATATTTCGACCATTTGTCGCCCGACTTAAAACGCAGTTGCTTCATTATTTTTTTTGTCGGCACTCGTTCGTTTCCCTGAACAGCTATGGGGCCAAAATAGGCAACTTTTCCCTTGTTGATTATCCAGTTTAGTTTTGCTGAATTCGTTAGTGTATCAACAACCATTTTGTGTTTAACCTGAGCATAAGCATAACCCATGTTATTAAACTCCTCGTTAATAAATGTTTTATCATTATAAAACCATTCATCTCTAAATCGTCTATTAACCTTAAGTTCTGATTGTAATCGAATTTTCCGCTGAGTATTTCGTTTAAAAAACTCTTCGTAGGTAACAACTGAATCAACCGTATATGAGATTTCCGATAATTTAATTGGCTCACCTTCGGTTACATAGTAAGTAAGCTTTACTTTATTATTACGTGTCACTTTAATCTCAGGCTCACCAAACTGAACATTCAAAAAACCTTCCTTTTGGTAGGCATAACGAATCCGTTTCAAACTTTCATCATACAATGGCATGGTAAAACGATCGGCTTCTTTGTCAGATAACTTTTCTCCTAAAAAGGTAGCAGAAGAAATACTCAGATTTTCTTTAAGTTTAGTTGCCGTTATTGACCGATTACCTTTGAACGAAACTTTTCTAACCTTTAAAAGATTTTGTCCACTAACCGCAGTCGATAGAATTACAAGCAGTATGAGTATGAGATTTGTTTTCAACTACAGCATTTATTTAGGTCACCTTAAATTAAGCTAATTTTAATCAAATGTCATGCGTATTTAAATAAACTTCGCTTTCATTGCCAAATGATGCAGCAATCCATCCGCATTATTCAAATAATAGTTGATAAGGCCTCTCTATTGCTTCACGCAACTGTATAATAGATACATTTCTGGCAAAACGGTAATATTCTTTACCTTCGAAATAAATTAGTATTGTGGGTACCGTAAAAACCTGATATCGAGCAGCCACTTCTGGTTCCTCTTCAATATTGACATACTGAAATTTCATTTTGGGGAAGCTATCAGATAACAGTTCCTTAATTTTGGGCATTAATACCTTACACACACCACATCGCTGATGTGAGAAATATTTTAAAGTAGCTATATCCATCATACTAATACCTTGGTTAACTCTTATTGATTAGAACCGTTGCATAAGCTGCAATTCCTTTTTGCTCTCCCACAAAACCCAGCTTTTCGGTTGTAGTAGCTTTAATAGCAATATCTTCAATATCAATATCCATCACTTGTGCTAATACTCTCTGCATCTCAGGAATTAGCCCTTTAAGCTTTGGCTTTTCCAAAGCAATTGTACTATCTATATTGCCGATATCATAGCCATTCTTACGAATCAGGCCAATTGTTTTATCAAGTAACAGTTTACTATCTACACCCTTTAATTGAGGGTCGGTATCCGGAAAGTGAAAACCAATATCTCTCATATTAGCCGCTCCCAACAAAGCATCACAAATGGCATGAATAAGCACATCACCGTCGGAGTGACCTATACTCCCTTTTGTATGTTCAACTTTAATTCCACCAATCCATAATTCCTCCCCTTCGCCCAACTGATGAACATCGTAACCAAATCCTACTTTTATCTTCATAAAATATATACACATAAAAAAAGACCTTAAGGAATTTCCCAAAGGTCTTTTCAAATATAATGAATAAAGTTGTTATCGCATATCGCTTAAATCAAATGATAGAGAAAAGCGCATTGTGTTGCCCAATGGGTTATTCTGAACCATTGGAATGATATAAGAAGCATCAAGTGTAAACATATTAAACTTCAAACCAAAACCTGCTGAAGCAAACTTACGATTACCCTGGTTTTCATGCTCATGAAAATAACCCGCGCGGATCGCGAATTGCTTATTATACCAATACTCGGCACCAAGAGAAAAGGTTATCTCCTGTAACTCTTGCTCAAATCCACCAGGTGCATCGTTAAATGAGCCAAAAATGGCAGAAGGAACAGATTTATCCTCATTAGGGTCAACCCAATTTTCATCAGCATCTTCTGGTCTTAATTGATTTGATGGTACTAATAGCTTATTGATATCTAAGGCAAAAGCTATTGAATTGTACTTATCAAGCTCCATCTGATAACCAGCACCCAATTTCAAATTTGTTGGGATGTATTCTTTATTAACACCATCATAGCTGATTTTTGAGCCAATATTCGAAATATTAACACCTGCACTAAATTCGGCATCATTACGATTAACACGCATTGGTTGTTTAAAATAAAAACCGATATCAGCAGCAAACGCATTACCTGCCTGAAGCCCTTCAACAGAACCATTGGTTAAATCCGAACGAATATAACGAAATGCTACAGCACCCGAGAACTTATCAGATAACACACGTGAATATGCCGCGTCTAAAGCAAATTCATTGGGTTTTGCGCTAAACAGAGGAGTTCCAATTCCATCAGTAAATTCTATTGTTCCCATTGAAAAATACCTCAAAGATGCACTTACAGTTTGCATCTTGTCTAATCGATAGTAAAAGGTTGCCGTCGACATATTAATGTCATCAACCAGCTTACGCAACCATGGTGTGAATGAAATAGCCACTCCCATTTCGCCATCAATAAAAGCATATTTAGCTGGGTTTAAGAACTGTGAATTCATATCTGGTGTAGTTGCAACACCAGCATCAGCCATACCTGCAGCTCTTGAATCCGGGTTTATGTTTAGAAATGGTGCAGCCGTAGTAATCGCATTACTGCCATCGCTCTGAGCTTGCGCAACATTTACATTTATAACAAAAGCCAAAAAAACAAGGCTTAATTTGATCAATAATCGCTTCATATTCTGGTTCATAATCATTTGCTCTCTTCTATAATATCTTCGTTAACGGGTTGGTGAGTATTTACAGAACTACAAAAATTGATTTTTATTATCTAATTACCATTATTTTTTTCGAGAATTTACCAACTTGATTCTCTGCAGATCGAATTTCACACCTCAATATGTATAATCCTTTTTGCATGGCGGCCGATGGCGTCCATTCTATTGGAGTAATAGTGGTGCCAACAGCAGCTTGTGTGGTATTATAACGTTCAATCAATCGCCCACTCAAACTGTATATACTGTAAGTGACATCGAGCAATTGATTAGGTGCATCGTGAACAAATGAAATCTTAACTGTATTGTTAGTTTCAATAGGATTAGGATATACATTTGTTTCGGTTATCTGCATGGTACCATTTAAATTTACTTCGAAATCAAGAGTCGAGACGGAAGAATTATTGAGATTGTCCCACACCTTTAACTCCAATGTATGCACCCCTTCTTCGAGTTGCGGCAACTGATAAGCCAAGTTTCCACTTGTGTAACTATCAATATCAGAAGTAAAATAAGCGTTTAAGTTAATTGGTAGTGATCGTATATTATCAAGCACAAGAGTAATGTCATGACCAATACCAACTCCACTTATATTAATTCCACTTTCATCATCCAGCTTAGCATATAAAATTGGTTGAGAACCAGTTAAATCACCATTCATAAAGCTCTCATCATTTAACCACATTTTAATGTTTGGCCCATCTGCATCGTTGGGCGGATTATCTGAAACACCTCCAATAAGTACCGAATTATCGGCTCCGAAAGATTCTACTCCGTCTTCATCGTAGGCATAGTAACTGATTCGACCTTCACCTATATTGTATCTAATATCTTTGGGGATTCTAAAAGATGCTAGAAAATGATCGCTATCAGCATTCATTTGCCCCTGATATATTCTATTTTGATACACCTGATACTCAAATGGAACAGCTCCTTTATTACCGAGTGTTTTTACAGTTATTGGCTTGTCATACACTTGCATTGTCACAACCGATTTGCCTGTTGTTGGCGACATAATTTTTCCTTCTACATCAGCAATCGTCAAAGCCTTCATCTCCGCACGTAAATCAGGATCTTCTTCTCCATTAATACTGTTTGTTGTGATATCGCCAGAAGGATACATCAAATGAAGAGAAGGATCTCCAAGCAAAGTGAAATTTAATTTGTTTACACTATTACCAATTGCATTTTTAGTGTCACGAATTACTTCTCCCAGTCGAATTTTCACTCCATTGTCATCTTCCCTAAAAATATTTTTATAGAAGCTTTTATTAATTTGAAAGTTTTCGTGAGACCATGCAATACGCGTTGTTGTAAACAAAGCTACTCCTCCTCCTAATTGAGATAGAACCACCCATTCTCCGGCAGATATATCATGAAAGTCATCGTACCTACTAAATTCACAAGTAGCTGTTACAAATACTGGTAAACGATCGATATTGGTCAATTGCTGAATCGTTGTTTTATCTAACACATTTTCGTGTGCCAATTGCCGTTCACTGCCATGCCCGGTATAATTAAATAACAGTGTACCATTGCTCAGCGTTGTTTTTATGGCTTCATTAACGCCGGGGTAACGATCGCCAGATGATGTGGTTGTTTTAGGATAGGCATCAAAGTAGATCTTATTGTGATTAAAAGATTGGAAATCACCATAGACTTGTTTCGATAACTGATCAGCCTGCGACATGTGTAAGTTATTATCTCCGTCATCAGCCAGAAAAGTTATGTCTGTTTTCCATGCACCTAAAGCGCTTTCATTCAGATACTTTTCCACCTTATCAACCATTATTTTTGCTTGATCAATATCACTTACAGGGAAGCGACCGATTCCGATATCTAACTTGTCGTAAAGAATATTACTTCCTTCGTTGGCATCTAAGAATCCATAATAATCATCCGACACAAATGAGTTTTTGATATTAATGGAATTATCGGACTGATACGTTAAAATGAAATTTGTGTTATTATCGCTATTAGTCCGATTGTCGTATGAGCCATCGCCAAACAATAACATACACTTAAAACGGTCATCTTGCTCATACAAATAACGGGCATAGTCTCGAATGGCACTTATATCAGGAGAACCGGATGAAAATTCATTATAGATTTGATATGGAAATACTATCTCACATTGCAAGCCCGAATGCTGTTGATGAATAGATGCTAATCGTCGCGCTTCATTCTCAAATAGAGGGTGAACCACTATTAACATCTCTGGCACAGACAACCCTCTTATATCCTGATTCTCCATTGTTTCTTCAAACTCAGGCTGAGGTAATCCTGCTGCCATATCAAAAGCCACAAACTCTCTCAGCTCTTCTGTTCGATAAGTAAACCCCTTATCACCAGAGTAATCATTAATCGGTATACTACGCGGCATGTTATGATCACTAACATCCCACAACACACATGAAGAAGTAACTCCTTGCAAATAAAACCGGGTTGAGTTTCCTTCCCCCGAAATTTCAGCATTTCTAAATTGCAGTTGCTTATCTATGGCAATAAACTCCTTAGCATTTAAACAGAGATAATTAAGCCAACCACTCGCACTTCCGGATGAAGACTCATATGTTAGGTCGATATGAATAGTATTACCAAACGATGAAAAAGTAGTGTAATTGATACCTTCATTGGCAAAGGCACCTACGTAATTATTATAATCAACTCTGGGAATTCTAATATTTTGAATTTGCACACCATCAACATAGGTATTAAACTCAGAAACAATATTTGATCGCGCAATTAAATGGGTTAGCAACTTAACATCCTCGTCCTTAACCAAGTATTTAAAATCAAACGAATATCTCCTTGTTTGAGATGGATCATATCGCAACCCATACCATTCAGAACCAGATTTTAACAGATTTTGATTCTCTAACTCATGAAACTGATAACTATCGAACTCATTTGTTTCGTGAGTATAAGTTGAGCTAATCAAATCGCTTTCCTGCACCCTTTTCCCATCGCCATTATTATCAGACAGAAAGTAATACGCCTCCTCAGTATAGTCATGCAGTTGATGTTCAAACATTTCATGCTGCTCATTATACTTCCAGGCAACAGGTCCTTGAGCATAAAAGTATATGGCATCATTATCATGCACAATCGCGTTTTCTACCAAATCCTCATGACGAAATTCTGAATTGTCACGTGGCAACATATTTCCACCATTTCCGAATACATTAACATTTTGAGGATTAGAAAAGCCCCAGGATGACAAGCTCGAATATGGGATTTTATGAACACCAGATTCACTAACCTTGATTTTAACCCATTTACCCGCCGCTAACACAGAATTGCTTTTAGTTTCATTGGTGCTTTTCAAGGTCGTTTTTTGATGCAATATTTTAGGTATATCAATTTCATATTTGATAGCATCAACTCTATGAAATTGTTTTTCAAGATCATCATAGATAACTGGAAGCAATTGTAACTGTAAAAAGTATGCGCGACGAATACAAACAATTCGTTTGTCGATAAATTGCAACTCACTTGGCGAAATATTACTTAAAAAATCCAGTTGCAGCTTATCTTTAATAATAGCTGTCTCTAATGAGTAATTAACCTTTAATGAATCAATATTAACAAAACCACTTAAAGGCACCTGTATTACCATTACAGGCAATTGTGTTCTTTCGTCAATTTCGGCCGATTCCAGTATCCGAAACGGACGTTCGACATATCCATTCACATCGTCACCAAGCCATGTAAACACTTCGCTTCCTTTAAATGTTTGTGCGTTGGCATTTACAACACCCAGGAGCAATAATATTATTATATATCTCACCATTCTTTTCCCTTAAACTGATTGTTACCTTAAACAGTAAACAACCACTTACTACTAATTTATACTCCTAATCTTGTTATTTGTTCATCAAAAAACACAAAAATAGATATAAGTGTATAAGAAATTTATATTTTTAACGTTCTCTAATATGAAAAATTGTATTGACTGCCCTTTGTTACATTAAAAAAAAGAGTGAAAAAGGAGCTTAGGTATAACCTTTTTATATTTTTGCAGTATAAAGTAGTCAGTTACACGTCAAATGTGCGTGAAAGTTGAGTTCGTAAATAATTGATAATTAGAATACAATATCAAAGTGCTATGAGATTAAATACCACAGTTATTTTAGCTGTTTTAGCTTTTAGCTTACTAGGCTTATCGTCATGTAGTAAGAGTGGTGGAGGCAGTGCTGTTTCTTCTGCAACAGGATGGGAATATAACAATCCTGACAATGGTGGATTTGAGTTTAAGTCGGGCTATGAGCAAGAAACCGGCCCTGGCCTAACATTTATTGAAGGTGGTACATTTATTATGGGCCGCGTTGAGCAAGATGTTCTTTACGAATGGAACAATGCACCACGCCGAGTTACAGTACCTTCATTTTACATGGATCAAACAGAAGTAAGAAACATTGACTATTTAGAATACTTATTCTGGATACAACGTGTTTATGTTGATTACCCTGAAGTATACCGCAAGGCTTTGCCAGATACATTAGTATGGCGTCGTCCGATGGCTTACAACGAACCAATGGTTGAAAACTACTTACGTCACCCGGCATATGCTGAGTATCCAGTAGTAGGTGTAAGTCATGTTCAGGCACAAGATTATTGTAAATGGCGTACTGATCGTGTCAATGAAATGATCTTGATTGACGAAGGGGTTCTTGAGTTTGATGTAAATCAGATTGGAGAGAATAACTTCAATACAGAAGCATATTTATATGGTCAGTATGAAGGTATCCAGGGTAAAAACCCAATGGAAGATTTAAATCCAAATAACGATACTCGTCGCGTAAGATGGGATGACGGTATATTATTACCACGCTATCGCCTCCCAACTGAAGCTGAGTGGGAATATGCGGCACTTGGTTTAATTGGTAACTCATATGATGAGCGCATGACAAATCGTCGTATCTACCCATGGGATGGACACATCACACGTAACGCCGACAAAAAAGAACGTGGAAAAATGATGGCCAACTTCGTAAGAGGTGGTGGTGACATGATGGGTATGGCTGGTAATCTTAATGATGGTGGTGATATTACTGTTAAAGTAAACTCATACTATCCTAATGATTATGGCTTATATTGTATGGCTGGTAACGTTAACGAGTGGGTAGCTGATGTATATCGCCCATTATCATTCGAAGATGTAGAAGAATTCAGCCCATACCGTGGTAATGTATTTAAACAAAAAGTACTTGACGAAGAAGGCTACATTGTTGAAAAAGATAGCCTTGGTCGTATTCGTTACAGAAACGAAGAAGATAAAGACATCTTAAACCGTAAGAATTACCGCACAGCTGATAACCGTAACTTTGCCGATGGTGATGCTGTTTCAAATGCTGTTACCGGAAGCGACTGGAATGATGCAGATGCTAGTACAAGTACGATGTATGCTGGCTCACCAAACAGTAGCTTAGGTAGTTTAGTTTCTGACCGCTCACGTGTTTACAAAGGTGGTGGTTGGAGAGACCGCGCTTATTGGTTAGCACCAGGTGCTCGTCGTTACTTAGACGAAAGAGAAAGTCGCGATGACTTAGGATTCCGTTGTGCTATGACACGTGTAGGAAGCCCGGTAAATACATCGAAGAAATAATTCTTTTAGCAGATAATCTCAAGAGGCTAACTTTGTAAGTTAGCCTCTTTTTTTATTTTTGCTTTTGATTAATAAATATTCCTAAATCATTCTACCATGAGCCAAATAGCAACAATCCACAAAGCATTTCTTTCTTCAAGTGGTGTGTCAACAGATAGCCGACAGGTTAATACTGGTGTTATCTTTTTTGCACTTAAAGGGGGGAATTTCGATGGCAATAAGTACGTCAAAGAAGTGATGGATAATGGTGCTTCATTTGCTGTGGCCGATGACATTTCGTTACAAAGTATTAAAAACGTTTTTGTGGTTGATGATGTACTAACAACTCTGCAAGAACTGGCTACATATCACAGAAGGCATTTAGGGCTTCCGCTAATAGCAATAACAGGTACAAATGGCAAAACAACTACGAAGGAATTAGTCGCCGCAGTTGTAAGTAGAAAGTATAAAACAAAAGCAACCATTGGCAACTTCAACAACCACATTGGTGTGCCTCTCACGCTTTTAAGCATGGATAAATCCATTGAATTAGGAATTGTTGAAATGGGCGCCAATCACATTGGTGAAATTGAATTACTTTGCAATATTGCAGAACCTGATTATGGCATGATAACCAATGTTGGTAAAGCTCACCTTGAGGGATTTGGATCTTTTGAGGGGGTAAAAACGGCCAAAGGTGAAATGTATCAATACCTTCAGAAACATAACGGCCAACTATTTATCAACCATGACAATGAACACCTCAAAGAGATGGCCAAAGGCATCGGTAACAGAATTGAATATGGTCTTACAAATGGCGTTGTCACCGGGGATATTAATTGCAACAACCCGTTTATTACCATCAATTGGAAAGCCGGTAAAGAGTCAATCCAAACAGTAAAAACCAATTTAATTGGAGCTTATAATCTTGAAAATATCCTTTCTGCCATCTGTATTGGATATAGCCTGGCGGTAGATGTTGATGATATAAATGCTGCCATTGAAGAGTATAAACCTACCAATAACCGCTCTCAGTTGATTCAATCAACATCTAATAAAATTATTATGGATGCCTATAATGCTAATCCTTCGAGCATGCAAGTAGCTATTCAGAATTTTTCGAGCATGGAAGCTCCCAATAAAGTGCTAATATTGGGCGGCATGAAAGAAATGGGCGACGACTGCCAAAAAGAACATCAAAAGCTAGTTCAGCTAATTGAGCAGCAAACCTTCTCAGCCATCTATCTTATCGGACCTGAGTTTGAGAACTTACTCAACTCTAAACCAAAACTTTTACATTTTAAAACGAATACCTCTTTAATAGATGAACTAAAAGCTAATCCAATTAAAAATTCGACCATCCTTATAAAAGGTAGCAGGAGCAATAAACTGGAAGAATTACTTGAGTATGTCTAATGAAGATTAAAATGCTTTAGTTCGCTGAACTTACGAAGTCCTTTCACATAAAATGCCCAAATGACACTTTGCGGGTACATTTCATTGTGTTCACGTTTAACACACAAAGAGAGCTGTTGTTTTCTTTTTTGAAACACTTGAGATAATTGGCTATAAAAACTAAAATGAGCCTTTAAAACAGCTGCAAAATGTTTAAATTCTCCTTTTAAAACAAAATGAATTCCGGCAACACCATCCAATACCATTCTGATAAAAAGAATCAAGAACAGTTTGTTAGACGGAAGGTTTTTAACCAACATCAGCAAATTGTTTCTGAAGTTAAGAAATGTTTTGCGGACATTTAATTGACTAAGAGTGGCTCCCCCAACATGCAATACTTCAGAAGATGGAAAAACCAGTATTTTATGCCCCATATTCTTAATACGCCAGCACAAATCTATCTCTTCCATATGTGCAAAGAAAGACTCGTCTAAACCACCTGATTGATGATACAGATTGGCACGAATCATGAGCGCAGCTCCTGTAGCCCAGAATACTGGAATAGGTTCATTGTATTGTCCTGTATCTTGCTCAATGTTATCAAGTATACGACCACGACAAAAAGGATAACCAAAAACATCTATATATCCGCCAGATGCACCTGCATATTCAAATTTATCGGGCGACTTGTAGTCTCTTACCTTTGGCATACATGCTCCCAGGGAAGCATCTTCATCCATTCGGTTAATCAAAGGAGATAACCAACCTGGTTCTGGCGCCACATCGCTATTCAAAAGAACAAAATAATCAGCTTCAATTTGCTCTAATGCCTTGTTATACCCACCTGCAAAACCATAATTATCATCCAATTGAACAATCCTTATGGCCGGAAAATTTTCTTTCAAATAGCTAACACTATCGTCTGCTGAAAAATTATCAGCTACAATAATCTCAACACCTTTATGCTGCGAATTTTCGATAACTACAGGTAAAAACTTTTCGAGCAATGCTCTGCCGTTCCAGTTAAGTATGACAACTGCCGTTTTTGACATTTCAGCTTATTATTAATTTGTCTTTATTTCACGTTCCTCCGAATACTTCCATCGCTTATGCGACCACAACCAATCTTCAGGGCGTTCGCGAATAATCTCTTCCAGGCACTTCAGGTGAATTTCCGTTATCTCATTATCAGCCGTCAACTCGGGCTTCTCCACTAATGGAATCACTTCAATTTGGTAATATCCTCTTTTAATGCGTGACATTTTAAGAAAAACAACTGGTGCTTTTAAGGACTTAGCCATTTTCTCAGGTCCCAGCAATACTGCCGTGTTCTGATTGAGAAATTTGGTCCAGTATTGTATTTTGTTTTTATCTGGCGACTGATCAGCTATTAAACCAATTAAAAAGCGTTGATCTTTTCGCTTAAGCTTCACAATTTCGCGCATTGTATCACGCATTGTAAAATTCAAATTTCCCCATTTCTCCCTTAGCTTAAGCATGTACTTATCAAACTCAACATTCACCAAGGGGCGATAAGTGGCGCAACATAAATGCTTGGTATGAAGATTTAAGGAAGGCACCCATTCCCAACAGGCGTAATGTCCCATCACACCAACAACATCCTTTCCCGCTTCGGCATGCTTATCTAAATACTCTGCATTCTTGACTTTTACCCTTTTGCGCATTTGCTTTTCGCTTATTGACTGCAACTTAATGGTTTCAATTAACGAATCGCAAAAACCGCGATAAAACTTAAGGCGAATATCTCGCAACTCTTCTTTTGACTTTTCAGGAAAAGAATAGCTTAAATTCTCGTTGATAACATGCCTGCGATACCCAATTAATCGAATGAAATGATATAATACATTTGAAAACAGATAAAGCATAAAGAAAGGCTGTAAACTAAACAACCATAAAAAACCCAGAGCTATATAATTACCTACTTTTTGCATAATTACTAATTCATTATATCATTAATGATTCCTTTAAATTCATTGAAAGTTGCTTTGTTTGTGGCTATAATCTCTTGCCCAAAAAGAAAATTATCTCCCCCATTAAAATCACAAACTGCACCACCTGCCTGTTTAATAATAAATACGCCTGCGGCAACATCCCATGGCTTTAGATTGTATTCATAAAAAGAATCAAATCGTCCACAAGCCACATAAGCTAAATCGGTCGCTGCCGAACCTAAGCGACGCAAACCACGCGAATGCTCCATAAAATACCTAATAGAATTCATAAACCCATCTAAGCGATCATAATTGGAATAAGGAAAACCCGTGGCGATTAAACTGTTCTTAATATTTTTTGTATCAGAAACACAAATTTCATGACCATTTAGATACGCCGGAGAACCTTTATAAGCATAAAAACATTCGGCTAATCCCATTTCATAAATAACCCCCAGCACTAATTCCCCTTTTTCCTGCAATGCAATACTTATGGCATAAGGTGCTAAACCATGGATAAAATTCGTTGTCCCATCAATGGGATCAATAATCCAATCAAACACCTCTCCTTTGATGTCTGACGTACCTTCTTCGGCAATAAATCCACTTTCAGGAATTAGTTCTTTGAGACCATTTACAATCTTTTGCTCAGCAGCTTTATCAACCTGGGTTACAAAATCGTTATCTCCCTTAATTTCTATATCAATGGCCGATTTCTGTTGTGATTCCTTAATAAAAGCTCCGGTTTGTCTGGCCAGTTCACATACTTTATTACAAACAATCTGATAATCCATGATTAATTAGATAAGTTTTCCCGCCATATTGAGGGTATTTAATGATAGATGTTTCAATTCAACCATTTCTATTGAGTTACTCAAATTATCTTGAAAAGGCACTTCTACTTTTATATAGTTGGATGTAAAACCATTAATCATCCCATCATGCTCGACCCCTTCAAATAACACTGGCATTTGTGTTCCAATAAACTGCTTATAGAAATGACGTGTTTTTTTGGCCGATAGCTCATGTAATAATTTACTTCTTTCTTTTCGTTCTGGTATTGGAACTACTTCCTCTATTTTCAAAGCTTGAGTATTCGGTCGCTCTGAGTAAGTAAATACATGTAGCTGCGAAATGTCCAAATCTGCTAAAAACTGATGTGTAGTCTGAAAATCAGATGCAGATTCTCCTCTGACACCAACGATTACATCAACACCAATAAAAGCATCAGGAATCAATTCTTTAATTCGTTCAATTTTCGATCGAAAAAGATTTGTATCATACTTCCGCTTCATCAGCTTTAGCACCTTATCAGAACCCGACTGCAAGGGAATATGAAAGTGCGGCATAAATTTCGTCGACTGAGCTACAAATTGAATAATCTCATCGGTTAATAAATTGGGCTCAATGGATGAGATACGAAATCGCTCGATTCCAATGACTTTTTCCAGCGCCTGAATCAACTCAAAAAACGATTCATTAGTAGCATTACCAAAATCACCAATATTTACACCTGTTAAGATAATTTCTTTTGCACCTCCACTAGCGGCTTCCTCAGCTTGCTTTACTGTATTTGAAATACTATCACTTCGACTCCTTCCTCGAGCAAACGGAATGGTACAATAACTACAAAAGTAATCGCAACCGTCTTGCACTTTTAAGAAGCAACGCGTACGATCACCAAATGAGTACGAAGGTTTAAACTCTTTGTTTTTACCTATCTGACCAGCATGAATTTCGGCCTTATCTGTTTTCTTGAAATCTTCGATGTATTGCAGTATGTCAAACTTTTCATTTGAACCCAACACTAAATCAACTCCCTCAATATTTGAAACATCATCAGGCTTGAGCTGGGCAAAACAGCCGGTTACTACAATAAAAGCATTCGGATTTTGTTTAATGGCTTTTCGAATAACCTGCCTGCATTTTTTGTCGGCCAACTCGGTTACCGAACAGGTATTAAACAAATAAACATCAGCTGGTTCTGAAATATCAACCTTTGCAAACCCCGCCTCTATCATGGTACGCGCCACGGTTGATGTTTCGCTAAAATTTAGCTTACATCCAAAAGTGTGAAACGCAACCTTCTTATTTTCAAAAACCGAAATATCAATCATTACAATACATAAAATAAAGTGCAAAGGTAAAAAAAAGCTATCAGCTGAAAACCTTCAGCTAATAGCTATTGAAATTTCGTTTAACTTTTTAATGACAGCGTTAAATACTTTGTGCAACGCTTACAGTAGATCAGAAGCCAATTCAGCCAGATAACTGCGCTCACCTTTAACTAAATTAACATGAGCAAATAAATCCTGCCCCTTCATTTTATCGGTCAAATAAGCCAAGCCATTGGATTGCATATCCAAATACGGCGAATCAATCTGTTGTACATCGCCTGTAAAAACCATTTTAGTTCCTTCGCCGGCACGTGTTATAATGGTTTTTACTTCATGAGGCGTAAGGTTTTGTGCTTCATCCACAATGAAAAAGGCATCTGATAAACTACGTCCACGAATATATGCTAATGGAGTAATAATAAGTTGCTCATTCTTTAGCATTTCATCCAAATTATTAACCTCACGACTGGTAGCCTTAAAGCGACTTTTAATAACTCCCAGATTGTCAAATAAAGGCTGCATATAAGGCCCTATCTTTTCATTAACATCACCCGGTAAAAATCCTAAATCGCGATTAGCCAGTGCCACAATCGGTCGTGCCAATAATATTTGCCTGTATTGCTTATGCTGCTGCAAGGCTGCTGCCAGCGCTAATAAAGTTTTACCAGTACCCGCTTTTCCTGATAATGAAACCAGTTTAATATCCGGATTAAGCAATGCATTTAATGAAAAGGTTTGCTCAGCATTTCGAGGTTCAATTCCATAGGCGCCATGTTTCTCTACTCGTCTTATAAGTCCCGATACTGAATCGTTGTGCGCCAGCACTGATTGATTTCCATTCCTCAGTATAAAATACTGATTAGCTGGCAAATCTTTCATCGGAAATTCATCAATCGGGATACCCTGATGCTGATACAAGGCTTCAATTTGATTGCCATCAAAATCTTCATGTATTTCTACACCTTTATCAAGAATATCAATATCCTTAACTTTATCATTTTCGTAATCCTCAGAAGCTACGCCTAATGATTTTGCCTTAAGTCGCAAATTGATATCCTTGGTAATTAAAACAGTTTGGCGTCTTTTAAATTTCTCCTGTACATGTAAAGCAATGGCCAGTATTCGATGGTCAGATGTATTTTCGCTAAACGATTCTTTCATTACTTCAGGAGTGGGTTTTCCGGTGGCCACAAAAAGCTTTCCTTTTTTTGCACCAAGTGGTATCCCTTCATTAAAGGCCTTTTCACCTGCCATCTTATCCATTTCGCGGGCAAATTCGCGTGCCTGAAAATTAATGAGATCGTTACCTTTTTTAAATCTATCCAGTTCCTCTAACACAACTATCGGAATTATCACATCATTTTCCTCAAAGTTGTAGATACATTTGTGGTCGTGTAAAAGAACGTTTGTGTCAAGAATAAATAGTTTTTTAGCCATAAGGTACGGTTTTGTTTATCTTAAAGATAGAGAAAAAAAAGTCGCATAAACCAGAATATGATATAATTTTGCACTATGAATTATAAAGAAACGCTCGATTTTTTATTTGCTCAATTACCCATGTATCAGCGTGTGGGCAAAGCAGCATACAAAGCTGATTTAGCAACAACCTTAGAACTAGACAAATACTTCCAACATCCACATAAATCATATAAAACAATCCATGTAGGCGGCACTAATGGGAAGGGTTCTGTATCTCATTGCATAGCCTCCATCTTTCAAGAAGCTGGTTATAAAGTTGGGTTATATACTTCACCGCACCTCAAAGATTTCAGAGAGCGCATACGCATTAATGGTCAAATGATTACTGAAAATGCGGTTATTGATTTTGTAAATAACCACCAGGGCATCATTAAAAAGCTTCAACCTTCATTTTTTGAGATGTCGGTAGCCATGGCTTTTGATTACTTTAGGCATGAGAAGGTTGACGTGGCAATTGTGGAAGTTGGTATGGGAGGCAGACTCGATTCAACCAACATCATTTCACCCGAGATTTCGACCATTACGAATATTGGAATGGATCATACAGCCTTTTTAGGTGATACTTTGCCCAAGATAGCCATCGAAAAGAGCGGCATCATAAAGAAAGATGTACCGGTTATCATAGGCCAAAGTCAGGCCGAAACCTCATTGGTATTTGAAAACATAGCAAAAGAGCGTGAAACAAATATCTTGTTTGCCGACAAGGAATTGGCAATTTCAACAGCTACATTCTCAATTGACGAGAAACAAATTTTCCAGATATACAGAGGCACTGAACTGGCATACCCTGATCTAAAACTAGATTTGTTAGGCAGCTATCAAAAGAAGAACATTATTACTGCCTTGTGCACCATTGAGCAATTGCAGAAAGGTGCGTTTCAAATCTCAAATCAAGATATTTACAAGGGACTATTAAATGTTGTTAAAAACACTGGCTTACTAGGACGCTGGCAACACCTTGGGTATAATCCAAGAATCATTTGCGATACAGGTCATAATCTGGATGGCATGACAATGCTAGTTGAGCAAATAAAAAACACACCACACGATAAGTTACACATTGTATTGGGTATGGTTAATGACAAAGACCATTCAGCAGTATTAAATATTTTGCCAAAAAATGCTGAATATTATTTTACAAAAGCGTCAATCCCCCGCAGTTTAGATGAGCAGGAACTCAAACAGATGGGCAATCAAATAGGCTTAGTTGGAGAATCATTCTCAAATGTAGAACTGGCATTAAAATCTGCACAAAAAAATGCAGGCAGCAACGACCTGATTTTCATTGGAGGAAGCACTTTCATAGTTGCAGATATTTTAGAAAAATACTAATTAAATTTGGAGGAGATAAAAAAGAGCTATACATTTGCATCGCTTTTCTAAGGAGATAAGCACACAAAAGGGCGATTAGCTCAGTTGGTTTAGAGCACTTGGTTTACACCCAAGGGGTCGGGGGTTCGACTCCCTCATCGCCCACCAACTATTAATGATTAAACGAAATCATTAAAAATGTAATTATTGAAATTACCTGAAAAAATTCAGGGCGATTAGCTCAGTTGGTTTAGAGCACTTGGTTTACACCCAAGGGGTCGGGGGTTCGACTCCCTCATCGCC
>NZ_JAENRR010000034.1 GCF_016612505.1 Carboxylicivirga marina
GGTGTAATTTTATTCACACTCTCGTGAAAAAATTATGATTTTGAAAAAGCGCTTTGGAGAACCTGAGTTGTCACAAAGGATTATATAATTATAGACTATATGCAATCTAATTCAAAAGGATTTAGCATCAGATGTATAAAGAACTAAATTTAATAAGAATATCGGTTGCTAATACGTTATTATAGCATACGCTATCGCACAGTTCCATATAACGATGCGGTTGTATAGCCAAAGATTGGCAAGCGATCAAAGGTGCTATGTTACAAAGCTATGGTACTGAGTTTTTGCGGTAAGAAGCGTTATCGACCATACGCTTACTGCCTTAATAACTTCTCAGATAAAACAGCAGGAGCGCATAGGTGCTTCGGTAGTAAATGCTCATGACTCACCCTGACAGGGCAGATGTCAATCCCTCCGCGGCGTGTGTAAATACAGCTGACAGCCAACTCTTCCGGTTCGAAAATGTCCCATAAGCGCTTGTAAATCATCTCGCATATTTCTTCGTGGAAATGATTCTCATTACGAATGGATATCAGGTATTTGAGTAAGTCACTCGTGTTGGGTAGTGACTCGCTTTTAAGGTGAATAAAGCAGCTTCCCCAATCGGGCTGATTGGTTATTTTGCAATTGCTGCGTAATAGGTGAGAGGCTATTTTTATTTCACCCGAATGGCCTGTTTTGCTTAGTAATTCGGGTGCTTCGTTATAATGCGTGAATTCAATAGTGTCGGTGTTTATTGAATTTTCAAGGACTGTATACTCAGAAAAATCATATGCAGCTGCCTGTTTTTCGTGTTTAAAGAAGCCTATGCGAACATCTGTTTCTAACAGTTTGTGTAAGTCGCTTTTTATCACTTTCAGTACTTCATTCAGGCCTTCTTCGGCAGTATTGCCAAAGCGATGCATGTTGAAAGAATTTAGGTAGAGTTTTAATGATTTGCTTTCGACTATCGAATAATTGGTAGCCGGGTAAACAATCTTTAATAAGCCGGTAACGGGTAAGCCCTTATTACTTAGAAAGCTTAACTCGTAGGCATGCCATACATCGTAGCCAATAAAAGGTAAATCGCTTGCATCGAGCTGATATTGCTCACGATTGAAGTGACGTGGCACAGCCACTAACATTTCCGGTGCATATTGTTGTGGATAATCAACTTGTTTGCCTAAGAATCTATCTTCCAAAATAATGGTGATTTAAATGGTTAATGATGAATTGTTAATGATTAAATGTGAATTGTTAATTATAAGTTGTTAATGATGAAATGTGAATGGTTAATTATAAGTTGTAAATGGTTAATTATCTCAGGTTTGCCTTACTGCTTTTGATGATGGAGGTGATGAGTTTTAGTAGTTCTATGGCATCATGTTCTAGCTTGTTAAAGGCAGTTTCTGAGATGTATTTTGTAGCAATAAGTAATTGCAGCCAATATAGCGTTTCGTTACATTCCTTTTGAGCAATAGCGAATTTATGGATAAAGTCTTTTTTGCTTTCAGCATGTTCAGCTTCACGAATAAGCGCCCCAACTGCCGTTCCGGAACGAATCAATTGTTTTGATATTGCAAATTCTTTCTGCTCTTGTAATTCGCGACATAAATTGACTATCTCAACGGCAAATGCAAAGCTCTTTTCTTTGACAATGTTTTTCATAGTAAATGATTTATCAGAGTTAAGATATTCAAATTAAGAAAAATTAATTTACCGCTAACCGCCAACCATTAATAATTACTCACTAACAATTTATCCCTAACAATTAACCATTCACAATTAATCATTAACCACTAACCTTTAACAATTTATCCCTAACAATTAACCATTTATCATTAGCCATTAACCATTAATAATTACTCATTAACCATTAAACACCTGATTTAGATCCAAACAATTCAATATGAACCCGTGGGCTAAAACGCCAACCATTTTCAATAGCCATTTTCAACACCATTGGTGAAGAGCGTGATATTTCAACTTTTGTTGCCCCAAGTGGCATGAGTAATATGTCACTCGCTTTGCAATTATTTAATTGGCCAATAAAATCAGCTTGAATCTCTTTGTAATCCTCTTTTCGTCCAACTACAAACTTTAACTGAAGCTCTTTGTCGCTAGTATTACATAGGTCAATGTAGGATTGTAGGGCTTCTATGTTTAAGCGTGTTTGATTGTGCTTGCGAAAAACGACACCTTCTTTTAAACCAAACATTGCTAGTTTATCGGCGTTTGGCACCGAGTTGCTTAGTTTTGGTGATATACTGAATAAATCAACCCAGGCAGCCACATCTGCATCATAAATAGAACCATTAGATTCAATAGTGATGTGTACCTGAAGCTGTTCTTTTAACTTTTGACACAACTGGCTGAGTGCTCTTTTTTGTAGCAAAGGTTCTCCACCGGTAATCACCACATGTTTGGTGTTGCCGAGGTTATGCCTAACCCAGTCAACAACTTTGTCAACTTCCAGTTCAATGGTTTCATTGGGTTGGAATGAAGCATAGCGCGTATCGCAGCGCGAATATGTGCCATCTTCCATTTGCCATATGCAACGTAAATTACATCCTGAAAATCGTATAAATAAAGATGGGACACCGGCCAGCTTGCCTTCGCCCTGAATGGTGCCGGGGATTTGCAAACCTGTTTTGGGAGTATCTTCCAATAGCTCGCCATTCCAATCTTTTACAACCGGGAAAACACCTTCTTTAGCTAATATCAACTTCTCCATTTTCAACTACGCTCTTTATGATTATAATGAGGTATCAATTACGCCTGCTTCGGCAAATGCTTTAGCTCTTAACAGGCAACTATCGCACGTGCCACATGGTTTATCACCACCACGATAACAGCTCCATGTTAAACCAAAGTCAACACCCAACTCTTCGCCAAGCTTAATTTCTTCCGCTTTCGTTTTGTTTACAAAAGGTGCGTGAATTTTAATGGGTTGATTCTTTTCAGCACCCATAACTGTTCCAAGGTTAATGGCTTTTTCCATGCCATCGATAAACTCCTGGCGGCAATCGACATAGCCTGAGTAATCAACCTGACTAACACCTATGAAAATGTCCTGAGCACCTATGGCTTCGGCTAATGAGGCAGCAACAGATAGAAATACCATATTTCGTGCAGGTACATAAGTAACCGGGATATCAGTTCGCTCAACATTACCATCTTCAACCTCGAGCTTTGAATCGGTTAACGATGAACCGCCCCATTTGTCAAGTTTTAGGGTGACAATTTGGTGATTAGAAACCTTAACTTTTTTAGCGATTGATTTAGCAGCTTCTAGCTCCCGATTGTGTCTTTGTCCATAATCAAAAGAAATGGCATGTACATCAAAGCCTTGGCTTTGTGCCAAATATAAAGCGACTGCTGAATCTAATCCTCCGGATAATAATACGACTGCTTTTTTCATTAATTAAATGATTTAACAGTTGTTCATCGTATTGAAACAAAATAGGAAGCACGCGAATAAGAAAAACTATCGCGATTAAAAATTGAAAAACGTCTCCTAGTTTTGTTTTACAACAGGATGGTTACGAACTGTTGGTATTAAAATACGGGGCAAAGATACAACAGTTCGTTAGTTTATAGACTGAATGAAGAGATTTTTTTAATGTTTCGAACAATAGCGTCCTAAAAGTTTTTGTTCGTGCCTCGATAGTTCTTTTTGCGAACTGGCCTCAGCAGATGAGTCAAAAAACAAGGTTGAAATGACGCTTAAGAATTGTTTTCTGTTTGAGTTTTTTGGAGGCACGGAAAAAGGCGAGTTTAAAACAATTACAGTCATCAACCGTAGTTTTTTTGAACGAAGCTGATGCAGCCTTGATGTTTTTTCCTTAGTTTTTGACATTATCGGAACGATTGAGAATTGAGTATTCTTAATTGTTTCAGTGGTAAGTCGGGTTTGGGCGGAAAGCCCAATTGATAAAATATTTAGGACAACATTTGTTTCGAAAAGCTACATTCTAATTCCCATTACCAATACATCATCGATCTGGTCATTAATGCCTTTCCACATATCGAAAAACTTATTGAAGATATCGCCTTGTTGTGGCATTGGATATTGGTGGTTGTCAAGTAACAAGTTTCTAAAGCCTTTTTGCATCAGTTTCTTATCATTTGGTCCTCCAAATTGTGATGGGTAGCCGTCAGAATATAAATACACACAATCATTGTCTTGATATGGAATCGTATGATTGGTATATGGTTTGTCCGATTCGCCGATGGATACAGGCATGTGATCGGCCTGAAATATTTGCATTTCCTTATTTCGAACCAATAAAAGATCGTTAAAGGCTCCCGCGAATTCAATCACCTTGTTCGTTTTATCAATGCTGATAATGCTGATGTCCATGCCATCTTTTACCTCGCTACCTTCTTCTTGCTTGAGTGATTCTATAACGATACGACGTAGTTTATTAATGATTTCTGCTGGTTGGGTAATACCATTTTTACCAACAATCTCATGTAGGTATGCCACACCATACATACTCATAAATGCGCCCGGAACACCATGTCCGGTGCAGTCTGCTGCCACAATTATTAGTTTGTTATTAGTTTCTTCCACCCAGTAAAAATCGCCACTTACGATATCACGAGGTCTAAGCATGATAAAATGCTCAGGCATTATTTTGTTTAGGAAATCTTCATGAGGTAAGCTTGCATTTTGTATTTTTTGTGCATACTCAATGCTGTCGGTCAATTTCTTATTTACTGTGCGTATTTTCTGTATTAATCGCTGGTTTTGGTCGCGAGCCATTTTAATTGAAAGCTGTGTTTTAACCCTGGCTTTTAATTCCATGATGTTAAAAGGCTTTGTAATATAATCTATCGCACCAGCTTCAAAACCCTTAAGAATGCTCTCTGAATCATTTTGTCCGGTTATGAAAATGATAGGAATATCTTTCGATAAGTCATTGTTTTTTAATATTCGGCACACTTCATAGCCATTCATGCCCGGCATAACTATGTCAAGCAGTATTAAATCTGGTTTCTCTCGCGAAAATGCAATTTCCATTGCTTCATCACCGTTACTGGCAGTAATAGTATTGTAACGTGCCAGAGCCTCTTTTAAAATCTCCAGATTTACCGCAGAATCATCCACTAATAATATGCTAGGGTCGAGCTGTGTCATTTTTTAAAATTACCAAAAAAATGTTTCTATAGGTTTAATTACGTAGAAAATGTGTTAAGGTTGTCTTTTATTGCCAATCAATCTTTCCATTTGAGAGAATTGAACAAAGAATCAATCATAATTAGAAATACGTGGTGAGTTTAAGGTTAATGCGTCGCGAAGTAAGGTAGTTAGGTACAGCGTATTGTCTGTTATGAATGTCTCTAACCCAATAATAGGAAATTGTGTTGCTGATGTCAAATAGGTTAAAAACTTCGAGCCCTATCCAGCAATCTTTCACGATAGTATTTTTCTTATTAATCCATTTTGTCAGATCTTTTGAAAAGCCAATGTCAACTCTTCTGTAGGCCGGCATTCGGTTTGTAGCCAGATACCTTGGTGATTGTGGCGGACCAAATGGAAGTCCGGTTGCAAATAACAGGTTGAGGTTTACCCTGAAACTGGGGTTGTTAGGGAGGTAATCCTGAAAAAAGAGTGAAAACGAAACACGTTGGTCCGATGGTCGTGGTATGTAACCTGGGTATACAATATTCTCATTTCCTTCTTCGTCGGTTTCGATATAATAATCATCCAGAATATCTTCTTCCGTTTTCATAATTGACAAATTGGCCCAGGACTCAACACCCTTTACAAATTCGCCATGTAGTTTGAAGTCAATACCAGTGGCATATCCTTTTGCATTGTTCTCGCCCGAATAACGAATACGCACATTATCGACCTGATAGGGGTTTAAGTTGGTCATGTGCTTATAATAAGCCTCACTGGTAAATTTAAATTCCCGATTCATCGCTTCAAACAGGTGGTCGATACCCGCAACGAGTTGAATCGATTTTTGCGATTTTATATTTTCATTAATGCTGCCTTCAGGCGTTCGCATTTCACGATATAAAGGACTTTGGTAATAGACGCCTCCTGCCAAACGGTAACGCGTTGTTTTGTTGGTGTTAGGGTAAAATAAGAGGTTAACGCGCGGACTAATTAACAGCTCATTGTTGAAATCCCAGTAATTGGCTCTGATACCTGCGTTTATAAGTATGTAACCGTTTGTGGTATTAAGTTTAAACTCATCTTGTAAATAAGAGGTCAGGCGATTGCTGGAAGTTTTCAAATCGGCATTGTATGAGTATACAAATTTCACTTCTTTATCGGAGTATGGGAGTGAATAACCGGCCGAATCACGCATTTCCCATTCGTTTATATAGTCCTTAAAGTATTCATGCTGATACTTTACTTGCCATGAAAGCAAATGTTTATTAAGCTGATGCTTACCTTGAAATGATACGTTCTGGATAATGCCAAATAAATCATTTCTAGCATGTTCCAGATTGGTTCCAACGCCAATGTTCTGGACGCCATCTTCTTGTGGGTTTGATGTTGTGCCATCTGGATTTTCAATATTTTGCAGCCAATACTGGCCCATAATGTCATACGTTACTTCTTCGTAGGTGCGATAACCCATCGCAGTAATCTTGTATTGGTTGTTGCTGTTGGGCATAAACTTTAATGATACAGCACCTAAGCCAGTCTGAAAAAGGTCTTTTTCCTGTCCTTCAAAATAGATTTTTAACTTCTTAGCTTCGTTAATGGTTCCAAAAGAAGTTTCGCGATCGACTGGTTCAAAACTATAATTGTTTTGAGAATAATAGCCGAGAGCTTCTAATTGCCATTTATCGCTTAAACGATACGTTAAAAATGTTTGAGCATCAAAAAAACTCGGGTTGTAATCGCCGCTAACATCCAGAGTCCCTAATAAATATTGGTTGGTTTTGTAACGAACACCGCTAATAGCTGTAAAGCGTTCATCTTTAGAGCGACCTTCAATATGACCTGAGGCTCCGAGAAAACTAGCACTAACACTTCCCTGAACAGCCTTAGGTTTTTTATATCTTACATCTAATACTGAGGACATTTTATCTCCGTATTGAGCTTCAAAACCACCTGGTGAGAATTTTAATGAAGAAATCAGATTGGGGTTCACAAAACTTAGTCCCTCTTGCTGTCCAGAGCGGATAAGAAAAGGGCGGTAAATTTCAATGTCATTGACATATACGAGGTTTTCATCATAATTACCACCCCGCACTCGATATTGAGAGCTGAGTTCATTATTGGAGGAAACACCCATCTGACTTTTGACCAAGCCTTCAATGTTACCACCCCCTGCATCTGGCAGTCGATCGATTAGTTTGTGGTCTATTTTATTGAATGACTGATCAGTGATTTGTCCTTCAACATCAACTTGGCCCAGACTCTCTTGTTTTTCGCTAAGCTTAAAATGGATGTTCTTAGCTTGCTGTTCATTTTTAACTGTAATAGTGATGGTTTGATAACCAATGGATGAAGCTTGTAATTGAAAAGGTAATGCCTGAGTGGCTGAAAAGGAGAATTGCCCCTTGTTATCACTCACACTACCTGCTCTGCCATCAACAATACTAATGTTGGCAAATGGTATTGCCTGGTTAATACTATCTGTTACAATGCCCTCAATTTTAATCTGATTTTGTGCTAATGTTGAACAACTAAGCAATAAGAATAAGAGAGTATATAATTGATTAAGATTGTTTTTCACGTGTAAGTTGTTTTTCTGTCACTGTCAGCAAAAATGCCAATTAGGGCTTTGTAATGAATTCGTAAAATTAGAAAGAAAAATGTATCTGAAAAATAATGGAATGAAACATAAATCCCCTTGTTAAGTATTAACGAAAACAATTGATTTTTCGTATCTTTATAACACTATGGAGACAAAAATTATTGATACCCATCCTTCCTTAAAAAATAAAGATAAACGATTTGAATTAATGCTTGAGTCCCTGCTTGATTCTTTCCAAATAGAGGGTATTTGTTTCTCGAAGGAAGAATTACTACAAATTGTTAATGTTGTGGAAGCCGAAATTAAAAAATAGCTTCAATTATTTGTGTCATTGGTTTGTAGTTTTGATCGGCCGCAGCCTGAACGGCAATGATGTATTCTTTAAATTGACGTTGAGTAATTTTATAAAAACCCAAAAAATCATAACCTTGTTTAATGGCCATCATATTGGCCAGCACGCGGGCTGCACGCCCATTGGCTTCTCTAAAGGGATGGATAAAAAGTAGTTCGGCATGTACTTTAGCGATATCTCTAATTAAGGCCGCTTTGTCTTTGTAATAATTAGGTAGCTGGGAGAGAATGCTTTGATCGAAATCGTGACTTATTTTAGGTAAAAACTTAGCGGTTGGAAAGAGAAAGCCTCCTTTGGTCATATTTACTGTTCTGAACTGGCCGGCAAAATCATATACTTTATTGAGTGAAAGCTGATGGATACGTTGTATGTATGAGAAATTAAATTTAGTATGTGTTGTTAACTCTTCCAGAAGTTGGTGTTGAGCCTTTAAAAAACCTTCAAATTCGACCTTGTGAATTTCCTTAATACTTGTAATATCCAAGAGGTTTGGCAACACTTCATGTTGTCCATCATCGCCAGGTATTTCATATTTTGAATGTAAATAAGGCATTGAATTAAAGTTTGTAACGAAAAGGATGATCAAATTAGCCCTAAAAAAGCGAATTGGCAAGTTTTAATCATCTATTGGCTTTGCAATAGAATGATTTTATCTTTACGCATCACATAATTAAAAACTAAGTGATGAAAAAAACAAGTAAAATTGATTCAACAGATTAACACCTATTGAAGAATTATAGTTACTTAAGAGTTTTACATGACTATAAAAATATATAGCAAGAGATGAAAAAAGTACTAATCATGTTGGGTGTTCCTCGCCAGCAATTTGAGCATATATTAAAAGGTTGGGAAATTGTATATCCTGTAAGTGGTTCATTTACAGACGAAGAGTTAATTGAAAAAGTATCTGATGTAGATGCCATTGTTACTGTTTACGGTAATAAACTAAGTAATGAGGTAATTGATGCAGCACCAAATCTAAAGATGATCGCCAACTTCGGAGCGGGGTACGATAATATAGACATGGCTTATGTCGGAAAAAGAGGGATTGTTGTCACTAATAGCCCGGATCCTGTTACAGAGCCAACGGCTGAATTAGCCATGGGATTAATGATTTCGGTAGCACGCAGAATGGGAGAGATGAACAATATTCTTAAGAATAAAGAGGAGCTGCAATGGGGGGTAATGCGTAATTTAAGTACAACCCTTGTAGGCAAACAGCTTGGTATAGTCGGAATGGGTGCTATAGGTAAGGCTTTAGCTCGCCGCGCAGTAGCTTCAGGAATGTCAATTGTATATCATAACCGTAATGAAGTAGATGAGCAAACAGCAAATGCGCTAGATGCTAAATACGTTTCCTTAGAAGAGTTATTAAAAACTTCAGACGTGGTATCGCTAAATATGCCACTTACGGCCGATACGAAAGCAATGATTGGTCAAGAGCAATTGCACCAAATGAAATCAACATCTTATTTAATTAATACGGCACGTGGGCCTGTTGTTGATGAAGAGGCATTGATTAAAGCCCTAGAAGAAAACGTGATTGCAGGTGCAGGTTTAGACGTATTCGAAAATGAACCAAATATACCAGATGCTTTAAAAGAGTTACCGAATGTTGTGCTAATGCCGCATTTGGGAACTGCCACGCACGAAACGCGAGGTGAAATGTCAGCCTTGGTTGCTCAAAATATCAAAGCATACTTTGAGGGTATGACACCTCCAAATCAGGTTAACTAATTTGGAGAAGTGCATGACGTTGCTTACGATTTGATACTAAAGAGATGCTAAATTGTTATTGGTCATAAAGTATTGTTATTGTGATTGAACAGGTTGAATTAAGGTTGAGAGAATACTCAAGAGGTTTCCATTTGATAACAAGGGAGGTGGAATCTGCATTATCGAAATTACCTAAAACGGGTTTGTTGAATGTTTTTATTAAACATTCTTCCGCAGGATTAACTTTGAATGAAAATGCGGATTATACGGTGCGCGAAGATTTTGAAACGGTTTTTAATAAGATGGTGCCCGAAAATGATCCTGATTATGAGCATACTCTCGAAGGAGATGATGATATGCCGGCTCATATAAAATCATCTTTGGTAGGAGCATCACTGACTATTCCTATAACAAATGGTCGATTAAATCTGGGTACGTGGCAAGGTATTTACCTATGTGAATTTCGAAATTATGGGGGCTCCAGAAAGCTTGTGCTGACACTTTATTATTAAGAATGGTTTCAAATTGTAACCGTTGATAAATGTCATTATTAAAGGGTTTAGATATTTGTTACTTAGCGAACCGAAGCAAATAAGTAATAATATAAAACCAAATAAGCACAATGCAAAAGTTATTATTGTTAGGAGATGAGGCTATTGCTCAGGGAGCCATCGATGCCGGATTATCAGGCGTTTATGCCTACCCAGGTACGCCCTCGACTGAAATTACTGAGTATATTCAGGATTCAAAGATTGCTAATGAACGTAGGATTCACAGCAAATGGTCGAGTAATGAGAAGACGGCTATGGAATCGGCTTTAGGTATGGCTTATGCCGGTAAGCGTGCCATGACTTGTATGAAACATGTAGGTTTGAACGTTGCTGCTGATGCCTTTATTAATGCCGCTATTACTGGTGTAAATGGTGGATTCGTAGTAGTTGCTGCTGATGACCCATCAATGCACTCAAGCCAGAATGAGCAGGATAGTCGGGTGTATGGTAAGTTTGCCATGATTCCAATTTTGGAGCCTGTAAATCAACAGGAAGCTTACGATATGACATATGCCGCTTTTGAAATGTCAGAAAGGTTCAATGTACCGGTAATGATTCGTATAACCACTCGTTTAGCGCACTCTCGCGCTGGTGTTGTTCGAAAAGAATTATTGGCTGAGAAAGAAGTGAGCCTGCCAAAAGATCCAACGCAGTTTGTGTTGCTTCCATCTATCGCTCGTCGTAATTATAAAAAACTAATTGAGACGCGTCCTGATTTGGAGAAAATCTCAATGGAATCACCATATAATACATATACCGATGCACCTGACCGTTCATTGGGTATTATTGCCTGTGGTATTGCTCACAATTACCTGATGGAGAATTTCCAGGACAGAGAGTTAAATCATCCTGTTTTAAAATTATCACAATACCCAATGCCGCGTAAAGATATTGAACGCATGGTTGAAGAATGTGATAAGATACTGGTATTAGAAGATGGTTATCCGGTTATTGAAGAATTATTGAAAGGCTATCAAGAAGCAGGTACTCCAGTTACTGGTCGTTTAGACGGAACACTGCCACGTGATGGTGAATTAACGCCAAATATTGTAGCCAATTCTTTAGGTTTTCCTTTCGAAGAAGGTGCTGATGTGCCTGACTTAATGGTTGGTCGTCCGCCGGCAATGTGTAAAGGTTGTGGGCATATTGATGCTTACCAGGCGCTTAATATTGCACTTGAAGAACATGGTCCGGGTCGCGTATTTGCTGATATTGGATGTTACACATTAGGTGCATTGCCTCCGTATAATGCAGTAAACTCTTGTGTTGATATGGGTGCTTCAATTACCATGGCTAAAGGTGCTGCTGACGCTGGCTTGCTACCTGCTGTGGCGGTTATTGGTGACTCTACGTTTACCCACTCTGGGATGACAGGCTTATTGGATGCAGTTAACGAAAAAACGCCAATCACGGTTATTCTTTCTGATAATTATACCACTGGTATGACCGGAGGGCAAGATTCACAGGCATTAGGTCATTTAGAACAAATCATAGAAGGACTAGGCGTTGAGCCAGAGCACATTCGTGTATTTAAGCCTACTGCTGCTAATCTTGATGACATGGTCAATATTATTAAAGAAGAATTTGCTTACGAAGGTGTATCGGTAATTATTCCTCGTCGCCAGTGTATTCAAACGCTTCGTAATAAGAGTTTGGTCATGAAAGTTAAAGAGTTAGGATTGTAAAATATTAGTGCTTGGTATTCAGTGCACTGTGCATTGACTTTGGGCACAATTAAAATAAACTTAAACAGATGAAATCAGATATAATTTTAGCAGGAGTTGGCGGACAGGGTATCTTGTCGATTGCTGCAACCATTGGCATGGCAGCTGTTGATAAAGATTTAAATCTTAAACAGGCTGAGGTGCATGGTATGAGTCAGCGCGGTGGTGATGTGCAATCGCACCTACGTGTTAGTAGCAAGCCGATTGCATCAGATCTAATTCCTAAAGGAAAAGCCGATATTATTCTGTCGGTAGAGCCAATGGAATCATTACGTTACCTGCCATATTTGTCGAAAACCGGATGGGTGGTGACCAATACAACGCCGTTTGTCAATATTCCTAATTATCCAGAGATGGATACAGTGATGGCTAAAATTGCTGAGCAGCCTAATCACATTGCTATTGATGCTGATAAAATTGCAGCTGAAGTGGCGACGAAACGTTCTTCTAATATTGTGATGTTAGGTGCAGCTTCTCAATTTATTGATATTGAGTTCGAAGCTTTGGAAGAAGGTTTGCGCAAGATTTTTGAGCGTAAGGGTGATGCAATTGTAGAATCAAATATTAATGCTTTGCGTGCCGGGCGCGCAGCAGCTGAGGAGATTTTAGCAAGTCGAAATTAAGCTCACACAATCAATAATTATAAACTTAAGAACCGGTTGCAGTAATGTAACCGGTTTTTTTATCAAATAGCTTCTTTACTTTTACAAAAATGACAAGATAGACATAAGGGGAAAAACTGGCATAAGTGTCTTTTAATTGCAGTTTTGAGTTCATAACATGGGCTATACAATTAGTACCGAAAAAGACGATTTCAGTTTGTATCTATCGGACGATGGTGTTAATGGGTACTTTGCATCCAATCGTGAAGGAAGTAAAGGCGAAGATGATTTTTATCGCTTTAAGATATTTAACGCCGTGAGTTTTTAAAAGCATCTCAATAATGAATCGGGAATGGAAAGTGTAGAGCCTGAGAGTTGTTTTTCAGGCTCTTTTTTATAATTGTATTTTTTATTGCTTAAAAGATTGTACAGTAGACGATACAATTTCTGTTAATTCCACCAAAGTTTCATGTTGATAAAACAATGTGTCGTTCAACGATGCAGTATTTTAATGCTTAAGCCTTTTTGTGTTGACCAGCCTTCATGGTCTGTCAGACTGATGAAAAAATGATAATCGCCCTCGTCATACAAACCATCATTATTACCACTTGGGATAGTGACTAAGTCGCTGGTTGTATATCTTCTTAAATTGTCAGGAATCGTGTAGTCCTCAGTCAGTATAAAAGGATTTACAGCTTCTTTTACTTCATCAAATTCACATTGCGTTACTTCTGTGCTATGCGAGTGTTGATTAAAGTTATGATGGATATTGACGCTGTACGAGCCCAGCTCAACATTATCCGTGAGCAACATTTTTAACTCAAAAGCTTCACCAAAATACAGTGTTTCACAGTTAATGGGTTTAGCTCCTTCAAAACTTATATCAATAACAGGCTTCTCTGTGTCAATATCTTTGTCAGTTTCGCAAGCATTAAAAACCATACTTAATGCTAATGATACGAGTAAATAAATTTGAATCTTCATAATAATTATTTTAAAAGAAGGCAGCCTAATTGTAGGTAATACAATCAGGCAGCCTCAATACATTTTTTAGTGATTGTGTTCTTCACCATCGCCTTATTCGATGTCAACGTGTTCTTCCATTATTGCTTGATTGCCTTCCATGTCGGTAACGACAAGATGAAAATGGTACTCCCCAGTCATAAATGTTTCCGGAATTTCAACATGCTCATGAAATTCTGCATTTTTTAGTCCTTCATATCCATCAACAAATTCAACTTCTATTTCATTATCAGAACTTTCAGAATGTAGTTCAATAACAATTTTGGCAATCTTTCCTTCTGCTACAATTTCAGCATCAATGTGTAAATCTCCGCCTATATGTGCTTCGTGGCTATTGTCAATGCCAAGTTCATGAAGAACAATTACTGGTTTGGCCGTTGTTTCATCATCTTCACATGCTGTTAAAAATCCGATGCTTGCAATACTTACAAGAAGAAAAAGAGGATTTAAAATAGTTTTCATAAGTGTCATGTTTGAATGTTCTTGTTATTATCTTTTTGCTATATGGCTCCAGAAAATGGTATGGAAATATTGACTATAAAGTTCCGCCCCGCTTCTGGCACATTTATCAAACGGTAAAAACTGGTATGATCTAAGTACTCTCTATTCAATAAGTTTTGTACTTGCATGCTCAGCATTACTTTTTGCCTACCCAACTTTATTTCGCCTCCCATGCCAAGGTTAACCAGTTGGTATCCGGGGGTGACCTCTTCTGGAGGCACAATGTTGTTTTGGGTGGCCGTAAGCCTGTAATCTATTGTTAGGTACGGATTGTCGATAACAGAAATGCGGGTTCTATGGTATTTAAGGTTTATTAGTGCTGAGGCCGGAGGCGAAAATGGAATGGTAAAACCTTCTTTTTTACCAGAAAGTTGCAAAGAGTATACATATTCGGCCATTATGCCTAACTGTAGATGCTTAATTGGTTCATAATGCGCATGAATTTCTCCACCGTACCTGAATACCTCGCTTTGTGTATATTCAAATATTTGGAAGCCGGCACCTTGTTCCCTGTTGTGATAGGGGGTCGGATTCAGATAAATGTAGTTCGGAAAATAGTTAATGAAAGGTGTTGTGCCAATGGCGAATGTCTGATTGGCAAATTCTATTCCGGCATCTAACTGATATGATGTTTCGGGCGAAAGATTTGAATTACCAACTTCATATCTGAAATAGTGATAATTGACACCGTTGGCTCCCAACTCTTTGGCTGTTGGCATTCGATAGCTTTTGCCAACATTAAATTTATACGACCACTTCCCAGGATTGTAATTGTAGCCAACAGACCAGGAAATGTTTGAGTATTGGCGATCCATGTAGTCTGCTCTTTGCAGATACTGCATTGTTGTATCATTACCTTCAACGACTTGTGTTTGATACCAATCGGTATATTCGTTTATTTGGATACGACCATAATCGTAACGAATACCGGCCTGAATCATACTTTTTTTCGAAATAGCATGTTTGGCAATTGCATACCCGCCCATTGTCAATTGTTGGTAGGCAGGCATTAGAAATCCCCTGCCATCTATTTGATTATCCTGAAATTCACTGTTAAACCCTACAATAAGTTGCGTTTTCTCATTTAATGCGTAGAAGGCTTTTGCATTACCCGAGTAGACTTTTTTATCAAATTCACGTTCAATATTCTTGTGAAAATCCAGAGTATCTGGAAAAACCGGAGGCATCCAGCCGTGGCTACCATAACGACTCCATTCTTGCCTGAAGTTATGTTGGTAACCAATATCAAGCATAAGCTTTAATTTATCGAAGGTGTATGAGCTGGTATTTGTCACCTTAAAATGATTGACCTGTTGATAAGGTAATAAGATATCTCTGTTAGATTTATCATGCATCGCGGTATCAACCTGCTGTGGCTCTAAACCATGTGCATTGGCGAAGAAGCCACTTTTAGTATGCACATTACTAACATTGAACCGACTCTTAAATTTATCCTTAATAATGCCAAAGTTTAAATGTAGGTTCTGTTCTTTTCCTGCCGTATTACGTAACTCGTTGTTGTATAATGGTACCTTGTATCCGTATACATCCACATAGTCGGCTGGCACTTTGTAATCGGCATAATCAAGTAATGTTGCTCGTATGCTTCCAAATAAGGTGTTTTTCCGACCGTAAACCATCACTGAGCTACCCAATAAGTTATTATTAGATTTGCCTGTTATATCAACGACCCCACCATACCTGTTATTGATTGGTGTTTTGCGATTTTTAATGTCAATAACTCCACCAATAGCATCGGCTCCATACATCAATGATGAAGGACCTTTTATCACTTCAATGTTTTCAACAGCATACTGGTCAATTTCCAGACCATGATCAGCTCCCCATTGCTGTGCTTCATGCTTGATATTGTTTTCAACCACCACCACACGGTTAAATCCAAGTCCTCTAATAACCGGTTTAGACTGACCAGAGCCAATATCTATTGTTGTAACACCAGGTAACCTTTCCAGGGAATTCATCAAACTCCCGCCAAGGTTTTGCTTCAGGTACTGGTCGTTTACTATTTCTATATTAAGTGATTCTTCTTTTTTGCGTTTTTCAGCATAATTATCGGTAATGGTTACTTCCTGTAAATTAAGGTATGCAACACTAAGTTTTGCTTTGTAAGTCGTATTGCCATTAAGTTTCACTGTTTCTTCATAAGGCTTGTAGCCAATAAACGAAATGTGAATTGTATATTCACCAGCCTGTAAGTTGGTAAAATGAAAATGTCCAACACTATCGGTAATAGTGCCCTTGTTTGAAGGGTGTAAAACAACTGCCACACTTGTTAAAGCCACATTGTTTTCATCAACCACAATGCCTTTAAGGGTATAACTATCTTGACTGTACGATAGCTTGTAAAAAAGAACCATGCACAGTACGAGCATTAGGGATTTGCTCATATATTTTAAATGAGATTATACTTAAAACTGTTAAAAAAATGTTTTAAGATTGTGCAGGTGGTGCACGTGGAGATTTTTCAGAGTTGACTTGTTCAAGATATAAGCAAGCGGTAAGCTCTGTGTTAGAGCTTTCGGATAACTTATTTTTACTATGAGTGTTTTGCGCTGTAGGTAATATGTTTAATGAAAAGTGAAATTCGCAAATAGGACATGTTTCTTCCTTTTCAGAACCATCATTAATGCCCGGCTTTATATTGTATGTTTTTTCTGATTTTTTTGAATGACAGCAGCCAGAATCGCAATGTGAAACAGGCGAATGCTCTTTAATCAAATGCCAGGACTGATAGGCAATTGGAAAAAAGAAAGTTCCAAATAAAAGGATTGCAATATGTTTTTTTAATGCCGGCATTTCTTACTTTGAATCTTTACAATTTCATTCTCTCACTGCAAGTTCATTATTTTAATAGGTGATGCTTAAATGGGCAACAAGTCGTTTTACCTTAATAACATTTCTAAATGCAACAATGTTGCAAATGTACACTAAATGCAACAATGTTGCAATATGAACGTATTAAAATTCTGTTTGAAATAAAAGATGTAGCAATACAGTCTTAAAAGGTGCAGGAATTTGGAGTCTGTAGCAAGGGAATTATATGAGAAACAAGTTATAGGACAGTCGTATGCTTGTTAATTTTAGAACAAGGAGAATTGGGCAATTGGTATTTCTATTGAAATCGTTAGTCAGTTTTATATGAATTATAGGATTATAAAACCAATCGGCCAATCTTATCTCTGGTCATTCCATGATAGTCAGATAGTGGGTTATCCAGCAATATCAATTCTTCCAATTGGTTGTTTTTCACTTTATCAAACGGGAAGTTTGTCAGTTGATTATTATTCAGATATATGTTCTTTAGTTTTGGTGCACTTAGTAAGGCATCGCATCCGGCATTGATTTGATTGTCACTAAAGTCAATCAGTTCAAGTGCTTTTAATTCACTAATAATCTCGGGAACACTTTTGTAGTCATTCTGCCCAAGGTATAGTCTTTCAAGGTCTTTTAAGTAGCTAATCGATTGAGGTAAATCTGATAACTTATTTATTCTAATGTCAATGTATTTGAGTGATTTTAAACGACTTATATCCTCAGGAATTTTCGTTATTTCATTGTCGCGAATATCGATGTATTTAAGCTTTGTTAGTTCAAATAATTCTTGAGGAATATGACCTTTTAACCTGCTTTTGAATATACTGAGATGTGTGACCTCACTATTGTCATTCAATACATAGCCTTTTGTAATCCAACTAATTTTTTTTAATTGTTTGAGAGGCCTGGTTAAGTGTTTGTTTAATTCTTTTATAAGCTCAATGTCCGACATGGAAATTAATTTTATTCGAAGTTAAGAAACAGCGATAAATAAATCCCTAACAAAGCTTAAAGAAAGGCTTTAAAGTGACGAAAAACAGTACTAAAGTATTGATTTTGCAATGCTCATCATGCCTTTTTATCGTTTTTGCATCCCCACATAAGTCTTTGTCATATTTGATGGCACACAAATAATATAGTCTGCTTTTCCAATATAATCTTCATCCAGCTTGTTGATGTGATCTTGTGAAAAAGTAGTTGTGGTTTTATAGTACTTCTTTAATAACTATGTTTTGTTTATTGAAGTGAATAGTATCGCCAGCTTTAGCTCCTTTCAATGCCTGACCTATGGGCGATGCCATTGAAAGAGCATAGTAATCAATACCTTCAACGTTTAACTTGCCGTGTGCAATGGCCATTAAGTAAATGCCTTTGTTGGTTTGAACCAGACTGCCAAATTCCACTGTCGAATAGGTTTTGTTCAGGTTAATTTGTTTTAAATCCTTCTGTAAGTGTAGCTGTTTGCCAAGTTGCACTTGCTGTTTGTTCAGCTCAATCTGCATCATTTCACGACCCGTTTCAAACTTATCACCGGCACTGCTTTTTGTATCATTTTTCATTGATTCAGAAGTGTCTGAAATTGCAGCTTTAATACGCTTAATTTTAGAACCTATCAGTTGGACGAGTTCCGTGATTAGTCTGATTTTAATATTCAAGTCATTCATATTTATCGACTTAAAGAGTTGTGTAAGTCTACTGTATTACCAAATAACTCATTAGCTCCGGCATTTTGTAGAACACTATCATTTAGTTTTCCTGTATTCACAGCAACAGTATAAATACCTGCTGCTTTAGCGGCTTCAACTCCCATAGGTGCATTTTCAACAACCAAACAATTTTTCTTTTCTATACCTGATTTTTTCCAGGCCATCAGATATGGCTCGGGGTGTGGTTTGCCTTGTTTAACATCTGCACCGCTTACAATGTTACTTTTCCTTACCCCAAAGTTGGCACTTAACTTTTCAACCAACGAGGGTTGTTTGGAGCCAGTAACTACAAAAACCTGAACGCCATTGTTTCTTAGGTTCTGAACAAGCTCTTGCATTTTAGGCAGAAGCGGCGCTTTTGGGCGTTTGCTCATCAGTTTGGTCTTGAGTGCATATACTGCTTCTTGCTCCTCTTTACTAGCCGTTCGATTGAGGTATTTCTCGAAGGCCATACGGATAGTGGAAAATCCAGTTCGCCCTTCATTCATATAGGCTTGCTCTGGCGGAAAGTCAATACCGTATTCTTTCAGACTGTGAATCCAGGTATATTCATGGTTTGGCATCGAATCGTAAAGAACGCCATCCATGTCAAAAAAGACAGCTTGTATGTTGTTTGGTCTTGGCATAGCAGAAATTTCCGGCTAAAGTAATGTAATTTTATTCAGATTGAAATTACTGTAATATTACAGTAAGTGTTAAGTATTTGCTAGTTAGAGGTTAGTGTTTGTTCTTGGTTGTTTGTTTCGTACTGTTTTAGTGCCTAAGCGTTAGCAATTTTAGATGAAAACAAGAAAAATGACCTATAATGAAGCATGTTTTAGATTTTTGTCTAAAACTTTTAAATTATTCGGGTTATCAACGATACTTCATCGTATCAGCATCGATACATCATCGTGTTGCGTTCGTATCTATAGTAACCGAAGAACTATCGAAGAAGATACGATGCTGCTACCTTTATGAATCGATACACAATCGATGCTAGGGCATTGCTAAATGCATTAACAACATTCTGAAAATATATCATTATGTGATTAATAGCGGTTTAAAGATGATTATAAAAAAGTAACAAGGTATTTTTTTATTTATTTTGCAAATTCAAAATCGTGACAATGACCATTACAATTGATCAAAAATTAAAAGAGCATTTACCTGACCTTTTGCTGGGAGGTATTATCATTGATGTTAAAGTTAATGAGCCTCAATCTGAATTATTAACCATACTAAATGATGAGGTGAAAAAGCTAGAAGCGATTCATACCCCAGAAACAATTCGGGAGATGGCAACAGTGAAGGCTAATAAGAATGCTTATCGAAGCCTGGGCAAGGACCCTAATCGTTATCGCCCGGCAGCAGAAGCTCTGTTAAGGCGTGTTGCTAATGGTAAAGGCTTGTATCATATCAATAATGTTGTAGATATTCTTAATCTGATATCTGTTAAAACCGGATACTCCATATGCGGATATAATTACAATGCTATTCAAGGCGATGTGAAAATGGGAATCGGAGAAGAGAAAGAGCCTTACCAGGGAATTGGTCGAGGTGATGTTAATATTGAGAAGTTACCCGTATTTCGGGATGATAAAGGTGCTTTTGGAAATCCTACCAGTGATTCAACGCGTACGATGGTAACTGATGAAACCACTCAATTCCTGATGATAATTATTGGATTTGAAGGCAAAGAGCCGATTAATACTGCTTTAGATGAAGCCAGCGAGTTACTTTCTAAGTTTGCTGAGGGAAGGGAAGCAGAACGGTTTTTTGTTTGATAGTCAGAAGAGAAAAGAGAAGAGTGAATGTTGGGTGAGACGAGGCGAGGGCGCGTCGCATTGTTTTGTGTATTCGATGCTTGTAAAGGCTCTGAAACCCTTGAGAGGACGACATAAATAGTGAGAGGACAAGGTATTTTGTGAGAGGACGAGTCAATCTTTGAGAAGAATAGGTGAAAACTTGAGATGAGCGGGTGAAAACTTGAGAAGGACGACTAAAGTTATGAGACGAACGGGGAGAAATACTGAGAAGATTGGGTAAAATATTGAGAAGAATCCTATAAAGCCTGAGAGGACGGGGGTAATAATTGAGAGGACGGTGTTAGAAGGTGAGAGGGGTGTTGCTGTCTGTTATAATTGTTGATCTTTTTGAGTTGTAACTGTCATTATCTTTAAGCAGTAATGATTATTTTTGTGCCCTTTATTGACTATGGAGGATAAGTGGGTTTAATGAAGGTTACACTTCCAATACTCTTTCTGTCAGGATGAACAGCTTAAAGCTAGAAAGAAATGATTAAAGTTTGTGCCATCGCTTCGGGAAGCAACGGCAATTGTTATTATATCGGAACTGAGAAGGAAGCTATTTTGGTTGATGCCGGTATTTCGCGTCGGCAGGTGATGAAGCGAATGAAGGAATTACGCCTCGACATTAATAAGGTGAAGGCCGTGTTTATTTCGCATGAGCATGCCGATCATATTAGAGGCATGAGAGTGCTGTGTGATACTCATGGTATCGATGCCTATTTAACCAGGGCAACATTGAATAAGGCACATCCTAAGCATCATCCACAAACCGCTCACGTATTTAATGCTGGGGATACTGTATTAGTTGGTGGATTCAAAGTGCACTCTTTTACCAAAGAGCATGATGCCATTGACCCTACGAGTTTCAGGGTGGAAGTAAATGGAAAGAGCGTTGGAGTGATGACCGATATTGGTGTGGCTTGTGTTAATACCAGAGAGCATCTGGCATTGTGTGATATGGTCTTTTTAGAAAGTAATTACGATGAGCAATTACTTGAAGATGGCCCTTATCCATACCATTTAAAACAACGGGTTAAATCAGATAAAGGTCATTTAAGCAATAAGCAAGCAGTAGATTTGGTAGAAGAACTGGATACTACAAGTTTAAAAACCATTTTTTTATCACATATTTCGGCTGATAATAATAGGGTTGAGATAGCTATGAAGGCTTTTGAGCATTTAAAACCTAAGTACCAAATATTGCCAACCAACCGTTATGCACCTTCCGAAATTGTAACGGTGGGAGAAGAGCAGTTGGCATTGTTTGGGCATTAACTAATTGACAGTAGACAGGAGCGTTTATAAGTTTTTTCTTAGTGAATTGCTAAACTGTTGCATTACATTTACAGAGCTAGAACTACGAGCTTCAGACTTTTAATAATATCAATCAAGCTGCTAACACAATTGACGAATGACTAGTAGCTAAAAGCTTTAAATATGAATTCAATAATACAGGCTGATCAACATTTTATAGTATTAACCATGGTGCTAGCTGCTGCTGCTTTTGGCATTTGGTCGGAGCATAAAAAGTGGTTTGGAAAGGTATCAGGCATTTTAGTTACCATGATTTCCATGTCGATTTTAGCCATGGTTGGATTTGTGCCTGTAGGTTCAGGTACTGGTGTTTCAGTGCCGGTTTATGATATGGTATTTGATTATTTTATTCCTATCTCAATTCCTCTCTTGTTATTCAGTTCTAATATTGTAAAGATTATAAAAGAGAGTGGTAAGCTACTGATTGCTTTTGTAATTGGAGCCATAGGAGTGGTGATAGGCTGTTTTATTGCCTTCTACTTTATTGATTTAGGCGATGATGCCGGAAATACAGCTGGTGTAATTGCAGCCACCTTAGTGGGAGGAAGTATCAACTTTGTTGCCACAGGCGAAACGCTGAATTTCAGCACTAACCCTTATTTCTCAGCAACCATTGCAGTGGATAATTTTGCTGCCAACCTATATGTTTTATTTCTGTTTTTGGTACCTGCACTTACCTTTCTTAATCGTTTCTGGAGTAAAAAAGGAAAAATTGATGTTGTCAATACAGAAGTGGCAAGTGAACAAAAAGCAATCTCGATTGAACGCATTGCAGTGGCGCTGTTTTTGGCTGTATTTATTGCAGCGGCAGGAGGGTTTTTTGCGCCATATTTACAGCGTGCAATAGGTACCGATTTGAACCTTAGTATTTTGCTGATAACTGTTTTTTCTCTGGTTGTCGCTAATCTGTTTCCTAAAAAGCTACAAGCATTGGAAAGTACTTCTTTCAGTATTGGCTTATGGATGATGTATGCTTTTTTGGCCGTTATTGGAGCCTCAACCAATATTTATGAAGTTTTAAAGGTTGGGCCCTCATTATTGTTATTCTATATGATTATTATGGCGTTTCACTTTCTGTTCTTAACGCTTACAGCACGTTTCTTTAAGCTCAATGTGTACGAAGTGATAATTTCCTCCGCGGCGAATATCATGGGACCATCTGTTGCAGCGCCAATGGCTGCGTCATTGGGGCAAAAAAGAATGGTAACACCAGCGATTCTTGTTGGTATTCTAGGCTATGTCATTGGCACCTTTATAGGGGTTAGTATTGCCATGGTACTTGGTTAAATTTGTGATTGCTATTGGTATGAAATTCTTATCAATCAATAATTCGAGAAGTTATTATTCCCTTTAATTGATTTAAATTGTAAGGATACAAAAGTATTTTAGATAACTTTCAAAAGGGTTTTATATATTTGAAGTGATGATTGGTGGAATAGCCATCATCAAGAGAGAAAACCAATAAACTAAAATGTTCTTACAATGATTAAAAAAACAATTACAGCCCTTACTTTGGGCATGTTGATGCAATTGGGCGTTTCCTGCCAAAAGCCTATTCCTGCTCAATTAAGCTCAGATAATTTGATTCCTTTACCAGTTCAAATCCAGGCTGATGGAAGCTCTTATTTAATCAATGAAAAAACGATTATTTATATTGATGACACTGAGTTAACTGAGGTGGCGAATCTTTTATCTCAACAGATAAAAGGACGTACAGGTATTACTCCAAAGGTCATGACAACTGAGCAAGCACCTTCAAAAGGCATCTACCTTTCAGCTTCTGGTATCGAAACCAAAGGGGAGGAAGCTTATCAAATAAAAATAGGTGAAAAAGCCATTCAGATTTTAGCTAACCACCCGGCAGGTATTTTCAGGGCAAGTCAAACCATTGAGCAATTGATTAGTAAGCATGTGGCTGAAACAGTCAGTTGGATTATTCCTTCAGGAGCAATATCAGATTATCCTCAATTTGAATATCGTGGAATGATGCTTGATGTATCACGTCATTTTTTTGGCGTTAAGGACGTTAAGCGCGTAATTGATTTAGCAGCTAGTTATAAAATTAATGTTCTTCACATGCATTTAAGCGACGACCAGGGTTGGCGTATTGAAATTAAGTCGTGGCCTAAGTTAACATCAGTAGGTGGTCAAACACAAGTTGGTGGTGGTAAAGGAGGTTTTTATACTCAAGAACAGTTTAAAGACATCGTAGCATATGCCAAACAACGCTATATCACTATCGTTCCTGAAATTGATATGCCAGGTCATACCAACGCTGCAGTGGTGGCTTACCCTGAGTTAAACGGAACAAAAAAGAAGGCTGAGTTATACACTGGTACAAAGGTTGGATTTAGCACATTAGCTACGCGCAAAGAAGTGACTTATCAGTTTGTAGATGATGTGGTACGTGAATTAGCTGCAATAACTGATGGACCATATATTCATATTGGTGGTGATGAATCGCATGTAACCAAGCTCGATGATTATATCTATTTTATCAATCGCACTAAGGAGATTGTAAAGAAATATAATAAAACCATGATTGGCTGGGATGAAATTGCACATGCTGATATAGATGAGACGGATATTGTTCAGTATTGGTCGAGAGAAACCAAGAATGTAAAAATGGGTGTTAATAAAGGTGCTAAAGTATTGTTGTCGCCTAATAAACACACCTATCTGGATATGAAGTATAATAAAGACTCGCGTATTGGTCTTGATTGGGCAGGCTTAGTTGAGGTAGATCAGGCTTATAACTGGAATCCTGAAACACTGGTGGAAGGAGTCGGTAAAGAGAATATTTTGGGCATTGAATCACCTCTATGGACCGAAACTGTTGAAACAATGGATGATATCGAGTATTTAGTATTTCCACGCTTATTGGGGCATGCCGAGCTAGGTTGGTCGCCAGTGGAGAAGCAAAACTGGGAATCATACAAAGTACGCTTAGTTAAACATGGCAAGCGATTAGAAGAGCTTGGAGTTGATTTTTATAAATCGAAGTTGATTCCATGGGATTCGGAATAGCAAGATAGATAACATTAGAATTAGGGGCCTGTAATGAATCGTTACAGGCCTTTTTTTATTACGAACTAAATAACTCATCACTTGTTCTATAAAAAAGTCACAATGATGAAACATAAAATTCTCGCATTTGGTGCGAGCTCAAGTCGACAGTCTATAAACAAGCAATTTGCTGCTTATGTCGCATCTCAATTGGATGATGTGCAAATTAATTTAATTGATTTAAATGATTTTGAAATGCCACTGTTTAGTGTTGATAAGGAGGCGGATATTGGTATTCCTGAATTAGCACATGCTTTTAAGAGGCTAATAAAGGATGCTGATGGAGTAATCATCTCATTGGCTGAGCATAATGGTTCCTATTCGGCGGCATATAAAAATATTTTCGATTGGGTATCACGCATTGAAAAGGAGTTTTGGTACGATAAACCCTTGCTATTATTGGCGACATCACCAGGTCCTCGGGGAGGTATGAGAGTGCTTGACCATGCTTCTAAAGCTTATGGATATGCTAATAAAAGCCTGGTAGGTAGTTTATCACTTCCTATATTTCATAAAAACTTTGATGTGACTAAAGGCATCCTAAATGAAGGGTTAGCCAAAGAGCTACAAGAGTTGTTAATTAAGTTTCATGAGAAAGTGCTTACTACATGAAAAACGAAAAATGAACTTTACCATACTTTTTTACCTCAGTAAATCTGGAGTGTTGCTCAAAACTCATTTTATCTGAATGCTCAAGAATAAAAGTTCCATCAGTTTTTAATAAGGTATTTTCAAAAAAGCGATCGGGAATAGACTCAAAATCTTTTAAATCAAATGGAGGATCGGCAAATACAAGATCGTACTGCAAATTACATTTCTTAATGTATTTAAAAGCATCAGCTTTAATAACTTGAATGTCATCGTCCAAACCAAACTCCTTAATCATTGACTTGATAAAGCTAAAATGCTTGTAGTTCAGCTCAACTGTGGTCACATTAGTGCATCCGCGAGAAGCAAATTCATAGGATATGCTACCAGTGCCACCAAATAAATCCAGTACACTTAATTCATCGAAATCAACCCGATTATTGAGTACATTAAACAAGCTTTCGCGGGCAATATCAGTTGTTGGGCGTGCCGAAAAGCTTTTGGGTGGAGAAAAACGTCTGCCTTTTAATGTGCCACTGATTATACGCATAATGCCAGATTAAATAAATTATGAAACTGTAGAATGTCACCCTCTTTAATACGCATGTTATTGCTGAATTTGAAGTGAGGAGTTGGCGATGTTAGTTTTGTTTGTCTGATGTAATTCTTTAGTTCTTTAAAGATTTCTTTTTGCTTATCAGGCAATCCATGAAGCAGTACATTAGTACTATCAGCTTCAAGTTTTAGTTGCTCAAATGTGAATAAAACAAAATACAGGAAATCATTGATGTTGTCGTACGCATATGAGTTGCATAAGGCCATTTTTCGATCTTTAATGATCAGCAAATCAAAAAACGTATTATGAACCCCAATGTGCATTACCACTTCCTGTTTCTTAAGCTGACTTGCAATTAAACAGCCTTCAACAAAGGGCGAGTAATGCTGGTAAAACTGCACGTTTTCAAACTGCGTTTTTACCAGGTGATACATAAATTGCGGGATGCTAAAAATGTTCCAGGCATCCGCCATTTTTATTTTCTGTGATACTAACTCATAGGGCTCCTCACTTTCTGAATGATTAAATTTATACAATTCAGAAAGTTTAGTCGGATCATACAAAGCTGACGGAACTAAAGTGTTTTTTGTCGATTCATACAAGAAGAATACTTTTTTATAAGGTAGCTGCAACAGTTCTTCCTTTAGAAGCACTTCCTGTGTTTTTATATTGTCTTTGCTATGGTCGCTAAATGGGATATTAGCAAATGCAATATAGGTATTAGTAACCGGGTCTAATACACAAAAAGAAAGTCCACCCGAAGAAGATCGGATGGACAGAAAATAAGATGTTGTAATACTTGCGTCAAACGACTGATCTACAACGTATGTCTTGGTCATAAAAATACTATTCCCAGTTACCTGCGTTATTGTTCGCAGCGTCTAATGAACCTACTTTTAGTCCTGGATATCTCTCCAACTTCCCAGTCTTATCGTTCAGGTTAATAACTTCCTGAGCTTCTAATCCTGCCAAGTAAATGTTGTTATGAACTTTAGCTTCGAAAACCTGTACTTTAACACCAGATCCTGTAACTACTACACCAGCACCCATTTCATACATTTTTCCACCTTCAACAAATGGAACAAACTTTAAAGAATCAACCGGGTAATTAACAGGAAATAACGAATCTTTCACACTCACACGAATTGTATCACGGCTAATGATACCTAATGCAAGAGCTTTAATTTCAGTAATACCAGCTTCTCTCATACTATCGGTTAAACTACCTTCTTTCCTAACCAATGGTAAAGAATCGTTAAGGATGAAGTTAATTAAAGTGTCGTAGCTTCCCGTGTACTTGTTGTGAACCGATTTGTAAGCAACCTGAGCATCTCTGGTATAGATTAACTTTTCAACGTTTGCTTCTTCTCTTAATGCTTGCTGCTCTTGAAAGCGAATTGGTTTATTAATACTCTCAACACAGAACCAGCCTAGCGCAATAATTGCAATAGTAAGAACAATCTGAATAACTGTTTTCATTATCTTCGGAATTTTGTTTTAGTTTGAATGCACAAATTTAAAAAAAAAATCAAATTACAGATTTTAAAAAGCTTTTATCTACACTAAAAATGCTAAATAATCATATATCCAGTCTAATTACGCAAAAGTTTGCTTTTAAACCAACAGATTCACAACAATCACTCATCGATGGTTTGGGCGAATTTATTATGCAAGAAGGATCTCGAAATATATGCCTTATCAAAGGGTACGCAGGTACAGGGAAAACATCCTTGATGAAGGCTTTTACGGATGTATTGGAAGAGTTGAAATTACCAAGCCAATTAATGGCACCAACAGGTAGAGCTGCTAAAGTTTTAAGTAGTTATACTCAAAAACCAGCATATACAATTCATAAGCTCATTTACCGTCGTCAGTCTTCAAACGATGATTTTGGCTCTTTTAACCTTAATTACAATAAGGCCAAAGATGCTATTTTCATTGTGGATGAGGCATCTATGATATCCAATAATAGTATAGATTATACCATGTTTGGCAGTGGCCGACTGCTTGAAGATTTGCTAAATTTTGTTTTTAGAAATGACCGTTGTAAGCTTGTAATAATTGGAGATGTGGCACAGTTACCACCTGTTGGTTTTGACGAGAGTCCGGCACTGGATAAGCTTTATCTTGAGAGTTTAGGGATGCAGGTGAAAGATTATTTCTTGAGTGAGGTTGTGCGTCAGGAAGAAGATAGTGGAATCTTATACAATGCCACCAAGCTACGATTTATGCTTGATGAGGGCTTGTTTGAACCAACTTATCCTGCGCTAGAAGCAAAAGGATATCCTGACTTTAAAAGGCTCTCAGGAGAGGAGCTGATTGATGAACTTAACTGGTGTCAGGAAAATTATGGATTAGATGAAACGCTCGTGGTTTGTCGCTCAAATAAGCGTGCCAACCTTTTTAATCGTGGTATACGTGCGAGTATTTTGTATCGCGAAGAGGAATTGACTGTAACCGACCATTTGTTAATTATGAAAAATAATTACCATTGGTTGAAAGATAGTAAAGAAGCCGATTTTATTGCCAATGGTGATATTGCTGAGGTCGTTCGAATAAATGGCTATGAGGAATTGTACGATCGTCGTTTTGCTAACGTGACTTTGCGATTAACGGATTATGAACATCTGGAGATTGATGTGAAAATTATATTGGATGCTTTGCATACTGACACGGCCGGATTTTCGAAGGAGGAACAAGAGGCTTTTTTTAAGAATGTAATGGAAGATTATGAAGAAGAAAAGTCACAACGAAAGAAGTATGAGAAGGTAAAAGAGAATCCTTACTACAATGCTTTGCAAGTGAAATATGCTTATGCGATGACCTGTCATAAATCTCAAGGTGGTCAGTGGAAAGCCGTGTTTGTTGACCAAGGATATATTCCTGAAGAACAAATGGGAACAGGTTATTTTCGATGGTTATATACTGCTTTGACACGTGCCACCGAACGGGTGTATTTGGTTAATTTCAAAGATGAGTTTTTTGAAGAATAAAATGTTTTTTAGCATGAGAAATCTTGACTTTTCTATGCTGAAAAATATGATGAAAGCTTTGTGTTGATTACCAGATACATCAAGAATAATAACGTTTATTTGACAATAGTAGATGTAACAAAAAATGCTTTTTCTAGTATATTCAGTTGGGGAATATGAATCAAAGTCACATTGACCTGCTACTGGAAATATGTGGGAAGAATGAATTGTAAAAGGAAGTGGGGAGTGACGTTAATGTCAGTATGAATGTTGAATAAAAAATCGGGAAGGAAAGAGGCCGATAGGTACTTTTTTCTGTCAAAAGAAATGAAATGTAAGCTATACCACAGTTTGCTCATGGGGTTTCCAATTGTCGAATCTTGGAAAGAAAATCGAAACTCCTTTTATGAATGTACATATTGTGGCCGAATTTGGAAAGGTAAGGAAGGTGAAAATACAAAGTTAAAGTATCGATTGTTCCGAGGGTAAAATATAAGACAAGAAAAAAGCGAAGCTCACTGATGAACTTCGCTTTTATTGTTTTAAATCGATATTCTATATTCCTAAATCTTTAGCGATGTTGTCAATGATAGCATCTGCCTTTTCATTAGCTGGATAAAACTCATCCTTGCTATTCATTGGAACTTTTACTTCAAAGTAGAATTTAATTTTAGGTTCGGTACCTGACGGGCGAACTGATACTTTGTAACCATTTTCAGTAAAGAACTGAAGTACATTTGACTCACCAGGTAAATCAATGGCTTCGTGTTTATTCTCCAGTACATGGAAGGCATCTAACTTAGAATAGTCTTTGATAATACTTACCTTATCGCCAGCCAATGTTTGAGGTGGAGTACTGCGGAAATTAGCCATTAATTGCTTAATTTCATCAGCGCCTGATTTTCCTTCACGAACAATATAAATCATCTTTTCTTTTGAAAAACCATATTCCATGTAAATGTCTTGTAATACATCAAACAATGTTTTACCATTATCTTTAGCCCAGGCGGCTATTTCGGCTGTGATGGTAATGGCTGCAACAGCATCTTTATCGCGCACGTAGTCACCAGGTAAGAAGCCGTATGACTCTTCGCCACCGCAAATGTATTTTTTCTTTCCTTCAAGCTCCCTGATGACTTTAGCAATCCACTTAAAACCAGTGTAAACATCAAAATATTCAACACCATTTTTAATGGCTATTTCTTTAAGTAATTCAGATGTAACAATGGTTTTTACAATGTATTCTTTACCGGTAAGTAAGCCACGTTCTTTCCATTTTTTAAGCATGTACCAGGTTAAAAGAGTAGCTGTTTGGTTACCGTTAACCAATACAAATTCGTCTTTCTCATTTCTCACAGCAATTCCAAGGCGATCACTGTCCGGATCCGATGCCATCACAATGTCAGCATTCGTCTCACGTGCTTTGTTTAATGCCATTTCAAGCGCAGCAGGCTCTTCCGGATTTGGAGACACAACCGTAGGGAATTCACCACTAACAACATCTTGTTCAGGTACGTTTATCACGTTTTCAAAACCACACTTGCGTAAAGCAGCAGGGATGATTTCAACACCGGTTCCGTGGATAGGAGAATACACAACCTTAAGGTCCTTGTTGCGATCAATTAAATCCTGATCTAACACAAGACTTTTAACGACATCAAGGTATTGGTTATCCATGTCCTTACCAAGTACTTCAATCAGTTCCTTATTGCCCTCAAATTTGATGTCGTCAACCGATGCAATATTCTTAACTTCATCGATAACATTTGTATCGTGCGGAGCGGTTAATTGTGCACCATCATTCCAATAAGCCTTATATCCGTTATATGCTTTGGGGTTGTGAGAAGCGGTGATGATAACACCACTTTGACAGCCTAACTGGCGGATGGCATATGAAACTTCCGGTGTTGGACGTAAATCTTCAAACATGTATGCTTTAATACCGTTGGCGCTAAAAATGTCAGCGACTACTTCAGAAAACAAGCGACTGTTATTACGGCAATCGTGACCGATAACCACACCAATCTGGTCTACATCCGTGAAGTTTTTAAGCAGATAGTTGGCTAAGCCTTGAGTAGCCGCACCTACAGTGTAGATATTCATTCGGTTTGAGCCAGCTCCCATGATGCCACGTAAGCCACCTGTTCCAAACTCCAAATCTTTATAAAATGAGTCGATTAAATCTGTCTTATCCTCGTTGTCCATCATTGCTTTGATGGATGCTTTCGTTTCTGCATCATAGTTGCCATCAAGCCACTCTTGTGCTTTTTTAACAACTGCATTTAATACATCCTGATTTTGCATTTTTCTGTTATTTGTGGTGTTAGATAATCTTCGTTATTTTAAAAGTAACAGGCATTTATCTAAACTATCTTTCCAATAAGGGATAGATACATTATATACCTGTTTAATTTTAGCCTTATTAAGAACACTATAATGCGGTCTTGGTGCTGGCGTTGGATAATCCTTCGTTTCGATCGGATTAACTCTGCAAGATATGTTCATTTTTTGATGAATTGCAAGTGTAAAATCATACCAGCTTGCTACTCCTTCATTGCTATAGTGATAGATACCAGGTTCGAATGTTGTTACTTTAGATATGTCAGCATCTACTATATGCAAAATGATATCGGCCAAATCACCAGCGTAGGTAGGTGTGCCCACCTGATCGAAGATAACGCCTAGTTCATCTCTTTCGTTTCCGAGGCGAATCATCGTTTTAACAAAGTTATTGCCATGTATTGAATAAAGCCACGATGTTCGGATAACCATTGACTCTTTGTTATGAGATAAAAGGGCTCGTTCTCCATTTAACTTGGTTGATCCGTATACTGAATTAGGGTTTGTAGTATCTGTTTCAACATATGGCCGGTGATTACTGCCATCAAATACATAATCTGTTGAAACGTGTATCACCTTCGCGCCAATTTCATTGGCTGATTGACCAATTGTGGCTAAGGCGCTTGTATTTATTTTTGTGGCCAGTTCTACTTCCTCTTCAGCTTTATCAACGGCAGTATACGCTGTGCAATTAACGATGTAATCAAAATTTTTACTTTTGATAGTGTCAACTAATTGTTGTGTATTGGTGACATCAAGTGATTGCAGGCTGGTAAATGTAAAGTTAACTTTATTTAAAACCTTACATTGTTTCTTGATTTCAAGGCCTAATTGTCCTTCTGAACCTATGATGAGTATTTCTTTCATTAAATGCTAAAAACAAAGTTGTGTTCTGCCTCTTTGAATGATGGTAAAATGCTGTCCTTTGATGATATAATAGCTTTGTCGGCTGGAATTTGCCAATTAATATTCAACTTTGCATCGTTATAGACAATCCCTCTTTCAGCCTCCTGACTGTAGTAATTGTCACATTTATAGCTGACAATTGCGGTTTCACTTAAAACTGAAAAGCCATGGGCAAATCCCTGTGGAATAAAAAATTGCAACTTGTTTTCTGCTGATAATTCTACAGCATAATGTTGACCAAATGTTGGTGAATTTTTTCTTAAATCAACTGCCACATCCAGAATTTTACCTTCAAGTGCGTGTATTAATTTTGATTGCGAGTAAGGTGCTAACTGGTAATGTAATCCACGTATAACACCATAGCTTGATTTAGATATATTGTCCTGAACGAAATTTGAGCTTATGCCGGCTTCTTTGTATCTGTTCTCGGCAAACACTTCCAGAAAGAAACCTCTGGGATCGCTAAATACTTCAGGTTTGATGATTAATAAGTTAGGAATGCTGGTTTTAATAATTTCCATATAAAACGATTTATGTGCAAATATAGAAAGATAATAAGTGTATTTATTAATAGTTTAACAAATTAAAAGTAAAACTGTGTTAATATTGTTTAACTGTCAATTGTCCTTATTTCTCATTCGAAATTCTTAATAAGTATTGGCCGTATTCATTCTTTATTAGAGGCTCGGCTAGTTTTAATAATTGTTGTTTGTTGATGAAGCCCATGGTGTAGGCTATTTCTTCAATACAAGCGACCTTTAACCCTTGGCGATTTTCGATGGTTGATATAAAGTTAGAGGCTTGAAGTAAACTATCGTGAGTTCCCGTATCAAGCCAGGCAGCTCCACGCCCAAGGATTGACATCTTTAAGCGTTGTTCATTTAAATAGAGAACATTCAAATCAGTAATTTCAAGTTCACCTCGTTTTGATGGCTTCAAGCTTTTAGCTTTCTGAACAACATCATTACTATAAAAATATAAACCTGTTACTGCATAATGACTTTTGGGTTTTTCTGGTTTTTCTTCCAAGGATAGTACATTACCTGTTGAATCAAACTCAGCAACGCCATAACGTTCGGGATCATTTACATAATAGCCAAAAACAACAGCTCCGTCTTTTGTTTGGGCTGCATCCATTAGGGTGTTGGTAAAATCAAAAGCGTAAAAGATATTATCACCCAAGACCAATGCCACGTCATCATTTCCTATAAATTCTTCACCAATAATAAAGGCTTGTGCCAGTCCATCGGGCGAAGGTTGTTCGGCATAAGAAATGGCTAGTCCTAAATCAGAGCCATCACCAAATAATTCTTTATAAAGAGGTAAATCATGAGGTGTGCTAATAATTAATATCTCCCTTATGCCAGCAAGCATCAAAACTGATAAAGGATAATAAATCATTGGTTTATTATACACCGGTATAATTTGTTTGGATATGCTTTTGGTTATGGGATAAAGGCGTGTGCCTGAACCTCCTGCTAAAATGATACCTTTTCTTTTTGTCATTTTTAGAATGCTGAGTTGGTAAATGATATTTAAGCTTCTTCTCTTTTTAAGAGCTCATCAAAATAATTGATGGTATGAGTTAAACCTTCTTTTAGTTGAACGTTTGGTTCCCAGTTGTTTAGTTTTTCTTTTGCCAATGTGATGTCTGGTTGTCTTTGTAGTGGATCATCAGCTGGCAACGGCATGTAAGTAACTTTAGAATTAGAGTTTGTTAAGTCAATAACTGCTTGAGCAAGTTCAAGCATTGTAAACTCATTAGGGTTACCAATATTAACCGGACCAATAAAATTGTCAGTATTCATCATTCGAATCATCCCTTCTACCAGGTCATCGACATATTGGAAGCTACGTGTTTGTTTTCCATCGCCAAAAATCGTGATGTCTTTGCCTTTTAATGCCTGAACGATAAAATTAGAAACAACACGTCCATCATTCGGGTTCATACGAGGTCCGTAAGTATTAAATATTCGAATGATGCGGATGTCAACACCATTTTGCTCATGATAATTAACAAACAAGCTTTCGGCGCATCGTTTACCTTCATCGTAACAAGAGCGGATTCCTATAGGATTAACATTACCCCAATAGTCTTCTTGTTGCGGATGAACCAGCGGATCACCGTATACTTCGCTGGTTGATGCTTGTAGTATTCTGGCATTGATGCGTTTGGCCAGGCCAAGCATGTTGATGGCACCCATTACCGAGGTTTTAATCGTTTTAATAGAATTGTACTGGTAGTGCACGGGTGAAGCAGGACAAGCCAGGTTATAGATTTGATCAACTTCAACAAAATAAGGATGCGTAACGTCGTGCCTGATGAGCTCAAAATATGGATTATCCATTAGATGAATAACATTGTCTTTACAACCTGTAAAGTAGTTGTCCATACAAATTACTTCGTTACCTTCTTTTAAAAGACGTTCACACAAATGAGATCCAATAAATCCGGCACCTCCTGTTACAAGAATCCTTTTTTTCATTATATATATTCTTTGTAATAAATAAGCTTAAAAATTATTCCCTGATAAATGATAAAGCCTGAAAGGGTAAATAGTCTTTCAGGCTTTAAAGTGTTATTGTAATTATTTAATGACAGGTCGGCCTATGCTGTAATATGTATAACCAAACTCTTTCATTTCCTCAGGATCGTATATGTTTCGCCCATCAAAAACAATTTTGTTTTTCATCAGCTTATCCATCACTTTGTAGTTAGGTACTCTAAACTCTGGCCACTCGGTAATCAAGATTAGCGCATCGGCGTCGATTAATACATCATATTGGTCTTCGCCATAAACAACGGTATCACCAAGTTGATGTTTTGCTTCATCCATTGCTACCGGATCATATGCCTTTACTTTGGCTCCAAGTTCGGTTAATGCTTTAGCAATGACTACTGCAGGAGCTTCTCGCATATCATCGGTGTGTGGCTTGAATGATAAGCCCCACATAGCAAATGTTTTTCCCTTAATATCAGGAAAATGAGCTTTAATTTTCTTAACCACCACCTTCTTCTGATCGTCGTTCACATTTTCAACTGCCTCAAGAATTCGAAGGTTGTAATTGTTTAATTGAGCTGTTTTGATGATTGCCTTTACGTCTTTAGGGAAACATGAGCCGCCGTAACCAGCTCCGGCATAGATGAATTTATTGCCAATTCTTGAGTCAGAACCAATACCCCGTCGAACATTGTTGACATCAGCACCAACAATTTCACACAAGTTGGCAACGTCATTCATAAAGCTAATTTTTGTTGCTAGCATGGCATTGGCTGCATATTTTGTCATTTCGGCCGATGGGATATCCATAAACAATATTGGATGTCCATTTAATACAAATGGTTTGTATAAGCGGTTCATTATCTTTTCGGCACGTTCCGATTCGACTCCAACCACAATTCTATCGGGTTTTAGGAAATCTTCAATGGCATTTCCTTCTTTTAAGAACTCAGGGTTAGACGCCACATCAAAATCCATATCAATGCCACGCTTTTCAATTTCATCCTGAATAGCAGCTTTAACTTTTTTAGCCGTCCCGATTGGTACAGTGCTTTTGGTTACCACTACCATGTAATGGTTCATATGCCTACCAATTTGACGAGCTACTTCAAGTACATGACTCAGATCAGCGCTGCCATCTTCGCCCGGAGGTGTGCCAACAGCAATAAAAATGGCCTCAGAGTGTTCCAGACTTTCTTTTAAGCTGGTGGTGAAATGAAGTCTGTCTTTTTCAACATTATTAAGAACCATTTGATCGAGACCAGGCTCGTAGATAGGAATGACTCCTTCCGAAAGTTTTTTGATTTTTTCCTTGTCAATATCAACGCATGTTACATTAATTCCTGTATCAGCAAAGCATGTGCCCGAAACAAGTCCAACATACCCGGTTCCAACAATTGAAATTTTCATAAGCGATTGTATTTGTGATTTGGCTTATTTTATTAAAAATTAAAGTACGATATTATATAATATATAACAAAAGCCAAAAGTATAATTTTTATTGCTTCTTTAACTTAAAAAAATGATGTTCATTAACATGATTTTAATTGGCTTTTAAGTTAGCCTGCCTAATAGGTTCATCTGTTCTAAAAATATTTAATTTTTGTTTATGTGAACAAGGATTAATGTGACTTGACGTAATCTTTTATCCGCCTTATTTTTAAGAGTTGCTGATTATTTAGTTAGATGCTTTTTTACATCGAAAAAAGTTTCTACTTTTGCAGCGATTTTTTCAATATAATGTCTAACTACTAGATTTTAAACATTTAAACAAAAATGGCAGAAGAAAAAGTAAATGCTGAGGAGCAAGAAAAGGCTCCTGAAGTAAAGGAAACGGTAGCTAACGTACCAATGGAAGATTTTGATTGGGATAGCTATGAAGCAGGTGACGTCTTAGGCGGTGGTGCTTCTAAAGAAGAATTAGCTGAAATGTATGACAAAACATTGTCGACAATTTCAGAAAAAGAAGTTATCGAAGGTGAAGTTATTACTTTAACTAAGCGTGAGGTAGTAATTAACATCGGTTTCAAATCAGATGGTATTGTAAGTCGTAACGAATTCCGTTACAATCCTGAGTTAGCAGTAGGCGACAAAGTTGAAGTTTACGTTGAAAGTCAGGAAGACAAAAAAGGACAGTTAGTACTTTCTCACAAGAAAGCACGTGCATTACGTTCTTGGGACAGAGTAAATGAAGCGTTGGATAACGACGAAGTTATCAAAGGTTACATCAAGTGTCGTACTAAAGGTGGTATGATCGTTGACGTATTTGGTATCGAAGCTTTCTTACCAGGTTCTCAAATTGATGTTAAGCCTATCCGCGATTACGATATGTATGTAGGTAAAACAATGGAATTCAAAGTGGTTAAAATTAACCCTGAGTTCAAAAATGTTGTTGTATCTCACAAAGCGCTTATCGAGGCTGAGCTTGAGCAGCAGAAGAAAGATATCATTTCTAAGCTTGAAAAAGGTCAGGTTCTTGAAGGAACAGTTAAGAATATCACTTCTTACGGTGTATTCATCGACCTTGGTGGCGTAGACGGATTAATTCACATTACTGACCTTTCTTGGGGTCGCGTGAATCATCCTGAAGAAATCGTTCAGTTAGATCAGAAATTGAACGTTGTAATCCTTGATTTTGATGATGAGAAGAAGCGTATTGCTCTTGGATTGAAGCAATTAACGGCTCATCCATGGGATTCATTGGATTCAGAAATGAAAGTTGGTGACATTGTTAAAGGTAAAGTGGTTGTAATGGCTGACTATGGTGCATTCGTTGAGATTGCAGCTGGTGTTGAAGGTCTTATTCATGTATCTGAAATGTCATGGTCGCAGCACTTAAGAAGCGCTCAAGACTTCTTAAAAGTAGGCGACGAAGTAGAAGCTATGGTATTGACATTAGATCGCGACGAGCGTAAGATGTCACTTGGCATCAAGCAGCTTAAGGCTGATCCATGGGAGAAAATTGAAGAGAAGTATGCCGTTGGTAGCAAGCATTCTGCTACTGTTCGTAACTTCACTAACTTCGGTGTTTTCGTAGAAATTGAAGAGGGAATTGACGGATTAATCCACATTTCTGACCTTTCATGGACTAAGAAAATCAAGCATCCTGCAGAATTTACTGCAATTGGAGAAGCTATCGAAGTTGTTGTTCTTGAAATCGACAAAGAAAACCGTCGCTTAAGCCTTGGTCACAAGCAGCTTGAGGAGAATCCATGGGATGTGTTCGAAGGAATCTTTACTGTTGATTCAATTCACGAAGGAACAATTGTTGACATTTTCGACAAAGGTGCCGTAATTGCATTACAGTATGGTGTTGAAGGATTCGCAACGCCTCGTCACTTAACTAAAGAAGATAATTCTCCTGCTAAAGTTGATGAGAAGCTTGATTTTAAAGTAATTGAGTTTAATAAGGCTGCGAAGCGTATTATCCTTTCTCACTCACGAACTTTTGAAGATGCTAATAAGTCTGAAGAAGTAGCTGCTAAGAAAGCTGCCTCAAAAGCAACTAAAAAAGGTGTGAAGAAGTTGAATGATAACTTAGAAAAGACTACTTTAGGTGATATTTCTGAATTAGCAGCACTGAAAAATCAGTTAGAAGCTAACGAAGGAAAACCTGAAGGGGATAAGTAATAAGTTTTAAAACAGCGATTTATGGACTTCAAGATTGATAAATTAGATGATTTTACACTGGTTCAGGTTCTGAAAGAGAAAATGGATACACATGTGGCTCCAACCCTTAAGTCAGAATTGGTACTTTTATCTGGTAACGGCGAAAAGAATATTTTGCTTGACCTGGGTAAGTGCAACTATTGTGACTCGTCTGGTTTGAGTGCGATTTTGGTAGCCAATCGCTTGTGTAAAAATGCTGATGGTGTATTTGTTTTAGCAGGATTGCAGCCGGCAGTTGAAAGACTAATATCGGTATCGCAATTAGATTCTGTATTGAATATTGCACCATCATTAGAGGATGGTATTCAAATGATACGTAAAGCTATTGAAACAGTTTAATGGCATTATCATTAACCATTCTTGGTAGTAATTCAGCATTACCAACATCGGATAGATATCCTACCGCTCAGATACTTAATGTATCTGAGCGTTTTTTTTTAATAGATTGTGGAGAAGGAACGCAAATGCAGTTGCGTCGAAACAAGGTTAACTTCTCTAAAATCAATCATATATTTATTTCTCATCTACATGGCGATCATGTATTTGGCTTAATAGGTTTAATTTCTACATTTGGTCTGTTAGGAAGGCGTAAGGTGTTAACTATTCATGCTCATCAGGATTTAAAAGTTTTGTTGAAGCCGCATCTCGAGTACTTTGTTGCTGATTTGCCATATAGAATTGAATTTAACGATTTAACGTTTGATGAACCTCGTGTTGTATATGAGGATAAAAAAGTAATGGTTGAATCAATCCCATTGTCGCATCGCGTGCCAACCTGTGGCTTTATTTTTAAAGAGAAACCGTTGCAACCGAATATTCAGAAACAGGCAATCGAAAGATTTAAACTTACTGTGCCAGAGATTGTGGCAATTAAGAATGGTGAAGAGTTTATAGGTGTAGATGGTTTACCTGTTAAGCGTAGTGAGCTGCTTCATGAGCCCAGAAAGCCATTGTCTTATGCTTTTTGTTCTGATACACGTTATTATCGGCGGATTATTCCTTTTATCACTAATGTAGATTTGTTATATCATGAAGCAACATTTCTTCATGAATTAAAAGATTTGGCAAAGAGGACCAGTCACACAACGGCTAAGCAAGCAGCAATAATTGCTAAAGATGCCAACATAGGCAAGCTTATACTTGGTCATTTCTCCAGTCGATATAAAGATAAAATGCCATTTCTATCAGAAGCTAAAGCTGTATTTGATAATGTAGAACTTGTTTCTGATAATCAGGTTTATCATCTTGAATAATACTTCTTTAATCTATTATTTAACAGTGCTTACTCTTGCTACCAGAATATAAAATGCTCTTTTTTTGATAGTGTATGAGGTGGAGTTGTAAAAACACCATTCGTAATTGCACTGTGTGAAAAAGAAATGCAAACGCACGTGGTACCTTGTTAACTCTGGAGGATGGTTTAAATGATAAGTTCGGGAATGGTAATCTTATTTATGAAACTACGTTTGCTGGAGATACATTAGTGAAGTTAGAGTATGGTCAGAATGGTTTTGATCGTATGGTGCATCATGATGTTGTTTTGACCCAGCGAGGCACCTGTGCTTTCATTACTAATGTTCATGTTGATGGGCTTATTGTTGATGGAATTACTGAGTTAATCGCTTATGGTAATAAAGTATGGGAATGGGATATGACTAGCCATGTTTTACCAATAAAGCCTGGTACTGAATTTAGTCAGCCATGGGGTAATTCTATTGAAGAAGATGGGAATGGAAATTATTTACTTAGTTTTCGAAATTTATGTCAGATTTGGAAAGTTGATGCTTTGTCTGGTGAAGTAATTATGAAGTTTGGGCAAGGAGAGGGTCTGGGGTTGTCTGATGTGGATTTGCCTTTGTATCAGCATCACGCACAGTGTCTTGGGTGTGATAATTATTTGTTGTATGATAATGGTGATATTGAAAAGCGTAGTTATAGTCGTTTGATAAAATACCATATTGATAGTGAAAATCGATTAGCTAATGTTGATCATGTGGTAGAGTTGCCATCTTCATTATTTTCGCCTTTTATGAGCTCGGTTGAACAATATAATGACGGGTATATAAGTACCTCATCTATTGCTAAAAAAGTAGCTTTTATAAATAAGGATGGACAAGTTAAGTGGACTATGCAATTTGGTGATCGAATGTTTAGAGCTCAGTTAGTCAATGTGTCAAATGTTAGTTGAGTATTATTTTTGTTTCTTTGTATGAAATTAAATACTGACCCAATGGCATTAAAAGAACAAAAGCGCGAGATTACCATAAATGATATTGCAAAAGAGTTAAACATATCACCGTCAACTGTATCGCGTGCTTTAAATGATAATGCTAAAATCAGTGAGGCCACAAAAGAAAAAGTTAAAGCTGTAGCCCAAGATTTAGGTTATGAGCTTAATCTGGTGGCTTCAAGCTTGTCAAAGAATAAAACGAATGTTATTGGAGTGATTATTCCCAACATTGGTTCTCAATTTTTTGCAAAGGCATTAAGTGGCATACAGGAAGTTGCTCGTGCCAATGGTTACAATGTGATTATTTGCCAGACAAATGAAAGTGTTCAGCAGGAAGTGGATATGACACGAGTGATGAATTCGGCCAGGGTAGATGGTCTTGTTTGTTGTTTAACAATGGAGACGAAAGATGTTGGTCATTTTGATGTGTTTACAAAGAAAGGTATTCCGGTTGCTATGTTCGATAGAGTTAGTTATGCTGTGCCTGGTCCAAAAATTGTTGTCGATAATTACGAAGCAGCCTATACTGCTACCGAACATTTGATAAATTTGGGGTGTAAGCGAGTAGCACATTTGGCAGGAACCACGTCTTCCAAGGTCTTTTGTGATAGAACTGAAGGGTTTAAAGATGCTTTGCAGAAGAATGATTTACCGTTGCTTCCTCAATACCTTTTGTCTAGCGATTTAACAGAGCAGGATGCTCGTGATGCAGTTCGTATATGGATGAATTTACCAGATAAACCTGATGGAATTGTTGCGGCTAGTGCGTCTTCTGGTTTAATTATTTCGGCAGCTGCTAAAAGTGCAGGTGTACGATTGCCCGAAGATTTGTCGATTATATCACTAGGAAATGAGCGTTGTAATGAGTTTGTAACGCCATCCTTATCTGCTGTAGATATGCCAGGTTATGATATGGGAAAGTCTGCAGTTGAGCAGCTTATAAAATGTATTAAAAGCGAAAAAGTAGATAGCTCTATTACGCTCAAGCCTATACAATTGCTAATTCGCAATTCTTCATTTAAACATTAATACCAAAATGCTAGCTGATTAGGTGCCTTTGGCAACAATGCTTTACATTACAAATGCAAGCGCTTGCATAAAATAAATACTTTGTGCATCTTTGCTCGAAACCAAAAGATATAACAATGAAACTATCTGTAGAAAATAATTGGTTCCTTGTCGTTTTTGCGATTGCAATGTTGGCTTGTCAACCAGCTGTAAAAACGGATTATGTGAGTAATTTAAACGAGAATTGGCATATTCAATCAGAGGATAAAATTAATGTTGGTGGAGCTGAATTGAGCTTGCCATCGTTTCAAAGTACAAATTGGACCGAAGGTGATATTCCCGCAACGATTATGACGATGTTGATGGAAAACGGTGAGTACCCTGATTTATTTATGGGTGATAACATGGATAAGGTGGATGATGAACGCTTCAAGCAGCCTTGGTGGTATCGCAAAGCTTTTGAGCTTAATAGTTTTGATGCAAAAGCTACTTATCAGTTGCGATTCGAAGGTTTAAATTACAAGGCAAATGTTTGGGTCAATGGAAAGCAAATTGCTGATGAAAAAACAGTTGAAGGACCTTTTAGCAGATGGACATTCAATGCAAGCGAGTATTTAGTCAAAGGTCTAAATGTTATTGCTGTTGAAGTAATTCCTCCTGTACGTGGTGATTTAACTATTGGTTTTGTTGATTGGAATCCGGCAGCGCCTGACCAAAATATGGGATTGTGGCGCGGCGTGGAATTAATCAAAAGTGGTGTTGTTTCAATTGAATCACATTTTGTGTCAACCAAACTTGACCGAAGTAATTGGAGTGATGCAGAATTAACTATTACAACTCTTGTAACTAACTATTCTGATAAAACAGAAAAGGCCTTAGTTGTAGCTAATATTGCTGGTTTAGGAACAGTTAAAAAAGAAGTTGAATTGCAAGCAGGTGAAAGCCGTGATGTATCAATCAGCGCTGTAGATGATTCGCTACTGAAAATTAAAGAAGCAAAGCTGTGGTGGCCTAATAATCTTGGCGATCCGCATATGTACGATATGACTGTTTCTGTAAAAGTTAACGGGGTAGAGTCGCAAAGTATTGATACCCGCTTTGGTATTCGCGAAATTGAGCAATTTATTAATGCTGATGGACATAAAGGTTGGAAGGTAAATGGACAACCATTAACCATTAAAGGTGCTGGCTGGGTAGATGATATGTTTCTGGCCGATAGTAAAGATAAGGTGATTGCTCAGGTTGAGTATGTAAAACATATGAATTTAAACTGCATTCGACTTGAGGGTTTTTGGGGAAGAGATAAGACAATATATGATGCTGCTGATGAAAATGGTTTGTTGGTGATGATTGGTTGGAGCTGTCACTGGGAGTGGGAAGCCTACTGTGGTCGTCCTGAAACTCATTATATGGCTATTACTGGGAAAGAAGAGATTGAGCGCCATGCGCAATCGTACCGCGATCAAGTGTTATACCTGCGTAATCATCCAAGTGTATTTCTTTGGGTGTTTGGAAGCGATAAGTTACCTGTGCCCGAATTGGAAGCAAAACTAAACGACTATATAACAAGTGTTGATGATTCAAGACCTATTTTAGCAGCCTGCAAGTATCAGGATTTTGGTACTGATCACTATAATCACAGTGAGGTGAGTGGTTCTACAGGCGTTAAAATGTTAGGACCTTATGGCTACGTTCCACCAGTTTACTGGTATATTGATACGATCGCAGGTGGTGCATACGGATTTAATACCGAGACAGGTCCCGGACCACAGGTACCACCTGTTGAGAGTATCAAAAAAATGATTCCGGAAGATAAGCTGTGGCCAATTAACGATATGTGGAATTTCCATTGTGGTCGCCACCAGTTTGGTTCATTAGACAGGTATTTAAACTCGTTTAACAAACGTTATGGTGCTGCAAATACCTTGGAAGAGTTCGCATTTAAATCTCAAATAAGTAACTACGAAGCCATCCGCCCGATGTTTGAAGCTTTTCAGTCAAATAAGTTTCATGCAACAGGTGTTATTCAATGGATGTTAAATTCTGCCTGGCCTGAAATGTTCTGGCAGGTGTATGACTATTATTTATTGCCTAATGGTGCATTTTATGGTACAAAAAAAGCTTGTCAGCCTTTGAGTGCAGTTTATAATTACAAAGACAATAACATCTATTGGGTAAACGATTACAATACCAATGTTAATAAACAGGTACTGAGCATTGAGGTGTATGATATCCATTCGAAACTCATTCATCAAAACACGCTTTCATTAAATTTAGCTGCGCATTCATCAGGTTTAGCATACAAAATGCCAAAACTTGAAGGTCTTACTGATACCTATTTTGTTAATCTGGAATTAACAAATAAGGGTGGCGAATTAGTAGCTGATAATTTTTATTGGTTATCAACTAAAGCTGATGAAATGGCCTTTGAGGAAACTACATGGGTTTATACGCCAGCTAAAGATTTTGCCAATTTAAATGCATTGAATGACATTGCCAAAGTGGATGTTGAAGCAAACTGGAGCCAGAAAGTCGAAGGCGATTACACCATCTTTATATGTGAGTTGAAGAACCAAGCATCACAAATAGCGTTCTTTATCGAAGCATCTGTTCTAAATAAGAAGACCAATGAAACAATTGTTCCTGTGTTTTGGGACGATAATTATGTGAGCATCATGCCTGACGAAACAAAAGTTTTAAGAGCAAAAATTGCCACTAAACTATTGCCAAAGACTCTTGATTTCAGAGTTAAGGGCTGGAATATGAAGTAAATTAAAGAAAAAGAAGTCGGCCAATCATTAAGTAATCTAAACCCAACCAAAACAGATGCCGGCTTCTTTTCAGCTAAGTAAGAAATACTGAGAGATAAACTTTTCGCATTTTCATTGAGAGATTAAAAATGCAGAATTGCCAAATAGTTGGCTTACAAAGTGTAAAATTAAAGAATGGAACAAATAAGAACTATAATTGGAGTAGACTTGGGGGGAACTAACATGAGGGCCGGACTTGTTGTGGGAGATAAGATTCAGGAAGTGTCTTCTTGTTTGGTTCCAAAAACGGATGTCGCTGACGAAGTAACGGAGGCTCTGATCAATACCATTAAGGATGTACTAACAAAGGATGTAGAAGGGATTGGTATTGGTGTTCCAAGTCTTGTAAAAGCAAGCAGTGGTATCGTTTATGACGTTCAAAACATCCCATCATGGAATAAAATACCACTTAAGGGAATTCTGGAAAAAGAGTTTAAGCTGCCTGTTTACATAAACAATGATGCCAATTGTTTTGCCGTTGGAGAAAGGGTTTATGGAGCAGGACAGGATTATACCGATTTCGTAGGACTCATAACCGGAACTGGTTTAGGAGGTGGAATAATCAAGAAGGGCCATCTGTTAAGTGATCAGAATTGTGGTGCCGGGGAGTTTGGTATGATGCCTTACCTTGAGCATGATTACGAATATTATTGCAGCGGGCAATTTTTCGAAAATGTACACCAGGTAAATGGTGGCGAATTGGCACAGAGGGCTTCAGAAGGTGATAAAAATGCCTTAGCCATTTTTGCGGAGTATGGAACGCACTTAGGAAAAGCCATTAAGAATATTTTGTTTGCAGTTGATCCAAACGCTATTGTCTTAGGAGGTTCGGTTTCCAAATCATACGCGTATTATAAGGATGCTATGTGGAAAGAAATCTCTACTTTCCCATATCAGTTTGTACTTGAAAATTTCGTAATTGTACCATCTGTCGTTAAGGAAATTGCTATTTTAGGAGCCGCAGCTTTATATGTAGATGCTGCTACTGAAGAATAACCGATAAAGACCAGATATGTTACAGGATATGACTGTTCAGAACCAATGTGCTGTTGGTGTTTACCTTGGAGGAAAGCATCTTCGCGTTGGTCGTGTACGAAATAATGTAGTTGAAGCCTCACTTGCACTAGAGATTGATAACCATAACTCCGAAGAAATAATATTAAAGGAGATTATGGACGCTATTGATCAGGTATTTAATAGTGATGTGGGAGGCATTGGTATTGGTGTGCCAAGTCTTGTTGATATATCAAAAGGTATCGTGTATAATGTAGAGCATATGCCGGCCTGGCGCGAAGTACACCTTGGTGACTTATTGTCCGAGAGATACAAAGTTGGCGTATACGTCAATAACGATGCTAACTGTTTTGCCATTGGTGAAAAGTATTTTGGTAAGGCTAAGAAATATGCTAATGTAGTGGGTGTTGTTGCTGGTGTAGGCTTGGGTTGTGGTGTTATAACCGATAATCATTTGTACTCGGGTACTAATTGTGGAGCTGGTGAATTTGGTTGTATACCTTATCGCGATCATAATTATGAGCATTACTGTACGACACAGTATTTTCAAATAAAATATGGTTTAAAGCCCGATGTACTATTTCGTAGGGCAAAGAAACAGGACAAAATTGCTTTGGCTATTCTAGAGCAATTTGGTTTTGACTTTGGTCAGGCTATGAAAACCATTTTGTATGCTTATGATCCGGAATGCATTGTCATTGGAGGTGATGTGAGTCGATTCTTTCCTTATTTTGAGGAGTTTATGTGGAAAGTCGTTAAGAAGTTTCAGTATGAAAAAACGGTTGAGAAGCTTAAAATTGAGGTGAGCGAACAACCGGATATTGCAGTGTTAGGAGCTGCAGCATTGTATTATGATGCTATTTCTAAATAATAGAGATTAACATTATTCAATTAGCTTGATGATAAGCTACTTAAGTGGCTTAAATGGGAGAGGTACACCCTGCTTCAAAACCACTAAATAATGCAAGAACGTCATATTAATGTGTTAATTGGAAACGTAAATTTTAAAATATGAACAAAACCGTTATTTTATCAATTTTAGTCGGAATGCTTGTGGCTTGTCAGACTAATAAAAAAATTGATGGGGTGTTACTAATCAATCACCTAGGCTATCAAAAAGATGCCTATAAAAGTGCTGTTTATCAATCAAAGGATTTAAGGGCACCTGCTAAATATGTGATAGTTAATGAGCAAAATGAAGACGTTTATTCAGGTGTTTTTGAGTCAGGTGGACAGGTTGATAACTGGCATACCGGTCGTGCATATCGCGCAGTTTTTACAGCGTTTAATAAAGTTGGCACATATGCACTTATTGCGTTAGTTGATGGTCAAAAAGTTGCATCCCATCCATTTGAGATTATGGCTGAACCAATGGGAACGAATGTTCTGCCACTTCTGACCAAGGCTTTTCAATTACAGCGATGTAAGCCGCCTTATGATGATAAAGATAAGAAGATGTCATTTTTTGGAGAGCGTGATGATATCGTTGATGTAAGTGGAGGTTGGTACGATGCATCTGGTGAAAAGGGGAAGTATTTAAGTCATCTTAGTTTCTCAAATTACATGACGCCACAACAATTACCAATGATGGTTTGGAATATGCTTGAGGCTATTGATGTGCTTAATAAAACGCCAGTTAAGAATAAAGCTCAAATCTCTGATGAATTAGGTGTCGAGGCAGCTTTTGGTGCTGATTACCTTGTCCGTATTCAAGATGATAAGGGTTATTTTTATGCAACCGTTTTTGCCGGATGGACCAAAGATCCGGAACAACGTCAGATTTGTGCTTATGAAGGACAGGATGGTCAACGAAATGATAAATACCAGGCTGCTTTTCGCGAAGGTGGTGGAATGGCTATTGCAGCATTAGCACGCAGTTTCTCCAAAGGAATAAGTGGTGAGTTTTCGTCAAAAACATACTTGGAAGTTGCGGAAAAAGCCTTTGCGCATTTAAAAGCGAATAATCTGAAATACTGCGATGATGAAAAAGAAAACATCATTGATGATTATTGTGCCTTAATGGCAGCAACGGAATTGTATAAAGCCACCAATAATGAAAATTACCTTGCGGATGCACGTCAAAGAGCAAGAGCTTTGGAAGGACGTAGTATGAATCAAGGTGCAGTTAAAGGTTGGTTAAGGGTTGATGATTCAGGTCAACGGCCATATTTTCATGGTGCAGAAGCGGGTTTACCGGTTATCGCCATGGGGCGTTATTTATCCATCGAGTCTGAAGAGGAACGAACTAAATCAGTTAAGGCCTTTATTAATCAATCAATTTGTTTTGAAATAGCAGTTACCAATGAAGTGACTAATCCTTTTGGTTATGCACGCCAATACGTTAAAGCTGTTGATGAAGAGCAGTCGCGAACAGCTTTTTTCTTGCCACATGCTAATGAAACGGGATATTGGTGGCAAGGTGAGAATGCTAGGTTGGCATCCTTAGCTACCGCTATGTTTATGGCTCAAGACGTATTAGAAGAAGATTTACAAGCTAAGGCGAAAGCATATGCAGCTGAGCAAATTAATTGGGTGTTTGGTCTTAATCCATATAATGTGTGTATGCTTCATGGAGCCGGCCGAAATAATCCTGATTACAAAGAAGATGGCAAGTCAATGAATTATCTGGGCGGTATTTGTAATGGCATAACCGGCGGTTTCGATGACGAAAGCGATATTGCTTTTCGTCCATTACCATATGATAAGGACCCGGCACAGCGCTGGCGTTGGTCTGAGCAATGGCTTCAGCATGGAGGGTGGATGATTCCGGCAATTGCTTATTCTGCAGTTTATAATTAATACCAACCTTAAGTATGAGAAATGGGGGCAATTCACCGGTAATTGTTCCCTCTTTTTTAAAACCCTATAATTATGCGATATCTACTTTTAATCTATATTTTATGTATTACAGTCACCTCATGCCAAAGTAGTGAAGATGTAAAGCGACCTGAAATTAAAAAAGAATTCACACATGAAGCTTTAGAGGCTAAAATGCCATTTCCTCAAGAGCTTAAAGACTCACATTGTATTGGGCCTAATCATGTTATTCAGAGTGTTTAAAATCAGGATGTGCTCGATTATTATAACTATTGGGTAAAAAAGTATGTGAGAGAATCTAATGGTACAACACCTGGTGGTGGGTATTACGTCAAAATGCAGGGAACAGGTGGTGATGGCAGCGAAATAACCACTTCTGAAGCGCATGGATATGGCATGATTATTTTTGCTTTGATGGCTGGTGAAATTGATGATGCTCAATACTATTTTGATGGCATGCTTAATATGTTTGATGGTCATCGTAGTACAGGCAACCCTGAATGTATGTCGTGGGTGATACATGAAACCGAGTTAAAGCAATATGATCAGGGGAGCGCAACCGATGGCGATATGGATATAGCATATGCATTGCTTTTGGCCGATAAACAATGGGGATCGGATGGTGCTATCAATTATAGAGAAAAGGGCGTTACCATGATTAATGATGGTTTAAAAATGAGTTTGGTGTCGCCATCATCAAAGCGCATTATGTTGGGCGATTGGGATTCGAACCAATATTCAACCCGTTCATCTGATTGGATGACAGGGCACTTTAGGTGTTTCTATAATGTAACAAACGATCAAGTTTGGATGGAGGCTGTTAGCGAGGTTTATAAGCTTATTGAATTGATAAGCGAAAACTATAGTCAGACAACAGGTCTGATGCCTGATTTTGTGGTGAATCACTCTCCAAAACCTGCTGCAGAGTATTATCTGGACGAATACAAAGAAACAGACGAATATAGCTGGAATGCATGTCGGTACCCATGGCGTTTAACATTTGATTACGTGCATTTTCAGTCATCAGAAGCTAAGCAGTCGATGTTAAAATTGATGGATTTTATGGTTGCCGAATGTGAAAATACCCCTGACAATATAAAAGCTGGTTACCGTTTAAATGGTCATCCTTTGGTTGACTATTCAAGTGGTGCCTTTGTCGCCCCTTTGGTAGCAGCTTCAATTGTCGATGAGAAGCATCAGGCTTTCTTAAATAAGGGTTGGGAAACAATAAAATCCAATCGTGAATCTTATTATGGCGATACCATTTGTTTTTTGAATATGATATTGATTTCAGGAAACTGGTGGAATCCTTCAGAATAATTCAATACACAAACACAATGAAAAAGGTGTCTGAAAAGATGGTAGCTTTCAGACACCTTTTTATTTAAAATATTTGGTTTACAATCAATTATTATATTATCCAATTGAATAAATAGCCAAGAATAATTATAAAGATGGTGATGGTGCCAAAGAAGATGCCAATTAGCTTCCATTGCATTACTTTTTTTATCAAGGTTGCTTCAGGTAATGATAGACCTACTACGGCCATCATAAAAGCAATAGCAGTGCCCAGAGGTACGCCTTTGGCGACAAACACCTGAATAACTGGTACAATACCCGCTGCATTAGCATACATTGGTACAGCTAATATTACTGCCAGTGGAATGGCATACCATTTATCTTCCGATAAATACTCCGTAAAGAAATCTTCGGGTACATATCCATGCATGGCCGCACCAATGGCGATTCCGATAATCACATAAAGTAGTACCTTTTTAACAATGCCCCATCCATCGGCAATTATTGCTGGTAATCGGTCAATAAATGGTGTTTTTTCATTATCCCACTGATTGGCTTCCATCTGCGAATTCTGCTGAATCTGCTTTACCCAATCACTCAAATACTTATCAAGCTTAAATTTACCAAGTATGTAGCCTCCAATCATTCCCAATAATATTCCGCTACCTGCATAAATGAGTGTTGCTTTCCAGCCAAATAGACCCAGAAACATGGCTACTGCCACCTCGTTCACTAAAGGGGACGTTATCAAATAAGCGAAGGTAACGCCTAATGGAATGCCTCCTTGTACAAAGCCAATAAACAAAGGAATGGATGAGCAAGAGCAAAATGGCGTGACTGCACCAAAAAATGAGGCAAAGAAATATTGAAGCCCAAACATTTTCTTGGTTGTTAGAAAAACCCGAAGCCTTTCGACCGGAAAGTAGGCATTTACCAAGCCCATTAATGAACTAATGAGAAATAGCAGGATCACAATCTTAATGGTATCGTAAAAGAAGAAGTTAATGGCTTCTCCCAGATGTGTTTCTTGCTTTAAGGGTAATAACTGGTAGGTGAAATAATTGACTAAAGGCTGCAGATAGGTATAAAGTGCCACCATGGCAGGTAAGACAATTGCAATGGTAGCAATTAGTCTGAATTTCTTTTTTTGTTCCATTTTATATTGTTCGTAAAAAGACGAATTAATAAATCAAAAAAATAGTGTTTGCTATTGCCTATTTACAATAGCAAAGTCACTACAAAATATACGCCGATACCAATGAATAAAGTTGCTATCACACGGCGAAACCAGATTTCGAAATTCTTCATCTTATTATAGAAATTGCCAAGTGAACCCACACTGTAGGCTAAAAGCCAGGCAAAAATGATGACAGGAATGCCGGTAGCAATTGCAAATATTATTGGTAAATAAAGTCCACTGGCGCTGGCAACTGTTATTGGTATTAACATGCCAAAATAAAGTACACCGCTATATGGGCAAAAAGCCAATGCAAAAACAATTCCTAATAATAGTGCCCCCCAATAACCATTGCTGGCTTTTTTCTCAAGCTTTTCGTTCAAATAATTAAGGCCTGGAATCGCTATTTTGATAAGGCCAAGCATAAATAGCCCAATGATAATTAATAGTGGTCCCAGTAGTTTTTCACCCCATTCTTGAAAAAAGCCGGATAGCTGAAACTGACTCAATCCAAAAAAGAAGATTAGTCCTAAACCTGTATAGGATATGGCACGCCCAAGAGTGTATACGATCCCATTGACAAAAACACGCTTCTTACTCTTAATATCCTTACTAATAAATCCAATGGCTGTTATATTGGTTGCCATTGGGCATGGGCTAACGGCAGTCATCAGCCCCAATAAAAATGCTGATAGAATCGGAATTTGCGTGCTTTCCAGTAAATTCTGTAATATTTCCATGTTACAACATTGATTCAATGGTTGATTTAATCAATGCCTCAAGCTTTTCTGGCTTTGTGCGTGCATTTAAAAAGGCTTCGTTTGTAATGTTTTTTACATTATCACCTTTCATTATCATTAAAGTTTGCCACTCGATCTTATACTTCTTAGCTAATTCTTTCTCTTCTTCACGGTTGATGGAATGGAATGGAACTGAACCATCAAAGTGTTTGGCCAGGGTTTCTTTCGTTACTTTTTCAACAGCTTCGCAAGTGGCACAGCGACGGGTAGCATGAAAATAAACAACGCTAACTTTACTGGCATCTATTGCAGGTATTTCTGATTTTGAGCTGCAGCAACTTTTTGTTTCATTAGAACAGCATTCTGTGTTCGTTTCGCTCTTCTGCTTGTTTGAATTGCATCCTGTTGTTATTGCCATTGTGGCAACCACAAAAAGTGTGTAAATTAATTTGTTCATAATGTGTTGTTATTGAAAAGGTTATTTAGTGAATTATAAAAGATCTTTAATTTCATCTATGGAAGGAACGCGTCCTTTAATAGCTACTTTACCATCAATTACTAGCGCAGGAGTGGTCATCACACCATATGTCATTATTTGCATAATGTCTTCCACTTTTTCAACAGTTGCATCAACACCTTTTTCTTCAACGGCTTTACGCGTGATGTCTTCCAATGTTTTACATTTGGTACAGCCGGTTCCTAATACTTTAATTTCCATGTCTTATAAATTTAGTTGCGTTTTATTCGTAAAGGGACAAATGATAATATCTGATAGTTTAAAGCTCAATCAGTTCTTTAAGGAGGTTTTGAGCTTCTTTCCAATTCTCTTTGTTAATGCAGTACTTAATTCTTGGCGCTTCTGTTTCGCCTTGAATGAGCCCGGCATCTTTTAATTCTTTTAAATGTTGCGATAAAGTAGACTTTGCGATGGGTAAAACTTCGGTAAGGTCACCACTGTAGCAACAGGCCTGTTTAGCTAATGTTTGCATCACATATATGCGTATAGGATGGCCGAGAGCTTTGGCAAATCGGGCTAAACGCTTATGCTTGTCTTCTATAATTGGTTTTATTTCCATATGTACTGTTCGTAGTTCGTAAAAACACGAACAAAGGTAGTGCATGATTTTATTCTACCAAATAATTAAGTTATTTTCTTGTGTATTTTAAATCGAAATGGATATGACTAATCACTATTTGACTAAACACATTGCAAAAGCACTCAATTCATCTGATATAGAGCAAAGCATGGGCGCTTTGAATTTAAATTCAGGATAAACTTTGTTTTTAAACGGGGCAATGATTGAATCACGATTAACACCATCTTTTCGACCTTTATTAAAAAATACAATGGTGTGATTGTCTTTTGGGAGCTTAAGCGAATGTGCCATCCTTATAAATTTTTCTGTGTCATCCAGTTCGTTAATGAAATAGAAAAGAACTTCAGGTGTTTCGGTTTGTGGTAAATTAAAAACAACTTCTTTGGGAAAATTTACAATTTTAATAGTCCAGGTCACTAGCCTCCGAAAGTCGGAATTTTAAATAGCCCTCAGAATCCTATATTTTTGTTTCGACAAAAAAACTTAAATAATATGGGACTCTTCAGGCGAAATAAAAATACCAATAAACCAATAATCCGACAAATACTGGATTTAGTACCACCTTGGCTGTTTAAAAGTTGTACCAATACTTACAAAACC
>NZ_JAENRR010000035.1 GCF_016612505.1 Carboxylicivirga marina
TTAATGATTTCTTCTACCATTTTGTTTCACTTTTCATGTGCTACAAAGTGGTCCAGTTTTTAAAGCGGTTAAAAACAAAAGGATACTGCAAACCTCAAAGTCCTGAAAATGATATTTTTCTGGTGCTTGAGAAGATGGATGAGTATTCAAAGTTTGATAACCGTATCATTATTGATTGGATTGTGCCAAGGGGTTGGTATAATACATATGGGAAAGTGATGAGTAAGGAGGTCGTAAAGATTTTACCATACAATTTTGTTGATGAGTTCCCCGGTTTAATGAAGATTAAGATCAGTGCTCAAGAATTGAAAACAATCATAAACAATCCTCAAGCACACTCGAAATGGTATGAATCTCTGACCAGACTTCAGGCGGTATACATGATCTTAGATAAAAAATCGGGGAATCAGTATATTGGAACGACATACGGACAAAATGGATTATGGCAGCGATGGGAAAGCTATGCAAAGGGTAATTTTACAGGTGGAAATAAGGAACTGATTCAATTAAAGGAGAAAGACGTTAATTTTCATTCCAATTTACAATACTCAATTCTTGAGGTGCTATCAAAAAATGCTTCACAAAAAGAATGTGTTGATGCTGAAAGCTTGTGGAAGGAAAAACTTGGTACACGAACATTTGGATTGAATAAAAATTAATCAAATCATACCCCTATGAACAAATCAATATCAAACTCCCCCCTCGAAGATGGATACGACTTTCATATCACCGATAAGTACGGTGAAAAATACCATTTTCGTATCCTAACATTCCCTGTACCATCCGGCACGTATTCCGAAGCTGTTGAGGTAATTGAAGAAAACCCAAATAATTCCGCAAGAATATATAGCCACTTGTCTGGTTTTGATGCGGACATTGAGCAGATGGAACTGGAGCTAAAAGCAAAGATTCAGAAAGGCATCAATCAACGCCACATTGATGAGGTTGATGGTCATCTGGAGATAAATGATAATGATATTATTAGGGGCAGGATTGACCATGACGATAATCTCGATTCAGCATTCGACACGTACCTATCAGTTGATGGTAAAAAGGTAACCATTGAGCAGTTTGTGGAGATGTTGCAACCTAATATGATGCTGAATTTTAGATTTGAGGTGAGAGACCGGACATTAGGGGAGTGAAAGAGATTATAAATTGAACAAAAAAATAGAACCCAAAATGATAGCAATTTCAGGAATAGTCATTATCACAGTGATTTTAATCAGAACACTATTATCATTCAAATTCGAGAAGGATGACTATTCTAGAACAACGGATGATTTGCGGAACGAATTTCAAAGGAAGGACTTCTTAATACTGCTATTGTTTTTCATCTCAATCCCCTTATTTGCGACCTTAAATACTAATGCATTAGAATCACTATCTGAGATGGTTATATCTGTTAGTGATTCCGTTTTTATCATCAAGCCTGAATTTGAAACATGGTTATTATTAGCATTGATGATGTCATTTGGAATATCAGTTATTGTTGTGTTTAGTGTTGCTAATACTGTTTTCAAGGAAAAGGCAAGCCAATATTGGATATACTATAACCGGAAATACCGTACTAATGCCACTGCGATACTTAAATATTTATCGGTTATTCTAATAAGTGGCAGTTCATTACTTATTTGTCTTCAACTTAATACCTTCATAAAGTTCAATGACGAGGCAGTTGTGATTAATCAATCCCTTGATTTTGCAGATACAGAATATCAGTACGACCAAATAGATAAGCTAGTACATTACGATAAGAAGGTTGCACCCAATGGAAGTATTATCGATAAGCCATATTACGCAATACATTTTGGTGATAATTTCATCTGGAGAACGACAGATGGATTAAGGACACCACATATTGATGATGATAAGATTTTTAAGTTTCTATCGGATAAAACTAAGCTCGTAATAGAGGAGTTTGAAATTGAGCAAAATTAAAAAGACTATTCGCAATGGACATTATAATATTAGATATACCCTTCAAGAAAGAAGATTTCCTTCGTATAAGTTGGATGAGATGGCGAATTGAGTGGCATAAGACTATAAAAAGAATAAAAAATTCTTCTATAGCTGGTCTTATAATCTTGATATTAGGTATAATAGCAGCGTCAGACGATGAACCTTTTAATCCATTTATTCTCATTGGTATTGGATTGATGATAATTCCAATATTCGTTTTCTCAATAATGTTCTTCTCAAAAAAACAATATAAAAGTAAAGTTAATAAGTTGGCAGAACGATATGAGAAGTTAAAAATGGATGCTTCATATGAAATTTCACCGGATTATTTTAAATATCAGGATAGTGAAAAAACGGTTGACTTCAAGTGGAATACATTCTCAGGTTATTCGTTTTATAAGAACCTTTTAATCGTAAAACTCCATAATGCTTCGTTAGCCAATTCGTTTATTTTCGAAAAAGATGAATCAAACATTGAGGATTACCATAGAGTCCTTGATTTAGTAAAGGCAAAGTTAGATTATATCGAGATGAGCTAAATGATTTGTGAAACACCGAAAACATACTAATTTTAGATTATCTATAACTCAACACAAACAATTAATTACTCCAAGACTATGAAATGTTTTAATCACCCAGACGTTGATGCAGTGAGTATATGCAAGAACTGCAATAAAGGATTATGTCATGAGTGTTTAACTGAAATTGAAAATGGTATTGCATGTACAGCGACATGTATCGATGAGGTTAAGCTTGTTAATTCACTTATCAACAGAAATAAAGATTCGTATAAAACAGCATCGAGCGCCCATCAAAGAAATGCCTACATATATGTGAGTATTGGACTTGTATTTCTAGTATGGGGTTACCTTTTGGATGGTTTCTTTGGATTCTTGACGATAATGGGAGTTATCTTCGTTATTGGAGCAATTTTCAGCTTCAATAATGCAAATAAGTACAAGAAGGGGAGCGTTGTTGATTCAAATGAGGTTTAATTACATTTACATAGCGACCATTCTTTTATTCAACGTTCTTTTCATTATCACAATGACGTTTGAGAACCTTGACTTGTACCTTGGTTACGATCAATATGCACATGATCTGATGCAAGGCAATAAAATTTCAATTCAGGGGGCAATAATGTCATATGGAGTTATGATCGTTTTAGCGTGTGTGAATGTATTGGAAAAAATATTCATTGAAAACTCAAAGCTGCGATTAAGGTTATTAAAAGCAACTGTTACTGTTGTATTAATATACTTGAGCAATTGGGGAATATTCGAAATTCTAGGTATTAGGGTATTTAGCCTATACTATTATCCAAGAGGTATTCCTGCTCCAATGCTTGGGTTAGGAACTATTGGATATGTGACGTTTATACTACTCGTTTTTGAAGGATTTTTCAAAACTAAGCTTTTTAGCACTATTAAAAGGTTGGTAGTAAAATTAACAGGTGATAGTTTGTATAAAAACATTGGCTGGACAATGTTTATTTTCAACATTTTCTGGATAATTCGAAGTGTCCATTTTTTCTTGGCTTACAATTATAACATTGGCATCTTCTATACGTTCGCAAAGCCTGATTGGGTTCTTTTTTTGAATATGATAATTGGTCTCATTGGTGTTTATATTGGACTTAAAATAATACGGAAGAGATTATCAGTAGGTATTTGGGGAATGATTGATTTAGTATTATTAATTGGGTCAGGATTGGTGGAGTATCATGTGGGATATTATTAAAATGAATATATGCGATTCTACACATTACTATTCTTAACAGTAGTGTCATTCATTGGCATGCAAGCGCAGGTTAGTTTAAGTGTGCCATTAGAAGTTGAGACTCCAGAGCAAATAAAGTCCCTGCATCAAAATAATATTATTGGAACTTATAGTGTTGATTTTGATGGGGATAAAATACAAGATTACATTTCGATTATTGAAACAGGACTTGATAATGAACCCCTTACACGGGAGTATTGGTATACATCAGGCTTTAAGCTGTATCGAACTGTTGACTTAATAGTTATGGATTATGATTTTAAGTTCTTTGTTAATATCGATGGAGACTCAATCCCTGAAATTATTAGAGCACAAGGTTATCCAGAGGGAATTGATTATTATTTCACAAAGCAGAATATATTAACTGGAGAAGAAGAAGTTTTGTTTTATTTCAATCCTATCATTAGGAAAGCTAACGATTATGACTATAGATACTTTTGGGGGCATCCATGGGGTCTGAAATCGATTCTGGTTCAGCAAGTAGAAGGAGGTGTTAGGTTGTTGTCATCTGTACAACATGAAATCATAAGGGATAGTGAAATTCATTATCCAGCACAATCATGTTTCCCACTGATATTCTTCGAAGGTACTCCAAAGAGTGAATATGATTATTCTGAAAAGATTGGGGATATTGAACTAATGACGGTTGATGAGATAATTTTGGGAATAAGATTGACAAAGTAGGCTGACCTAAAGAGTAATGGTAGCTGCTTTCAGACCTGCTATTTATATCATTAAATCAGCCATGTTTTTTAATTGGTTATAGATAAACTTACTTATGGATGAAATATTTAAACTCGTTTCCATTGCAATCGGTCGCATACTATTAGGTGGGATTGGATATGCCGTACGGAAGCTCTATCATTATATTGTAGCAGATAAACAGAAGGTGGAGATTGACGATGATAGTAATAAAATTGTGGCATTCGCTGTTTTATTGGTATTTTTTGTCTTCTTGTATTTAAAGAGATATGTTTGGTAGTGGTTAGCTTTGTTAATTGAGATAGTGCACCCGTAAGGCAAGCAACCATAACCACATAATTACGTCTTACCTAAAACAGCCATATGCGAAACCCACTATTCAAATCACTCCCCTTATTAATATTCTTCATTTCCACAGCAATGAGCTGTGAGAAAGAGGACATCGAACCCCTAAATCAATATCGAATTGGTGTAGAGTATTCAATCACCCCTGATTTATCATTTACAGTCGAAAACATAGGCGATTCAAGATGCCCTGAAGGTGTGGTGTGTGTTTGGGAAGGAGATGTTCACATGGACTTTATTATTATTGAAGGTGGTAATACCATTGATACCACCATGAACCTAAATTACCACCGGAATTACCCGTCAGTTTTTGGTGGATATACATTTGAAATTCAGAATGTTATTCCATACCCTAAATATGGGGAAGAGGTTGATCCAGATGATATTAGGGTGGTAATGGGATTAATAAAGCAATAAAAATGGCTATATTGAAGTTTGATAATAAATTGCAATAGTTTTAGTTTGCTTGTTTGGAATTGTAAAAGGTGGTGCATTTAATTGTATCACCTTTCTTATTGACACCGATTCAATCATAGTGTATATTAACGGAGCAAGGTTTAAGTGCAAATAGGATTTTCATTGAAAGGTGTGAATAACTCAATATTCGCACCTTTTTGTTGAATATAATTGTTATTTTCACAGTGGGTTAAAGTTTGGTGTTTCACATCAAATGGGTTTAGTTATAATTGGTGATACTGGTGGTTCGGTATCACCATTTTTATTTCAACCGGATAAACTTCCCCTCAATATCACATTTTTCAAGAACATCAGCATTCGCCTTACCATATGCTACCAGCACACTTGGAGCACCAGCAGAACCACCTTGTTCACCGTTGACATGACAGAATTTTAGTCTACCTTTTATGAATAACAATGCATCAGCCGAATTCCATATGTGGTTGAAAAACATTTTGGTCTCGGTACGTGCAAATATTAAGGCAATACAATTGCCGTGTTCTACGCATTTAGCTAACCATTTTTTTGTTTCATTCCCATACGGAGGGTTGCACCAACAGCGTCCTATCCATGGTTGAGTTAATCCATCGTCTTCTATTGTATAATGTTTACGTGCAGTCTCCCAAGGGCGATTGATTGGACTGCATGGGTCTAGGTCAAATTCCCCAAGAGCATCAGTTATATATGGGGGTGTCAGCCATTCGTCTTTGCCTATCGATGTGTGTCCTTCAAATTGTACATTCATATTGGTTAAGTATTTCCAATAAATACTCAGCCACTCAAAAAAAAATAGGGCGATAACTATATGAAAAGTCACCACCCTACAACAAAAATCAAAGCTAAAAATCTGTAAACATGAAAAAGAAGAGGCTGAACACCGTTGTGTTCATAACCTAGAAACTGTTCAATCTGATCCCAATACAACACGTAAATGACTCAATAGTCCTGCTTTGATACTATTGCAATATTAATTATTATGGATATGGGGACTTTTCTGATGTATAATGATGTAATGCAAAGTAATTTTGTCGGTTAATCAAAGAAATATTGACCATTGAATATAGGAAAGAGTATTGTTTACACACAGGATGAAGTGCTAAATAAATATCTAACGTCTAAATTAGGATTTAAGGATGTAATAAGTTTAAAGTTAATCGAACAAGTAAAAGTATTAGAAACATTCAATAAGGTGAACGTATTTATTTTTGATATTTCTACCTATGAGTATGATTATGTCTCAATTCTTAATTTTTTATCAATTAACTTGCCTACTTTGAAGATTATTTTAATCACTGAGCGCTGTTTCTTTTATCTGGAGATGGCATTGAAGGAATTTAATATCTCAAAGGTTCTATATAAGCCAATTACATTTTCTGAAATAGAATACTGTTGTAATTTATGAAAATTAAAGTTACTGTTCTAGTAAATGGGGAGTAGTATAGTATATGGGCTTAAATGTAGTAATTGTCGATGATCATGCTCTGATTAGAGAAAGTTTTAAACATCTAGCGAATCATATTGATGAAATTGATGAGTGCTACTCTGCTGAAGGTTTTACAGAACTTCTTTCAATAATTCAAATACATGAAATAGATGTTGTTTTTCTTGATATAGTATTTCCAAAACAAGCAATGGATGGAGTTAAGATTACTTTATACCTCAAAAATAGAAATCCACACATAAAAGTAATAGGTGTTTCTGGCAGTGCTAACAAAGCACTTGTTTCTAAGATGATTAAGGCTGGTGCAGATAATTTCATATGTAAATCACAATCCATAAACGATATAAAGAAAGCAATTAAGTTAATAATTAATAGAGGAAACAGTACATCTAATTTAGTTGGCACGAAAATTGACAACGCCTATTTTCGCAATTTAGAAAATGGTTATTGTATGATTGAACAGTTGACTAAGAGGGAGTTTGAAGTCTTACATTTATTATTGGAAGGAAAATTACGTCAAGAGATAGTAAAGATACTTGATATAAGTCCTAAAACATTCGATAAACACAGGGAAAATATCCTTGATAAAACCGGAACATCTAATATTGTTGAACTTGTTTTTTTTTGTATAAAAAGAGGCATTGTAAACTCATGAAAAATATATTAATTAAATAGCATCAGTCGTTTTTATTTGGGAGTCAGCCATTCGTCTTTGCCTGTTTCTGTTTTTCCTTCAAACTGTACATTCATTATGTGAGTATTTGAATATAAATACTCAGCCACTCAAAAATAAATAGGGCAACAGCTACATCACAGCCATTGCCCATACACAAAAATCAAAGCTAAATTTACTGACATTATTAATTGAAAATGAAGGGGCGAAACTCCGTTGAGTCTTGCCCCATATCATTAACGAAACTAAAATCTTAATCATAAAATCTCAACTGTAGTATCTGATCCCAATGCCACTCGATGCTAATGAAGAATAATGCGCCAATTCCTCCAGTAGTGTCGTAAAGATCGACACTTGTCATACCTTCAAAGTCAAGGTAGCTACCAGTGCCCTTGTAGTGTACGTACATTACATGATCATTGAATACTATATTGGTGATAACAATGGGAATTACATCTAGGTCTGTTGCCAATAGGTATTTATTGCTATTAATCTCAAGTAGCTTATCACGAGTCTTAACGATGGGATGGTTCACTTGTGCAGTATCTTCATCGATTAACTTTACTATATTTTCTGGTGGCTTGGCTATGATCTCCATGACTAATAATCTTCTTTCAGATAAATACTGTCACACATTGAAATATGCCGGAAATTTGAATGTTTTTTTTTGATGAGGTGAAGGTTGTTAGACTGTAATTAGGGGTGTGAAAAGGTGTACAATGGTATTATTTTGTGCCGTATCCGATAATACCCCCGGGGGGGAGGGGGTGGTATATATGCTTTGGGGTGCTACATGAGCAAAGTGTTTCTAGGATTAAAAATACTCAAATATTATATCGATGCCCTATATTTTAAGTCGTTAAAAATTTTAGACAAAAATTCTAAGTTTTGCTGAAATCTGTTTTTATAAGAAATTATAATGTTTTATAATTCAGATAGTTAATGTTTATCTAATAAAATGTAACATACTCCAAAAGTGTACGTTACCATAGTTTGAGATAATAAACTTTTACAGTTTGTTTTTGAAATTCAGTTAAGGGGGGCAGGTCGTGTCCCCTTTTTTGTATTTGGTAGTTGAATGGTTGTTTCTTAATGGTTTAAATTAATCAATCATGCTCCAATTGAAAATAAAAAGAAACTTATGACAATGTAATGCAAGGTTAATGAGGTATTATAGTAACAAAAAGTAAGGTTCTGGTTTTGGGAAATACGATTAAATAGGTATTTTGTATTCAGATTAGTTTGCTAACTACTATTACTAATCGGGATTCCATAAAGGTGATGCTGGTAGGGCAGGATCACCTTTTTTTAAGTGAAAATATTGTTTTTTAATAGGTGATTTGGATTAGGTTGTTAAAAGGGTGGTACTGGTGGACGGTATCACCTTTTTTTGTAATATCAATTAATTAAGTATTTTAGAATCTTAAAAATTAGTATTAACTAATTTCCCGATTAAAAGCAGGTGGTACATTAATTTGTATCACCTTTTTTTGACAATTAATCTTCAAATAAGTATATTGGTACTTGAATAGTTTTAAAAAACCATTCCGACTCCTAAATATGAAAGGCGTGAATTTAATAAGTTCACGCCTTTTTTTAAAGGATCTCTATTTAAGGGAATCGTTGTTCTCCACTTAAGAATTTATAATTCCCATTACACTGTTATCAATAAAATATCGGAATTTTAATTTAAAAGAAGATATTTGTAGCGTTATTCGAATATGATTTTATGAATATGGAATGTAGACTAGGTTGTGCAGCCTGTTGTATAATACCATCAATTTCTTCAGCCTCCCCGAAGCACCCAAGTGGCAAAAAAGCAGGAGAAAAGTGTAAGTACCTTACGGATGATTTACTGTGTGATATTTTTGATTCGCCTTTGAGACCGCAGGTATGCGGTGGCTTTAAAGCAGAAAGGATTGTTTGTGGAGAGAAAAGGGAAGATGCGTTTAGGACACTGGCTGATCTTGAGGGGATTAGGGACTGGAAAGTCTTGCTGTAGATTTTACCTGTTACAACCAGCCATCTGGCAAACCAGGTGGTGTTGCCTGCCCACATCTAACAGATGGCTACCGTTGCGATATATTTGACTCACCACAAAGGCCTCAGGTATGTGGTGGTTTTACACCTGAACCTGATTTTTGCGGTTCCTGTCGCTCTGAAGCGATTGCAATATTGGCCCAGCTTCAGGGATTAGCAGAGTGGAAGCACTTGTAAACATCGCTTCTGATTATTCGCTAATAAAACTTATTGAAGGCATTTTGCGCTGTACACGTTTCTCGAACTTAGTTTTGGGGTAGCCAATAAGAATTGTTCCGTAAATCTCTTCTTCGGCAGGGATGTGCATTAACTGCTTGATTTTTTTATTGCGCTTGGCTGCGTTGACGATATATCCATTAATACAAGTGCATAAATTCAACAGTTCGGCATAAAGTGTTGCCATGCCTGTCCATATGTTTGCATCATGGCACGGCATTCCAACCGGACTTTTTTCGCTGTGAATAACAATAAGAGCCGGAGCATTATAGCAGATCATATCATGTTTAAGTTCAGCTTTGTTTAAAAACTTACGCTTTGATTGCTCCATTTTGTTAAGAGCTCTTGTTCCTGAAAAAAGCCGAATGAGCGGTCTGGTTATTGAATTAACCGTATTAAATGCCTTCGTAAGAGTTCGTATCGTTAGAATATTGATCTCATTTAAAACGCTCTTGTTTGTAATTACAGTGAATTTCAAGCTCTGAAGATTACTGGCGGTTGGGCTAAAGCGCATATGTTCTATAAATTCTTTTAGTACCTCCGGGGCTACCGCTTGTGCACTAAAGATTCTATGTGTGCGCCTTTGCTGCATTAAGAGTTCAAAGTCAAAAGGCTGGATATTGTTTTGAGTATTATTGCCGATGGTATTCTGTTGGTTGATAGAGTGATATTGACAAATAGCACCACAATGATGGCATTCAATGCAATCAGTATTGATGGTATTCTCGTTAATATTAATGCCTGAAACAGGACATATTTGTTCGCACTTCTTACACTTTATGCAATTCTCGGTATTTAATTCAACCATTTGTATTTCTATTTTGAGAGTTGGCAAATATAAGTATTGTTCATGCTTTAATGAAGCCGAATTTGTTTTGGCACAAACTCATGATTAATTATTTTTGCATGTGTTCAGCTGTTAATTACTAACAAACGGAGTGAGTTGGTTTACAAATAAAATGGCAGTTTTGAATGGTTATAAATAACTATTTCAGTGCTAGTATTCCATTGGTTAAATAGAATTTTTAAGTCAAATGAAAAAGATTGCTTACTGGCTATATCAACCGTATAAGTTATTGTTCTTTCTACCAGTATTTGCTGTTTCGAGTTTGTTATTCTCATTTTTAGCAGCCGGTTTTTCAATGATCGTTAATCCAAAAGCTGGAAGTTTTTGGGGAGCTACCTGGGCAAGAGTGACGGGTTATATGACACCTATATTTGTAAATGTATCAGGACGCCATCATATCGATAAAAAACAATCGTATGTAATTGTTGCCAACCATCAGAGTGGCTATGATATATTCGTTTTATATGGCTGGTTAGGTATTGACTTTAAGTGGATAATGAAAAAGGAACTTCGACAAGCGCCAGGAATTGGATATGCAAGCCACAAAGTGGGGCATATTTTTCTCGATCGTTCGTCGCCTCGTGCCGCTATGGAATCAATTGAAGAAGCTAAAAAGAAACTTAAAAATGGCACATCTGTTGTTATATTTCCTGAGGGAACCCGAAGTGGTTCCAATCAAATGAAACAATTCAAAAAAGGAGCTTTTAAAGTTGCCTTTGAACTCGGCTTGCCAATATTACCTATTACGCTAATTGATACTTATAAAGTATATAAAAAAGGGCTTAATTTATTGCCTGGTTCGGTTCAGATGGTCATTCATCAACCAATTGATACAAGTGCTTATCTTGAGCAAGAGAATGAGTTGCTAAAGCTTACGCATTCAACCATACAATCGGCACTAGTATAAAAATAATCAAACTAATTGGCAGATATGCCGTAGGACACACGTATGAAATACCTGTTAATATTGGCTGTAAGCCTTGTAAGTTTTAATGCTGTTGCGCAAAAGTATTCAGTAAAATCAAAAAAGGCGATAGCTAGTTTTGAGGAAGCTCAGTCAAGTTATGCGAGTAATCGCCTTGATGATGCCATTAAATACCTAGATGCGGCTATTAATAAGGAAAAAAGTTTTATTGAGGCCTTTCTCCTTAAAGCAGATATCCATTTTTCGCAAAAGAATTATGAGCAGGAGATAGTTGCTTTAGAGAAAGCATTAGCAATTGACAGTACTTATTTTGTGCCCGCAATTTTTAATATGGGAGTGGCCAAGTATAATACCGGAAAATATGATGAGGTCGAATACTGGATGAAAACCTACCGTAACTATAATAAAAGTAAACGTTCAAAGCTAAATCCTGATTTCTGGATTGAAAAAGCACAATTTGCTAAGGATGCCATCGTTAATCCGGTTTTTATTGAACCTCTTAATTTGGGTAAAAATATCAATAGTAATCTTGATGAGTATTGGCCAAGTTTAAGTGCCGATGGCGAAACCATGATATTCACAGTCTTGGTACCTCAGGATCCATTTGTGAAAGATGTTAGCGGACTGACAAAAAATGCCATCAATTTTAGAGAGGATTTTTATGTCTCGTCAAGAAATAGTGATGAGTGGCAACTACGTGAACCGGTTGTGTCGATTAATACAAGCAGCAATGAGGGAGCACAAACATTAAGTGCCGATGGAAACTGGATGTTTTTTACTGCCTGTGGTCGAAAAGGAGGGCAAGGAAGTTGCGATATCTGGTTTTCGCAGCGTACCGCTCATGGTTGGAGTGAGCCAGTCAACCTAGGCGCCCCGGTTAATACACCTTTTTGGGAGTCGCAACCAAGTTTCTCGGCCGACGGACGAACGCTTTATTTTGTGAGTAGCCGACCAGGAGGTAAGGGGAAAAAAGATATTTGGAAAGCCCGAATTACAGGATACAAAAAGGATGGTTCGCCATTCTTTGGAAAAGTTGAGAATCTAGGTGAAAATATTAATTCGGTGGGTAATGAAAATTCACCCTTTATTCACCATGATAACCAAACTTTGTATTTCTCATCTGATGGCTGGCCGGGAATGGGTGCTATGGATCTGTTTTATTCTCGCTTTGATAAGGATATGGGATGGCAACGACCAACTAATTTGGGTTATCCTTTAAATACCGAAAATGATGAAATTGGTTTGGTGATTACGGCTAAAGGTGATTTGGGGTATTTTGCTTCAGATGGACTTGATAGCATCAATAATAAGGATATTTACCAATTTGCCATTCCGCAGCAAATTAGGCCTAAGGAAGTAACCTATATAAAAGGCAAGGTGTTTGATCATGAAACATCTGATGTTTTATCGGCCGATATAGCGGTTAATAAGTTGTCAGATGGAGAGTTATCGGTTAATGCTGTAACAGCGCCCCATTCAGGTGAGTTTTTGTTTTGTTTGCCTGCCGGCGATACTTATGCCCTCAATATTCAAAAGGAAGGGTATTTGTTTTATTCCGATAACTTTGATGTTAAAGAGAATGGAACCATCAATAAACCACAGAAGCTTAATGTGTATTTGAGTAAAATAAAAGCTGGTGCCAGTTTCGTGCTTCGTAATGTATTTTATGAAAGTGACTCATACCTGTTGAAACCAACATCACATACCGAATTAGATTATGTAGTACGCTTACTTAAACTTAATCCATCGGTTAAGGTTGAAATAGGTGGACATACTGACAATATTGGAGGCAAACAGTATAATCAGGAGCTTTCGGAAAAACGAGCCCAATCAGTGCACGATTATATTATTGAAAAGGGTATTCCGGTTGCACAAGTAAATTATAAAGGATATGGTTATGACCAGCCTGTTGAGAGTAATGACACTGAAGAAGGAAAAGCTAAAAATCGAAGAACTGAACTAAAGATAGTAGAGGAGTAAAAAAAAACTGCCCGAAGGCAGTTTTTTTAATTGTTCAAATATTTTGATAGCGTATCCATTAAGATTTGTAATCGAATGGGTTTCGCCAGATAATCGTCACAACCAGCTTCCATACACTTTTCACGCTCGCCCGACATTACGTGCGCTGTTTGAGCAATGATAGGAATGTCTTTGTTTATAGCTTTAATTTCACGAGTAGCTGTGTAACCATCCATTATTGGCAACTGTAAATCCATTAAAACTAAGTCAATAACATTAGCTTTAAATAGCTCTATAGCTTCTTTACCGTCTTTTGCCCAAAGGATTTTAGCATTTGTTTTGCGTAATGCGGCATCAAAAAATATTTTGTTAGTATCCACATCCTCAACCACTAAAATCACCTTGTCAGCCCAATCTTGAACTAGCGAATTATTAATTGAATCACTCACACTCATTGTTTTTAGATGGGTTAATATCTTATTCAGAATCCTAAAATAGTTGTTGTTTCTTTATTATCCAAAAAAGGTTCTTAAAAAGCCCCAATGTAAATAACAAGAACAGACTGCATATTGCCCTGTTCACACATTTTATTTAATGTGGTTTTTGGCACGAAATTAGCTTTTACCCTAACCAAATTTAATTATTTTCGTTACACCAGAAGGTAGGGGACTTTAGATACAATGAGGGCATTTTTAATAATTAGTATAATAATATTGAATGTGATATCTGCGCGAGCAATAAGCCGGGCAGATACCTTGTTGCAGCAACTTACGGTCGAAGAAAAAGTCGCCATGTTGTTCGTGAATATTCCGGATGATAACTATAGTGATAGCGCCGTTGTTGGTAATACACGTTTTGATTCCTACAGTGCTCGTGATATCAGAACAGGGATGCATGACGAACAAAGTATTCCTTTCCCTAATGAATCGACATTACGTGCAGTGGGAGATAATCCCATAGTTAAAACACTGTTGTCAGATGCCATTCGTAAATATAACAACGCAGGGTATCATGGATTAATAACGCACGATAGGTTGCCAAATGTGTCGCGTTTATATATTGGTGAAAAATCCATTGAACAGCAGCAAAGCATTCGAATCATTGACTTTCCCTGCGAATTGCTCGATGAATTGCTACTGACTTCAGAGACCGAACGCATTAAACAAAACGAGAATAAATTATCTTTCAGTTTAGACGACTATCCAGCTTTGAATATCTGGAGGAGTCCAACAGGTATTTCTGTAAGCTTCGATGAAATATTATGTCAGGACCTGCTGTTTTGGGAGAATAAAGAAGATGATTGTGTTAATAAGATGGTTCAGGCCGTTTATCAAAGTAGAATATCAGAAAGTGATTTGGATGCCAGGGTTTATAAATTATTGAATCATCAAATAGAATCGCTTAATGATACTATCATAACTACTTCGCCACAGAAAGAATTAAAACATCGGCTGGAGGCCTATAAAAAATCGATTTCCATTTATCAATCCAAGCCTGTTTTCCCACTTAATAGAATCGATACATTAAGTGTTTATATAGATGATAGCTTCTGTTCGGTACCTGATGAATTTAAAAAGGCCGTTGATTTTTATCACACAGTTGTTGCTGTTAAGGAAAAGGCCAATATTCAGTTATTGCTTTGCGATGATGACAAGCTTTTAGGTAATCAAATAAAACAGGTAGTTAATGATTCTGCTAAAAATCAAATTAATGTTCTGTTATTTGTTGGTGATCTATCGAATGCTTCGCTTCAAAATGCTTTAAAAGTAGTGGATGCCATTGTTGTAATGCCCGAGCTAATAGAGTACTCCTGGAGTTTATTGGCCGAGGCTATTTACAATGGTATTCCTGTTAGTGGCTATTCTGTGTTTCATGATGAATTAGCGAGAGTAGGTTTTGAACGAGTTAACACGGGAAAAGATCGATTGGCCTTCAGTTTGTTAAATAGCGAGATTAAGCCCGATTCGATTTCAAAAATTGACAGCATCATTTCAGATGCTATTAAAAAGAAAGCAACACCCGGGGCTCAACTTCTTGTTGTAAAAGGAGGTGAAATACTTCTTCAAAAGGCCTATGGTCATCATACTTACAGTAAGCGCCAACGCGTTTTAAATGATGATTTGTACGACGTTGCATCCATAACTAAATTGGCGGTAACTTTTCCTGTGGTCATGCAAATGTATGAGAATGGTTCGCTGGATTTAGATGCGACATTGGGTGAGTACCTGGCAGGTGTTGATACCACAGATAAGGCAGACATTACCGTAAGGGAATTGCTACTGCACCAAAGCGGTTTAACAAGTTATATTCCTTTTCACTATAAAGCGCTCGACAGAGAGTCCTTAAAAAAGCGTTCATTATATAGTCGTCATTATTCATGGTTATACAATGTGCGGGTAGATACACGATTATATCAAAATAAACAGGCCCGATATCGACAAGATGTGTTTGCCAAACAAGCCTCTGAGGAATATTCAAGACAGCTGACAGCTAACATGTTTATGAATGATGCTTATGTTGATTCGATGTATTCACACATATATGAATCAAAGCTTAATATTTCAAAAACCTATCGATACAGTGATTTAGGTTATTACCTTCTTCAAAAAATAATAGAAAGTGAAGAGGATGAAAGGCTTGACTCATTGTATTATAAAAACATAAGTTTACTGTTGGGAGCCAATAAACTATTGTACAAGCCGCTCAATCAATTCAATGGAAAGCGTATTGTGCCCACCGAAAATGATTTGGGCTTTCGTAAGGTTTTGCTCGATGGTTATGTGCATGATCAGGGTGCAGCCATGTTGGGCGGAGTAGCTGCACATGCGGGTTTATTTGCTAATGCGGGCGATTTAGCCAAATTGGCTCAAATGCTATTGAATGAAGGTAGTTACGGTGGTGTTCAGTTTTTCAGACCTCGAACCATCGGCAAATTTACACAGACCAACAATAATGGAAACAGACGGGGGCTTGGAGTTGATAAGCCTCAACTCGATCCGGATAAGGATAGTCACGTGTCTGCCAAGGCTTCTCCGGCATCCTATGGGCACACCGGTTTTACTGGTACCATACTTTGGATTGATCCCGAATACGATTTAATCTATATTTTTCTCTCCAATAGAATTCATCCTCGTTCTTATAATAAAAAGCTGTTGGAACTCGATGTGCGAACGAAGATTCAGGATGTAATTTACAATTCTCTCGACAACTAGAAATAGTATTAAATAATCATGCGAAACTTTCGGTAACTTTTAAATTAATCTAAAAAGGTTATTAAAACTTTCTATTATTTCTATTTTTAATGATTATAAATTGTAAATTTGCATCTATCTAAAACCACAAAACTTCAATTTAGAGTAATTATGATAGAAAAATTCAATCAGAAAATTTCTCCAGCAGGGAAATTCAAGAATGAAGGTTATCACGATGATCCTTATTTAAGAGCTTTAATAACAAAGCACGAAAAAATCTCCACAAAAATTTATGGTTCTTCAACCGAAGGCTCCAAAGCCGTAGCTTCTGAGATTGCTTCAATTATTAAAATAAAGGAACTAGAAGGAGGGAAATGTGTATTAGGATTGGCAGTTGGCTCTGCACCTAGCGAAGTATACTCTGAATTGGTTCGATTGCATAGAGAGGATGACTTAAGTTTTAAAAATGTCATTGTTTTTAATGTAATGGAGTATTATCCAATCACACCAGAAGCATTACAAAGCTTTAACCGAAATATTCGTGAGAAGTTTTTCAACCATATTGATATTCCCGAAGAGAATATTAATTATCTGGATAGTTCTATTCCACAGGAAAAAATTTATGAATTCTGCCATTCATTTGAAGAAAAAATTCAGCGTGTAGGTGGTATTGATATGCAAATATTAGGCATTGGCCGCACTGGTCACATCGGGTTAAATGAACCTGGTTCATCAGGTAACTCACTTACGCGTATTGTGTCTTTAGATAACATTACACGTACCGAAGCGGCATCTGACTTTTTTGGAATGGACAATGCCCCACGCAAAGCTATCACCATGGGTGTTAAAACCATTTTGAATGCTAAGCGAGTGCGTGTATTGGCTTGGGGTGAGGGAAAAGCCGCCATTCTGAAAAAAACAATCGAAGGAAACATTACCGAAGAAATACCAGCATCATTTTTACAAAAGCATGAGAATTGTAAATTGATAGTTGACGAGGCGGCAGCAGCCGATTTAATTCGTGTACAAACGCCTTGGTTAATAGATAGTGTTGAGTGGGATGACCGTTTGATTAAAAAGGCTGTTTTGTGGTTATGTCAAAAGGTTAAAAAGCCAATTTTAAAACTGACTGATAGAGATTACAACGATAATGGTATGGGTGATATTTTGGCCGAAAGAGGTTCGGCATATCAAACCAATATCCGCATATTTAATGAATTACAGCACACCATTACCGGTTGGCCGGGAGGTAAGCCAAATGCCGATGATACCAATCGACCGGAGCGTAAAGCGCCAGCAAAAAAACGTGTCATTATTTTCAGTCCGCATCCCGATGATGATGTGATTTCAATGGGAGGTACAATGTTACGTTTGGTTGATCAGGGACATGAAGTGCATGTTGCTTATCAGGTATCAGGAAGTATTGCTGTATCTGACGATGATGTGTTGCGATACCTTGATTTTATTGGCGACTATACCGATGGATTAACCGAGGATGCTAAAAAGATTCAGGACGAACACAATAAGATTCGTAAGTTTTTGGCCAATAAAAAAGCCGATCAGATTGACTTGCCTGAGGTACGTCGAATCAAAGGTTTGATTAGGGTAGGAGAGGCCAAGGCAGGATGCCGTTATGCCAATGTGAAAGATGAGAACGTTCATTTCTTAAACTTACCATTTTATGAGTCGGGGAGTGTTGAAAAGCACCCTATGGGCAAGGCTGATGTGAAAATTGTTGCCGATCTTATTAAAGAAGTTCAGCCACATCAGATTTTTGCTGCAGGTGATTTATCTGATCCACATGGTACACACCGTGTTTGTCTGGATGCGATCTTCCAGGCGGTTGATCTCTTGAAAAAAGAAGAATGGATGAAGGACTGCTGGGTGTGGTTATATCGCGGTGCTTGGCATGAGTGGGAAATCCATAACATTGAAATGGCAGTACCTATTAGTCCTGATGAGCTGATGCGCAAGCGTAACGCTATCTTTAAGCATCAATCGCAGAAAGATGGAGCGATGTTCTTAGGGGGTGATAATCGTGAATTCTGGCAACGTGCCGAAGATCGTAATCGGGGAACTGCAAATTTATACAACGAGCTGGGTATGGCTGAGTATGAGGCCTTTGAAGCGTTTGTTCGTTACGAGTTTTTATAAGAATTCTTTCAATAGATACAAGCCCGGAGCTGATTTGCTGCGGGCTTTCTGCATTTAGTACCTTTGAAATTTGTCAACACTTAGTCAGTACATATTATTTATGTACTAGATGATAACTTCTATCAGTCAGCGGAGGATTTCCACCATTCAGCGGAGAGTTTCTTTCTGTCAGCGGAGCTTTTGCAGCAGTCAGCGGACAATTGTTACTAGTCAGCGGAAGATTTCCTTCAGTCAGCGGGAGATTTCCCAATCCGGAAAACGTCCGCTTAGTGCTGGAAAACATCCGCTTAGTGCCGGAGAATGTCCGCTTATCTCTGGAAATATTCCGCTATGTAATGGAAAACATCCGCTTAGTGATGACCAAACACGGCCTTGCCTTAATTTCATTAAATGGAAAGTGAATATGATATCTGCTCAGCCAGAAGTGTATAAGTGTGAAAAAAAACAGATAAAAAAAGAGCAACCATTGCTGATTGCTCTTTAAAATATATTGCTGTTGTTGATTATCTGTCTGCTTTAAGCTTCTCGGCCATAGCTACACCCAATTGCCAGCAAGCTTCGTACTTGTCTTCTTTAAGTGCATGTTTCTCCTCAACGGCATCGGCCACTTCTTCCCATTTTAGGCTTTCACCAATTTCGCGCAGTTTCTTAACCGATGCGCCAGCCCAGGTAAATGAACCAAGTACACCAAAATAGTGGTTAACAACGCCCATGTGCTGTAGCTTCGACGCTAAAGCCTCCATGTTAGGATGTAATTCGTTACTGTAGGTTGGGCTTCCTAAGATAATGCCTTTGTATTTGAATACATCAGAGATAATGTATGACGGATGTGTTTTACTAACATCATAAACACGTACATTTTTAATGCCGCTCTCAGTGATTGCACGAGCAGTAACTTCGGCCATTTCCTCGGTATTACCATACATTGATGCATAGGCCACAACCACGCCTTCTTCACCTTCATATTTGCTCCACTGATCGTACATTTCAATCATTCGGGCAATGTTTTCGCGGTAAATTGGACCATGCGAAGGTGCTACCATTTTAATGTCTAATCCGCCTAGCTTCTGAAGCGCTTTTTGTACAGGATTACCATACTTACCAACGATATTAGAATAGTAACGACGCATTTCGTCAAGATAATGATCGAAATCTAATTCATCATCAAAAATACCGCCATCTAAAGTGCCAAAACTTCCGAAGGCATCTGATGAGAAAAGAATTTTATTGGTCTCTTCCATACATACCATTGACTCTGGCCAGTGTACCATAGGCACCGTGTAGAAGCTTAGTTTGTTTTTACCCAAATCTATAGAGTCACCTTCTTTAACAAGCTCAAAATTGCCTGAAATACCATAGTATCCTTCAATCATTGGAATGGTTTTTTTGTTTCCAACAATCTTCATATCAGGATACAGTTCAGTTAAAATACGAATGGCACCAGAATGATCGGGCTCCATGTGATTCACCACCAGGTAATCAACATTACGGCCGTTTAATATGGCTCTAACTTTTGCCAGCCATTTTTCAAAATGACCTGCCTCCACAGTGTCAACTATTGCAACTTTTTCGTCGGCAATAACATATGAGTTATACGAAACACCACGGTCGAGTGGCCACATATTCTCAAATAAACTAGTGCGACGATCATTCACACCTACGTAAAAAATATCTTCAGCAAGATTTACCGGTCTGTACATTTCTGTCTGGTTTATATTTTAATGTAATTTATTTCGGTATTTGAATGCGCAAAAATAGGAAAAAGTTAGTGAGTTGAAAGAATAAATATCATGATATGTGACCATTAATACACATTAAGGCGATAAAAAAGCCGGAACAAATTGAACCGGCTTTCATATAGATGAGGTGATTATCATGCTTTTCTGATAAGTAACCATACATCGTGGTACTTCTCAAACTTTTGTCGTATTGAATTGATATTATCACGAGCAGATATTTCTTCGTGATAGGCAGAAACGGATACGCGGTAAAGTCCATCTTCATTTTCGAGCAAGACCGGTAAAAATCCTTCTTCAACCAATTGCTTTTTATAGTTCTGAGCATTATCTAACACGCGAAACGAACCTATAATAACGTAATATTTGAAAACTTCGGCAGTTTTGTTATCAACAACTGTTACCTTTTCTTCTTTAACTACAATCTTCTCTTCTTTTACTTCCTTTTTAACCACAGGTGTTGTGTCGTCTTCAACATAGGGGCTTTCGCTATCGTCAAAGCTCGACGAACCGCCATTAAGTGAGGCGCATGAAACAATGGAAAAGGCTAGTACGGCTAATGTTAAGGTTTTAAATAATTGCATATGCTTACTTTTAAATAGTATTATCGATTGCCAAAACTGATGGCTTCGTAAAATTGTTTTCGCTTGCGAAAATAATTCCAATTTTCATCTGTTGCTACTTCTTCGAGATAATCTTCGAAAATATTGCTGAAAATATTTGAAAAGGTAAAATGTTCTGAATTCAGATATTCGCGTGAATGAATGTCTTTAATACGTTTAATGTACTTGTTAATGATTTTCTCCTTATCGATATTGGCTTTGTATTCTTTGGTTTCAATGCCTTTATCTAAATTATTCGAAAGATGATTTTCTATCAGCTCAAATTTTATGTCCTGACAACTTTGATATAACTCTGGATTTAAATCACGAATAAAAACATATTTAGCAGGTGATAATTGCTCAAAGCGCTCATATATTTCTTGTCCGCTTATCACCATGCTATCAATGGCATTCTCACCTTCGTATTTTTCGAAGTTTAGCACGTTTTTTAATTCTGTGCTTTTTAAATCAAGAATACACTGTAATAATTCATCGGGGGTTGATGCCCACTTCGTGATGTCATTTAGCTGACAGTCCAATGCCTCACAAATTTCAAGTAAGTTGATTTTTTTAACCTTCTTGCTTTGCAGATAATCCCTTATTTGTAACAGTAATCTCTTTTTTTCTTGATTCATAGCCTTCGTATTTAAATAAGAAAAAGCAACTACGGTTTCAAAATAATCATTTTTGATAGAAAAACAGGTATTCAACCCTATTCTCTTTCTAAGTACAATCTAATGTTTAGCGATATATCCGGTTTGAATTTAATGCTCTTTGAAATTTAGCAGCATTAACATTGTGTTGTTTTAGCGTTTTTGCAAAGTTATGATAGCCTGAAAAATCTTCTTTTGCACACATGTATAAATAACTGTGTTTGCTATAATTTAATACCGCATCAATACCCGATACAGAAGGAACACGAATTGGTCCCGGAGGTAATCCGGCATGCATGTAGGTGTTGTAAGGTGAATCTGTTTTTAAATCTTTAGTTAATACACGTTGAATGCTAAAATCACCAATGGCATATTTTACCGTTGGGTCGGCCTGTAGGCGAATGTTTTTATTCAAGCGATTAATATATAAGCCGGCCACCTTTGGTTTTTCATCGGACTTGATGGTTTCTTCATCAACAATCGCAGCCAATGTGCTCACTTCAACCGGAGTGAGTCCTGCTTTTTTTGCTTTCTCTTTTCGCGCTGAAGTCCAGAATTTATTATATTCCTTGTGCATGCGTTGGATAAAGCTTTCGGGACTTGTATTCCACCACAACTCATAGGTGTTGGGGATGAAAAGAGCAGGTGATGTTGCTTTCGTAAAACCAAGTTTTTTGAAGATATCAATATTATTGAGCGCTTTTAAAAGTTCAATACTATCGCATTCGAGGTAATCACTTACTTCACCAGCCAATTCGGGCATGGTACGAATATTATTAAATGTGACTTTAATCGCCGTTTGGTTTCCCGAACGTAAAGTATTAACAAGATCATTATTGGTCCAGCCATCCTTTAGTTTATAACGTCCGGGCTTTACTTTGCTGTAATTCTTTTTCTCTGCCACCCACTTAAAGCCATCAGTGTCTTTTAGGTATCCACCATCTTCCAGTGCAACACAAACATCTTCAAAATCGGCTCCGGAATGAATGTATAAAAACTCTTTACCTTCTGTGGTAACCACATTAGGGGCATAAATACGATCATAGAAAGACTTGCCTACAAATATTGTCACTGCTATTACTAGTAATGCTAAGTATATGAGACGTGTGAATAGTTTATTGGGTTTCTTGCTTTTGCTTCGTTGTTTAATTGACATGATTTCAGATTAAGGTTTTCAATTGAAACAGATATAATTAGATGATGTTTACTTCGGGTTCAATCGTGATGTTAAATTGATTATTCACATCTTTAATTATTTGATGTGCCAGCTTAAGTATATCATTGCCTGTGGCGTTTCCTTTATTAATCAGTACGAGCGCTTGTTTGCTATGAACTGCTGCATCTCCTATCGCTTTACCTTTCCAGCCGCTTTGTTCAATTAACCAACCAGCTGGCACCTTCACCAACTGTTCGCTAATGGGGTAGCTTGGTATAGTTGGGTATTGTCCTTTAATTTCCTGGAATAATTCTATACCAATGACTGGATTCTTGAAAAATGATCCAGCGTTGCCCATTTCTTCGGGTTCTGGTAATTTGCTTTTACGGATGTTGGTAATAGTTTGCCGTACACTTCTCAATGTAACTTTACCAAAGCTCTCAACTTGTTCTTTTACATCGCCATAATTTAGTTTGTAGCTTTCTTGTTTGTTGAGTTTAAAAACTACCGAACTAATGATTGTTTTATTTTTCAACTCTGATTTAAAGATGCTCTGACGATAGGCAAAACGGCACTCATTATTACTTAGTTCAAAAGCTTCAGTACTATCTATGTAAAACCCATTGACAGATTCAATGCAGTCTTTAGCTTCAACACCATAAGCTCCGATGTTTTGCACCGGTGAAGCACCTACGTTTCCGGGTATGTATGAAAGGTTTTCTAAGCCATACCAGTTATTGTTTACGCAATGTTCGACCAAATCATCCCAAACAACACCTGCGCCAACTTCGAGCCAGACGTTTGAATCATCCTGTTTGAGCAATGTGATATCTGTAATTTGAGGATGAATAATTATTCCTTCAAAATCTTTACAAAACAATATGTTGCTACCACCACCAAGAATCAGATATGGCTGAGGGTTATTTTTTAAATATTTTAGTGTACTTTTTATGTCGTCAATAGAGTTACAGGTAATGAACTCATCTGCTTTAGCTTCTATGCCAAAGGTATTGTATGTGCGTAAATTGACTTTATCTGTAGTTTGAATCATTCCTTTATCATTGAATATGCAAAGATAAAAGAATCTTATATACATGGCTTCTTAGACTCATTGTACATTATAATGAGCTTTGTCCATTTTGCTAATAAAAAGGTAAATGACACAAGACATTTAAAGTACTTATAAGGGTGAAATGCCTTAATTAGGTGCATTTTAAATAATTACTTTCTTTCACATCTTTTTTAATTCGTTTATAGATTGTGGTATGCCAATTGATTATAGACTTATAAAAGAATAGGTTATGATGGCGAATGATGTGTGGGAATTAATGATTAATACCTTTGAGTATGAACGAAGGCGATGTAAAAAAGAGTTTGATGAAATATGCGAACGTTCGTCTTATCAGTTGATTGAGTTGCGTAATAATCAACAGCTTCAAGGTTTTATCGGCTATTGGGATTTTAGCAAGTGGATAGCCATTGAGCACTTGGCGGTGCAATCTGGAGAGAATAAGTCGGTTATTATACCTGCATTGCTTAATATGTTGCTTAGCGCTAAGTCCGATGGTTCAATAATTATTTCTGAAATAGATATTGTGCATGATATATCCACCAATAGCGATAAGTTATTGTTTAACAAGTTAGGTTTTGTTGAAAACCCATATGTATATATTCAACCATCGTACCATAAAGGATGTGCTTCTTTTCCACAGAAAATATTGAGTTATCCGAGTGCCATTAATTATGAATCATTTAAAGAACTTAGATCGATTCTTTATCGATTTGTATATGGTAAAAAAGCTTGCTAAAAAAGTTGTTTGAGAAACTTCACTTTTTGGCTTTGAAAAGCGGGTTATACCATCATTAGGTGCCTATTTATTAATTCAATTATATACTTTTGTGATAAAATGACTTTATGACAAGAGTAAAAGCATGGGTTAATGCATTTCGACTGCGCACTTTGCCATTGGCACTTTCATCTGTGTTTATGGGTAGTTTTATGGCAGCTAAGGCTGGGGCATTCGATACCAAAGTTTTTGCATTAGCAGTTACTACTACCATATTTTTGCAAATATTATCCAACCTGGCCAATGATTATGGCGATACGGCCAATGGTGCAGATCATGAAAAACGTGAAGGACCGAAACGGATGGTTCAAACGGGCGATATAACTGCCCAGAATATGCGAATTGCCATTGTTATTTGCTCCCTTTTGTCTTTTGTTAGCGGTATTAGTTTAATATTTATAGCCTTTGGAACAGCTAAAGCGTATGTTAGTTTTCTCTTTTTACTTATTGGATTAGGGGCTATTGCTGCTGCCATGAAATACACTATGGGTAAAAATCCATATGGTTACAATGGTCTTGGTGATATATTCGTATTAATCTTTTTTGGTTTGGTAGGAGTTGCTGGTACTTATTACCTGTTTACGAGTAATATCTCATTGGAAGTTCTATTGCCAGCTTTATCAGTTGGCTTTTTAAGTTCAGGAGTCCTTAACTTAAACAATATGCGTGATGAGAAAAGCGACAAAGTAGCAAACAAGAATACCTTAGTTGTTAAAATGGGACTAAAATGGGCAAAGAAATATCATTTTGTACTAGTTCTTGGAGCTCTATTACTCGCAATTGTTTATCTACTAATGACTGAAATTGGAGTGCCTTCATTTATACTAGCTCTTAGCTTACCACTGTTTGTTCGTCATTTAATAGTTGTGGATAAGGCAAGAGTGGCAAACGACTTTGATCCCGAGCTTAAAAAACTCGCATTATCAACTTTATTGTTCGTCGTTTTGTTTGGTGTTGCATTAATACTTCCAATGTATGTTTAAAGCCCAATATGTTAGGAGAGATTTTATCTTCAAAGAAGCTGGCGGAACCTCACGTGGAGTTCTGCGTACTAAGCCTAGTTGGTTGATAAAAATAAGTAGCGAAAATGGCGATGTTGGTATAGGTGAATGTTCTATTATTCCTGGTTTAAGCATTGAAGATTCGCCACTTTTAGAGAAGAAAATTGAAGAAGTATGTACTGATATAGAACAGTATGCAAATGATTATCAAACATCACTTGTGGATTATCCAGCATTACGGTTTGCTTTGGAAACTGCATTTACCGGTCTTGCGAACGGCTCGACTTATACTTTGTTCGATAGTGATTTCGTTAACCTTTCAAAACCAATTACCATTAATGGCTTAATCTGGATGGGAGAACAAGCTGAGATGTTAAAACGAATTGAAGAAAAGTTATCGAAAGGGTTTAAGTGCCTTAAGTTAAAGGTGGGTGCAATAGATTTTAATAAAGAATTAGAATTATTATCTACCATTCGAAAGAATTACTCAGCCAAAGAGCTTGAATTACGGGTTGATGCTAATGGTGCATTTTCATTTTCTAGCGCTATGGATAAGCTAAGTGCACTGGCCAAGTACGATATCCATTCAATTGAACAACCCATCGCAGCTGGTCAATATGAGGCGATGTATCATCTTTGTCAGCAATCTCCAATAGCCGTGGCATTAGATGAAGAATTAATAGGAATTAAGCATTGTGATGAAAAAAGAAGATTGTTGGAGACCATTCAACCTCAATACATTATTTTAAAGCCAAGTTTAATTGGAGGGTTTAAATCAAGCAATGAGTGGATCGAATTAGCAGAGCAATTGAATGTTGGTTGGTGGGCCACATCTGCCTTAGAATCAAATATTGGACTAAATGCTATTGCGCAATGGGTTTACACTAAAAACAATTCATTGAGACAAGGTTTAGGAACAGGACAGGTATTTACAAATAATATAAAATCACCCCTTTATCTCGATGGAGATCAACTCTATTATGGAGAAGAAAATTGTTGGGAGAATCCATTTAGTAATTAAACATGGTAAAGCAATCATTATATAAATTGTACACATCAATTAAGATTGATGGTATTGTATATGATGGAAATGAAGCTATTCAGTCATATTGCGATGAATTGATTTCTACCGGGGACGAAGAAAAAAGGGCCATTGCCAACTTTTTGAAACAGTGGTTTAGCGAAGTAGAATATATCACTTTAAAAACATCGGGAAGTACTGGGAAACCTAAAGACATCACGGTGAAAAAAGAAGCTATGGTCGCTTCTGCAAGACGAACAGTCTCTTTTTTAAAGCTGAAAGAAGGAAGTTCGGCACTCCTATGTTTATCTGCCAATTATATTGCTGGCAAGATGATGATTGTAAGAGCTTTGGTTGGTAAACTAAATCTGCTAATATCCAATGTGTCTTCAAATCCTTTGAGCGAAATAGCTGGGCATATAGATTTTGCTGCCATGGTACCTCTGCAGGTGACAACTTGTTTGCACGATAATCCTGATGTTTTAAATAAAATAAAAACACTGATAATAGGTGGAGGACGTGTTAATCCTCAATTGAGTGATCAGTTATCAGTGCTTGAGTGTAAAACATGGGAAACCTATGGAATGACTGAAACCGTTTCGCATATTGCAATGCGCCAAATCAACAGCAGACAAAAGTGTTTTCAACTGTTACCTGGGATTAATGTTGTAAGCGATGAACGTTCATGCTTAGTTGTTGAACCTTCTGAGGTTAATGAAAGCCAGGTTGTTACTAATGATGTTGTTGAAATGTGTTCGCCTAGCAGCTTTCTGATTAAAGGCCGATTTGATAATATTATAAACACAGGAGGAATTAAAGTTATTGCTGAAGAAATTGAAGCAAAGCTTTCTAAGCTGGATATGCCTTTTGCTATCTCATATCGCGAAGATCTGGCTTTAGGTCAAAGGATTGTATTAGTGTTGCAATCGAGTTCATCCATTTCTATTGATGAAATTGATTGTTCATATTTGTCTAAATTTGAACGGCCAAAAGAAGTGGTGTGTATTAAAGAACTTCCTAAAACGGCGAATGGTAAAATTCAACGAAAGAAATTAAGAGAACTAATAACGAAGTAGTACTAAACCAGGGAGCAATATGCTATATTTGCTTCACGTTTTTGATATTATACTAAAATGAAATTTTACAGCATAGCTTATCTGATGTTAGTAATAGTGATATTAACATCATGCTACAATCAGCGCGAAAATATTAATTATACTACCTTCTCGGAGCCTCAAAATCCGGAGCAGGCTAATAGTGGGGCCTGGGAAGCCACTGGGCGAGGTTTGCATTTGTCGTTTGGTTCTAAGGATGTTAAATATCGCAAAGCTGAAGTTCCAATGGTCTCTGTCAATAAAGACCAGGAATTCATTGCCTGGAAAGGAGAGCGGTTATCGTTTCAAGCTGTCTTATGGAGCTCATTTGATGTTAAACAGGTGGAGTGCGAGTGGAGTCATTTAGTTTCTCAGAATGGCGATACAATAAAGAAACATTTGATTGAAACGAATTTTGTGCGATACATCATGAGTGATGATGGCTATGTTAATGATGAGTCGGATAATATGGCCTGGCGCGATTCGTGTTTAATGCCAGATATGTTAGACAACTTGCCATGTATTGATATGGAAGCCCAGACTGTTAGACCACTATGGGTGACCGTTTTGGTACCTGAAGATGCAAAGGAGGGCACGTATCGTGCTTCACTAAAAGTTTTTTCAAAAGACAATCCTCCACAGGAATTAAGAGTCAGATTAAAAGTCGTAGACCGCACGCTGCCACGGCCTGAATATTGGCGTTTTCAAACAAATATGAGCATAAATCCTGTATCGATCGCCATGTGGCATAATGTGCCTTTATGGTCTGAAAAGCATCATGAAATAGCGCGACACTACATTGAGCTGATGAAGCTTTCGGGGCAAACAGTAGTTAACGTTTCTATCTTTAACCAATATAATAACTCAAATCAGGATGCCATGATTCGTTGGACAAAAACTAAGAATGGCCAAATGAAGGCTGATTTCTCTCGTTTTGACGAATGGATTAAAGCGTTTGATGATGAGGGTATTAATGGGCAGATAGATTGTTTTGCTTTTGATCCGCAAGGTAAGAATGAATTAAGCTACTATGATGAAAAGAGTAGGGAGCTACAAGTTAAACTACTAAATGCATATGACGACAAGGAGTTGTTGATACGGTGTTATACACAGGTAGTTCAACATTTAAGAAGTGCAGAGCTTTTTGAAAAATCTGTATTTGTAATAGGTGGTGGAGAGTCAGAGGTAGTTAAGCATTTAAAACAAGTTATTTATCAGGTTGATGCTGAGCAAAAGTTGGAGCTTCTAGCTCAGGAGTGGAGTTCAGGCTTGATGGAAAATGTGTTTGCTGCGAATGTGCCATCACAATTTAGTAATCTTAAAGAATGGTTTAAAATGCGCCATCAGCAAGGTTTGGAAACTTCCTTTCAGGTTGAAGCTAAAGATCTTTACCCTAACCTATGTCTGTCATCACCATCGGCTGAAGCTAGCTGGTTAGGTTGGTATGCCTTGTCTCAAGGAATTGATGGTATCCATATTGAGAATTATAACAATTGGGGCGATAAGCCTTTAACCGAAGCTCGTCTTAAAAATAAGAGTTCAGGAAGTAATTTCTTGATATACCCTCAGGCTCGTAGTTCAATAAGGTATGAGCGTTTAATTGAAGGAATTCAGGATTTTGAGAAATTATTAGTGCTTAAAGAATCATTACAAACAAAAGGGGATGAGTTGAGCCGTATGGATATAGCGTTAATTGATGAAGTATTAAGTGATTTCGTTATTGACCGAATTCCTCGTGAAAGTGCTGCTCAGATGGTGAATAATGGTCAGAAACTGATAAATGAGATAGTTCTTAAATAAGAAATGTACCTGTTTTATAGTATTGTGTATAGCTAGAACTTCCTTTAAGGGCAGTTTATGAATAATATCATTTAACAAGTCGGGCAACTTTTATTTATTTGTAAAATATAGAAAGTACTTAAGTTATTTGCTAACAAATCAATGAGTCAGGTTCGAAGTAAAATGACTTTAGTGAGTCGAAGATTACAAAATATCAAATCAAATAAGAGACATATGAAATTATTATCAACACTTCTATTGAGCGTTTTTTGCATCAGCATGATTGCCCAGGAAGAGAAAGAAGGTTATCAGTTTGAGACCATTTATGATCTTGAAGCTACCAGTGTAAAAGATCAACATCGTTCAGGTACATGTTGGAGTTTTTCAGCATTAGGATTCTTTGAGTCAGAAATGATTCGTATTGGAAAAGAACCAAAGAATCTATCAGAAATGTATGTAGTGCGTCATTGTTATGCAGATAAAGCAGAGAAGTATGTTCGTTTACATGGTTCATTAAACTTTGGTCCGGGTGGTGCTTTTCATGATGCTGTATACGTTATGAAGAAGTACGGTATGGTACCAGAAGAAGTATATGCAGGACTTGAGTATGGCGAAGATGCACATGTTCATGGTGAAATGGATGCAGTTTTAAAAAACTATGTTGACGCTGTTATCAAAAACAAAAACAAAAAATTATCTCCATCTTGGAAAAAAGGATTTGATGGTGTTTTAGATGCCTATTTAGGTGAGGAGCCGGCATCATTTGAGGTGGATGGAAAGACCTATACACCGCAGACATACATGAAAGAAAAGGTAGGTTTGGATATGGATGATTACATTCAAGTGTCATCATATACACATCATCCAATATATGGTACATTTATTATTGAGGTGCCTGATAATTGGTTATGGGGCGAGGTTTACAATGTAACGCTTGATGATTTAATGACTGTTTTTGAACATTCATTGGAAAACGGTTACACTATTGGCTGGGCTGCTGATGTTAGTGAAAAAGGATTCTCGCATACCAACGGTGTAGCTATTGTACCAGAAAGTGATGTGGCTGAAATGTCTGGTTCTGAGCGTTCGCGTTGGGAGAGCATGACTCGCGCTGATCGTAATAAAATGCTTTACAGCTTCGATAAACCTGTTAAGGAAAAGGAGATAACTGCTGAAATGCGTCAGGAAGCCTATGATAATTACCAAACAACTGACGACCATGGTATGCAAATCACCGGCATGGTAAAGGACCAAAATGGAAAAAAATATTTCAAGGTTAAAAATTCGTGGAATACGAATAACAAATATGATGGATATTTCTATGCTTCAGAGGCATTTGTTAAGTATAAAACAATGTCAATCATGATTAACAAAAATGCTTTGACTAAAGACTTGAAAAAGAAACTGGGTATCAAATAGCATTTTAGATATAAAATTGAAAGGGTGGCAGTTGTCACCCTTTTTTTATTTCTTTGAGTGAAACTAATTGTCATGATGAAGCAGATTTTATTAATTGTAATGTGCCTGATTGCTTTTACTGTCCCACAAAAGGCTCAAAATTCTAAAGGATTATTATTGATCGACATTCAGGAGTTTTACTTTCCTGGTGGGGCTGTTGAACTTGTTGGAGCAGAGCAAGCATCCGCAAAGGCGGCCTCAATATTGGATTACTTCCGTGAAAACGATTTATTGGTCATTCATGTCGTTCACAAGGTTAAATCAGGTGGTGAAATACACCATTTACTAAAACCGCTAGATTCGGAAAAGGTAATTACAAAAACAGATGTTAATGCTTTTAATGGTACCGATTTAAAAGAGTGTATAGATAAAGCTGGCATTGAGGAACTTGTAATTATTGGTATGCAAACACACATGTGCCTGGAGGCAGCCGTTCGTGCTGCTGCTGATTTAGGATATAAAGTGACAGTTGTTGATAGTGCTTGTGCTACAAGGGATTTAGAGTACGATGGTGTCGTAATACCTGCTTTACAAGTGCATGCTTCAACTTTATCAACGCTTAAGAGTTATGCCGAGATAATATCTTTTGAAGTTTTCAGAGAAAAATTTTTGAATTAATTAAAAAAGCTTCATATTTGTGAATGTTAAAATGTGTGAATATTCAATAAAGGGAAAGCACACTATGATATAGAATTACAAAATCGCGTTAAAAAAGTTTAAAAGATTGCTTTTAGAGTAATTATGTCAGAACTTTATATATGCGAATTGAGTATAAAGATTTATGAAGCTTTCTTCATAAGTTAGGGTTAAGGTTAGGTTGAAGAAGGAATGTTTGAAAAGTCAAGCATTCCTCTTTTTTTTGCCCTGATTTAAACTATTTGTGACTAAGCGTGTTATAATTATAGTTAAGATTTTTTTTCATAGATTTGGATTTAGAGTTAAGGTTAGAAAGAGAGGAGTTGCTGTGCAGCTCCTTTTTGATTATCAACATGCTCTATTATAGATATTAAAAGTGAAATCGTCGAATTATTTATTGTTTGATGATAATACCTGTTAAATGTTAAAAACTAACATTCTTAGTATATAAAAGTTATAGTTTTTTGTAAGTTGACTTTTTTTTTCATGTGAATTGATATATTTGTAGCCGGGAACTATAATATTATACTAATGAATTGGGGAAAGTTATTGAAAAAGAGGGCTGCTCTGGCATTCTTTTGTTTAGTTACACTATATCCATTTACTGGATTGGATGCGATTGGTATTGATTCTGAGGATGTAACTGTTATATCAGAAATTAATTGCCAGAATCTAAAAGCTAGTCAATGTAAAACCGTATTTGAAATCAAAGCACAGTATAGTGGGGTTATTACAATTGTTGGTGATTATCTATCTGACAATATAGGCTTAGTGACTGTGTTTACGAATGATTATAAGGAGATTGTGACTCAAAATTTGCATGAGTTAAATAATAATATTTCTTTTTTGTCTCAAAAAGGTAAGACTTATAATATTGTTTGGCAATTGAAGGGTGAGGTTCAGGAAGTTAAATGGAGTATAAATGAAATCGAACAACCTGGGATTAGTTACATAAATGCAATAGAGGTTAGTGCAGCTAAAATGCAAACAAGCCATGTTGGAAGTATGGATCAATGGTTTGTTTATGAAGCTGAAGAGTCAGGTGAGATACAAATTGGTAGTTTTGGTCATACCAACGAAAATACTTGTTTGTTTGTATATGATGGCACGGGTGAGGTTGTAATTGCATCAAGTAATTATTACAATGGGACTTTGCAATCGCAAGCAACTCTTAATGTGATAAAGGGGGAAAGGTATTTTATAAAGTGGTCTAGCGCATTTTCAACAGGTAGTTATTCCTGGGAAATTGCTTCGTTGTAATTGTAACAAATTTTTTTATATATAAATGGGCTACCTTAATCAGATAGCCCATTTTTTATTGGAAGTTGTATCGAAATTATTTTCTAATGATGGCGTTAAGTTCTCTTTCGTAGTTGCTCATCATTTTATTCATAATCTTATCAATTTGCTTGTCATTAAGCGTTTTTGTTTCATCCTGAAGAATAAAACTAACGGCGTATGATTTTTTTCCTGCTCCTAGTTTTTCTCCTTCAAACACATCAAATAATGAAACGCGCTTAAGCAATTTCTTCTCAGTTTTATGGGCAATTTGTTTTACCTGTTCAAACTTCACATCTTGATTGATAACTAAAGCCAGATCTCGTTTTACTTCAGGGAACTTAGAGATTTCAGTAAAAGTCACTTCTTTTTTGCCACTCTTTTTAAGAATGATGTCCCATTTAATTTCAGCAAAGTACACCGGGGTGTCAATATCAAATGCTTTGAGCAGCTTCCCATCAACCAAACCAAAGTCGATAACGGATTTATCACCTTGCACTAAACTTAATCCTTCAGCAAAAAGGTCCGATTTGGTTTCTTCTTCTTTAAAATCATTGAAAGACAAACCTAAACGAAGTAGTATGTTTTCCAATTGATTCTTCAAGTCATAAAAGCTAATTTTTTGCTCAGGAGTATTCCAGCTTAAAGTGGCTTTATTGCCGACCATGAAAAGAGACAGCTTCTGTTCCTCGTTATAATTGTTGAGGTCGCTTTTGTCGCCGCCAGCATTAAAATGATAGCTATTACCGAATTCAAAAAATTTCAAGTCGCTGTTTCGGCGATTGACATTGTGATTAATCGATTCTAAGCCACCAAATAACAATGTTTGACGCATGCCGTTTAAATCGTTGCTCAGTGGATTTGCTAATTCAACTACATCGTGGCGAGGATACGTTTGAGATGTTTCGTAGTAAGTCGCCTTTGTCAACGAGTTACACATGATTTCACTGAAACCCTGTGAAGTCAACTGGTTGGCAATTATGTTTTTTGATTTATGATCGTCCGGTTTTTGAGAGTAAACAATGGTGCTGTTTACTGTAGCTGGCATTTCAATGTTATTGTAACCATAAATGCGCAGGATTTCTTCAATGATATCTGCCTCACGTTGAACATCAACTCTGTAAGGAGGAACAGATAACTTTAGTTCTTCTTCTGTTTCGGCACTTATTACAATATCTAAAGCCTTTAAAATACTTTTAATTGTTTCTTTCGAAAGCTCTTTACCAATTAGACGAATAATGTTGTGGTAAGTAACATCAATTTCAAAGTTTTGAACCTTTTCAGGGTAAATGTCTGTAATCTCACTTGAAATGGTTCCACCAGCTACTTCTTTAATTAAAAGAGCCGCACGCTTTAATGCATAAACGGTCATGTTAGGATCAACACCACGTTCAAAACGGAAACTTGCATCGGTGCTTAATGTATGGCGTTTGGCTGTTTTACGAACCCATACCGGATTAAAATAAGCACTTTCAAGGAATACTTTAGTAGTTGTTTCACTTACACCACTTCTTATTCCACCGAAAACACCCGCAATACACATTCCTGTTTGTGAATTGCAAATCATCAAGTCATTATCTGATAATTCACGTTTCACTTCATCAAGTGTTTCAAACTCGGTTCCGTCATCAAGTGTTTTAACAATGACTTCATCACCTGTAATTTCATTACCATCAAAAGCATGTAGAGGTTGTCCGAGTTCGTGTAATACGAAATTAGTAACGTCGACAACATTATTAATAGGGTTTAAGCCAATTGCTTTTAAACGGTTTTGTAACCACTCCGGCGATTCTTTAATTGTTACATCACTTATCGTAACACCACAATAACGTGGGCAAGCTTCAGTATTTTCGACAGAAACTTTAACCGGATACATCGTGTTTTCAACTTTAAAATCATCAACTGAAGGTAACGTTAATTCCACATTGTCCTGATGTTGCTTCAAATATGCAGCAAGATCGCGAGCAACGCCATAATGTGACGAACCATCTACTCGGTTAGGAGTAAGATCAATCTCAATGGCAATGTCATTTTCGATCTTAAAATAATCTTTGGCTAATGTTCCGACGGTAACATCTGTTGGAAGCACCATAATGCCATCATGACTATTGCCAAGTCCAATTTCATCTTCGGCGCAAATCATTCCCATTGATTGCTCACCTCTGATTTTAGATTTCTTTATGGTAAAGCTTTCATCGCCACTATACAATATTGTGCCTACGGTAGCAACAACAACTTTTTGACCAGCTGCAACATTAGGTGCACCACAAACAATTGGTAACGGTTCTTCACCACCTATATTGACAGTTGTCACACTTAATTTATCAGCATTAGCATGCTTTTCACAAGTTAAAACCTCACCAATCACCAGGCCTTCTAGTCCACCTTTAATTGATTGTATTTCTTCCATGCCACCAACTTCTAGTCCGATGTCGGTCAGTATTTCTGATACTTTTGCTGGTTCTAAATCAATGTTAAGATAGTTTTTAAGCCAGTTGTATGAAATATTCATTCGTCTAAAATCATTATAAGTTGAACATCAATTTGATGCGATATCAATCGCATACCATCTTTCAAAAAGAGCAAACAAAAGTAGTTAATTAGATTTCGAATAACGAAAAAAATGAACTTTGATTTCAGTAATATCTTAGCTTTAAGTACAAAGTAACTATTTGTGGTAATATTAAAATTGTGGTTTTGTCGCTTAGGATGTGAATACATATCTTTGAACTTAATATGGATTCGAAAATGAAAAAAGAAAACAATTCAAGGCCTTTAATTCTGGTGACGAATGATGATGGTATTAAAGCAGGAGGATTAGAGTTTTTGGTGAAGGTTTTAAAGCAGTTTGGAGATGTGGTGATAGTGGCGCCTAACGAATCATACTCTGGTATGTCGCATGCCATTACTGTAAAAACACCATTGTATGCTAAATTGGTAAAAGAAAAGGGGGGGGTGAAGCTTTATAAGGTAACTGGCACTCCGGTTGACTGCGTGAAATTGGCTATTAATGTATTGTTAGATCGTAAGCCAGACCTATTGGTTTCAGGAATCAATCACGGAACCAACTCCAGTATTAGCTTGCATTATTCAGGTACTGTTGGTGCGGCACGCGAAGGTGCGCTTAACCAAATACCTTCCATTGGATTTTCCTTGTTAAACTATCGACATGATGCCGATTTTACAGAGGCAAGCCGAATCGCGGAACATGTTGTTAAGGTGGTTATCAACGATAAATTGCCGTCTGGTACATTTTTAAATGTAAATATTCCGGATTGTGATCCTGTAAAAGGAGCACGTGTAGCCCGCCAAAGCAAGGGTAAATGGGTAGAAGAATTTGTTGAGAGAGAGGATCCTCGCGGCCGAAAATATTACTGGTTAACAGGTCATTTCGAAAATATGGAAACAGAAGCAAAAGATACCGATGAGTATTACCTCAATAAAGGTTATGCAGCCATTGTGCCTTGCCAATTGGATGCTACAAATTTTAATCTTTTGCCTTATATGAAAGAACAAAATTATGAATTGTAAATGCAATAAGCTCTATATAGGGCTGTTAATTGGGTTGGTTTTACCAATCATTATGTCTTTTGTCCTTTTTTATTTTTTATATAAAGGTGATTTGGAATACTGGCCATTTGTTATGCAGATGATTAATATGGGTAGTATTGGCAAGTTATTAAGTATTAGTGTGCTGCCTAATTTAATAGTTTTTTTAATTGCCATTAATAAGGAGCGCCTGTTGGCAGCCCGAGGGCTGGTGACTTCGACGATATTATATGCATTGGTAGTGATTGCATTTCGTTTTCTAATTTGATAAAGAACAATTATGCGTTATTATATAATTGCTGGTGAGGCTTCGGGCGATCTACACGCTTCCAACCTGATGAAGGCTTTTAAAGAACAGGATACTGAAGCTGAATTTCGTTATTGGGGCGGTGATTTAATGAAGGAGCAGGGAGGAACCTTGGTCCGTCATTATAAAGATACTGCTGTAATGGGGCTTTGGGATGTTTTAATGAATTTAAATTCAATTAAAAAAAACTTTAAGCTTTGTGAAGATGACCTATTAGCTTACAAGCCCGATGTTTTGGTTTTGGTAGATTATGCAGGGTTTAATCTGCGGATGGCCAAGTTTGCTCACGAGCATAATATCTTGGTTTACTATTATATCTCACCAAAGATATGGGCCTGGAATCAGAAGCGTGTAAAGAAAATTAAAGCCACAGTTGATCGGATGTTTACCATCTTGCCTTTCGAAACGAAGTTTTTCGAAGAGCATGGCGTTGAAGTTCAATACAGCGGTAATCCTGTTTTAGATGCCATTGATAATCGCAATCATAAAGATGAGTCCTTTAAAGATTTTGTCGAACGAAATCAACTTGATGGGAGACCCAAAGTGGCTTTGTTAGCAGGAAGTCGAAAGGGGGAAATATCGCATAACCTTCCTGATATGCTTGAAATGGTTGATAGGTATCCTGATTATCAATTTGTGATTGCAGGGGCACCTTCATTTACGATAGATGAATATAAGCCATATATAAAAGAGAAAAATGTAGCTGTTGTTTCGGGCCAAACCTATGAGCTGCTCCAGCAATCACGTGCTGCTTTAGTAACGTCTGGTACCGCCACTTTAGAAACTGCCTTGTTAAACTGTCCACAGGTAGTGTGTTATAAAATGTGGGGAGGTGCTTTTACTGATTTTATTGCTAAGAAAATCATTATTAAGGTGCCGTATATTTCATTGGTTAACCTGGTACTTGATAAAGAAGCTGTTTTGGAGTTATTTCAAAAGGATTTTACAATTGATAAACTAGACGCTGAGTTGAGCCAGATAATTGAGGATGGAGAGCGAAGAAGTGAAATGCTTTCAGATTATGAAGAACTACATAAGCGAATGGGAGGTGCTGGGTCAAGTGCTCGCACGGCAAAGCTAATGTTGGATTCTTTAAAAAATGATATGAAATAAATTAAGTAATTATGGTCGCTATCTTTAAGCGTGAATTAGCTTCATTTTTTAGTTCGATAACCGGGGCATTGGTTGTTTCGGTTTTTCTATTGCTTACCGGCTTGTTTTTGTGGGTGGTGCCCAATGATTTGAATATTTTATATGGAGGTTATGCCACCTTGGAATCGCTTTTTTACATTGCCCCTTGGGTGTATTTATTTCTTGTGCCTGCTGTTACTATGCGTTTATTTGCCGATGAAAAGCGATTAGGAACGCTTGATGTTCTATTAACACGCCCCGTTTCAGAACTACAAATCATTACCGGTAAATTCCTAGCTGGTTTGGCGGTCGTACTAATTAGTTTGTTGCCAACGCTTATTTATGTGTACAGTGTTTATCAGCTTGGCAATCCAGTTGGTAATCTCGATATGGGCGGAACATGGGGGTCTTATTTAGGGTTGTTATTCTTATCGGCCGTCTATGTTGCTATTGGTGTTTTTACTTCATCGCTTACTGATAATCAAATTGTAGCTTTTGTATTGGCTGTTTTGGTATCGTTTATGTTCTTTGCCGGATTTGATTCAATTGCTGAAATTCCTGGTTTGGGAGCATTTCGTGAGAGTATCACCTATATTGGTATTGATAGTCATTACCGCTCATTAAGTCGTGGTGTAATAGATTCACGAGATATTATTCATTTGTCTTCATTGGTGTTTTTCTTTTTGTTTCTTACAAAGCTTGTCTTGCAACGCAATAAACGATAATTATCAGTCAGAATATCATGAGTATAGGTTTAAAACATTCCAATAAAATTATAAAACTGGCAGTTGTAATTCTCGGATTAATAGCTCTTGCCTGGTTGAGTCAAAGAGTCTTTTTTCGCGTTGATTTAACGAGCGAGAAGAGATATACACTAACCACTACCTCACGTGAATTTATGAATGACTTGTCGTCAGAGCTGTATGTGAAAGTTTATTTAGAAGGAGAGCTGAATAGCGGTTTTAGGCGATTGTCAAATGCTTCGCGAGAGATGCTTGAGGAATTCAAGAGCGAAGCCGGGCGATCGATGCATTTTGAGTTTGTAAATTTTGAGGAGCAATCATCAGAAGACAAAAAAAGCTTAATTGAAGAGTTAGCTGAGTTTGGTTTTGAACCACAAAGTGTTTTTGAGAATGCTGAAGATGGGCTACAGATTCAATCATATGTTTTTCCATACGCTCTAGTGTACTACAAAGAACGGATAGTTGGGGTGAATTTACTGGATAATTTACCTTCGCGAAGTGGTGCCGAAAACCTGAATACATCCATCGAAAGTTTGGAGTATAAATTTACAAGTGCTTTTCGTAAGCTAATCTCAGAAGAAAAAAGCAAAATCGCGTTTTTGGAAGGACATGGTGAGCTAGATGAATTGGATGTGATTGAAGCAACAGATGCTTTGTCAGCCTATTACCAGGTTGATAGGGGGCAGATTGGGAATGATGCATCTGTTTTGAATGCTTATAAAGCCATTATTATAGCTAAACCTTCAAAGCCATTTTCTGAAAAGGATAAATTTGTTTTGGATCAATATTTAATGAATGGCGGTCGCTTATTGTACCTGATTGATGCTGTTAATGTGACCTTAGATAGTTTACGTCAATCGCCGCAAACATTGGGTTTGTACAATGACGTCAACCTGGATGATCAACTTTTCAGGTATGGTGTGCGTGTTAATCCGGTATTAATTGAAGATATTCAGGCCGGACGTATTTTAATGAATGCCAATCCGCAGGGGCAAACACAGTTGGTGCCAGTTCCTTGGTTGTATAGTCCACTTTTGGGAGCTTCTCAGAATCATCCGATTACACGAAATATTAATTTGGTGCGAGGTGGCTTTGCCGGAACCATCGATACGGTTGGCAATAATTTAAATATTTCACGTCATATATTATTGCGCTCGTCACAATACACAAAGCTTAACAAAACGCCTGTGTTTATAAGTATGGCCGACGTTAATAAGCAGCCAAAACAACAAGAGTTTAATGCGCCTTATCAAACAGTCGCAGTTGTTCAGGAAGGTAAGTTTCCTTCTGTTTTTAAGAACAGGAATATTCCTGAAGGACTGTCAGGTGTAGGTGATATTAGAACTGAAAGTCGTGTGACGCGAATGATGGTGGTAGCTGATGGTGACATTATTCGTAATGATGTACGCTTTAAACAAAGTAATCCTAAAATTGAACGCTTAGGCTACGATGAGGGTTCGGGGCAAATGTTTGGTAACAAGGATTTTATTGTTAATGCCGTTAATTATTTATGTGATGAAGATGGTTGGATGCAACTACGAGGGCGTCATTTAACACTGCGCCTGCTCGATAAACAAAAACTTTCTGAAGGTACATCCTGGTTAAAATGGCTAAATGTTGTTTTGCCAATACTACTCGTGTGTTTAGGGAGTGTCTTATTCATTTATATTCGATACCGAAGATTTGGGAAATAGCTTAAGGTCGTTCATTTATTCGTTTTTAAGTGAGTCGCATAAGATGTTAGTAACTCGTAATAAATAGGGGTATTATCGATTTTGTCAAGGCGCGTTTTTTCGTATCTTGCAACATGTGCTTTTGTTCTTAATTAAAGAAAATGTAAAAGCGCGTAATTAGCTGTTTTTTTGATATATTTGATAAAAACTAATAACTGTAAGAATTTATGAAATTTGTAGTTTCCAGTACAGAATTACTATCGCATCTACAAGCCATCAGTCGCGTGATTAGTAATAAAAGTACATTGCCAATTCTCGATAACTTTTTATTCGATTTAAAAGACAATAAACTTGTATTGACGGCTTCTGACCTTGAAGTAACGATGGTTACCTCTTTGGAAATAGATAATTCGGATGGAGAGGGGATTATTGCTTTACCATCTCGTATTCTATTGGAAACTTTGAAAAAATTTCCTGAGCAGCCTTTAAATTTCGATATTAACATGGAGTCATTTGGTGTTAATATTGTTACTGAGAAAGGTAAGTTCAGTATTGTAGGACAAAATGGTGCTGATTTCCCTGAACTACCTCAGTTGGATGCCGATAAGAGCTCAACTTTACAAATTGGTATTGATTTACTCGAGGTTGGTATTAATAAAACTCTTTTTGCTACTGCTGACGATGAATTACGACCGGTAATGAATGGGATCTTAGTTGAATTATCACCCGATAATATGACCTTTGTAGCTTCTGATTCTCACAAGTTGGTGCGCTATCGTCGATTAGATGCTAAAACTGAATTCTCGGCTTCGTTTATTTTACCAAAGAAACCTGCAGGACTTCTTAAAAATGTATTGCCAAAAGAAAGTGGTGAGGTCGCCATCGAATTTGATGATAAGAATGCCTTTTTTACATTACCAAATTACAAGTTGGTTTGTCGTTTGGTTGAAGGAAATTATCCTAGTTATAATGCAGTTATCCCACAGGATAATCCTTATAAAGTAATCATTGACAGAAGTGAATTTCACAATACTTTGGGTCGTGTGTCAATCTTCTCAAACCAGGCAAGTAATCTGGTGAAGCTAAAAATGACATCGGGTGAAATGGTTGTTTCTGCACAGGATATCGATTTTAGTATTTCTGCTCACGAGCGCTTGAGTTGTCAGTATGAAGGCGATGAAATGGAAATTGGATTCAAATCAGGTTTCCTGGCTGATATTCTGGATAATTTAAATTCTACTGATGTAATTTTAGAATTATCAGATCCATCACGTGCAGGTATTTTATTGCCATTTGAAAATGGTGAAAATGAAGAAGAACTAATGCTTCTGATGCCGATGATGATTAACGTATAAAATTGTTTGTACTTTTATATTGGGCCACTGCTTTTATTGAGTAGTGGCCTTTTTTATTTTAAGTATGAGTGGTCCGATAATTGTTAACGAGTGAAAAAGCTATATTCAGACTTGTTAGGAGCAGGAAATTCGCTTGTAAAAGCAAATATACCACCCCGCCTGTCGTCACCCTCCTAAAATTCAGAGCCTGTCCCGACTTTGTCGGGAAGGGGACGGGATTGCATCACTCTCCTTCTTTTGAAGGAGGAGTACCATAAAGTGGGGAGGTGGTTATAATGGATAAGAGCGATTTGCCTATTGTTATGAGGAGTGATTAAACTCAATAAAAAAACGTATTTTTGTGCGCTATTTGGCAAATAAGGAGATTTTAACATGCAAAAAAAGAAAGTTGTAATTGGCCTGTCTGGTGGAGTTGATTCAAGTGTAGCAGCCTATGTTTTAAAAGAGCAAGGGTATGAGGTTATTGGCCTGTTTATGAAAAACTGGCATGATACCACTGGTGTTTTAAAAGCCGATTGTCCATGGTTGGATGATCAATTTGATGCGCAGGCTGTTGCTATGAAGTTAGATATTCCTTTTCATACGGTTGACTTAAGTGATTTCTATCGTCAGCGTGTGGTTGATTATATGTTTGCCGAATATGAAAAAGGTCGAACGCCAAATCCGGATGTGTTGTGCAACCGTGAAATTAAGTTCGATGTTTTTATGGATAAGGCACTTGAGTTAGGTGCCGATTATGTGGCCACAGGGCACTATTGCCGCAAGGAAACAGTTCAGGTTGAAGGAAAAGAAGTGCATCGCTTACTGGCAGGAAGTGATGATAATAAAGATCAAAGCTACTTTTTGTGTCAGCTTAGTCAGAAGCAATTAGCCAAAGCGCTTTTTCCGATTGGAGATATCGTAAAGCCAGAAGTAAGACGTATAGCCAATGAGTTGAATTTAATTACGGCTCACAAAAAAGATTCTCAGGGTATTTGCTTTGTTGGAAAAGTGGATTTGCCTGTATTTCTGCAACAGAAGTTAGAACCTAAAAAAGGTCGTGTTTTTATTGTTGATAAAGATAGTGAGCTGTTTGTGCGAGATTGGAGTCAGGCGGATGCGGAACATCCAAGCGATGATGAATTAGAAGTTTTATCAAAACCTTATGCTTTTCATCCTAAACATGGTAAAAAGATAGGCGATCATAATGGGGCTCATTTTTATACTATTGGGCAACGAAAAGGACTAAATATTGGTGGTTTTCCAGAGCCCTTATTTATTGTAGGGACTAATGTTGAATACAATCAGGTATATGCTGGTATGGGAAAACAACATCCCGGATTGTTTCGAAAGGTATTGCGAATAATGCCTGATGAAATTCATTGGGTTCGTCATGATTTAGCGATGAATATTGGTGAATCCCGTCGATTGAATCTTCGAATCAGGTATCGACAACCACTTCAGAAAGGTATTCTTCATTGCCGCCAAAATGGTATGTTCATAGTGTTTGATGAGCCACAAAGGGGTATAACTGCCGGTCAGTTTGCTTCGTGGTATGATAATGATGAATTGATTGGCTCAGGTGTTATCTCATAAAATTGCCTATAGATGAAAGCTTATAATCCTGAAATGCACACCGCAGAACATGTCTTGAATCAGACAATGGTTAAGATGTTTGCTTGTGAGCGTTCATTTTCCAACCATTTGGAGCGTAAGAAATCGAAATGTGACTATCATTTTGATCGCGCTTTAACGGATTCAGAAGCGGAAGAAATAAATACAAGAGTGAATCAAGTGCTGTCTCAAAATATAGAAGTTACAGAAAGAACGCTTTTAAGAGATGAGGCAGCCAAAGAATTTGACTTAGATAAATTGCCAGATGCTTCAGGTGATGAAATACGTATCGTGCGGGTTGGGCATTATGATGCTTACCCTTGTATTGGAGCGCATGTGAATAACACTAAGGAAGTGGGTGAATTTGTATTGGGTTCAACAAGTTTTGATAATGGCGTTTTAAGGATACGATTTAAGTTAAAAAGACCGCAGAAGTAAAGCGCCATCCATGGTGTGTAGCGTTTATTGAGACCGAATATGTGGTTTTGTCGGTTCAGTAAAATGCTTATTTAAACATTTTGGGACTTATAAACCAATCAATCTTTCCTTCGCGTGCATTGACATTTTCCCAATTGTTGGTATCAAATGTAATAGCAATGCTTCCTGTTGTTGGGAAGTGTAAATAGTCGCTGTCTGTCAGGTTAATTGCTGTCATTGCTATTTCTGGATTGTGACCTACAATCATGATGCTGTCGTGCATGCCGCCAATTTGGGCAATGTAATTTAGGAGTTCAGAAGTTGTATAGCCATCGTAAATAAATTGTTCAAATACAATTTTACTTTCATCAATGCTCAATTTGTCAGCCAATAAAAGAGCTGTTTGCTTAGCTCGCACAGCCTTGCTGCTGATTAGTAAATCGGGCTTGAAATTTCGCTTAATCATATCGCTGGCCACCAATTTTGTATCACCATAGCCTCTGGGTTTTAGTTCGCGTTCGAAGTCTGATTTTGAACTCATATAACCCAATTGTTCTGTTTTTGCGTGACGAACTAGTACAATTGTTTTCATCTTCTTAAAAGCATTTTATGAAAGTTTATTTCGCATATTCTCTTCACGAACCATGTTATCTAATTGCAAGAGGTACTTGTACGATGCTTGTTGTGCTCTTAAAGCTTTCCCCTTTCCCTTAATAGGTACATTATTGAGGTTTTCATCAATTAATCGAACTTTAGTATTGTCCTCCAGCTGCATTTCGAGCATGGTCAGTATTTCGGCTTTTAACTCCGGCTGTTCAATGGGAAAGGCTGTTTCTATACGTCGATTTATATTTCGATTGAGCCAATCGGCTGACGACAGGAACATTTCAGTGTTGTTGTCATTTCCAAAGACCCAAATTCGTGCATGTTCCAGGTAACTATCTACCAATCGCAGAACTCTGATATTCTTACTATACTCTTGATTTGGAACCAGGCAGCAGATGCCTCTGACAATCAAATCAACTTTTACGCCAGCCTGGCTGGCCTCATATAGCTTAGAGATAAGGTTTTTATTTTGGATGCCATTCATTTTGAGTAAAATGTATCCATCCTTACCGCTCTTAGCCAAATCAATTTCTCTATTGATTCGGTTCATAATGCCTTTTCGCAAATTGATTTGCGTTATCAATAGTTTGTTAAGTTTTGGCTTTCGGCTTTGATCCTCAAGGTATTTGAACAGGCACTCCATGTCATCGAGGTAAGCATCGTTACAGGTGAAGAAACCATGGTCGGCATATGAGCGAGCTGTTTTCTCGTTGAAATTGCCAGTGCTTAAATAGGCAAATGAACGTTTTCTGACACCATTAGCCCTTCGAATTGCCAAAGCCATTTTTGCATGTACTTTCAAGCCAGGGATGCTGTATATTATTTTAATACCTGCTTTCTCCATCTGACGAGCAAAATACAGGTTGTTGGCTTCATCAAAACGCGCTTTTACTTCAACAAAAACGGTTACTTTCTTTTTGTTGTGAGCTGCAAATATTAATGCGCCAACTACTTCTGAGTTACTGGCCACACGATATTGGGTTACTTTTATTTCATCAACCTTATTATCAGTAGCTGCCTCGCGTAAAAACTGAATGACATAGTCAAAAGAGTGGTATGGGTAATGAAGCACACGTTCTTTTCGTTTTATGGCTTCAAACATTGAACCAGCCTCTTCTAACTCAAATGGTTTGATGGGTGTTGGCGTTTGCCATTCTAATTTGGGTGCGAATGGGTTTGGAAATGCAAAGAAGTCATGCAGGTTTTGATAACTACCTGTTTCAACCAGTTCAATGGGTTTAATGTCGAATGATCGCATTAAAAACTTCAAAACATCAGCGGGTATGGACCGGTCGTGATAAAGTCCGGCAGGGGTTCCCGTCTTTCTAAGAGCCAAATTTTTTCGGATCTTCTCAACCAGATCGCCCCAAAACTCATCATCAATTCCCAAATCGGCATTTCGGGCAATTTTTACACCCCAGCTTCCAACGACATCATAGCCCGGAAACAATTCAGGTAATCCGTAGCGAAGCGCATCATCCAGAAACATGTAATGATACTGATTGTCAATGCGAGGTAGCTTAATGAATCGCTTGTGGTCGTTAGTTGGCATTTTTATCAAGGCGTATTTGGCTCGCCTGCTCTTATTCTTTTTATCTTCTTTTTTCCTTTTTCGATATAGTTTAACAGCCAGGTATAAGCGATTGTCACGCATAAAACTACGTGTACCTTTGTTGAGTAATACCGGTTGGCAATAGGGGATGAGTTCAGTATGAAAGAAGTTGTGAATAAACTGCTTATGCTCCTTTTTTTTAGGGTAGCCTTCCAGGTGAAGCTTAATGCCACTTTGTTCCATTAGTGGAAGGATTTCGCCTTTAAATATTTTACTATATTCAATCCAGTGCTTTCCGACAATGGAATTTATTTGCTCAAGCACTTTTTCCGCACGTGGAATATCCGGATAGCTTTCGGGATGAAGGGTCGCATTGCGATACTCAGCAACCCTTACCTTATAAAATTCATCAAGGTTACTCGAATAGATAGCTAAGAACTTTAACCTTTCGAATAGGGGAAGGCTTGTATCTTTTGCTTCCTCCAATACGCGGTGGTTGAAAGATAGCCAGCTGATATCACGATTGAAAAATTGTTGTTCGATTGGCATAGTTCAGTCTCTTACTTGCTTAAAAATATTAAAAATAGGGTAGATTTGGCAATGATTTATAACATTTCGAAACGAGTATGACGAAAATAGGATTGCTTTCCGATACCCATTCTTATCTGGATGAGCGGTTTACAGAATTATTTAAAGATGTAGATGAAATATGGCATGCCGGTGATTTAGGTGATATTCGTGTTTTAGATAAATTACGTGCTTTTAAGCCGGTTAGGGCAGTGTTTGGCAATATTGATGGATTGGAAATCAGACAAGAGCTAAAGGCGCATGAGCGTTTTATGTGCGAAGAGGTTGATGTATGGATGACGCACATTGGTGGTTATCCCGGAAGGTACGATAATCTTGTAAAGAATTCTATTTATACCAATCCGCCAAAATTATTTATCACAGGACATTCGCACATTTTAAAAGTGATGTATGATAAAAAATTAGAGCTGCTTCATTTGAACCCGGGAGCTTGTGGTATATCCGGTTTTCATGCTGTGCGTACAGCCTTGCGTTTTTCTATCGATGGTGAGCTTATCAAGGATATGGATGTGATTGAGTTGGGGCCAAAAAAGGCGTAGTGCACTGGGCAATCGCTTTTAAGAAATATTGACCTAAGCAATGTAGCTTGGGACCCATTGTCGTATGTGGAGGGAAGAAAAATTTGGTGCATGATTTGTGAATCTTTAAATTTTTCCCGTAACAATGACGTAATGGGTAAGCGAATGCTTTAGTCGACGGCATTTTTGTCTACTTTTTGGGCTGGAGGCAAAAAGTAGAAGCCATTCCGGCTTGAGGAAATACGTTAAGTACGATGAAATTTTTAAAGGCGATAGCCCTGGCATAGTGCATAAGTCCCCATCGTGCCTGAATGTTTTACTTCAATTGCCATCAGTTATCAATCATCCGCTTCTTATTAAGGTATTAACCCATTAAGAAGGTAAATAGCCCAATAGTACACTCCTTAAAATATATTACGTTTAGTTATTTCGAATTATTTACAAGCCATTCGTCAATGATATTGAATTGCTTATGTAAGAAATAATGCCGTTTATCACAATGAGCTAAAATTATCCCTCAAAAACATGTTACGTCTTCCTGTTTCTGCAATTAACTAATGAGAACGCATTAAGCGACTCATTATTAATCAAACTAATCTATTTATTATGAATGAAGACAAGGTACTTCAGGAGATGCTTCCTGAAATTAAGGCAGTGAACAAAGAGGATATTAAGAGCTGTAATATCCCGATAAGTGTATTTGTACAGGAAGCAGGAAACCTGAACGAGCGTGTGAGCCTTGATATGGCCCAACTACTGGAAGTGGGCATGCCACCAGAGTTGCAACAGCGTCTTGGTTTACTTCGCGATGCTTTGTTTGCCGCCGAAGTCAACTGGCAGGAGCAACAGAGTGAACGAGAAAAAGCATTGGCATTGTGGAAAGAAAAATCGCCACACTTATACGCATTACGAAAGGAGATATTGGAGCACCTCGCCTTTGCTTTTCGCAAAGATGAGCGCCTGATGGAGCAGATTGCCGATATTGAAGAAGGCAGCTCACATGCCGATGCTATTGAAGATCTGGCACGATTAGCGGTATTGGGGGCACAAAACCCTGAGCTGGTGCAGGCTATTAACTACGATGCAGCCAGGTTTGACACGGCTGATGCCATGGTAAGTGAGATGAGTGGTGTGCTGTCGGCAGCTAACGGTTACCTTTACCGCGACGATGAAGGTAAATTGATAAGAGACAAATCCTATACCTTGCTTAAGGAAGTGGTGGACGAAATACGTGACTATGGTCGCTTCGTTTTCCGCAACGATCCGGAGCATGTAAAAGGTTATTCGAGCAAGTATGTTCGTGACAGAGCCCAGGCTTATCGTAGCTCAAAAAATGAACAACAAGTGTAATTGAGACGTCTCAGAATCAATAGGGTGCTTCGGCACCCTTTTTTGTATACCCGGTTTATTGAATGACTACCGGGCTGTGCGTGATAGGCCTTTGGTTTGATGTGATATGGAAGTCATTTGGCGTGATATCGTGTTACATGGGTGTGATATTGAACTTTGAGGGCGTGATATTGACATATTAGTGCGTGATGTGAAGGGGATTCCGCGTGATATGAGGGTACTTGTGCGTGATGTGTATATGGTTTGATGTGATGTGGAAGTCATCTGGCGTGATGTCGGGTTGTTTTGGCGTGATATTAAAGATAGAGGGAATGATGTTGACCTAAGCACCTGTGATGTGAGGGTAGTTGGAAATGATATGGGGGTGTAGGCTTGTGATGTTGGCTAAATATCGTGTGATATAGGAGTGGTATTGAGTGAGGTTAATACCTGTTTGATGCCAATCATTTATCAACATAAGGATGCCTATTTCGAAAATAATTTTAATTTTAGCATTGCTTAAGCGGAAATGACAATATCCTCAGGAGGGTGTAGTAAGGAGAGTTATTTTTAGATAGAACTTTAACCCTAAGCACAAAAGTATTGGCATGTTGATAGTGGGTATTGAAAATATATCGGTAATGTGCATAGAGATACAGAAGGGTTGTGCACAATTAATACAGATCGCTAATTATGGACATAAGGATTAGGAAAATATTCGATAACTGGGTTCACTTTAAGACAAAAGTGATGGAGTTTGAAGTGTTTTTCAATGATAATGAAAGTATTCGGGATTTAAGAGATGAGTTACTTCCGGACTTTTTCTTGGACTTATACGACTTTTACTGGGAAGATTTTCTAATAACTATTGCTCGACTTCTTGACAATCATAAGCAAGGGCAAAATTTGAATTTAACTTTATTTACATTAGTTGAGGTTCTTAAGGAAAAAGACAAAGAGACATTTAAAGACGTCAAAAATCAGTTGGATAATATTAAAGAAAAGTATAAAGACATAATTACGTATAGGCGAAAATGCCTAGCTCATTATGATTTAGACTATACAACTGGGACAAAAGATTTTGGTTCATCAACACACATTGATGAAGTTCATGCTTTTTTGGATTCAATGCTCGATATAATTAATAGGACACTAATTGCATTAGGAGAGAATCCCAAAACTAATTTAGTAATGTACCCTGGCAGATATCGTGGAGCAAAGGAGTTATTAAGAATTTTGGAAAAAGAAAAACAATCTAGAAATTTAGAAAATGGTAACTACTCACGTACTATTGTATTCTTCTAGATTAAGCAAACAGCTTCATTATTATTAGCTGCATTAAGGTGTAGA
>NZ_JAENRR010000036.1 GCF_016612505.1 Carboxylicivirga marina
TAGGTGTAATTTTATTCACACTCTCGTGAAAAAATTATGATTTTGAAAAAGCGCTTTGGAGAACCTGAGTTGTCACTCGAAAGTAGTAATTTATACATGTGATTATTATTAATATTTTAAATAGAGTTATCCAAAAATAATAATTGCAGCATGTAATTATGTCTTTGACGTTCAAATGAAAAATGGGAACATAAAAAAAGAGAAGCCTAATGCAAAGTATGTAACGGCTTTGAACCGGTATTTAGAATGAAAATAAATTATTTTAAATACAAACTAATGAAACCAACTGAATTATGGGTGAACTTTCGGTTCTTATTTGTTTAATGATTTGTTATCAATAGGCAAGTCATTCCGTCGCCATGAAATTAAACCGCCTTTTAATTCGATGATATTGGTATAGCCAAGCTTACACAGTGTTTCAGCAGCCGGTTGTGTACGAATGTCTTTTTCGCAATAAATAAAAATGGTATCGGTTTTTGGAAGCAAGCTGGTTAGCTCAAGTAAGTCATTCTTTTCTGGAGCTGGCAGGGCATTTTTAATGCGGTATTGGGCAAACTTTTCAGAAGGTCTGACATCAATAATTAACGCCTGTGGATGTTTTTGTGTAAGCGAATAGAATAATTTCGCATTCACACGTTTTGAGCTTTGTGACTGACTTGTCAGGCAGTTCATCCATAATAATCCGATTAATAATAGTATTGATTTCATTAGTTTGGTGTTTAAACCCGAATTTACGGTTTTATCTGTCAATGGTTACTAAAAAAGCCCGAAGTACATATGCTTCGGGCTCTTCAGTTTATCTATTGTCTCATTTTTGAGTGTATCTTTTTTACATATCAACTTGTTCCAAACGCGGTTCAATGCTCTTTTTAAATTCTTCAATTAATTTAATGCGCGAATCTTTAAGGGCATATTCAAAGTTACCAGGGCGCATGCCTCTAATACCATTAAGGTTATCGGCAAATATTTCGGTTTGGCTTTTTAAATCTTTAATGGCAATGTTAAAGTCGGCAAACACTGTAAATACCGAATAACCATTTCCTTTTCTCTCATCGCCCGATACAAAATTAGAGCTGATTTTTACAACAAAATCTGCCTCGTCCATATTACTTGTGAACGTAAAGAAATTCTCGTTGAGTTCCGTTTTTATCATGCCCGAAAAAGCCCCTTTATCATCCAGCTCGCCAAACACTTTTTCTTCGCTAATAAGATAGGCTTTTGACTTTAATACCTCAATGGCAATACCAATGCTTGGCATTTGCTTTGGAGGAAAGAATACCTGTAATAAGCGCCTTACTTCTTCATCAGTTTCGGATTCATCGATGTGTTTAAAATCAAAGGCAGCTGTAATCTCCTGCAATTTTCTTTTTGAAATTAAACGGGTTATTGACACTGATGTGTAACCATCAAGGTTTGTTTTGCTTTGCGATGATAAAACACCTTCACCTTTTGTAAACTCATATTTAAGCGGAAATCCTGCTAAAGGTCGTTTTTCGCCATTGTTACCTACAAACGATGCATTAACGGCAATTGGCACTTCAAGCTTTTTCGAAAATTGAATCTGGTATTTTGTTTGCACAGGAATTAATTCAATGCGTCTGAATGCATCCTGAATTGTACTGAATATCTCAGTTCCTACATTGTAGGTGCCATCGACTGTTTTGTACGTTAAATCTTCCTCTAAATGGTCTTTTAGGCTAATGGCGCCTTTAGCCAGATAGTTTAATGCTGAGAAGGCATCGTAATTTCCCATGGCTTTTTTAGCATCTGATAAATATGAGCTTGCCATCATTTTTGCTTGGTCAAGCTTCATTTGTTTAGCTCGGGCATATTTCTCCTTCGAGAGTCGTGTCATCACCCAGTATTCCTTACGATTTTCCCAGGTTAATACCTCGTAGCCTTCGAGTGTTTGCTCAACAGATGCTTGTAATTTCGATTCGTATGATTCTTTGTACTGATAATCTGTTTCAATCTTTTGCAATACCGAGTTGGAGGATATGTTGACTTTTATTTCGCTACTCATTTGTTTAAGTGCAGAACCTCGTGCTGATTGTCGATAGTCTACTTCACTACCTTGCTTGGGCTCCATGGCAATGCCAATGTAATAAGCCGGATCATTGGGGCGTTGTTTTACCCATGCTGGTTTTCTTTTGGCATCAATATTTGATGATAACAATAGAAAAGTGAGAAGTGCTAAAAGAGTAAGGCTTGTTTGTTTCTTCATGATGTTTATGCTTCAGGTTATGTCATTTAATAATTGATCGATGGCTCTAAAAACGATATCGGGCTCAAAGCCTCTTGACTGTGCAAAACGTGCTAAAGCGGCTTTTGTTTGCCAATAATCTTTATTTTTGATTTGCTGCTTTTTGCTATGCAATAATTCTGCCAGCTTTTCGGTGTATTCAGCTTCGTTTATCTGTTCCAGGGCATCTTCGATCAGGTTTGATGAGATTTGCTTACCTCTTAGCTGGTAGCGAATTTTAATTTTGCCCCAATTGTTAAAGCGAAATTTATCGCGTACATAATAAGCAGCATATCGCTCATTGTCAATAAACTTTTCATCGATTAACCATTGAAGAGCTTTGTCTGCTTCTTCGTCAGATAAATCCCAATTTACCAGTTTTTTTTGAATATCAGCACTGCAGTATTCTTTGCGCGAACAGAGGGCTGCGGCTTTATTAATGGCTTGGCGATAATCCATGCGTTAGCTTAACAAATGAAAGTGAAAATTGTAAATACCTATTTAATGTATACGCCTTTAATATTCATAAATTCCATCATGCCATGGTGCGATAATTCACGTCCGTAGCCACTTTCTTTGACGCCTCCAAAGGGCATACGCGGATCGGAACGAACAAAGTCATTTACAAAACAACAGCCAGCTTCCAACTCATATTCGGCAATGCGTTGGCCTTTTTCGATATTCTGAGTAAAAACGGCTGCTCCCAAGCCAAAAACTGTATCGTTGGCAATGTGAATCGCATCAGCTTCATCTTTAGCACGAATAAGCGATGCTACTGGCCCAAAAAGTTCCTCATGATATGCTACCATACCTTCTTGCACATCGCCCAGCACAGTGGCCGGATAATATGCTCCATCGCGATTTGGAATATAGCCTCCGGTTAATAATTTTGCACCTTTATTGACACTGTTTTCTACCTGCCGATGAATGTCCTCACGGAAGGTTGAACGTGCCATTGGTCCCATGTTCTTACTTTCGTCAAATGGGTCGCCAAGTGTGATGTCTCTCATCTTATCAGTGAACTTCGTCGCAAACTCATCATAAACTTCATCAACAATAATAAAACGCTTGGCACCAATGCAGCTTTGACCGGCATTTAAAATACGGCCAGCAACGCAGGCATCAACAGCTTCGTCAATGTTGGCATCCTTAAGTATCAGGTAGGGATCGCTGCCGCCTAGTTCGAGCACACATTTTTTGAGATGTTTGCCGGCAGTTGCTGCAACAGCTTTACCGGCAGGCGTGCTGCCTGTTAATGTCACGGCTTTAATGCGCTTGTCACCAATAATTTTCTCGACTTTGCTGCTGCGAATTAATAGTGTACGAAACACATCTTTTGGGAAACCAGCTTCCACAAATACATTTTCAATGGCCAGGGCACAACCAGGAACATTAGAAGCATGTTTTAACAAGCCAACATTGCCAGCCATTAGGGTAGGAGCAGCAAAGCGAAATACTTGCCATAAAGGAAAGTTCCAGGGCATTATAGCTAAAATCGGACCAATTGGTTGCATGGAAGCATAGGATTGTTGAGCTTCTGTCTGGATAGATTCTTTTTTTAAGAATTCAGGCCCATTTTCGGCATAAAACTCACACACCTTAGCACACTTTTCAACCTCGGCCCGTGCTTCGGTAATATTCTTGCCCATTTCAACGGTAATGTTAAAAGCCAATCCCTCTTGCTTATCGCGTAATACTTGGGCTGCTCTTAATAATAGTTCACTTCGTTTGTTAATGGATTCCTTTCGCCAGAGTTTATAAGCCTGGAAGTTGGCCTCAATGGCATTGTTTATTTCGTCCGAATGGAACTCTTCGTATTCTCTAATAACTTCTCCGGTAGCCGGATTTATACTTTTTAAAAACATGCTTTTTCTGATTATAGTAGGCTCCTTAAAAGTACGTCGGAAAAATGAACCTAAAAAGATATTTGTCGGGAAATTGGCTGTATTATGTCTTATATTGGTAAAATGACCATGCCTAAGTTGAATATATATTTATCGATGCAGTTGTTTCTTATGTCAGTAATTGGTATTACGGCTATGGCACAAACGAATCAGTCAGAAGCTCCTGTATTTTATGCTTCATCGCTTTACTATGGCAAGTTTCAGGTGCATACCAAGTCATTGTATCCATACAACGGTACCAATCCTTATGGTGTTGAATTCGAAATCAGTCGGTTTTTACTATCGGAGAATATTCGTGAACGCTTTGGTACATTTATAAAATGGGGAATTGGTTTAAACTATGTGAACTTTGATCATAGTGATTTAGGTTACTCAATATCGAGTGTGGCCTATATTGAACCTTTTATAAAGCCACGTGGTCGCTGGCGTTATTCATTAAAGCTTGGTAGTGGATTAGCCTATATGAGTCATCCATATGATGAGATTAGTAACCCCCAAAATCTGACTTATAGTACTCGTTTTGCTTTTCCGTTGTTTGGTGGCTTTAGTGCTTACTATTTTATACGTAAACAATTGGCAATTAAAGTCACGGCATCTTTTCAGCATATTTCTAATGGCGGCATAAAACAACCAAATTTGGGTATTAATTATCCGGTCTTGGCACTAGGCGTGGAGTTTACTAATCAGCACTACACGATACCTCCTAAAAAAAAATTACTACAGTATAACAAAGAAACACGTCTGGATGTGTTAGTTGGCTATTCTCTTAAAGAAGACACAACTAATACGAATAATCAGAATGTGGTAACTTTATTTATTAATCAAAACTGGCAGGTATCGCGTATTAATGCAATTAATGTTTCGGCAATGTTTGAGTATCATCAGCTAGCTGATAGTTATGGAGAAGCTGAGCAGTGGAGTGTTGCTCCGTTAGTGGGTAATGAGTTTTTGTTAGGTCAATTACGCTTTGGACAGCAAATTGGTTTATATATTATGAAAGGGGCTAAAGCTCCCAACGATGTATTACAGAATTATTATTTGAGGTATAAAGTAAACTCCCGCTTAATGGCAGGAGTTAACTTAAAGGCACACGGGCGTGTTGCCGATTATCTTTCGTTTCAATTAGGACTTATGTTTTAGGCATCGCCTGTAACTCGTGTCCAGCTTACTTTTTTACCAATTAAAGAAAAGCCTATATAACCTTTCACTTGAAGCTTGTTGGGATTGCCATCGAACCACATGTAGCATTTGTAAGTATTGCCACTTTTAGGATCGTAAATGGTACCATCATTCCATTCTTCTTCATCCTCGTCAAATTGAAAATTCTTCAACAGTTTAAGCCCCATTATTTTCCGCTTTTTGAGATCTTCATCTGGGTTATGTTCGTCTAGTTTTTCAGAACCATCCTCTTCGGTAGGATCTTGTAACCAAATGATTTCACCTGTAAAAGAGCCATCATCATTTTGTGATATTTCTACTTTTGAATCACCATCTTGCGTTAGCCAGGTTCCTACAACTTTAGTATTCTTTTGACCAAATGAAGCTAGGGAAAGCACCATAAGTGCAATGCTCAATAAATATTTTCTCATCATCAACTAAATATCATTCAACGTAATCTTCAAAAAATATTGGCTGACAATATAATAAAAATAATAAAAGGAGAAATTTAAGGAACAGGATCATGGCCATGTCCGCCCCATGGGTTGCAACTTAGAATGCGCTTGATGGAAAGATACAAACCTTTAAAAGGGCCATGTTTTCTGAGTGCTTCAACAGTATATTGCGAGCATGATGGTGTGTAACGGCATGAAGCGCCAAGGATTGGTGAAATAAACCATTGATATAATTTCACAGGTATGAGTAAAATGGCTACCAATCCACTTTTCAGAATATGAATGAGTTGCCTGAAGAAATTGATAAACCAATTATTCTTTCTCACGGCATGTGTCTTTAATTAGTTTATTAAGTGCTTTCTTCATGCCTTTTTCAACTGATGCATAATCGAGTATTTCAGTTGGCAGATAGATAAAGGCAACAGCTATATTAAGACCGTTTTTTTGTAAAGAAGTAATGAATTCAGTCTTGTTCAATCGGTAAGCTTCGCGTGAAAGACGCTTTAGTCGATTACGCTTGTAAGCGCGCTTAAAACGCTTCTTTGACACACTAATTAATACTTGTGCATTTGCAGTATCTTCAGCATCAACTCGAAGGTAAGATACACGAAATGGATATTTGACAAACGATTGTCCTTTAGTAAAGAGCTCCTGTATGGTTGTACGACTACACAGGCGTTCGTTTTTTTTTAAGGTAAATCGTTGTTGTTCCATTTTATGAAGATAAAAAAATCCTCTCTGCCAATGACAAAGAGGATTTATCAGCCTCAGGCTGAATGTTTTATTTTTGTCCTTTGTTAAATTTCTTGATGTATTGCTCCAAAGCCATCGTCATTGATGGTGCCTGTGGCATTGGTGCTTGAATATCAAGTCGTAAACCAGCATCTTTAACTGCTTTGGCAGTAGCAGGTCCAAAGGATGCAATTTTTGTATCGTTCTGAACAAAATCAGGGAAGTTTTGCATTAATGATGCAATACCCGACGGACTAAAGAAAACCAATACATCGTAATTAACATCTTTTAAATCGCTTAAGTCGCTGCTTACGGTGCGATATAAAATTGCTTTCGTGTACTTTACTTTAGCTTTGTTTAATAATGTCGGAATCTCCTGCTTGTGAATATCTGACAAAGGCACCAAGTATGTTTCATCTTTGTGCTTTTTAACCACATCAGCCAGGTCGGCAAATTTCCCTGTCGAATGGAAAATTTTACGTTTCCGGTAAACGATGTACTTCTGCAAATAGAAAGCCGTAGCTTCTGAGATACAAAAATACTTCATGGTATCAGGTACCGTCACACGCATTTCTTCAGCAATGCGGAAATAATGATCGATAGCCGTTCTACTTGTAAAAATAACTGCTGTGTGGTCAAGTATATTAACCTTCTGCTGCCTAAACTCCTTTGCAGGAACCGCTTCTACCTGAATAAAAGGTCTGAAATCAACTTTCAAATTACTTTTTTCAGCCAAATCAAAGTAGGGAGATTTGGGTGTTGAGGGTTTGGGTTGTGAAACCAGGATTCTTTTAATCTTCAATGTACTTCATTTTAAATTCAACTAAACCTTTACCTCATTTACTATTCCCTAGTATATCATTACTTTAATAAGTATTGACAAGGGTAAAATTTCTAGGGCACAAAAGTACAAAAACATATAAAATATTGAAAGGGCACTATGTAAAATTATTTTCGCACCACGAAGTAATTGTATTACATACATGATAATAAATAACGCTAGCCCTGCCTTTATAAGGAATGTGGCGGTTAAGTTATCGACGTAAGGAACTACGCAAACAATAGGCAAACAGGCGATGCCAAACACCTTACTTAGCATATTTGCATTAAATAAGTACTCTTTTGTAGCTTGCTGAACGTCAAAAACGGAGGCAACAAAGCGGTATAAAATGTTTTTTAAAAAGAAATAAGCAACGATTCCGGCATTGACTAGTAAGTAAAAAACAAATGAGCTGACATGTTGAGGACTTTTACCCCCAATATGCGCAAATTCAAATATGAGCAAAGAAGTGGAGAGAAAAAATAAAATGGTTAAGGCCCATGATGGTTTCTCATTTTGAAGATTGGCCGTTGAGAAAAGTTTGGAGGCCGATTGCTGATATCTGATCGATGAAAATAAATCGTTTAAATATTTGCCGGCGCTTAGTTTAACAAATCCAGCAATAATAAGAGCCAATAAAATAAAACCCGACATCCAGTCTTTAGAGCCATCAAACTGTGAACCTTTACGGATTTTCACAGGAGGAGGGGGAACACTAACTTCGCTTTTTAGTTCCTTTATAATGCTGTCTTTCTGTTCTTCAATAACGTCGCCTTGATTGGGACTTGTTTGCGCAGAGTAGGCTGTCTCAGGGCTTGAGTAACTATGAGCAGATACCTGATCATCCTTTTTAAGGTTGAAGAAAACAGAATCTTTAGCTGACCAAGTGCGGTATGCGGGTGGTTGAGCTTTTACTTGTCGTTGAACCTGAAGATGCTTAGGTTCTTTGACTTCTATTTGCTGAATGGGAGTGCGCAAGCTTTTAGCAGTCGATAAAGAGTCTTTATTGACAAGCTGTTGATTTTCCACACTTTGGGTGTGTTGATATGTAAATGCTGTTTCCCCCATCAAAAGCAATTTCAACAAAAGTAAAAAAAAAAGGTAGCCTTAGCACCACTAATTTATTTTACTGCGGCAAACTTAATGGCATCTTCGCTCCATGCAGGAATATTATCAATAGCCTTACATACATCACTTGACGAATTGGCAACATGCCATAGGCTCTTGTGTTCTTGTCGCATAAAGTCTTCATCAATCATTGTTTCAAGCGCTTTTATCAGATGATTGAAATAGCCGTTGGTGTTAACAATGATGATGGGATGTTGAATTTGACCAAGCTTTTTTAGTGACAGTACCTCAAAAAGCTCTTCATAAGTGCCAATACCGCCCGGAAGTACTACAATAATATCACCTTCATCAACTAACATTTTTTTTCGTTCGGCCATGTCATTGACATGTACCATGTCTTTTACGCCTTTGTGCTCCCATTCTACTTCAACCATAAAATGTGGAATAATGCCTTTGACTGTGCCATTTAATTCAAGAGCTCTGTTGGCCAGGCTTCCCATTAAGCCAAGCGCTCCACCACCATAAACGATTCCATAATTATTTCTGACCAGCTCTTCGGCCAACGAGGCTGCTTCGTTGATATATGTTTGATTAACCTTTGGGCTTGATGCACAAAAAACAGTTACATGCTTCATTGAATTTCAATTTTGTTAGTTAAGCGGAATCGCCTGTACACCACAATGCTGCACCAAGCAAAACCACATCCTTTAATATGCTTTGCCCATGTTTAGATAACTCTGGAAATCCATAATTGGCTTCCCAAACAATTGATGAGCTAAATATGGTGGAAACACTGATGAGTAGAATAACAGAGGCTGCAAATCCGCCCCAAAAGGATACCTTTCTGGCAACTGGTTTTAATGTAATTAACAATCCAATGGCCATTTGTAAATAGGCAATTAGTTGTGAAAAGGCATAAGAAGTGATGTATTGTAACATCCAGCTAAATAATGATGAATTGGATAGAACCTGTTTTAGATAATCAGCTTCACTATTGCGTAGCTTCATTAAACCCAGCCAGATAAAGGTTATGGCAAACCCGTATCTCAATACAAATTGACCGAAGGTCTTAAATGTTTTTCCTATCATTATTTCTTCTGTTAAAAGATTGATATACCTGTTTTTGTTGTAAACAGTTCGAGTGCCTTCACGCCAGCCAGCGAGTTGCCATATTTATCGAGTCCGGGACTCCAGATACAGATGGATAATAAACCAGGAATTATCGCCGCAATGCCACCTCCAACACCACTTTTGCCAGGTAAGCCAACTCTAAATGCAAAGTCGCCAGCAGCATCATATGTGCCACAAGTTAGTAACAGTGAATTTATGCGTTTAGCCTGACTGGCAGATAAATATCGGCGATTGTTTCGCGGATGAACACCGTGGTTGGCCAGGTATAAAAAAGCTCTGGAAATATCCTGACAATTCATGGATAAAGAGCAGTGTCCGAAATAAAAGTCAAGCACTTCATCAACGTCCGATTCAATATTACCATAGCTTTTCATAAAATGCGCAAGGGCTGCATTTCTATGGCCAAATGATTTTTCAGACTGCAACATGGCTTGGTTGAGCTGAATGTTTTTATTGCCTGCCAGCTCACGGATGTAATCTATGATTAGGTTGAGTGAATCTTCGGTATTGCTAACCACACAATCGGCTACCACAATGGCACCTGCATTGATGAAAGGGTTTCTGGGTTTGCCATTTTCGTTCTCCAGCTGAACCAACGAATTAAAAGGATTTCCAGAAGGCTCTTTACCCACTCTTTTCCATAAGTCATCTTTAAGTATTGAAAAGGCTTTAGTTAAGCTAAATACTTTTGAAATACTCTGAACCGAAAAGTTAGTAAGTGCATCACCTACGTAATATTCACTACCATTAATTAAACTGATGGATATACCAAATGCCTGCTTATCTGCAGTGCCTAACTCCGGGATGTAATCAGCAACCTTTCCTTTCGAAAGTAATGGGCGTATTTCATTAGAAATTTCTTCTAAAGTATTCTGCCAATTATGTAATGGTAAATCATGTTCAATCATACCATTTATTATTTCTTTTTAAAGGGTATCTGGTATTCAAGAGTATAGGTAAAGCCCATATTTGAAGAGCGATCTCTGCTACCATAACCTGGAATGGAATATGGTTCTTGAGCATTGTCTTTTCCTACGTTGATGATAGTTTTGAAGCGAACAGACCAACCCATGTAAAAGTTTTTCAGAATTTCTGAGCGTAACCCAAATACAAATTCTCCCCAATGTGAGCCAACAGTTGATGAGCCAAGAGAACCATTAGTATCGCCCCAGTATTCTTCTTTTATGGTATAACGCGGGCAGCTGTGCTCCTGAATGGCAGCGCCATACCTAAAGCCAAGCAGAATATTATCGTTATTGCCTAATTCTTCAACCTTAAAAATGTTATAATCAATACCAGCGCGAATAAAACTACCATTTGATGTATAGGTCATTTCATCAGTATCTAAATCCACATTTTCATAACCCAATTCAGAAACCACTTGCCATTTTCGGTTAATCGTGTAGCGGGCATTGGCTTCAACACCAAAGCGTTCGTTGGCGAATAGATGTGTAATGAAAGGTGCCAAATCAATACCAAATGATATACCTGGATTACCTCTGTTTGCAAGTTTTTTTTCTTCCTTGCTTAATGGTTCTTCCTGCTGCTGCGCTACTAATACTATGGGTAGTAGTAATAGGCTAAGGCTCAATATATATTTTGACATTTTCTAGATTTTCGTTATAAATAACTGTAGGTAGGTCAATCGTTACTGAATCAATTAAGTTGATGGTGTAAATAACCGTATCCAACCTTAGGTTATATGAAAAGCCACAATCTCCCGACACATAATTAAGTTCGCGTTCGTAAACGAACATTAATGTATCGTATAAATCACTGGCTACGGTTTCCTCTCGAAGAATAAATGTGCTTGTATCACGGTTAATGTCCGTTGGCAAAAACATTTTAGAAACATCGGCGCTATCAATTAATAGACCTTTATCAAGTTCAGTTATCGGATCGATACCCCATAAGTAGATGCCACTAAGTGTAGTATCTTTTGCTTCTCCGGATGTGGCTGAATAGAGCCCGGATTGTATGGCACTTTGCCCCGACAGGCATAAACTACTACTGTCGCACGAAGCCAAGGCAAATATTGAAATGGCCAAAAGAAACGGACTGATTATTTTTGTTTTCATGCAATTAGCTTTGTTACAAAAATAGCATGAAGGAATAACAATGGTGTTATACGCCTCAAAAAATATCAGAAAAATTGCAAAACGTTCACTGTGTACGAATTCGTACAGAATTTTGTTCATAAATGAACGCTTGTTGAATATAGTTAAAATTGATAGTTTGTTGATAGTCAAAAAGTAGTTGATTTCGGTCTGCTAATTGATAACAAGCGGACATTAACTTAAACTTAGAAGTTTGAATATGAAGAACCGTTTTTTATTATTGGCTCTTTCGCTTTTTTTAGCCGGTGTTGGCGCAGTTGATGCTCAATCGAATAAAATTAGCTTTGAAGAATATGATTTAGATAATGGCTTACACGTTATCTTACATCAGGACAAAACGACTCCAATTGTTACTGTGTCGGTAATGTACCACGTGGGATCTAAGAATGAAAACCCAGAGCGTACCGGATTCGCACACTTTTTTGAGCACTTAATGTTTGAAGGAACCGAAAACATTCCAAGAGGCGAATACTCTAACTATGTTGAACGTGCCGGTGGAACACTAAATGCCAATACATCTAACGATCGTACTTACTACTACGAAATTCTTCCATCAAACCAGCTTGAAATGGGTTTATGGTTAGAATCGGAAAGAATGCTGCATGCTAAAGTGGATTCAATTGGCATTCAAACACAAAAGAAAGTAGTTATTGAGGAGAAAAAACAAACTGTTGATAGCCGCCCTTATGGTACCTTATTGCAAGAAACCATGAGTCGTGCCTTTAAAAAGCACCCTTATCGCTGGACTGTAATTGGCGAACCTGATCACATTCGTGCGGCCAAAGATGAGGAGTTTATGCAGTTTTATAAAGAATTCTACGTTCCAAATAATGCAGCATTAGTTATTGCTGGTGACATTGAAATAGATGCTACCAAAGAACTAATCAATAAGTACTTTGCCAGTATACCTAAAGGAGAAGGTGAAATTTACCGTCCGCAAATTGTGGAACCTGCTTTGGGTGGCGAAGTGCGCGATACCATTTTTGACAATATCCAGTTGCCTTTAATTGTACAAGCCTACCGAACACCTGCAATGGGAACTGATGATTATTATGCATTAGACATGCTTTCAACACTTTTATCTGGTGGAAAAAGTTCACGCTTGTATAAGTCATTGGTTGATGAACAGCAAAAGGCTTTGGAAGCTAGTTCGTTTGCATTACCTTTTCACGACCCAAGTGTTGCATTAGCTTATGCTTTACCAAACATGGGAGTGGATTGTGCCGATCTTGAAGCCGCTATGGATGAGGAAGTAGCGAAAGTGCGTAATGAACTTATTTCTGAAAGAGAATATCAGAAACTACGTAATCAGTTCGAGAACTCATTTGTTAAGTCAAATGTGAAACTGGCTAAACGAGCTGAGAACTTAGCAACCAATTACACCTATTTTGGCGATGCTAACCTTATTAATACAGAGCTTGACAAATATTTGGCAGTAACACGCGAAGATATTAAACGTGTGGCCAACAAGTATTTTGTTGAGGATAATCGTGTTGTGTTATATTATTTGCCAAAATCACAACAGAATTAATCATAATTAGAGATAGATTACTGATTATAAAAAGATAAAGCCAAGCTACTTGGCTTCAAAAAAACAAAACAGAATGAAGAAATCAGTTTTATTTATACTGGCAATCTTAGTTGCTTTTAACATAAGTGCTCAACTTGATAGAAGTACACCTCCAAAGCCTGGGCCTGCTCCAAAAGTTAATATTGGAAAAGCCAAAACCTTTGAATTAAAAAATGGTCTTAAAGTTTTTGTTGTTGAAAACGATAAAGTTCCTGTTGTATCGTACACGCTATCATTGGATCTTGATCCATTAGTAGAAGGTGAAAAAGCCGGATACGCAAGTCTGGCAGGCGACTTAATGAGTGCAGGTACTACGAATCGTACAAAAGCTGAAATAGATGAGGCAGTTGATTTTATCGGTGCCAGCCTTAGTACACGTGCTTCCGGCATGCAAGCTTCATCGCTAAAGAAGCACTCTGATGAATTACTTGACCTAATGACAGACGTTTTATACAATCCTTCTTTTCCTACCGAAGAACTTGAGAAGTCTCAAAAGCAAATGCTAACCGGACTTAAATCTCAAAAAGATGACCCTAAAGCCATTGACTCAAATATTAAAAGTGTTTTACGTTATGGAAAGAATCATCCCTATGGCGAAATCTTAACTGAAGAATCAGTGCAGGCCATTACAGTTGATGATTTAAAATCGTATTACAATACTTATTTTCGACCAAACATAGCATATCTGGTTATTGTTGGAGATATTTCAGTTAAAGAAGCAAAGAAACAAGCCAAAAAGTACTTTGCCAGCTGGGAATCGAAAGAAGTACCTACATATAAGTACGACATGCCAAAAGCCTTTGAACAGCCAAAGGTTGTTGTTGCAAATAAAGATGGTTCAACACAGTCAAATGTTTCATTGTCATATAATATCAATTTAAAACCTGGTCATCCTGATGCCATTAAGGCGCGTGTGATGAATCAAGTACTTGGAGGCGGTTCATTTAGTGCCCGCTTATTCCAAAATCTTCGTGAGGATAAAGGTTTTACTTATGGTGCATATTCGTCATTAAGTTCAGATGAATTAGTAGGTTCATTCAACGCAGGTGCAAGCGTTCGTACAAGCGTTACCGATAGTGCCTTTACCGAAATCATTTATGAGATGAAGCGTATGCGTACTGAATTGGTTCCAAGCGATGATTTACAGTTGGTTAAAAACTCCTTAACCGGTAGTTTTTCTCGTTCATTGGAAGACCCTGTAACAGTCGCTCGTTTTGCCCTGAATATAGAAAAGTATAACCTGCCTGAGGATTATTACGAAACCTACCTCGAAAAGCTAAATGCTGTTACACCAGAAGATGTAAAAGCAATGGCTGATAAATACATTACACCTGAGAATGCTTTAATTTTAGCCGTAGGAGATGTGCCAAACATGAAAGCCAGCCTCCAAAAGTTTGCTAAAGATGGCAAGGTGATGATGTATGACTTCTATGGAAATGAAGTTAAGGCCATGCCTCTTCCAGCTGATTTAACGGCTGATAAGGTTATTAAGAATTACATTGATGCCATTGGTGGTTCTGAAGCTGTAACAGCTGTTACTGACTATGTTTTGGAAGGAAGTATGAGTGTTCAAGGTATGGCATTGAACATGAAAATGTACAGTCGTCGTCCAAATCATCAGTGTGTTGAAACCTATATGCAAGGTAACCTTGTATCAAAGCAAGTGTTTAATGGAGAAGCCGGTAAAATGGTGAGTCCAATGGGTGAACAAAAAATCGAAGGTGAAATGTTGGAAAACATGAAAACTGAATCGATTCTTTTTCCTGAAACTCAATATGCCGAATTAGGTTTTAAATTAGAGTTATTAGGCGCTGATAATGTGGATGGAAAAGATGTGATTAAAATGAAAGTGGTTAATCCATCAGGAAAAGAGCAGACTGTTTATTTCAGCCGTACATCTGGTTTAAAAGTGAAAGAAGTAAGCACTACACCGCAGGGTACAATGTCAAGCACATTTATTGAATATGCTGAGGTTAATGGTGTTAAGTTCCCTAAAAAGATGAACCAGTCAGTGGGACCACAGTCCTTTGACATCGTGTTTGAAACAATTAAAGTAAACGAAGGAATTGACGCAAATAAGTTCGATATCTAATACATTGGCATGGAAGAGGTATCGATGCAATCATAGTTTTACAAATCTGATTTATTATTTCGGACAAAGTTAGATTGATAGTTTGAAGATTGCTAAGTTGAAAAGGCAGCCATTTGGTTGCCTTTTCTGTTTTCATTACTTTTCCCTTCATTAACTTAAACATCATGAGATATACATTCTTAAGCCTTTTGCTGGCTTGTCAATTGCTTTCGGCGCAAACCGAAGAAGAATTATTAAAGCATTTTCATAGTATAACTGCTAATGAGGTATTCGCTTATGCCAAAACTTTATCAGAGCCTGAGTATGATGGCCGTTTGGCTGGTAGTCCCGGTTATACCAAATCTGCCGAATGGGTGACGGCTCATCTAAAAAAATGGGAAATTCAACCTGGCTATGGAAATTCGTATTTCAAGCATTTTCCACAGGATTATACAACGGTAAAGAGTGCGGGCAGACTGTCGGCTACCCTTATTGATATTAAGGGAAATGCCATTGAAAAGAAGTATTCGTTTCCTGAGCATTATTATCCGGGTTCCAATTCGGCAAGTGGACAGGTTGAAGCAGAAGTCGTTTATGTAGGGTATGGCATAACAGCACCCAAGCACCAATACGATGATTATAAAAATGTAGATGTTAGTGGTAAGATTGTGATGATTGAAACGAGGCATCCAAAGCTCAAAAATGCATCAGAATGGAATGATTGGGTAGACTATGCAGGCTCTTCTATTAAACTGTCAAATGCGGTTAAACACGGTGCATTGGGAGTGCTGTATATTTCTAAACTGGCCAGCCCTGGCATGAAATATCATAAAGAATTAATTTATTGCCATATAGATGAAAAACTGGCAGAAGAATTATTCTTTGCTCGGCAACTAAATTATAAGAAGGTTAAGGAGGAATTAAAAGAGAAGAATAAACCGCAAAGCATTTCGCTTAAGCATGTTGTGAGTATTGCTGCAGACACAGAATATCATCCGGACGGAAGCTATGCTAATGTTATTGGTATTATTCCAGGTTCCGATCCGAAATTAAAAGATGAGGTTATTATGGTGGGAGCGCACTTAGATGGACAAGGCAATCTGGGAGAGTTGTTTCCTGGAGCTCTTGATAATGCATCAGGAGTGGCTGATATAATGGCAGCAGCTCGTGCTTTATCAAATTTGCCGGCACCCAAACGCACCATTGCTTTCTTCTTTATTGGTGCTGAAGAGAAAGGTCTCTTGGGAGCTTTAGAATATGCAAATGATCCTTTATTCCTGAAGGATAAAACGGTCTGCTATATCAATCTTGACATGGTTGGTAATGGTGCTGGCTTGTACTTTGGAGGTGGACAATCTTTCCCCGATATTTTCACTCATTTTGAAAAAGCGAATGAGCAGTATATTCATCGACCTTTAAAAACCAACTATTTGAACAGAGCTTATAAAGGACGCCCACGAACAGATGGCATGGCACTTAGTCAGCATGGTTTCAGAGCCTTGAGTGTACATTGCACCGACCGCGTTAAAAAGCTGTATTATCACCATCCGGCAGATACGCCTGAAACTCTTGTTCCTGAAATTATGGAAGATGTAAGTAAGTGGCTATATCTGGGTTTATATTCGCTCGCCAATGCAGAAAGCATAGATTTGAATGAAAAACTAAAGGCTGAATAAACAAAAAGGCTCGGAAATTTCCGAGCCTTTTTGTTTTGTTATCCAGTGATTTAAATCACTTATTACTTCTTCATCTCTTTATAGGCATTCACTAAGCCATTGGTTGATGCATCATGAGAAGTGACTGCTTCATCACTCTGTAGCTCGGGTAAAATAGCGTTAGCTAATTGTTTCCCTAATTCAACGCCCCATTGGTCAAAGCTATAGATGTTCCAGATAATTCCTTGTACGAAAATCTTGTGTTCATACATGGAAATTAAAGCGCCTAAAGTACGAGGATTCAATTCCTTCATTAAAATAGAGTTGGTAGGAATATTACCAAGGAATACTTTGTAAGGAAGCAATGCTGCAATTTCTTCGTCTGATTTGCCAGCCGCTTTAAATTCAGCAGTTACCTGTTCTTCAGTTTTACCCACCATCATGGCTTCTGTCTGCGCAAAGAAGTTAGCCAGTAATTTTGGATGATGATCGCTTAATGGATTATGACTCTTAGCAGTGGCCATAAAATCACAAGGGATTAATTTTGTTCCTTGATGAATTAACTGATAAAAGGCATGCTGACCATTGGTTCCAGGTTCACCCCAAAGGATTGGACCAGTCTGGTAATTTACTTTCTCACCATTACGGTCAACATATTTACCGTTACTTTCCATATTTCCTTGCTGGAAATAAGCTGAGAAGCGGTGCATGTATTGGTCGTAAGGTAAAATGGCCTCTGTTTCGGCACCGTAGAAGTTGTTGTACCAAACACCAATCATGGCTAAAACAACCGGTAGATTACTCTCAAAAGGGCATGTTTTAAAGTGGATATCCATCGCGTGAGCACCTTCCAGTAATTCACGGAAGTTATCGAAACCAATGCCACATGCAATGCTTAAGCCAATAGCCGACCATAATGAGTAACGGCCACCAACCCAGTTCCAGAATGCGAACATATTGGCCGTATCAATACCAAAAGCAGCAACTGCATCAGCGTTTGTTGATAAAGCTACAAAATGCTTTGCAACGGCTGCTTCATCTTTTGCTGAATCAAGGAACCATGATTTTGCTGAATTAGCATTGGTCATCGTTTCCTGAGTCGTAAAGGTTTTTGAAGCAATGATAAATAGTGTTGTTTCCGGATTAACTGATTTTAAGGCTTCGGCAATGTGCGTGCCATCCACATTAGATACGAAATGTAGGTTGACGTTTTTCTTGTATGGCTTTAATGCCTCAGTGACCATTAATGGGCCTAAATCGGAGCCACCAATGCCAATGTTAACAATGTCAGTAATGGCTTTACCCGAATAGCCTTTCCACTGACCTGAAATAACCTTTTCAGAGAAAGTCTTCATCTGGCCAAGAACGGCATTTACATCAGGCATAACATCTTTGTCATCAACCATAACTGGTGTATTGCTACGGTTACGTAATGCGGTGTGTAATACTGCACGGCCTTCTGTTACATTAATAGCTTCACCGGCAAAAGTACTTTCAATGGCACTTTTTAGTCCGCACTCTTCTGCCAACTTAAATAGTAATGATAGCACTTTGTCATCAATGCGGTTTTTGGAGTAATCCAAAAGAATGTCTTCAAAACGCAATGAATATTTGTTAAAGCGTTCGCCATCTTTGGCAAAAAGGTCTTTCATGTGCGTGCCATTGAACTCGGCATAATACGCCTCAAGCTCTTTCCACGCTTTGGTAGTAGTTGGATTAATACCTGGTAACATGTTAGTAGTATTTGTTTGTTTGTATTGATTCTTTTTGAAAAGATGTTGCCATTAGCTGGCTGCTATTAGCTTTATATCAATTGTGTTGATTGATAATCGTTTAACGCAGATGCTCCGTTAATAATCGTATCTCCATCGATGGTGATATTTTCTCATAAATGATGTTGTAAACAGCCTCGGTAATTGGCATGTTAACTTTATATTTATCATTTATCTCATGGATGCTTTTAACCGCATAATATCCTTCTGCAATCATCAGCATTTCCATTTGAGCGTATTTTACCGAATAGCCTTTCCCAATCATGGTACCAAACATGCGATTGCGACTAAACTGCGAGTAGGCGGTCACTAATAAGTCGCCAAGATAGGCTGAACTCTTAATGTCGCGAGTAATCGGATGAACCGTATCAACAAAACGTTTCATCTCCTGAATGGCGTTGGAAATTAACACGGCCTGAAAGTTGTCGCCATAAGCAAGTCCGTGGCAAATACCAGATGCAACAGCCATAATATTTTTTAAAACAGCAGCATATTCAGTACCATAAATATCATCCGATATGGTCGTCATGATATAGGGCGTTTTTAAAAAGGCCGAAAAGGCTCTGGCACGCTTTACATCCTGACAGGCAATTGTCAGGTAAGACAGTCGTTCTAGTGCCACCTCTTCAGCATGACAAGGACCACTAATAACGCCTATGGATTCTGTAGGTACATCATAAACCTGATTAAAATACTGGCCAATTATCAGGTTTTCATCAGGCACTAAACCTTTAATTGCAGAAACCACAAACTTATCGTTCATCGGTTCAGTAAGGTGTTCGGTGGCTGATTTTAAAAAGGCCGAAGGAATAGCCAGAATAATGATATCTGACTCTCGTACAACCTCATTGATGTCTGTTGAGAAATTGATTTTATCCGGATTAAACTCAACACTCGTCAGGTAATTGGGGTTGTGCTTATAGCGTTTAAAATCATCAATGTGTGACTGGTCTCGAAAGTACCAGTTAATGGATGGCACATTATTAAAAAGCATCTTAGCAATAGCAGTTGCCCAGCTTCCGCTACCGATAAGGCCTATCCTTGATGATTCATCCATAAAGTGATTTGTTTAGTTTGAAATAGTGAGAGATAAAAATAAGACAAAAAAGGAAACATTGCCTTTTTTGTCTTATCTAATTAATCGTTTATTAAGCTAACCAGGCTTTGACATCGTCTTGCGATGGGTTTTTTAAGCCTAGTTTATTCTTTTTGTTGTAGCCACAAAGGTCTTGGAAAAGTTTCGTAGGTTTCACTTCTTTTAAAGCATCTACTTTGCTGTAACCCAATCCGCGAACTACTTCAATCCATTCAGGAACAAGGCCAAGTTCAGCAAATTTCTCATCGCTATCAGGCAATACCTTCTTTTCTGGACGCATTTGAGGGAAGAACAGTACATCTTGAATTGAATCCTGACCAGTCATAAACATGGTTAAGCGGTCGATACCAATTCCCATTCCCGATGTAGGAGGCATACCATATTCCAGTGCACGAACAAAATCCATATCAATAAACATGGCTTCGTCATCACCTTTTTCAGATAATTTCATTTGCTCCTGGAAACGTTCTAGCTGGTCAATTGGGTCATTCAACTCGGTGTATGCATTACAGAGCTCTTTACCATTTACCATTAACTCAAAACGCTCAGTTAATTCTGGATTATCACGGTGCTTTTTACACAGCGGTGACATCTCAACAGGATAATCAGTAATAAATGTTGGCTGTATCATGTGGCCTTCACACTTCTCGCCAAAAATTTCATCAATCATTTTTCCTTTACCGAATGTCTCATCAATTTCTATGTGTAAATCGTCACACACTTTGCGAAGCTGCTCTTCATTCATGCCGTTAATGTCAATGCCAGTGTGCTCTTTAATGGCATCAATCATGGTTAAACGGCGGTATGGGGCTTTAAAATCAATTTCATTGTCACCAATGGTTACCGTTGTTTTTCCATGAAGAGCTAAGGCCACTTTTTCAATCATGGTTTCGGTAAACTCCATCATCCACTTATAGTCTTTGTAGGCTACGTAGATTTCCATCACCGTAAATTCCGGGTTATGAGTTCGGTCCATTCCCTCGTTACGGAAATCTTTGGCAAACTCATACACACCTTCGTAACCTCCAACAATTAATCGCTTTAAATATAACTCATTGGCAATACGCATGTACAATGGAATGTCCAGTGCATTGTGGTGAGTTATAAATGGGCGTGCCGATGCACCTCCTGGTATTGGCTGAAGAATTGGTGTTTCCACTTCAAGGTAACCGGCACCATCAAACATGTCGCGCATGGTTTTGATAATCGTACGGCGCTTTTCGAATACTTCTTTAACCTGCGGATTAACGATTAGATCAACGTAGCGCTGACGGTAACGCATTTCCGGATCGGTAAATGCATCATATGTTTTGCCATCTTTCTCTTTAACGATAGGTAGTGGTTTAAGTGATTTACTTAAAATCGTTAACTCTTTTACATGCAGGGTAGTTTCACCCATTTGTGTTTGAAAAACGAATCCTTTAACACCAATGATATCACCCATATCCAAAAGTTTTTTGAATACAGTATTGTAAAGTGTCTTATCCTCATCAGGGCATAAGTCATCGCGATTCAAATAAATCTGGATACGCCCTTCTGAATCCTGAAGCTCTGCAAATGAGGCTTTACCCATAATGCGTCGGCTCATGATTCGACCTGCAATAGTCACTTCCTGAAGGTTATCTTTTTCCGGATCAAATTCCTGTTTTATCTCAGTTGACAGATGAGTGGTTTTGTATTGTGCTGCCGGATATGCGTTAATACCCAGTTTGTTTAGCTCCTCTAAACTTTTTCGTCTGATAATTTCCTGTTCGCTCAGTTCCAACGTACTCATTCTATTAATCTATTTTTAGAACATTACTAAAATGACAGATGTATCTGCCAACCGTTATTTTTCGCGTCTTAATTGCGCAAAAAGTTTTGCAAAGATAATGGTTTTCATCGAATTTGGTATTTTGTCATTTATAAGTTCATTTGTAATTACTTAATTTAACGCCTTGATGCGTAAATGTTAAAAAAGAATACATGGATATGGTTGATTTATCGACGGTTGATGCTTATTTGTTTGATTTGGGAGGAGTGATTGTTGATATTAGTCCTGATGCAGCGATTGATGCTTTTAATAAATTAGGCTTAAAGAATTTGCATGAACAGATAACACTTGGGCACCACGAAGGATTGTTTAAGAAATATGAACAGGGCGCTGTCTCGACGAATGAATTTATACAGCAGATTCAAAATATGCTTCCTAACCAGGTTAGCGATCAGGAAATTATTGATGCCTGGAATCAAATGTTGGTATACATGCCAAATGAGCGTGTGGAAATATTAGAGCGATTAAGAGCAAAATCACCCGTCTTTTTGTTGAGCAACACCAACGACCTGCATCGAAATAAGTATGTTTCAATGGCTGATGCATACGATAATGTTGAGCCGATTTTCACTAAGGCTTTTTATTCGTACGAGATTGAGATTAGTAAACCGGACCTTGAATCTTTTCAATATGTCATCGATAACAGTGATTTAATTCCTGAGCGAACCTTGTTTTTAGACGATTCGCAATTGAATTTAGATGCAGCTAAAACACTTGGTTTTCAAATAGTTTTAGTTTCAGAGTCAAATTCAATGGTAAATATATTTAGCAAAATGTAATTCTATGTAGTTTCTGCTTGACATTAAAGATTAAGGTTAATAATTTTATTGATAAGATAAATTATGACATGACTAAATCAACCTTAATCCTTATTGTTGCGCTTTTAAGCCTGAACTTAAAATTGCATGGGCAATCGTTAGGCTATTCCGGGCCAGTGAGTTCTTCGCTGGCATATGTAAAAGTATTTGATGATTCTCATTGGGCCAGTCTTAATAATGTTGCTAACCAGGCACATGTAAAATCGCTGTCTGTTGGTGCAGCTTATCAAATGCGATTCAACCTTAGTGAGCTGAGCTCACGTGCTGCCACTGCTATAGTGCCAAGTCGTTTTGGGAGTTTTTCAGGACTGGCGATGCAAAGTGGTTTTTCAAAAAGTAACTACAATCGATATGCTGTTGCATACAGTCGTTTATTTGGTAATTCCATCAGCGCTGGTTTTCAGTTTAATTACATGAATCATCAGATGCAATCAGCCGATCGGGCTGATGCTTTTTATTCAGCATTCGGATTGGGGTTTAAAACAACAGAAAGCATCAAGGTAGGCGTTTATATTCAAAATCCCGAACAAAGTAAATTAAGTTATCAGGATGAAGCGTATGCGTTACCAACATTTTTTAACGGAGCAATTAAGTATTCTATTCCACACAAATTCTTCGCGATTTTTGAATTAGAAAAGGAACTGGAATATGATGTCGTTTATAAAACTGCTATTCAGTTTAGTTTTAATGACAAGCTTTTTGTGCGAGGTGGTGTGCGAGGTAAACCGGTTGAAATTACCTTTGGTGGAGGCTTTCAACTAGTTGGCTTATCAATTGATGTGGGTTTTTCACATCATCAGCAATTAGGAATGACATCGGGAGCAGGATTGGCCTATTCATTTAAGCATAAACAATGAATATGATAAGGTCGTTTGTTTTAACCATTTGTTTGTGTATATCAACTAGTGTTGTTGCACAACAAGACGAAGATTTGCAAAAGATGATTATCGATATGCTCGAAACCATGGCCGATCAGAAAATTGGTAACGCTAATTATGAAGAGCTGGTTAATGATTTGGTCAGTTTATCTCAACATCCCATCAATCTTAATGAAGCCGAAAAAGAGGAACTTGAACAATTGTTTTTCTTAAGCGATCTACAGATTGAAAACATCCTTTTCTACCGCTATACCAATGGGCAATTATTTTCTATTTATGAACTACAGGCTGTTGAAAAAATGGATAGTGAAACTATTCGTTATTTATTGCCATTCGTAACGGTTGCGCCTGTTGAGCAAAAGGTGAAGATGCGAGTCTTTGGTAATATCATGTCGCGTATGCAAAGTACGATTCAAACCCCTGTGGGGTATTTAGCAAAAAATGATAGTACCTCGGCCGCATTTTTGGGTTCAAAAGAAAAATGGATGATGCGGGGACGAATTAAATATGGAGATAAGCTAGATGCAGGTTTTACTTTGGAAAAAGACCAAGGCGAACAGGCGTTTCCTAATTATTTTCCAGCAGCCGATTTTTCATCCGCTTTTCTTCGGTTTAACAAGCCCGTAAAGTTTATCGATAGTTGGATAATTGGTGATTACCGTTTGTCATTTGGACAGGGAGTAGGCGTGTGGACCGATATGGCATTTTCGAAAAGTACCGAAACAGCTCAGCTCAGGCGACGGGCAAAAGGCATCAATGCCTATACATCGGTTAATGAAAGTTCATTTTTAAGAGGTTCAGCGCTACGATTTAAATTTAGAGGTTGGTCCTTCTCGCCATTTGTTTCTTATAAAAAACGCGATGCTTCTTTCGTGTCCGATTCCGTTAATGATATGCTTGTTTCATCATTGCAAGAAACTGGTTATCATCGAACAGCAACTGAATTGACAAACCGGATGGTAATTAAAGAAAAGGTTTATGGTGCTCAAACTGCCTACAAGCATCATTTATTTCATATCGATGCCGGATATGTTAATTGGCAAATCGACGATGCGATCGAAGAGAAGACACATCTGAAAAATAAATATCGTTTCTCAGGAAACAAGCAGGAATGCCTTTGGTTGGCACATTCGATTTTTTTGCACAAGCTAACTGTTTTTGGAGAGGTGGCAATTCAAAACTTAGATGATTATGGAGTTTATCAAGGAATCACCTATAATCCTGGTTTCGATGTGGTTGTTTCGTTGGCTTATCGAAAGTACAGTAAAGGGTACACAGCCATTCTTTCTAATCCATTTTCTGAATCATCAACCCGAGGAGGTGAGTCCGGTGTTTTTACATCCATTCGCTTAAAACCTGCCAGTCGATTAACGATTAAAGCATTTACCGACATGTTTCAATGCGATTGGTTGAGGTATAATGTGTATCGACCCTCTGAAGGGTTTGAGTGGTTTGCTCAGGCTAATTATGATATCAGTCAGCAGCATTTGGCTTACGTGAGGTATAAATCCACACAAAAGGAAATAAATAGTAGTGTGAATTCTGCCTTGTATCAGGTTATTTCATATCAGAAAGATAATATACGTTTGTTTTATGCCTATCAGCCAAGTGATAAATGGCGATTTCAGACACAATTTGAGCAGGCAATTTACAGAGAAGAAGTTTCATCCAAAGGTTGGATGGCTTTTCAGGATGTCAAATATACGTCAGGAAAATACCAGGCAGCCTTGCGTTATGTTTTGTTTGATATTGATGACTACAATAGTCGTATTTATTCCTACGAACCTGATGTGTTGTATGCATTTACCATACCTGCCTACATGAATAAAGGTACGCGTATTATTCTTAACCTAAATGTAAAGCCGATTAAAAATCTGCGAATTTGGGGGCGTGTGGCACATACCAATTATACAGGTCTTAAGCAGATTGGCTCGGGTCATCAACTTATTGAAGGGAATCAGTTAACGGAGTGGAAACTGCAACTTCAATACCGATTTTGATAATATTTCAATTGTTATTGCCTTATAAAAAACAAATGATTTGCTATTTTTACAAGGCTAATAAATCACCTGCACATGGAAAAGAAGATAACTACAGCCATTGACGCTTTTTACAATGGTAATAATTGCGCACAATCCGTTATTAAAGCTTATGTTGAAGATTTGCAATTCAATGAAGATCAGGCATTAGATATGGCTCTTGGTTTTGGTGGAGGAATGGGTAAAATGCAAAAAGCATGTGGTGCTGTTACGGGGGCTTACATGGTTATTGGCTTACATAATTCCAAAGAAATTCAGGACGTTGACGAGCGTAAAACAAAAACGCCAGAGATGATTCAGTTATTTCGAAAGCAATTTTGTCAACGTCATCAAACCGATCAGTGCGTACATCTATTAGGTTGCGATATTCGAACCGAAGCCGGTCAGCAGTTGTTCAAAGAAAATAACCTAAAAGAAAAGGTGTGTTCCAAATGTATAGAATCGTCTATTGCTATTTTGGAAGATATGTTTAAACAAGACTGAATGAAAATACTGCATACGTCTGATTGGCATATTGGACAACGATTACATGGGAATGATAGAGAAGAGGAGTTTCAGCTTTTTTTTCATTGGCTTAAGGATTTAATTGAAGAGCAGCAATTCGATGTATTGCTCATATCGGGCGATGTATTTGATGTCGGTTTTCCATCAAACGGCGCGTTAAAGCAGTATTATCAGTTCCTCACTTCATTAATTGGAAGTTGCTGTAAGCAGATAATTATAACCGGTGGAAATCACGATTATATCAGCACTCTTGAAGCACCATCAGATGTGCTTTCTGCCTTAAATATTCAAGTAATTGGGGGTGCTCGTGAGAATATTGAAGAAGAGCTGATTGAAATTAAAAGTAATGGTCAGCTACAGGCCGTTGTGGCAGCAGTTCCATTTTTGCGTGACAAAGATATTCGCTTGATTAATGCTGGCGAATCCTATGAAGATAGCATCAAAGCCATTAATCAAGGTATTATTAAGCATTATCAAAGACTTGCCGAAGAAACAAAAGAGTACAATTGTCCTGTAATTGCCATGGGACATTTATATGTGCAAGGAGCAGGCTTATCAGAAAGCGAGCGTGATATTCACATTGGCAATCTCTCCGGATTAAGTGTTGATGCATTTCCTAAAGAGTTTGATTATTTGGCGTTAGGGCATATCCATCGTCCGCAAAAGTTAAATGCCGAGGGTACTGTTCGCTATTCAGGATCTCCTTTGCCACTTAGTTTTTCTGAACGAGCCGATAACAAGCAAATTATAGCTTTGGATCTAGATCGGGATGGTATTAAACGTATTGAAGAGATCAAAGTGCCTGCTTTTCGGAAATTAATCAGTTTTAAAGGTTTGTTTGATGTTGTGGCTGATGAGTTAAAAGCTTATCAGGGGAAATCTGATTTGACAGATTGGGCCGAGGTAGCCATTGAAGAACTGGTGATGAATCCTGCCTTGCGAACCGACTTTGAATCCTTGATTGAGTCCATTAATCGCTCTGATAACGGATTGTTAGTTGTCAAACCAACCTTACGCTTTACTGGTGATGAAGTTTCTCAAGAAGAATCGCTTCAGAATTCATTGGCCGATCTGCAAGTTGAAGATGTTTTTGACAATCTGCTCGAAAGCAAACATATTCTAAATAAGGATGAGGTATCAAAATCTTTTACTGAATTATTAGATGCTTTTCATCATCAAACAGAAAATGAATAGTTTATGAAATTACTCCAGCTTCGTATAAGAAACCTCAATTCTTTAAAGGGCGAACACAAGGTTGATTTCAGCGACGGACCATTGGCCGAAACAGGATTGTTTGCGATAACCGGCCCCACTGGAGCAGGTAAATCAACCATTTTAGATGCCATCACACTGGCGCTGTATAATCAAACACCAAGAAGCGGTTCAGTATCAAAGAATGACATTAACCGATTTGGGAGTATAATTACCCGAAATACCGATGAAGCATGGGCGCAACTCGATTTTGGGATAAATGATAACATCTATCGCTCACATTGGAGTATTTCGCGCAATCGAAATGGTAATTTGCGCGACTATTCATTGGAATTATCAAAACAACAAACAGATGGAGCATTTGTGGCACTTGACCTTAAAAAGGGGGAAGTGCCCAAAGAAAATGCCCGGTTAATTGGTTTGAATTTCGACCAGTTCTTGCGTTCCATTTTATTATCCCAAGGTGATTTTGCCAGATTTCTAAAATCCAACGCTAATGAGCGCGGTGAACTTCTTGAGAAAATTACAGGAACAGACATTTATCGAAAACTCGGACGTGCCTGTTATGAACGACGGGGAGTTGAGCTAAAAAAACTGGAGCATCTAAAAATACAATTGGATGGTATAGAGCTATTGTCTGAAGAGGAATTATCTGCCATTGAAAAGGAGGTAAAGGAGCTAACAAATATTAATAAGCGAGAAGACGAACAGATTACGTCAATGCGTAAACAATTACTTGTAATAACGGAACAAAAACGACTGTCATCTAATTTAATAAAGAATCAGAATGCAAAGCAACTTCTTGAGAAAGAACTTGCTGCTTTTGAGCCTGAATTAGAGAAGTTAAAACAGCACGAACAAGTGCTACCCATTAAAGCTGAAATATTAGCTGTTGTTCAGGTTCAGAAAAGCCTACGTGATAAGCAGCTTGATAATCAGCTCAATGAAAAGCAATTGGCCGATAAAAAACTGGCGTTGCAAATACAGAAAAAGCAGCTGGAAGCATCGGAAAAGGACATTGTTTCGCACAAAGAGAAGGTGCAAAAAATGCAACCTGTAATTAAAGAAGTGCGGAATATTGATTCAGAGCTAAAGGTTGCCAAAAATGCCCGAAAAACACTTGAAGAGCAAAATGCGGCTCTTGGAAAACAGGTTAATGAAATTCATGCAGAGGTGGCACAAAAGGAAAAAGTGCTGCTGGAGTGCGAGAAAGAAATCATTCGCTTAAAAGTCGATCTGGAGAAACATAAAACGATTGAAAAAGCTGGCGATCAAATACCACTGTTAAAGCAACAGGTTGAGGCGATGCAAACAGGGCAGCAGGCTCTTATTGGTCACGTGAAACAGATGGAAGCGTCACCAACTCAAAAGAACTTGCTGGAATCAACGTACAATGCAGAAAAATATACCATACTAAAGGCTGCTGTTATGCAAAGTCGAATGTTTATTGATGAGAAGAAGCAGCTGTTGACTACCGAGGGTTCAGATATTGAGAACTTAAGAAAAAGGCATCAAAAACTTCAGGAACAAAGCCAGGTTGTTGATCAAATCCATCTTGCCAGTAAGGAAAAAAATGCGATTGAGGATGAGAAGAACGGTTTAAGTAAAGAACGTGATGAGAGTAGTAAAGAGCTTGAAAAAGAGTTAGTAGCATTTGGAAATGTTAAAAAGGCTATTGAAATAAACAGTAAGCACATTCAGGAATTATCTATTCGACGTGAACGTGAACTGTTGGAAGCGAAATATATTGATGCCCGACAATTGCTAAAGCCTGATGAAGAATGTCCCTTATGTGGATCGACGCAGCATCCCTATGTTGAAAATTACAAGGAGAAAGCCGATGATGTAGATATTCAGCTAAAAACAAAGATTGAAAATCAGGATGATCTGATCATTAGAGAGAAATCATTGTTGAAGCAGGTTTCGGGATTAAATACCAGCATTGAAAGTGTAGGAAATCAGCTTAAGGTATTAGATATTAAATCAAAAGCATGTGCTAATGAAATAAAAAAGTTAATATCAGATAACTCAATTATATTTGAAGATGCAAGTGTAGAAGCAGTGCTCACTTACCAAATGAAGCTTAAAGATGATTTGCAGAAACTATCAAAGCAAATTGTGATAAGTGAGCAATTAGAGCGGGCTATCATTCGTAATAAAGAGTTTGAAATGTTAAGCTCCGAACTAAAGGCATTACTGCAGTTGGGGAACGAACTTGACGAGCAGTTTTTAAATTTGGGATTTGATACAAAAAGCCAATCATATTCTGTAGTAGTCCAGAAGTTGGATGATAAATATAAAAACATCGTTCTGATTAAAGAGCGTTTGCTTGAAACTGAAAAGAACCAGCTGACAACAAAGGAATCATGGAAAGAGTTAGGCAAGCAATTGAAAGTTGTTTTAAAGGATTTCGCCGAGCAAAGTGAAAAACTAAACGAGTTAAAAGAGGAGTTTGAAAGTAAAAGTTTTCACCGCAAATCATTATTAGGTGAAAAGCTTCCTGAAACTCTGGAGCAGGAGTTGTTGGTTGAAAAAGAATCGCTTGAAAAAATTTATAATGGTCAGTTAGTCAATGTAAAAGAGTTATCTACATTAATTAAAAGTTTATTAAATAGGCAAGGTGAGTTAGCTGAGTTGATCAAGCAAAGTAAGGAGCAATGGCTTAAAAAAGATGTTCAACTCAATGAAGTATTGAAAGAAAAGAAACTTTCATCAGGTGAACAGGCATTAAGTTATTTGTTGGAGGAGAATGTTGCGGAGAAAATTAGGAAAAGGCAATATGAACTGACTAAGCTCAAAACAGAATTAAGTCATTCATATACGGAGCTTAGCGATGCTCTGTTAAATATCAAAGCAGACTTCGAAAAAATTGAAATTACCGAGGAGGAATTAAAGAAACTGCTAGAAAATAAAGCCTCTGAGCAAAAAGTACTTTTAGGTAAAAGAGGAAGTTTAATCGAAAAACTTGTCAACGATAAACGAAGTAAAGAGAAGCAAAAAGAGAAAGTGGCTGAGATTAATAATCAGCAGAAGGAATTTAACCGATGGAACGAATTAAGTAGTTTGATTGGTGATGCAGCCGGTAATAAGTTCTCTCGTTTTGCTCAGGAACTAACTCTGCGACAGGTGCTTCATTTGGCCAATAAACATTTAAAATTACTCAGTGACCGTTATATTGTTAAGCATGTAAAAGATGATGGTTTGGATGAGCTATTTATTGTTGATACTTACCATGGAAATGCAGAAAGGTCGGTGAAAACCCTGTCAGGTGGCGAAAGTTTTTTAGTGAGTTTGTCACTGGCTTTGGGCTTGTCCGATTTGGCTGGGCAAAACACGATGATTGGCAGTCTGTTTATCGATGAGGGCTTTGGAACACTTGACCAAACAACTCTCGATGTGGCATTATCAGCATTGGAGAAACTGCAGAGTGAAACCAACAGAACCATTGGCATTATAAGTCATGTGCCTGCACTAAAGGAGCGGGTAACCACACAAATTGAGCTTAAAAAAGATGCATCTGGTTATAGTACTTTAGAGCTTAGGACTTAAGGTCTTTTAAGAGTTCATCAGCTTTTTTGTAGCCTAATTCGATCTTTTCTTCAGCCCGATGGAAGTCAAGTGTGCCACAAGCATTGCGTTCAATCTCAATTAGATAATCTGGTGGATAAGCAGCTAGTTTTTGACGTGCAATGGTGTTTTGCATGGCATCAAATGCGCTGTCTGCAATCTCGTACATACCCGATTGATTTCCTTTCGTAGCCTTCACTGACTTATTCAATAAACTGAATCCATTAGAAGGTTCAGTGGGTTTATGAACTAGTTTATCTGAAGCTGGTTTAGCGCCGAGATTAACCGCAATGATCAAGTCAGTATTGTCGCTAAAAACCGGTGCGATAGGTATGGGGTTTAATACACCACCATCGATTAATTCAACGCCATCAATAACAATTGGGGTAAGAAATAGTGGCAATGAAATCGATGCCCTGATGGCGTCAAACAAATTCCCTTTGCTCAGCCATATCTCTTTTTCATTTTTTACATCAGCAGCAACGGCCGTGTATTTGATTGGTAATTCTTCAATGGTACAATCGCCCAGCATTTCCTTAAGTTTGTTGATAAGCTTGTCGCCTTTAATCAACCCGCTTACGCCCCATGAGATGTCCATGTATGAGGCAATGTCAATGATATCAAGATTATCGACCCATTCCTCAAACTTATCCAATTGGTCCGATGCATAAATGCCTCCAATTACCGAACCAATGGAGCATCCCGAAATTGCCTTAATTTGATAGTTGTGTTCTTCCATCCAGCGAATAATACCTATATGAGCAAGACCTCTGGCACCACCACTACCAAGCACGAGTGAAACTGTTTTTTGTTTCATCAGAATAAATTATAAGATGATGTAAATCGATTATTAAGATAAGCACTATATCGATAAATGTTGGCAGAATTAAAACTTTTTAATTGTTATACGTATAGAAGGGAAGGACGAATTTAAGTATTGATATGACATTTGTTATAAGTACTCGTTTACCTATTTCATTCGTCAGGTAAATAGGGGCTTTAGTCACATTTTTTTTGGACTTAGTGTCGAGAAATATATTTTCGCCCGCAATAAAGAAAGAAGAAGGTTACTTTGGGGAAGGTAATAAGCTTTGGACGATATACTCATTGGGATTAACAGTGTAAATCACATATGCTTTAAATGTATGATGATTGCTTTACAGTAGTTATACTGATGAGTTTACTATGCCGTTAATCTCCTGAAATCCTCCATAATAGTTTGTCTTGCCCACTGATAATGTTGATAATGAGCAAATCAACCTACAGGCAGAATATGACTGGAATTTAGGTAAGGTTAGTATTCGTCCGGGTGTCAGTTATCAATCCATGTCATACGACGATACGGAGTATATTGCTGAAATAGGTAATGGTTACTTAAATAAGGAGCGTACAATTGACATTTTGGCTGGTAGTGCGCGCGTTGATTATCGCCCAACCGATAAATTGCGATTTGTAGCTGCTTTGCGTGCAGAGCAATACAACCATCCTGATGATATATATGCATCGTGGCAATTTGTAAGTTCGTATAAAATCAACGACAATAACATTATTAGAGCTGTTTATTCGCGAGCTAATCAATCATCATTTTTGGTAAATACCTATTCGAATTATACCTGGAATGTTGCTAATATGCCATATCCGCGTGTGATGCAGTTCCATGGGGATCCAAATCATGATTTAAAAACCATGGACATGATTGAATTAGGTTACCGCACACGTCCGACTAAGAATTTGCTGATAGATATTGAGGCATTTTACAATGTGTCGGAAGGTTTTGGTGCATTAATGCCAACCTATACTGATTATGCTATTTATAACCCTCTGGATGTGATTATGGGGCAACCTGCAATTGCACGTCCTGATTCGATCAATATTCAGTATTTAAATCTTGAATTAAAATCGAAGCAGTTAGGTGCCAGTATCAGTATTGATTGGGTGATTAATGAAAAGTTAGTAGCTAATGGCCATTTAACTATTCAGCAGACGAAGTTGGATAATTATCAGCCATTAAACAGAAATGATATTGTGGGGCATCAGGCTGTTGAAGCCGGAACAAATGCACAGATAGAATTAGCTGCCTGGGGGCAGAAGCTGGTTAATGGTGAAATTACGCCTGGAGATGTACCAGCAATAATTAAGGGGACATCAACAAGCTGGCCCGCAACAATACACAACAACTATGAGCACCAATCAACGCCATCTTATTTTGGAGGTTTGTCATTGACTTATCGTCCAATAAAGAAACTAGAGATTTTACCTCAGGCTTATTTCTATGGCGAGCAAGTGTTAGAGAATCAGTACAGTACTGAAGCAATTGAGGGTAAATTTTTACTTAATGCAAAAGTATCATATAAAGCCAATAGTAACCTTACTTTCTATATTAATGGGCGCAATATCCTGAATATGGATGCAAGGGAATTTGCTTTTATGGATGAAATTCCGGGCATGGTGCTCGGCGGACTAAACTTTAAATTCTAACGAGAATTTAATCCTGTGAAATTCAGGAACACACACATCTTAATGTTAAAGCTGCTTCATTTGAAGCAGCTTTTTTTATTGAGCTCGAATTGTTGGTTCTTGATTTTAGGGCATAAAAAAAACTGCCTTAAAATAGTTTTCAAGGCAGTTTTTGATGATATATGATTTAATTAGATAATCAACATGGCGTCACCATACGTTCCAAAGCGGTATTTTTCTTTAACAGCCACATCGTATGCTTCCATAATAAAATCGTAACCTCCGAAAGCAGCCGACATCATCATTAATGTGGATAATGGTAAGTGGAAGTTAGAAATCATTGAGTTGGCTACCTGAAATTCATAAGGAGGGAAAATAAACTTGTTAGTCCATCCTTCAAATGGTTTTACGTGACCAAAGGTTGAAACAGAGCTTTCTAATGTGCGCATCACCGTTGTACCAACTGCACAAACGCGTTTCTTACGATCTTTGCCCTGATTAATGATTTTAGTCGCATCTTCTGTAATAAAGATTTGCTCTGAATCCATTTTGTGTTTAGTCAAATCTTCCACATCAACCTGACGGAAGTTACCCAAACCTACATGCAATGTGATTTCAGAAAAATCGATGCCTTTTATTTCAAGGCGTTTCATTAGTTCGCGGCTAAAGTGCATGCCAGCTGTTGGCGCTGCTACAGCTCCTTCGTGCTTGGCATAAATAGTTTGGTAACGCTCTTTGTCTTCGGGCATTACCTCACGGTTAATGATTTTTGGTAGCGGCGTTTCACCCATTCCGTACAATGTTTCCTTAAATTCTTCATAAGAACCATCGTAAAGGAAGCGTAATGTACGACCACGAGAGGTAGTATTGTCAATCACTTCGGCTACTAAATTATCATCGTCGCCAAAATATAATTTGTTACCAATACGAATTTTACGTGCCGGATCAACTAAAACATCCCATAAGCGTTGTTCGCGATTAAGCTCACGTAGCAAGAATACTTCAATCTCAGCACCTGTCTTTTCCTTGTTTCCATATAATCTGGCCGGAAATACCTTAGTATTGTTAAAAACCATTACGTCCTGGTCGTCGAAATATTCGATCACATCTTTAAAAATGCGATGTTCAATTTCTTTGGTCTGTCTGTTTAAAACCATTAAACGTGACTCATCACGATTGTCGGCAGGATGCAGGGCAATTAGCTCTTCCGGTAAATTATACTTAAACCTTGATAACTTCATATATTGTTCGTTTTAACTAATTTGCTGTTGTACAAAACAAAGAAAATCACCTTGCGGCAGGGCAAGATGACCGATTTCTTTATAGTAGCTTGTTTATAACGTGATTAAAGTTAATAATTTGCGTTTAACAGGCGTACCTTATACGTGGCATTTTTTATTTTGTTGCAAAAGTAGCAAGATTTTTTTCAAAATCCACAATTGAAAGGGATTCAGATAATTGATAAGGCCCTATTCGTGTACGAATTAAGCCGCTCAGATGTGCTCCCGAATCTAGTTCATAGCCCAAGTCGCGCGCCAGTGAACGAATGTAAGTACCCTTGCTACATGACACATCTAATTTGAGATTATTTTTATTCCATTCGATTAATGTGAGCTTGCTAATCGTGATTTTGCGGGCTTTTAATTCTACTTCCTTTCCTTGTCGGGCCAAATCGTATGCTTTTCTGCCATTAACTTTAAGGGCCGAGAACATAGGCGGTACCTGTTCAATTTCACCAGTTAAAGATTCAATTGCGGCATCCAGCATCTCTTGAGTGATGTGTTCTGTAGGAAAATGTTTATCCGGTTCAGTTTCCCGATCAAAAGAAGGTGTGGTGGCACCCAGGCTTACATCAGCCAGATACTGTTTATCCATGCCCAAAAACTGGTCGATCTGTTTGGTGCCCTTTCCGGTGCATACAATAACCAGTCCGGTTGCTAATGGATCAAGTGTGCCTGCATGGCCTACTTTTATTTTCTTGATGCCTAAATAACGCTTTAAAGAGAAGCGAATTTTGTTAACGATATCAAACGATGTCCATTCTAAAGGCTTGTTAATGAGGAGTACCTGTCCTTCACGAAATCGTTCTTCACTGTATTCAATCTTCATTGTTGTTGAGCAAAATAATGAATCGACATTTAAAAATATAATTGATGTACGATGGCAATAAAACCAACGATGGCACAATAGATAGAGAAATAGGTTAATTTACTGTTCTTAACCAGTTTAATCATCCAGGTGCAGGCAAAAAGGCCAGTAACAAAAGCTGCAATAAAACCAACAATAACTGGTATAGCTGGAGTTCCAACCGTGGTAAAATCGCTATCCATAAGGTCTTTGGCCATTTTTCCTAATATCAATGGTACCACCATTAAAAAAGAAAAGCGGGTTGCTTTGCGACGATCGATACCCATCAATACACAGGTAGATATAGTAGCGCCAGAACGAGAAATGCCAGGTAAAATTGCCAAGGCTTGCGCTATTCCAATAACCAAAGCACTCGAAAAGGTAACGCCTTTCTTTGTTTTCTTAGCCTTATCAGCAAAAAATAACAAGCCTGAAGTGATAATCAGCATAAAGCCAACTAATAGGATTTGATTATCAAATAACATCTCCATTTCACTGCTAAAAGCGATGCCAACAAAAGCTGCCGGAACCATCGAAATAATTATTTTTACTGAAAAGGCCGTTTGCTTATTCCACTTGAATTGAAACAGGCCGGTTAATATCTTCCATATTTCGCGACGGAAAACAACAATGGTGCTAATGGCTGTGGCGCCATGCAACATAACTGTCATAAACATGCTTTCTTCGGCAATGACTTTATCGCCAAAAATAGCTTTGGCAATTTCGAGGTGTCCGCTGCTACTAACAGGCAAAAATTCAGTTAATCCCTGGATAATTCCAAGAATCAAAGCTTCTAAAACTCCCATAAATCAGAATGTTATTATTTGTCGGCTTTAGGTTTTTTCATAATGGCATAAATCTCAAACATAAAGCCAAATAACACCACAACTGGTGCCAGAGTAATGCGTCTGAAACTGAAAATTTCTTCATTAAAAACTGTTGGGTCATCACTACGGCCGCCAATCATTAATACAAATCCTAAAATGATAATGGCAAAACCAATAGCCAGTAATATGTAGTTTTCTTTAGCGAGAGCAAATTGAAACTTTTTATCCTCTTCCTTCTTTGACATTGTATCTGTTTTAATTTTTGTTGGATGGATATTAGAAATATAAATCGTCGGTGCGTAAGTTCAGGTATTTATTAACCGCAAAAAAGGTAGATAAAAAGGTTATAAAAACCCCCAGAACAATAACGATACCAAATAATATAAAGATTAAATCAATGTTGTTGAAGCCAATAACGCCTGCTAATTCTTTACTGCTTAGGTAAATCATCGAAGCCAGTAATGAAATGGCTAATACTGATCCTACAAAGCCATGTAAGACACTGCCCAGCAATATTGGGCGGCGAATAAAGCCTTTTGTAGCACCAACTAATTGCATGGTTCGAATTATAAAACGCTTTGAATAAACTGATAGGCGAATGGTGTTGTTAATAAGGGCCACGGCAATTAAAAGAAGCATAATAGCAAATCCAGCCAATACCAGTGCAATTTTCTTGACATTCTGATGAACCAGATGAATAAGGTTCTTTTGGTAGATAACTTCTTTAACTTGTGGAAAATCCAGAATGACTTCTTCTACTTTGACCAGGCTATCTGGATTGGCATATTCGGCAAATAATTTTACATCAATGGATGATAATAAAGGGTTGTAACCCAGAAACTCAACAAAGTCTTCCCCTAATTCTTCGGTTAACTCTTCAGCGGCTCTGTCTTTATCGATGTATTCGGTTTGTTTGATAAACGGTGAAGTGCTCAGTAATTTTTCTAACCTTTTTACTTCAGCTTCACGAGCATTGTCTTTTATCAAAATTGTAAAACCAATGTTTTCTTTTACGTAAGTCGATAGCCTTTGAGCATTTAGGAATAATAGTCCTATGATGCCTAACAAAAACAAAACCAACGCAATACTAATGGTTGTTGTAATGTAAGAACTGCGCAGTTTTCGTCCGCTTGTTATTTGTTTATTACCTGTCATCTTTAAGAATTAGTGCAAAAATATAAAATGCCTTTAGAAGAGTTGGATAAGATGGCAATTAATCTTTGAATTAACAAAAATTAACCAAACTTGATGTCGCTTGATTTACAGCTCTTATTGCTGGAGTTATGCAAAGATTTTGCACTTTTGTGATACTTTACACAATGTGAGCTATGAGTTACCGACTGGTTAAGATAACATCCTATTACAAAGACTTTTTGAGTTATTATTATAACAGTAACCCAAAGGTTAATGAATTAAACTATGATGAGCAGCATGCGCATTTAATGAAACAGCGTTTTGCCTGGTCTGATGCTTATGCTTTTGCATTTAACCAAATGTGGTATGAAGCATCGGAGATTGTGGCCAATGCCCGTCCTATGCAAGAGCAGTGGTGTGCTGATAATGGTGTTGAGCATGGCTCTGATAAAGAAATACTGGTCGCTCAACTAAAGAAAATGCAGCCCGAAATAATCTGGTTGCAAGATAGTTATTCGTTCAATGGTGATTTCGTCCGTTTTTTAAAGAAACAAATCCCAAGTATCAGGCTGGCCATCGGAAACTGCTGTTCACCTATTACTCCTCAGTTTTATCCCGATTTTAAGGCTTTTGATTTAATCACTGTTTGTGCGCCTTATTTTAAAAATCTGCTTGAGGAAAATGGATTGCCTAAATGCATTGTTATCCCGCATGCTTTCGATGGAAGAATTTTAAAAGAGTCAAAGTCAGATTTAAAGAAAAAGTTTGATTTCTTATTTACAGGTTCTCTTATCCTAGATCAAAACTTTCATAAAGAACGGATTAAGTTGTTGGAACAATTAGTTGATGAGGACTTGGATATAAACTTGCTGATCAACCTGAATACAGATTCGTCAAAAGGCATTTATGCGCGGCAGGCAGCCTATTTAGCGAGTCATCTACTAAAGAAATCAGGGTTAAATATAATTAATCAGAAGGTCAATGGTTTGAGTAAGGTGAGTAAGTTGCAATTCTTTCCGCGAGCCTCTAAAGTTAGTAGTGCATTAAGGCAGCAAATAAAGCCTCCAGTATTCGGGAAGGATATGTTTAGAGAGATTTCGCGATCGAAAATATCATTTAATATCCATGGTGATATTGCCAGCGATTTTGCGGCCAATATGCGAATGTACGAAGTAACGGGAATGGGAAGTTGCCTTTTGACAGATTGGAAAAATGATTTAGATAGTTACTTTCGCTCAGACGAAGTAGTTGCTTATAAATCATTGGATGAAGCAAAAGAAAAAATTAGTTATCTACTCCAAAATACTGATGAGTTAGAAACAATAGCCAGTAGGGGACAAAAACGAACCTTGTGTGAACATACTTTTGAGAATCGAGCTGCTATTATTGATGAAGCAATAAAAAAGCTATTGAAATAATTAAACCTTTGACAAGACATCAATGCCAGTTACCGATTCTGGATTCTGATTTGATATACACTCAAGCTGTTCAGCAAAGTATTTGTTGATGCCCGGGTATTCATACTCATCAAAATTGCAATTGTGCCAAAGCAATACCATGAGTCCACCAAACTTTTTTATTTCATCAATTATATATTGAAATGAATCCTTCATATTATTGAAAGATAGATTTCTATATCCAAATAGTGTTGTGTCCATTATTGAAAGAGGAAACTCCCAAATAGACAGCATCTGATTGGCATCATGGTCGAATGGTTTAAACGGATAGCAGTATGAATTACGAAAGCCTTCATGCTCCGCAAAGCCCATTGTGGTATCGTATTTAATGCCTGCGTTTTGTTGAATATTGAGCGTCGATGGATAATGAAACTTTAAGAAGTGCTGACGCGTTCCTGTAATGGTTGTGTTGCTTGCTTTTTCCAATCGTTGTTTGGCGTTAGCTATAGCTTCCTGGTTTGTGGCGGTTTTAATTGAACCATGAAGTCCAATCTCACACTTGTCATTTAAAAGCTTGGAAATCAAATTTTTAATCCTTTGTTCTTCAAGGTGATATTTAGCGTCGTGCGGCGAACCATCGCGGTTTAAAAAGTACCACACAGATTTAAAATCGTATTGCTTTTCAAGTTTACGTAAGTCGTCAAAATTCCACCACGGATCGGGTTTGTAGCCCGGGAAAATGCTTGGAAGGATGGCATTAAGGGCTGCTTTCTTTAAGCTAGTTTTATCAATGTGTGCTTTTTTAATGCCGGCTAGCTGCAGAAATTTGTAGACCGTTTCGCGCCAATGGTAATAATCCACACGATCTACATCATGCGTGAGCATAAAACCGAAATTTTCAAACATGCGTTTTCGTTCAAATGCGATGTTGTGTTTCTGGCTGAATTGCTCAATGGCATCAATTATGACTTCGAAATAATAATTGACAATAGGTTTACGCACCATCTTAAGTTGGTGCTGGATTGAGTTGTTGTACTTAAACCGTCCCATTGAATCGGATATGTCACTCAACGTTTCCTGATAGCCACTTAGTAAGTAAAAAGCAGATTTAAGTATGTCGTGATGAAAGATGATTGAATCATTTTCCCACTCAAACAACTCTTCCTTGTCGTTATTAGGAAAAAGAAGAGGGATGTCATTTCCCTTGTAATGCACCGTCTTTGCAGTGCTTAATGATTTGTTAGATGCTTTAAAAACAATTTTATTTTTAGGAATACTATCGTTATCACCATAAACCAATGAATCTTTAATCGATTTGTTTAGATGAAGGTGTTGGCCCAGATGAAAAAGGACATATTCGTATTGTTGTATATTTAAAGCAGCTTCCATTAATTTTAAGGTTATTCAGTTGATAAAACAAAAAAGTGTTGTGAGAATTTTCTGCAATCATTAATTATTTTAAAACCTTGTTCTGTAATATCTTGTTTAATCTTATTGAAGCGATACTTTTGATACCCAATTTCCCAATGGTGATGATTTGTGGTTAGTTTGTTGCGGCGTGTGGCAATCTGAAAAGCAATGCGACCAAAAACGTGAAGCCTAATATCAAAATCAAACCATACCTTAATGTTAAGTGGCATACTAATGATGAGCTTCTTTACGCCACTATCTTTAGCTTTCTTTAGCGCCAACATGTATTCATCGTAAGGTATGTGTTCAAATACTTCAAAGGCAAGTATTGTGTCAATGTTGGCAGGTAAATCATCGCTCACAATATTGGCTACAATATCGGGTTTCTTATCTGCATCAATATCCATTGAGATGATATTGTAATTTTTACTCTTTAAATAGTTGTAGGTAAAGCTACTGCCTATTCCAACCTCAAGTATCGATTCTTTATGTTCAACGTGTTTCTGTATTAAACTCTGTTGAAAATGATAATACTGCCAGTGGCGTTCGTTTTCAAGTTTATGAATCCACTCGCTTGAGTACTGATATTTCTCGTTTGCTTGGGGCTGCATCTATTTTTGGGTTAGTTTTTTAAGTCTAAGGAGTAATTTAAATATTTGGCCACTGTCTTTTGCAACATGGTAATATGGCTCGGCAATAAAATTAAAACCCGATTTGTATTTAGCAATGCTTGGTGTATTGGCACCTCTAAAATCGTATGTTTTTACACCTTTTTCATGGAGCATTTCAAATATCTTATAACTCAGCAACTGGTTAAGACCGGTATTAAAATACTCTTCGTTTCCGCCAGCCTGAAAGTCCACCGCTATTTCCGAATTGAGAACAAGAACTCTGGTGGCAATGGCTACATCATTTAGAAAAATGTTACAAACAATGGCTTTATTAAGCTCTGAAAGTTTTGTTAATAAGCTGATAAATTGCTCTTTGGCCAATATGTGTGGTTTGTTGTTTTTCTTAAGTGAGCGATCAATTAAATCGTAACTCAATTTCATTTGTTCCTGAGAGCTTGATGAATCAAAACTATAATTCAGCTTTTGAGCTTTTTTAATCTTGTTTCGAATATCAGGGTTAAATTCAGAAAGTAATTGTTCCGGTGACTTAATTGCACCCCTGTAGGTATACCTGATTTCTTCAGAATAGCCATTCCATTGGAGTGGTCTGATGTCGGTAGTGGCACAATTTAGGGTAAACTCAACATGTGAATATTGCTGTTCGAGAAAATTTGTGAATTCTTTGATGATTTCGAAATAATGGCTCTCTTTTTTAGATTCTAGTTTTGTATCACGTGTCAAGATGACCATGTAATTATCAATTCCCAGCAGATTGACAATGAGTTTATATTTTCCAAATTTCACACGGTATAAGTATGCGAATCCGGCAATTAATTCATCATTTTTGAAACAAGCAACAATCTCAAACTTTTCATTGGAAGCTTCACAATAGCTGCTAAACCAGTCGCTGCTCATAAATGGGCTCGGTTCCGGCACTTTTGCTAATAATTGTTCCCACTTCGGAAATTCTTCTTTATCAAGTGTTTTAAACGTGTATTTACTCATCGTCTAAGTTCAAAGTCTTTATTGCATTGATAGATTACTGGTGTGATTTTCCCAGTCAAGCTGCTCAATATAATTCTTAATTTTCACAAAGGTAGCATCATCCAAGCGTTGATTGTTGCTTATATTAATCTCAATTGAATCAGCAAAAGCACGCTTGGTACAATCAATGTGTTTTGATAAATGTTCAATAATAGTTTCATTTAAAGCTTCATAATCGATGACATTAACCTGTTGTTCTTCAAATAGCCTTAAGTCTTTATGAATTTGTTTCTCAATCAGATATATTTGCCATACAATCTGTTCAAGTTCATCGTCCATTTGGGCTAATAAGGCATGCTCTTTAGGTTTGATGCTCCAAACTTCGTTGGCAGGTGTGTTACTTTTGCGTTTTCCGAGTAATATGGATTGTGCCACATACAGAGGATTGCGCTTGATGTAAATAATTTTTGCTTCCGGAAAAGTTGTTTTTACAAAAGGCAAGCGCACTGAAAAGGATAAGTTTTTGAACAGAATAGGTTTATCATACCTGTTTGTAATCGCCTGAAGCAATTCTTTTATCTGGCCAATGCTTTGCGTATTCATCTCATCAAGCTCGATGTAATGGCGATCCCTTGGTAGCCATTTATACCAAAATAATCCTTCATTGGGCGCATGCAAGCCCTTTGTGTTTCCGTGATTTGATGATGAGCTATTGTGCGACTTGTTACCAAATATTTTCTGGCTGAACCAAAAACCGATATATGGATTGTTTCTGGCCATATTAATTAAATTATCAATGTATAATACATCTAATTTTTGGGTTAAAGCCTGATACAATATGGTTGATCCGGTTCGGGGAGGTCCAATAATAAAAGTGGGAGCATGCCTCATTTTATTGGCTGAATAGCGTTTTATAAGTGGCCGCTCAATAAGGTTTAACAACCATGATGAGTATTTAAATAGTCTTCGGATAATGAATTCGCCCATGCCGCTTATTTTTTGGATAATACTTTTTTCCCAATTCGAATCATTTCGGTGATTTCTTCGGGCAGGATGATTTTTAACACCATAAGGGCTCCTACAAATATACCGGCCATTAGTAGTTTTATAACGATGGCTACAATGATATTATCAGGCAGTATAAAGCTGATCAAAACCAGGCTAATCCATAGGATGATCATTTTTAAGGAAGCTTTCAGGTCAAAAGCAATGCTTTCTGATTTGCTGGCTTCGATATAAAACCAAATGGCAGCAATTAATTGCACCAGCATTGTTGACCATGCAGCACCAATTTTCCCTATTGGAGGCACCAAAACAATGTTTAATACCAGGTTTAAGATGCCGATTATTATAAGGATTTTTGAAATAATCTTTGTGCGTTTGTGTTTGTGCAACGGCAGTGTAAAAAAGTTCCTCAAACCCGAGAAAATCAATCCTAAGATTAAAATTGGTGTAAGAAATATACCATCGTTATAAAAGTCATCACCCGCCGAAACAACCCAAAGGATTTCTTTTGAAAACAATACAATGCCCAGACCTGCAATGGTGATTATAATTAAAAAGTAGCGCTGAAGGCTTTGAAACACCTTCTCGTTATCGGCATTGCGAAATGACTGGTAGTAATAAAATGTGTAAGCCGTTAAAAAAGACGAGATAAAAACCATGTCGAGCAGATTGGCTACTTTAAAAGCCAAGCCATAACTACCCGATTCAGCAGGATTAAAAAACTGATTGATGATATGTCTGTCGCTAAGGTTTAAGAATGTGGTTAGAATGGCTGAGAGCGCCAAAGGTAAGCCATAAGCAATCATTTCTTTTAGTAAAGGAGTATTAAAACTCAGCTTAAAATGACTCTTAATTATCGGAATTAAACCTAAAAAAGTGAGTGTGTTGGCAATCATTTGAGCTTTAAATGCGCCCTCGAGTCCTTCCTTTTTAAAGTACAGGAAATACACGGTAAACAAAATGGTCATCAGCACATTAATAGTGCTGTGCTTGGTTTGTGCAGCGGCCCGTTGCTTGAGTTTTATCAAAAGGTAAGGCATCTCTTGAAACATGCGAAACAAGCTTGAAATCAGGAAGTAGATAAGCACTTGATGGCTGACTTCGTACTTTAAGATGACTTGTGAGTATCGAAAAAGAGCAGCTGCAAATATCAATAATACGACAATTGAAATGCTGTAATTAAAAGCAATGGCAGTGGTAAACAATGATTTTTTCTGAGCTTTATCGGCCATGTCATTAAACCATCGGGTAAAGCCACTTTTAACCCCCCATCCTGACGATATCATTGTCAGCATAAAGATGGTTTCAAGAAGTGTCCACACACCAAATTCTTCTGTGGAAGTATAAAAGGTAATTAGCGGTAAAATGATGATACCACTCAATTTCCTGATGGTGTTGCCAATGCTATATATGGCAGTGGTTTTAAATACCTTATGGGTCGATTGCTTCATCAAACAACTGTTACTTTTTAATAAAGGAAATTTCCTCGGTTAAATCGGAGATAGCAAATACTTCGTAACCATGTGCCTTCATTTGTTCAATGGCATTCTTTGTTTTGTTATTGCCATTGGGATAAAGACGGTGGTGAAACTCAACAAGCACTTGCTTTATCTCGATGCCCGAAGCTAGTATGTTGGGTATAACATCGTATTCGGCCCCTTCAATATCCATTTTCAACAAATCAATGTGCTGATGCTGTTTATCTTTAACAATGTCAGCAAGCGTTTTTACCGGTACCGATATTTTCTGTTGCTCATCGGTAATGCTGTTGCTACTGAGGCTGCCAGATACATGGGCATTGTTTTTGGGCAAAAAGAAATCGATGTTACCACTCTCGTGACTTATGCCAAGGGGTTCAAAGATAAATTGTTCTGAATTTACGTTCTTTCTCACCCAATCAATAGATCTTGGTGTAGGGTCGAAGCCATGAACTGTACATTTGCATTGGTTCATTAGTTGCTGGTCAAAACTAATGTCTTCGCCAATGCCAAAAGAATACACGATTGAATCGCTTTTAAGCAAATTGGTATGGACAAAGAATCCTCCATTTTTAGAGCCAAGCCAATCTGATTCAATGTGAATGCTCTTTTTTATAAATGGAGATTTGCCTCTCAATGCCCTGTAAATATGAAGTAGCTGTTTCTTTAGCATGTTGAATCGAAACTATAAGTTTAAAGCAAAAGTAATAAACTATCTCTTTGAAAGATGCCTATTCTAATGCTTAAGTATATTACCAATTGAAGTTTTTTGAAAAATAGATATTCAATTATATTCTTACGGCATAAAATTTGCTTCGTATCGGGCCTAACTTTAACGCTAATTTTATGAAGAAAGCTAACCCTAACAAGTTGGTCAGCCTGATGAAATCACAAAATTTTCCGCAGGTAATGTTACTGTATCAACTAATAATTTTAATCATTATTACATTAATACTGATATTCTAACAACCCCTTAACCAATAAATTCTGCCTCTGCTTACAAACTTTCCATTCATAGATTCCTGATTTAGCAGAGGTGGAATTTTTATAGTACTCCATCTGATTGCATCCATGCTTGCACATATTTAATCTCGGGATACGAATATTCGTATTTCAGGAATTTTCGAATCTCAGATAAAGCCGTTTCATTGCATTCTTCAATCCCTTTTTTTATGGATTCACGCGTTTCATGATCGATAAAATCGTTAAGTGACAAAATGTTTTCTTTGATGCAGCGAGCAATGTGCGACTCAATGGTTGTTTTAACCAAGCCACGTTCTTTAGCGATGGCATCAACGTCATTACCTTGTTTGTAGAGCGCACAAGTAATCAGATATGTGGCCACTTTGGGCGTTTTTACCGCCTTGTCTTTTAAGGTCTTACTTTTGCGTTTCTTTTCTTCAGGTTGTTTCTCCAGCTCAGGCTGGTCAATGTCTTCTTTATTAACGTCTAATCCTTTAAGTGATGATTCGAGTAAGGTTTTTGCTTTATAAATGTTGTGTAATAAAGCATAATATTGAGCTGCCAGGTCTTTAAGCTCAGTCATATAGGCTTTCACACCTTTCAATTCATTAACAGTTTCGAGATGCTCAATGATGTTCGAATGGCATTTTTTAATTGGCGGCTGAAAGTAGGCAACAGCCTTATCAATGCGTTCAATAAGGGTTTCAACATAATCATTGGCACCCGATTGTACAATTCGATACACTTGCGCTCGAAAGCGATTACCAACATTTTGCAGAGGCTCAGTTTCTTTCAGCAATTTTTCGGCCCATGGCTTGAACTGCTGTTTTTTTGAACGCTTCTCGTCTTTACTATAGCCTTTCAGATGTTGGTGCAACGAAACTATCAAGTCATTAAAATCAAAGGCCTTTAATACAAAGTCATTGAAGTATTTTTGAGATTCTTGTTGAAGAATTGGCTGTAACTCGGCAGGGTTCATTTTCTGACTAACAAAGCTTCTTAATGAATCATCCGCATCAATGCCCTGTTTCGGAATTGGTGTTTTTAATACCAAGCCATCCAGGGATGTAAGACGTGATAAGGCCACATAAATTTGACCAGCTGCAAAGGCCTTGCCCACATCAATAATGGCTTTTTCAAACGTTAAACCCTGACTCTTATGAACTGTAATAGCCCAGGCCAGTTTAATGGGGTATTGGATAAATTCACCCACCACATTTTCGGTCACTTCGTTGGTTTCTTTATTGAGCGAATACTTTTTATTTTCCCAGGTATATGATTCTACCATAACCGGCTCTGTTCCATCATTAAAACTAACTTCAATTTCGTCTTTAGTAATGTGGGTAATCGTACCAATTTTACCATTGAAGTAGCGCTGCTGGCCCGAGAAATCATTTTTGATAAACATCACTTGGGCCCCTTTTTTAAATTGCATGGTTTCTTGCAAGGGGTATTGATGCTCTTTAAAATCACCTTTTACCTCAGAGCGAAATGAAAAAAGCTGACCATTTAATTCAGCCAGGCATTCTTTATTTTTTGCATCGGCAATAGCATTGTGGGTTGTCAGTTGGATGTAGCCATCGTTGTTTTGTTGGTTAAAATCCGGTTGATAATATTGATTTAGCAAATTAATATCTTCATTGGTCACCTGGTTATCGCGGAAATGGTTGAGTAAGTCAACAAATGTTTGGTCGGTTTGACGGTAGACTTTTTGCAGTTCAATGTGTACCGGGTGATGATGTTGCAAAACTTGTGCATCAAAAAAGTAAGGGCTTTTATAATAGCGCCTCAGATGTTGCCATTCTTCGTGTTTTGTTACCGGCGGCAGCTGAAGCATATCACCAATAAACAACACTTGCAATCCGCCGAAAGGGGTATTGTGCTGTCGGCGTACATGGCGGCAAATCAAGTCAATGGCATCCAGTAGATCGGCTCTTAGCATACTCACTTCATCGATCACCAATAGCTCCATATTACGAATCAGGTTACGCTTTACCGTATGCATCTGAATGTTCTTAATCAAAGAACGTGGAATATTAAAGTGAGCTAATGTTTGAATTTTTTCAGGGTCAATACCACTATTGTTATCCGGAATAAAAGCGCCAAAAGGCAACTGAAATAATGAATGAAGAGTTACACCACCGGCATTAATAGCAGCTATGCCAGTAGGTGCTGCTACAACCATGTTTTTGTGTGTGTGTTCTTTAATGCGATGAAGTAAAGTGGTTTTGCCTGTTCCTGCTTTGCCGGTTAGGAACACACTGCGACTGGTTGTGTTAATGTATTTAGAAACAAGAGATTGAAGTGAATCGATCTGTGTGCTCATTTGATTAAGGTTAAATAATTGGGCAAGATAAGGGAAAAAAGTGCATGGTGCAAAGTGCTATTGGTTGTTGAGAAGTTACGCTTAAAGATGACATCTTTCTTTGAAGTATTATAGTAAGATGTCATCCTTACAACTAACTTTGTCCAAAACAAATGAATATGGCAACTCTGAACAATTATCAAGCACTACGTGATGAAATAGATTCAAATACGCTTAAATTGTGGGATGAGCATAGCAGCAATATGGCTTGCAAAAAAGGCTGCGACAAGTGCTGCCTTAATTTTGATGTATTTCCAATAGAGTTTGACTTCATAAAACAACAGCTTGAGAAGCTGTATCCGGAAGTGTTAAAACAAGATAAGCCAGAGGAAATAGGAGAGAAGTGTTTCTTTTTGAAGAACCATCAATGCAGCATTTATGAGGCACGTCCTATTATCTGTCGAACACATGGCTATCCATTATTATATATGAATGAAGCGGGCGACCAATGGGGATTATCGCATTGCGAACTTAATTTCACAAAGGTGGATGAAGATTATTTCAATGAGGAGAATTGTTATATGCAAGACACCTTTAACAGCCGCCTGTTTATGATGAACAAGGAATATATTAAAACAACTCATCCCGATAAAGGTGAATTTGATCTAAATCCTTTGGTGAATGTGCTTAAGTAGCTTACAATAAAAAACAGGAGATAGCTTATGCCACCTCCTGCCAATATGTAAAGGCGATTTTTCTAAATATCCTTCTTTTTATGATTGTCCTTTTGCGTTGCTAATGAAACAAATATGAGCGTTAGTAAAGCCAAGGTAAATGAGATAATAGCCGGATTGTCGAGCTGATGTAGGGCATTGTCGGGATTTAGTCCGTAACGATTCCACATCATTGGAGAAGTAAGAATCAGTCCGATAGCAGTCACAATACCCACGACAATAGATGACGCAATTCCTTTAGCTGTTGTTTTTTTCCAGAACAATAACATCAATATGGAAGGTAGGTTTGCAGATGCTGCTACTGCAAAAGCCCAGCCTACCAGGAACGATACATTCATTCCTTTAAAAGCGATACCAAGTATTATTGCAATAATGCCCACAACAAATGCTGAAATTTTACCAGCGAGTACTTTGTTTTTCTCGCTCAGGTTTTTCTTCATATATACATCAATAATGTCATGAGCAATAGCGCCGGTTGATGCTATAATTAGTCCGCTAACCGTACCTAATATGGTGGCGAAGGCAATGGCGGAAATGATAGAGAATAAACCAACGCCAAAGATCTTAGCCAGAAGCGGAGCTGACATATTGCTGCTTTCCATATCTAATACGCCATTTATGGCAGCACCTAAACCCATAAACATGGTTAGGATGTAAAATGTGCCAATTGAAGCAATGGCGACTATGGTTGACTTGCGTGCATCGCGCTGACTAGGCACCGTATAATATCGAATTAATATATGTGGTAGTGCAGATGTTCCAAGAAATAAGGCAATCATTAACGAAACGAAATTCAGTTTTGAAACAGGCGTTGCTCCTTTGCCAATTTTAAACCGGAGCCCTGGTTTCATCATATCACTCCCGGCAGTTTTATTTTGATACCAGACAGTAACCTTGTTTTCACCATCATTAAATTTTAACTGTGAGAAGCGCACAATCTCACTTTGTTCAATGGTTGAAAGAAATTTAAAAGGACCTAAAGGGCCGGTTTGTTCTACTTCCTGGCCATCAACAATTATTTTAGGGGACTTCTATAAATTAAAACTTTGACATACAGATGTGTATTAGTATTTTCAGGCGATAAAATCAGCCGAAAAGATGAATAAATATAAAAGCACCGGAAATAGGGGCCTTTTTGATGAACAAGAAAATGTCACAAAGCTTTCCGCAATTGGCAATCCTTTAGAAATGATTGGTAACGTAGTTGATTTTGAAATATTTAGAGATACTCTAGAAAAAGGACTTTTAAACAAAGAGAAGAAAAGCAATGCAGGAGCCAAGCCATTTGATGTAGTA
>NZ_JAENRR010000037.1 GCF_016612505.1 Carboxylicivirga marina
CTCAAAAGCGGGTGCAAAATAAGGGAGTATTTTTCGTATCTCCAAATTAAAAAACGAAAAATTTATGAGGCAGCTTGGAAGAGTATGGCTTAAGAATTGATTTGGTGGGGGTTGGTGGTGGAAAGTTTTTTAGATATTTATTCTTCAAAAAAATCCCTTTGAAATTCTTTCATTCTTAAAGAAGAGTTGCGAAATTAGCTTAAATACTTTTAATCAATTATTTAGCTATGAACTTAAAGAAGTTAATTAAAAACCTAGGCTTCCAAATATTGTTGGCCATGATACTGGGAACGGCTGTTGGTGCCATAATGGGTCCAAAGGCATCCATGTTTTCACCGCTAGGTGATTTCTTTATGGATTTAATAAAAATGCTTGTTGTTCCATTGGTCGCCATCTCTATAATTTCAGGGGCAGCCTCGCTTGGTGCCACCAAATCGGCAGGTAAGATCGGTATCAGCACCATTGGCTATTTTTTAATAACTACTGTCGTTTCGGTTATGTTGGGGCTATTCTTAGGTGAAGTATTTACACCTGGTTCAGGCCTCGATCATGATACCGTTATGGAAATGTTCCCTCAAGACACCAGCGGCGCAGAAGCTCCAGTAATGAGTTTTTGGGAAACCATCATCAATATTATACCTGAAAACCCTATTGCATCATTGGTGACAGGCAACATTCTTGAGATTATATTCTTTGGCCTATTCCTAGGCATAGGCATATCAACTTTGAGCAGTGAAAAGAAGGCTTTTTTAATGAATGGCATGAACTACCTTGTTGAGGCTTTAATATGGATGATTAAAATAGTTATGTATACAGCTCCTATTGGTGTATTTGGATTGATGGCGGCAGCCATTGGCGAATTTGGATTTGAGCTACTGATGATGGCTTTAGATTTAATGTGGGTAAACGTGGTTGGTGGTATTATTTTGTTATTTGGCTTATATCCGCTTACACTCAAATTGTTTGCTAAGGTTTCCATTGCTCAGTTTATCAGAAAGATGGTTAAAGCACAAATTGTTGCATTCTCAACCAGTTCTTCGCTCGCTACTTTACCAATAACCATGGAGGTGTGTGAAGAAGAACTTAAGATATCTAAGGCTACAAGTGGGTTTGTTTTGCCACTGGGCGCCACTATTAATATGACAGGTAGTGCATTATATTATGCCTTAGCGGCCATCTTTTTTGCACAACTATTTGATATCGACCTCACAATAACGCAATACATTGCCATCATTGTAACATCTACTGTTGGTTCAATAGGACAAGCCGGCGTACCAGGTCCTTCATTGTTAATTGTTGCAGTACTTGTTGCTGCAGATATTCCGGCGCAAGGCTTACCATTATTATTTGCTCTAGATCGCGTTTTTGATATGTTAAGAACGGCATTTAACATTACAGGAGATGCAGCTTGTGCCTGTATTGTTGACCGCTTTAACGATAAAAAATAGAACTTGAAGTACTATCCCAAATAAAAAGGTTGACGCCGCATTGGTGTCAACCTTTTATTATATCGTAAAAGCAGAACGTTTACTTAATCATATCATCCGGATGAATTTCCTTTAATGAATTCAATTCACCAGTCGAAATATCAAATACCCATCCATGCACAAAAAGACGTTGACCTCTTGCCCATGCATCTTTAATTATATCCATAGATGCTAACTTTTCAACCTGCTTTATAATACTTAGCTCCGATAATCGATCCAGTTTTTTTGTATCATCATCAATATTGGCAATCTCTTGCTGATTTGAATCAAGCGTATCTTTAATATCACCTACCCATTTGGTTAAATAAGGATCTTCCAAACCATCATAAGCAGCCTTAACACCACCACAGCTATAATGACCTGCAACCACAATGTGCTTTACTTTTAAATAGTCGACTGCATAGCGAAGAGCAGCCATCAGGTTATCATCTTCGGCATGTACAAGGTTAGCCACATTACGATGAACGAAGAATTCACCCAACTTACCTCGTGTAATTACTGTTTCTGACATGCGACTATCGGCACAACCAATCCAAAAATACTTTGGCGCCTGCCCCAATGACAAGTTCTTGAAATATTCTTCATCTACATTTTTAATGGTCTGCACCCAACTACGGTTAGCCAGAAATATTTGATCGTATGACTTCATATCTATCAGTTTTGTTTGGTTTATAATTATGCCACGCCAGCTCTAAACATTGAAAGTGCCGCCGTTTCACTCTTTTTGATGGTGACTTTAATATTATTCTGTTTGGCTGTTGAGGAACAGAAATCTTTAAGCGCTTCCAGTATATCGTTATCAATAAAGTCAACCTCTGTACCATCAACGAGCAAGTTGATATCTTTTGGCAAATACTGAAGCGTACGTCGCACATTGGCTTTATTAAAGAAATATAAGTTACGCGAAATCTGAATCATGTAATTATTCCCAACATTAGACAAAATAATACCTGAACGGAAGTTTGACTTTAACACAAACACAAAACCGATGATAATACCAAAAGTGATACCCTTCAACAGGTCTGTTAATAAGATGACCGCAATGGTTGCAAAGAATGGTATATACTGATTTACACCTTTCTTAATCGCATCTTTATATATCGATACCTTATTAAGCTTTAAACCCACATGAATAAGTACAGCTGCTAAAGCCGATAATGGGATGTAATTAAGGTACGGTGCAAAAAACAATACACTCAATAATAATAATACTCCATGGAAGATAGCTGAAAACTTACCTTTACCTCCGGCATTAACATTGGCCGAACTACGAACAATAACAGCCGTCATTGGCAATCCACCAACCAAACCAGCCAACATATTACCTACACCTTGGGCTTTTAGCTCTTTATTTGGGGATGCAATACGCTTGGCAGGATCTAATTTGTCCGTTGCATCAAGGCTTAATAAGGATTCTAAACTTCCAACAATAGCAATTGTGAAAGCCACTACCCATACGTCAGGATTTGTTATTGCTCCAAATGCAGGGAATCGTAATTCATCAATTAAGGAACTAAAACCACTCATTTCGGGTAAAGAAACCAGGTGCGTTGCATCTAAAGCAAGCACAGGTACCGACGATTTAAAGATTTCGTTAAGTGCAACACCTAACACAACCACAACTAAAGGCCCAGGAATGAGTCGTAAAACCAGATTGCTTTTAAATGTTTTTGAATCCCACAGAAACAAAACGCTCATTGACAATACACTTATAATGATTGCTCCCGGAAGAACAGCTTCAATCATATAGTATAACTCCGAGAATGTGTTGTGACCATATTTATCTTCAAAGGCAGCTGTGTCAATCCCGGCCAGATCATAACCAAAAGCATGAGGAATCTGCTTTAGTATGATACTTAAACCAATAGCTGTTAACATTCCGGTAATAACTGAACTTGGGAAAAAGTGACCAATAACCCCTGCTCTCAAATAACCTAAAACCAATTGTATGGCACCTGAAATAAATACCGCCAACAGAAAGGTTTCAAATGAACCAAGGGTTGCAATTGCTGCAAACACAATGACGGTTAATCCAGCAGCCGGTCCACTGACACTTAATCGTGAATCAGACATAAAGCCCACCACAATACCTCCTAATATACCAGATATTACCCCTGAAAATAATGGTGCACCCGATGCTAATGCAATACCCAAACACAATGGCAATGCCACCAGGTAAACAACCAATCCGGCAGGAATATCATTTTTATAAGTCTTAAAAAAATCCTTCATAGCTTCCTAAATTTTTAATTTTACAGCCCGTTGAAATACAAAGCGCATGCCAAATTGAGTTATCACAATTACATTTAATAGTATTGCTATCTTTTTTGCATTTATTAAGATTTAGACCTTCATCAAAAAACTAAAATCATCGGTAGGCTGTACTTCATAAGGTTTTTTCCCATATTGAAATACACGCAATGGTAATTTACCTTCGTAGCCAATGTTACCATCAGAATAAGTAAACATACATCCTTCACGTAAACCTACAACTGTGGTTGATTGATTAACAACTAAAAACTCCATGATGCGTTCTTCACGTGTTTCGCCACCATGACCTTCTGGATTTGCATCAAGATAATGCGGATTAATCTGATACGGTATTAGATTAAGTGCATCAAACCCGAGTGGATCGATGATTGGCATATCATTGGTGGTTTTAATAGTAGGACATGCCAGGTTTGAACCAGCACTCCATCCTATGTATTTTGTTCCGCCTAATACTTTTTTACGAATTGGCTCGGTTAACTTGTTATCGTGTATCATACGTAACAATTGCCAGGTACTTCCTCCGCCAACTACAATGGCTTCGGCTTCTTCTACTGCTTTCACCGGATCATCGAAATGATGAATGGAAACCACATCGTGCCCCACTTCATTAAAGCGGCTTTTTACTTTCGCTTCGTAATCGTCAAACGATACGGTTACCCCTGCATAAGGGATAAACAGACATTTTACTTTTTCATTTCCCAAAAACCCGGAGATGTTATGTTTTGGATAATCGAGGTAGGCTTCGCCTGCCATTGTTGAGTTTGATATTAATAATAAGTTCATAATTAAAACTATTAGATGTTAGACTTCTTAGATAATAGATAAAAAAGAAAAGAGGGGTTTTGTTTAGATATTTGGGAGACCTGTCAGCTTTTTGGAAACCTGACAGGTCTTGAAATATCTTACAAGGCGTTTATCGCTTCTACCGGATCCATTTTAGAGGCTTTCCAGGCGGGTATAAAACCAGAGACAACACCTATAAAAGAAGATATGCCAATACCCTTGAGAATATTAAGCAAGGTAAGCGCCATCTCCGAATCAGTCGCCAAGCTAATCGTCATGGCAATACCAAAAACAATGAATAATCCGGCCAGCCCTCCCAGTAATGACAGTGCGGTACTTTCAATCAGGAATTGCATCAGGATAAATTTTCGCTTAGCACCTAATGCCTTTTGTATTCCTATAATACGCGTTCGCTCTTTAACTGATACAAACATGATGTTGGCAATGCCAAAACCTCCAACCAGTATGGAGAAACCACCAATGAACCATCCAGCCCAATCGATAAAATCAAAAAGACTATCGAAATTTTTCTGAATCAGGCTAATGCGATTGAGTGCAAAATCATTATCGCCCTGAGGCTTAATACGCCTGATGGCACGCATCACACCGGTAAGCTCGTCTACCATATCATCTGAGGTATAGCCGGGCTTAGCTTTAACTAATATCATGGGGTTAACCGATTCGCTGCGGAGGTTAAACAGGTTACGAGCATATTTAACGGGAATAATGATATTCTTATCGAGGCTATTGCCAAAAATATCGGACCCGGTACGTAACAAAACACCAATAACCGTCAGCTTACGGCCCATCATTTTGACACGCTTGCCTATGGGGTCGGTTCCCTGAAATAATTCGCTGGCTATTTCGGCACCAATAATGGCCACTCCCATTCCGCTATTGGCTTCGTAAGGTGAAAAGTAACGACCACCGGCAATTTCAAAGGTCCATATTTTATCAAATCCATCGGACACGCCCATGACCGCCACATTGTCGTATGAATTTGACTCGTACTGAAGCATTTTTTGTGATGACATCACATAGGATACATCCTCAGCTATTTGCGAACGACGCTTAATTTGCTCATAATCATCTAAGGACGGTACTTGCCGGTTCATGTAGCGCCACCAGGGATATTCCGATTCCCCTTCGGGTGGCGTCCAGGGCCATTTTTGAATATACACCACATTGTCACCCAATGACTCAATACTCTCGCGCACTTGCTTCTCCAAAAAATCGATTAAGGTAAACACTGTTATGATGGAAAAGATACCAATGGTAACACCTGAAAGGGTCAGAATAGTGCGCAGCACATTCGTACGCAAGGCATTGATAGCAAACAGGAAACTTTCTTTTAAAAACTTATAGACCAGTATCATGGGTTGGTGTTGTTTGTGTAGGCAAGATAGTTTAAAAAGTCCGAAGTCTGAAGCCTGTCGAACTTTCAAGTCCATTATTAGTTGATATATAACCAATATTGTCCTAATTATTTCATGATATTGGGCTATTCGCCCAAACCCAACTTACTTTTTGATCTTGATGTCAAAAACTAAGGAAAAAACATCAAGGCTTCACCTGCTTCTCTCATAAAACTACAGTTATTTGACTGAAATCGTTTAAACTCGCTTCGCTCAAACAGAAAACGATTTTTAGCGTCAAACAACCTTGTTTCATGGTTCACCAGCTGAGGCCCTTTCCCTACAGGACGTGTAGCGAATTAAACAAAAACATTTAGGACGCCATTAATATATAACAAACTTATTTCTTATAATAGATGGTGATTTTTGCTTCCCGCTTGATGTAGCTCACTTCTTTTACCGTGATTTTTTGGATATCTAATTCTGTAATTTGCTTCAAATGTTCTATTAACTCGCTACGATTAGATGGTTTGATTAGCTCCAGGTTGCTAAAGCTTATTTCCTGTTTTTGGTTAATCGTACGATGATTATAATACTCAAGCACGATAACGGAGGTAATTATAAGCATATTACTCAAGAACATACCACGCAAGAGATGCGGAAATAAGGCCAGCGCATTAATGGCCGATGTGCCAATAATCGTAAATAAATAAGCCATCTGGTAGGCTTGCATGTTTCGTGTTCGAAAGCGAATGATACTGAAAATGGCAAATAAGCCCAGGGCAATTCCCAACTCAACTCTGACAATACTTAAGTACGACGATAGAAGGAAGATTATAATACCAATAATCACGAGTGGAAAAACATACTCTTTGTTTTCCTCCGTTTTTTTATATAAACCACCAATAAGTATCAGTATAACGAAAGCATTAACCGCAAAACGAGTAAGCACATCAATAAAATCGGCATTTGAAGAATCTGATATAAAAGACATCATATAGGATAGAATTAATAGCTTAAACATGTTGATTGCATACTTCTGATAATCCGATCATTTTCAAATTCATCGTAAAACGAATCGAGATAATTAAGCATTTGTTTTTTGTGAAAATCATTGAGCAACTCAAATTCAGTTACCACCTGGTATAAGGCCTCTTTCTTATCCAAAAATTCCTGCAAGGCCTCTCTAAAGCCTTCTTCACTGCGACAGACACCCATATAATACCGCTCAGTTACTGAAGAGATACTCGACTCTTCATTGGGCACGGCATAACTGGTGTTTACCATTCCCGAATAATCAAAGTCATACGGAACGGCTATTCCATTGGGTTGTGGTGATGGCACCAGAGGAACAAACACCTTTAGGTTATGCTGCCCCTTTACGCTCCAATCGCCATTACCTATCATGTAATTAAAGATGGCTACCCTATCTAATATATTGGGCTGTATATGTAATTGTGAAATGGTTGACACCTCGGTATGCAATATCTCATGTCGCTCCGAAAGCATATTAACGGGCTCAATTAAAAATCCATATTGCTCAATGACCTTCTTCTTTTTACCCGTATCGATGTAATTGATTTTGAGCAAACGCACACCAAAGCTCTGATTGCTTAACACACTATACAGCTTATAGCACAAGTACTCTTTATAGATATATTGAGCACTCTGCTTCGAGTATTGACAATGTGTTACCAGCTTTACCTTATTGAGGTCATCCAAATCTTCATAATCAAAATCGCCCTTTTTAAAGTTTAGCTTGATGGGCGGAAAACTACAATATTCATTTCTGAATTCACCTCGTGATTTGAGTTTGAGCTTGTGATTAACAGAATCGACAGGACTATGGTGGGTGGTTAAAAGTGCTTTTATGTATTCGCGAGGTTTCTTACGTGTGTATTGTCTGACCTTGAAACGTAGTGATACTTCCAAAACCTCATCATCTTCAAATAAATGCGAAGGTTCATCAACAGTATGTTCTATACCATAATTATGTTCGTTGGAGCCTTGACTATAGGATGCCACGTAACAGCAGGCAATCAGCAGGGTAAATAATAAACTAAATTTCATGTCAGATGGATATGGGTTTGTAGCTCCAAAATACAAACTTATTGTATAAGTTGAAAGACATAAAATTCCATGTTGCTACGAACAGCGCTTCTGTATGTACTAAACCCTTGCTTTAATTTACTTTTAATTGGTATACTTGATTAAGAAAAACACCTCTCCTCGGTCCTCTCCTTGAGGAGAGGAAGTGTGAAAGATTGAAACACTGAGCTTTGATTACAGGCTGCAATCTGCAATGATGCTCTCTCCTTCTCCTATTAGGAGAAGGCTGGGATGAGGTGATTAAATAAAAATGCGTTAATCTCTTTATAGCTTATCACAAATCTCGAGTATTGTCTTACATACTTTTTGAATATTTTTCTGAACTTCTTCATTCGTAAAACGTAGTACTTTAACACCAAGGTTATTTAACTCAGCCGTCCTGCCTCTATCATATTCTTTCTGAAAGTCGTGTATTTTTCCATCAACCTCAATCACTAGTTTCTTCTCATGACAATAGAAGTCTGCAATAAATATATCAATAGGGTGTTGACGCCTGAATTTTAAACCATTTAACTGTCGGTTACGGAGTTTGTTCCACAGAATCTTTTCAGCACCAGTAAATTCTTTACGCAAATCCTTTGCTCGCTGCCTAATTTTAGCAGAGGCACCGTAAAAGAGATTATCAAAGTTTTCTTGGGACATAAGCTTCAAGTTAGTTAATATCAGAATTTTTATAATATACACCTCTCATAAGTGTAATCAAAATACCTCTCCTCGGTCCTCTCCTGACAGGAGAGGAAGTGCTCATCTTGGAAGAATAGCACTTTTAAAATTGAATCGCTGCCGTTCAGTGTGCTCACTCCTTCTCCTATTAGGAGAAGGCTGGGATGAGGTGATAAATGATTAGTAATAACAAAAGCATCCAAGTCAAATGCGTTAATAGCTTAAAACACCGGCTCTTAAAATCCAAGAAGCTTAATTAAAAACTTCTCAGCTCACAAACACCGCCTCTCAGTGCAATTATAAAACACCTCTCCTCGGTCCTCTCCTCAAGGAGAGGAAGTGTGAAAGATTGAAACACTGAGCTTTGAATACATGCTGCAATCTGCCATGATTCTATCTCCTTCTCCTTGAGGAGAAGGCTGGGATGAGGTGATAGTACCAGGCATAAAACAAAACCTGTCAGGATTTTGAATCCTGTCAGGTTTACCCCTCCTCTTATCTTTTCCGTTTAAACAGCCCACCTAGAAATCCCTTCTTCGGTGCTGCCTTTAGTGAATCAGCGTTAACGCCTTTGGTTTTTTCATAGGTGCGTGCCACGCCCAAACCCAACATACCAATCACAACAGTCATTAAATGCTCCATTTGAAGCGCCGGAGGTGGTGGTGCGCTGGCATTGCACAACTTAATGGCATACACCATTATGTCTCTTAAAATAAAGTTGTATAGTAAAGCCAATCCACATACCCAGCCAATGAAGGGGCGCCAACCGGCTACAAATACTGATTTATGGGCAGCTTCGATTTTATTAATTTCAATCTGCCCCAGGTTTTCGTTGTGAGTGATCTTTCTGAGCTCCAATTCCATTTTCATCTCTTCCTCCCTGGAGGTATGTAACTCATCAATGGTATTAACTACCCCGTCTACTATTTTTCCGATTGGTATTGTCATAGCGCTAATGTTTTAAAAGATCGGTTGAGCCATCCGTGAAGAAATTTTATTTGTGTACGGTTGCGGGCCACAATAGCATTATAGCGAGCCACTTTGCCAATAAAAAAGGCCTGTACAAAAGCCTGTTCACCATAGTTGTTAATAGCCTTGAGGGTGATGGGCCCCAATCCCCCATCGGGTGTGACACCAACAATGCGCTGCGCCATTTTTACCGAAGTGCGCACGCCTGCGTTAACACCAAAGTCAAAAATATTATAGGCCACTAAATCGCTCTCGACCTCATCCAGGCGTGCCTTGTCCCAGTATTTTTCTTTATATAAATCCATTACCATACGGGTTACCAGAGGGTCATCGTGCCTGCCGGCTTTTACCAATGACCAGCCAGGCCAGTTGGGGTTGTAACGCTCGGCAATACCGGCAAAAGTCCAGCCACCACTGTCGTGCTCCACTTTGTGCAGCACAAAACCGCCTTCGTTCTGCATGGTTTGTTGAAATGCTTTATTAAAGTTTGCCATATGAATGTTGTTTAGGCGTATTTGCTATTTTAGTTGACAATAATGAAAAACCCGCCAGGATTCTGAATCCTGACAGGTTTAAAGCAATCGACTGTAAATAATTAGCTTCTGACAAATACGCCCAATGCTTCGAGTAGCTGAGGCTGATCGTAGAGTGCCACTTTGGCTATCGCATAGAAATCATCCATCCACTCTTTAAGAGCTAAGAGGGCGGCATTTTTATTCTTGGTCATATCCTGTGATTCGGCCAGTTCGGTGTCAAAATGCGAACGCTTGGCTAAGAGTTCTTCAAGCAGGGCAAGGCATTCATCAACCTGTGCTGCTGTGAGTTTTATTTTATCCATTTCTGTTTGAAGGGTGGCATCAGCTTTAACAGCTGTATAAAACAAACGAACCTTATCGAAAAAATCGTTGTACTTACGCGGAAAGCGACCTTTTACACCAAGTTTTACCAAAACCTCTGGTTTATGCTTAAAAAATATCAGTGCTTTATCGCGATGAACCTTAAATACAGCTTGAAGTTCGTTGTAAGTTGTTGAGTATGTCAATGAAGCCTCACTCGATTCGGTATCTTCTTTAAAGTTTTTATCCCAAATGCCCTGACTTGCATTATAAGTTTGACGCCCTACTGCTAATTGCTCGTCTCCCATGCCATATTCGGCAAGTGCTGCTTTAATAGCCGGGTTTGTTTCGGCATTGGTGATGGCTGTTCGGGATTTTTCTAAGAATTTTGATTCTGATTTAAAAAGTCGTTTTGTCATATCTATATGGTTTAATTAAAAATATTGATTTATGAATGGTGCCATGCATGCGCAAGCGTTACAATGCACTGCGCAATCGGGGAAATCGGTTGCGCCATGGGGAAAATCGACTGCGCCACCGGGGAGATCGACTGCGCAGGCGGGGAAATTGATTGAGAACACGGTACGATCGCATGAGAGCCTGGGGAAATTGATTGCGCCATTGGGAAGATCGACTGCGCGGAGCGTACCTTCAACTGAGCGCTCATTTGATTGCCTTTAGCCAGGTAAATATACTCCCGACTGTCTTGTAAGCTTTTTAGATAAATATTGTGCTTAATAGTATGATGTAAAATCCTCATTGTATCGTGCTTAAAAATCGATACACAAGATATTACTTTAAGCACTTGCTGATTTCAAATGGTCAGAAAAACTGAATAAGCGGTAGAGATTGAGGAATAAACGGTAGGATTTGGCAAATAAGCGGTTATGAAAATGGCTGAATTTTCTCTAATAATTGGGTAGTATTACGGCGCGAAACGTCAAATTCCTTTCCATTTTCCATCTGAACCTTTTGTAATACTTTAAAATAGGCCGATAAATAATTCAGATTTATAATCACATTGCGGTTAATGCGAACAAAATAATTGGGCAGACTATTTTCCAAATCTTTGAGCTGTTCGCAATGCGACAGGGTGATATCGCCGCTTAAATAAATGGTGATGGCTCCTTGAGCATATTGCAGGTAGCAAATGTGCTTGTAGGGAACCCGTTGTATCTTTTGCTGACATTCGAGTATCAGGCATTTTTTAAGCATAAGGTATGGCGTTTGGTTAAACGGGCAGTGAAGATATAAATTTTTCTTATGAACAACAGATGGTTTTTGTCAATTTTATTACGCTTACTATACAATAGCTAACTCTTCCTTAAGGATGCGATCTTAATAAGCAGCTTGTCAATAAAAATCGCATCCCAAAAACCTAAAGCCTTATATTTGAATAGATGGATGTGCACGATAAAAAGACCCGGGCGTATAATATGAGCCGGATTAGGGGGAAGGATACGAAGCCTGAACTGCTGGTGCGTCGCTTTCTGTTTGCCAACGGCTTTCGTTATCGCCTGCATGTAAAAGAGCTGCCGGGCAAACCTGATATCGTTTTACCCAAATACAAAACAGTCGTATTTGTGCACGGCTGCTTTTGGCACGGACACAAAGGCTGCAAATATTTTACCATACCAAAAACACGCACCGAATGGTGGCTCACTAAAATCAAAGGTAATAGCCGACGTGATAAACTAGCTGAAATAGATTTAAATGTGTTAGGCTGGAAAGTGATTGTGATTTGGGAATGTAAGTTAAAATCAAAATCCATTACTACTACTCTTGAAAACCTTCTCGAAAAACTTTCCTGATACAATAACTACCTGTTGATAAAATTATCAATATGTGACGTATAGTCCGTTGACTTATAAGTCACATCCGAATAGTTTTACCCTCCATGAATTTACAGGAACTATTTGGCAAACGCGTACGCGAACTACGTCAAAAACAAGAACTAAGCCAGGAGGCGCTCGCCTTTAAAGCTGGTATCGACAGAACATATATGACCAGTATTGAGAATGGGAAGCGAAATGTTTCCATTCAAAATATTGAGAAGGTGATAACCGCACTTGATGTTCCGGTTAAAGATTTTTTTGCATCAGACATTTTTATTGAAGGGAAGAAATGAAGAAGTATTCAGAACTAAAAAAGGTATTAAACTTTAGGAAGTTAAAATACTTTGAGGAAGAGCATGCATGCGTTACACATTATCTGCAAACCGTAGAAGATGATGCTGGTAAATATTACAAGGTAAAGGCTGAAGAATATTTGAAAGCAAAAGGCCAATCATTAGTTAATGGTCATTCAATAAAAATCCCTTTCAAATTTGATGATATACCATTTCCACCACCCCAAAAACCAGATTTTACTTTCATCGATCTGTTCGCAGGAATTGGAGGTTTTAGGATGGCTTTACAAAACTTAAACAACAAATGTGTATTTAGCTCTGAGTGGGACAAGTTTGCTAAAAAGACATATGAAGCCAATTTTGGTGAAGTGCCTTTTGGCGATATCACAAAAGATGAGACTAAAAACTATATACCTGATAGTTTTGATATCTTATGTGCTGGTTTTCCATGTCAAGCATTCTCAATTGCTGGAAGGCGAGGAGGATTTGAAGACACAAGAGGAACACTCTTCTTCGACGTAGCAGAGATTATCAGAAGAAAACAACCTAAAGCAATTTTTCTTGAAAATGTCAAAGGATTACTAAATCATGGCGGTGGCAAAACGCTTGAAACAATATTAAATGTATTAAGGGAAGATCTCGAATACTTCGTTCCAGAGCCGAAAATATTAAACGCAAAAGATTTTGGCACCCCTCAAAATAGAGAACGAATCTTCATTGTTGGGTTTAGGAAAGATTTGGGAATTAATGAATTTCATTATCCTAAGCCGTCTTGTGAAAAAATCATATTTGAAAAGGTAAAAGAGAAAAACCCAGTCTCCGTTAAATACTATCTGTCAGATACATATTTAAACACCTTAATAGAGCACAAAAAACGACATGCAAGTAAAGGTAATGGGTTTGGTTACGAGATCATCCCAGATGATGGAACTGCTAACGCTGTTGTCTGCGGAGGCATGGGCAGAGAAAGAAATTTAGTTTATGATGACAGATTAGAAGATTTTACACCTGTAACCAACATTAAAGGAGAAGTTAACAGGCAAGGCATTAGAAAAATGACTCCTAGAGAATGGGCAAGACTTCAAGGATTTCCAGATGAATATCTTATCCCCGTTTCAGATGCATCTGCATACAAACAATTTGGCAACTCAGTCGCAGTTCCTGCCATCCAAGCTACTGCAAAGAAAATAATTGAAACATTAAAGAAAAATGACACTAAAAGGAAATAAAGGAGAATGGAGTGAATTATACACATTCTTTAAACTACTGCACGATGGCATACTATTCTCTGCCGATGAAAAATTAAATAAAACAACTTCTTCTATTGATGTCAATTCTATTTATAGAGATGATACAGGAAAAGAATTAGAATTCAAACGCGCTGGAAATCAAATCGACATTATAGATACTACAAGTAAAAAAGTAATAATGAGCTTCAGCTATACTGACGCTAAAGCGTTAGCTGATGAACTTTTAACGGAAATTCATAAACTTAGTGGCAACAAAAACAAAATAAACAACACAACTGAAACCAAAATTAAGAATCATCATATCAATCAGGTTAAAACTAAATCACAAAACAAAGGTGATATTAGAATGTTAGTTTATGATAGTGTACATGGTTTAACTTCTGATCAAGAATTTAGTATTAAATCATTTCTAGGTAGTGACCCTACACTTTTCAATGCCAACAAAACGACCAACATTATCTATAAGATAAGTAATCAAAATGGTAACGCGATGCCGGCGGCGGATATTGCCACAGTCAATTCTTTAAATCCAAAATCCAAAAAATACATCAAAAGAATAGAGGAAATTCAAAACTTAGGCTATTCAATAGACTTTGACTCATATCAAGACAACACCTTTAAGCTTAATCTACAATTAATCGATAGTGACCTACCAAAAATATTAGCACATATTGTTCTTGATAAATATATAAGTCAGATAACTAAAATACCTGACATCATTAATAAGCTAAATACCTCTAACCCGTTGAACTACGATTTATCGCTAGGCCATAATTTTTATGAATACAGATTAATCAATTTCCTTGTTGAAGCAGCGTTAGGTATGACCTCAAAGACTGTTTGGACAGGAAAGTATGCTGTGATTGGTGGCCTTATAATTGTGAAGTCTAATGCTGATATTGTATGTTATCACTTAGTTGATTTTAATAAATTCAAAGAATACCTTAAAAACACTTGTAAGCTTGACAATCCTAGTGGCTCAAAGATGGGATACGGAGAAGTTTATGAGGAAAATAATGAGACATACATAAAGTTGAATTTTCAGTTTAAAGCATAAGCATAACATGTCAGGATTTAAGTTCTGACAGGGCTTCTTTCCTAAATAAATGGCAAACATCAAATTCGAATACCTCTATCGCGATGAGGGCAATTACAAAACCTATGGGGAGGTAATTTTCTCTAATCCCAATCAGTTGTCTGTAGAGTATATCACTCAACGTATTGAATCAAATCTTATTGAAGGCTCCTGGTTTGAACCCAACAAGTGGAATATTCCGCGTTTCAGTTTCCATCAACACAATCCATTTGGCATTAATGATTTACTGTGGTATGAGTTTGATTGTCTTAGCCAATGTCATGAAACTTCGAATTCAAATAGTATCGACGATTTTTTAGAACGAATCATTTCAACCGCCGAGTGATACCGATTACGAATCAAAACGATTGATAAAAAATCAATCTGTGCTCCTGTTTCGGCATTAATCCATGTAATAAGGCACAGATTGCAAATCTGCGCCAGCGTTGGGAAAATACATCTTGTACATCCTCTGTGTTCTCTTTTAACTCTGCGGTAAATTATTTCTTACAAATCTTTACTTTAACTAACGGGATGCAGCATAGTTTGTGTTTAATAGAAAGCCCCCACTCCCTTCGGGTATCTCCCCAGGGGGAGAATGAATTGAACTTTGAAACTAACGCCATGCAGCATAGCAGAGTCAGTTTTTAGTTATTTTGAGCGGTAATTGCCCTAAGCAGCATCTCATTTTGTTCCCTCAATAAACGATGAGCTTCATCGAGCCTGACTTCTTTAAAACGGATTTTATCGCCTGCTTTCATCTGGCCCAGCAAGGGTAAATCGGCTGAAATAACATTGGCTATTTTAGTATAACCTCCAATGGTTTGGCGGTCGGCCAGCATAATAATGGGCTCGCCATGAGCCGGCACTTGTATGGTGCCGTTGGCAATGCCTGCCGATAGTATGTCGGCCCCATGGCGATGTGCGATGTGAGGGCCATTCAATCGATAGCCCATGCGGTCGCTCTGGCTGCTGACGGTATAATTCTCGCTAAGGAAATTTGTTATGCCAGCTAAGGTAAAGGCTTCGCTTTCGATGGCGGCAATCACATTTATCGTGTTGGTGTTTTGTGGTAACAACAGACAATCCGGATTTAAGCGCCGTTGACAGATTGCACGCCCCTTTCCTATTTCAATTTCATCACCTTCCTGCAATGCACGTCCGCCATAACCGCCCAGTTTGCCACGCAAATAGGTCGATTGACTGCCCATTACCACCGGCACATCAAATCCGCCGGCAATAGCTATGTAAAGTCGACTACCTTGTTTAAAAATGTCTGTTTTAAGCACATCTCCCTTCTTTACCAGGTGATTCGTAAAGGCATCAACCGGTATGTTATTGATTGTTACATCCGACAGTGCTCCGGCCAGACCAATCTGGGCATCCGTCATAAATTCAATCTCAGGTCCCATTAATGTGGCTTCGATACAGGCGTCCGACGGCTTGTTACCAACTAATAAATTGGCCATTTGTAAAGCATGTGTATCCATGGCTCCCGACACGGGCATGCCAAACTGCTGATAGCCTACTCGACCCAAATCTTGTATGGTAGATAACAAGCCAGGCTTAAGGATTTTTATTTTACCCATCGTTGTGCTCATTTAATCGTTCATACTCGTCTTTGTTAATCGGATAAAACTCCAGAACATTACCAGCTTCTAATAAGAAAGGCTCATCCTTTTCGGGTTTGAATAATCGCAAGGGTGTGCGTCCGATTATTTGCCAGCCTCCGGGACTCTCAATGGGATAAATACCGGTTTGCTCACCTGCAATACCCACTGAGCCGGACAGTATTTTAGAATCAGGCACCTCTTTACGTGGGGTAGCAATGGCTTTATCCATGCCGCCGAGGTAACAGAACCCAGGTGTGAAACCAAGCATATACACGAGGTAACTGGCCTCGCAATGCCTATTGATGACTTGTTCTTTGTTTAATCCACTATGTTGACATACATGCGGTAAATCCTTGCCAAACGTTTCGCCATATAATACAGGAATGCGAACCGTTTTGTAATCAACTGCAGAATTTGGTTTTATCTCAGCTGCCATTTTTTTTATTTGGCTCACCAGCAGCTTAAAATCGATTACCAAGGGCTGATAATGAATGATTATATCGGTATACGAAGGTACGAGTTCAGTGATGCCTTCAATTTCTGATTCTTCAAGCAATTGCATCAAGGACCTAATTTTCTGCAAGGTATCAGGAGATATGGCAGTGCCAAGCTTCACCTGAAAAGCCGAATCGCCCAATGGAAATATTTGCATCATCATAATTGGCTTATTGGTGAAACAATTTGAATATGATTAGCCTTTAACATGCCATGAAGCGCTTTGGCTAGTTCTACTGCTCCGGGATTATCGCCATGTATGCAGATGGTATCGGCCTTGATGGCTATTGGCTCACCATCGATACTTTCAACACGGTTATGAAGCACCATGTCGAGCACTCGCTTTTTGCAGCGTTCCACATCATGGATGACGGCTCCTGCCTGTTGGCGGGAAACCAATTGCCCGCTACTGGTGTAAGCCCTGTCGGCAAAGACTTCGGAAACGGCTTTTAGTCCAAGATCTTCAGCAGCCTTAAGCATTAATGAATTGGCTAGTCCGTAAAACAGCAGCCCGGCATTAACCGCTTTGATGCCCTGTGCAATGGCTAAAGCAATATCGTAATCAGCCGCCGCCATGTTATATAAGGCACCGTGTGGTTTGACATGAGTAATTGAGCACCCATGTTTAACGGCTTGCTTTTGCAGAATCACTACTTGCTCTTTTACCAGTTGTTCTATTTCTGCCGCAGAAAGATGATGAGCTATTCGGCCGAAATTATCCGGGTCGTTAAAGCCGGGGTGCACACCAATTGCCACTTTGTTTTCTCTGGCCATCTGCACGGTTTTATCCATGCTGTTGATGTCGCCGGCATGGTAACCACAGGCGATATTGGCTGAGCTGATGAATGGCATCACGGCAGCGTCATTACCAATGCCTTCTCCTAAGTCGCAGTTTATATCTATATATTTCATGTTTCTTATTCTATTAACTTCTCTTTCAACTCAAGCCCTCGTGGCTTCCTCTTTTTATTCCATATTGTATCTATTGGCGCTTCGCCCAAACCCGACTTACTTTTTGTTTATTCTATAATCCCCATCCCCACATCTTCGATATGGTACTTCCCCTTTTTCTCAGGAAAAAAGGGAAGAGCTGCCTACTTAATACATATCGATTTACACACTCAATTTCATAATAAACCCATTACATGCGTTAAACTTTTTATGCCCAAACCTAATGCAATTAATACCACAATAATGGCCAGAAGGTTTTGGGATTTATTATTCGTATACGATTCAAGAATTTGCTTGTTGTTCATCACAATGAGCAGAAAGATGGCTATGAACGGCAGTAATAAGCCATTGGCAAATTGTGCAAAAACAATGGCTTTAATCGGACTGTAACCAATGGCCGAAAAGAGAATACCTATTAGTAATATTGCACGCCATATCCATTTGAATTTCTGCGATTTTAAATCGGGTTTAAACCCAAGTATTCCCGATGTTGCATAAGCAGCGGCCAACGGTGCTGTTATAGCTGAGGAGATGCCAGCTGCAAATAAGCCCAAAGCCATAAATACTCCAGCCCAACTACCTAGCACAGGTGTTAACTGACTGGCTAAATCGCCTGCACCTTTTATTTCAATACCACTTCCATAAAAAGTAGCTGCTGCCGTAATAACGATTGACATGGATATGAACCCACCCAGCAGAATGGAAAATAACAAGTCGGTACGGGCAATTTTTAAATCAGAAGGATTCTTCCACTTTTCACGCACACTGGAAGCATGCAGGAATAAATTATACGGTACTACCGTGGTACCAATTAAACCCATAAGCAGATAAAAAGAGCCATCGGGCATGGATGGTACAAACATACCTTTTAGTACCTCTAACATGTGTGGCCCAACCACAATGGCTGTTGTAATAAATGCAAAGCTCATCAGCAGTACCAGGCCGATAATCATTTTTTCGATGCGTTTGTACGAACCCATCTCCAACAAAATAAAGGCAAGTAAACCAATGACTGGTCCCCATAGACCAACTGACAACTCCCCCATTTGAATGCTTGAAACACCTGATAGCTCAACCATTCCCATGGATGCACCCAGTATGTTACCGGTTTCATAAGCTGCATTGCCAATGAGTATGGCCGAAAGCACCAATCCGGCTGTCAGATATCTTACAATCGGATTATTAAACTGTAAGCGTAGTGCTTTTCCGAGCCCCATTTGCCCCACCAGGCCCAAACGAGCTGTCATTTCCTGCAACACAATGGTGGCGATAATGCTAAACAGCAAGCCCCATAGTAAGGCATAACCAAAACCGGCACCTGTAATGCTGCAGGTGGTAATGGTTCCGGGACCTATAAAGGCGGCAGTTACTAATATGCCGGGGCCTATTTGTTTTAATCGTTGAATGATTTCCATACCTATGCTAAGTGAGTTGGTAACAATGATGGTTTCAAATATAAGGATTAAAACAATCAGGTATTTTTTTGAAGTGATGAGATTTAGCACGGGAGAGAAACTACTGATATTCTTATGTACTTATCACACCTAAAATGCAGTTTATGAAGACACTATATAAAGGATTTTATTTTGGTTTTTCTTTGCGGTAAGTCATTTTTAAGACCTGACAGGATTCATAATCCTGACAGGTTTTGGTTAACACAAAAACTAATCTAAATTCATTCTAATTTAAATACCTAAAGCACCTTGTTGGCATTGCTTATTTTCTTATTTTTGCGTGAAAGAATTAAACGGATATAAATGAGTACTTTAAAAAAGGTAAAATCGGCATTGGTTTCAGTCTTTCACAAGGACGGTTTAGATGAAATCATTAAAACATTACACGAACAGGGTGTTACCATTTATTCAACAGGTGGTACACAGGCTTTTATCGAAGGATTAGATGTGCCATGTGAGCGCGTTGAAGACTTAACCAGCTACCCATCTATTTTAGGTGGTCGTGTTAAAACACTTCACCCAAAAGTGTTCGGTGGAATTTTAGCTCGTCGCGATAACAAAGGCGATATTGAGCAATTGGCTCAGTACGAAATCCCTGAGATTGACCTGGTGATTGTTGACCTTTATCCGTTTGAAGCCACCGTTGCTTCAGGTGCACCACTTCAGGATATTATCGAAAAGATTGACATCGGTGGTATCTCGTTAATACGTGGAGCAGCTAAGAACTACAAAGATGTGATTATCGTTCCTTCAAAAGACCAGTATGCTGATTTATTGGCTATTTTGAAAAATCAGAATGGCGAATCGTCATTGGAAGACCGCTTTAAGTTTGCAGCAGCAGCCTTTGGTGTTTCATCGCATTACGATTCGGCTATTTCTAACTTCTTTAACAAAGACAAGGAAGATATGGAGCGCATCAGCCTGAATGATGGTGATGTACTACGTTATGGTGAAAACCCACATCAGAAAGCAACTATTTACAAATACAACAATGTAAAAGAAGGTGCCTCACTGGCCAATGCCAATGTATTGCAAGGCAAAGCACTTTCATACAACAATATGTTGGATGCCGATGCAGCCTGGAAAGCAGCCAGCGACGCCTACCACTCAGTTGGTCATATTGAAGGCAAGCAAGCCGTATCGGTTGTAAAACACCTTAATCCTTGTGGATTGGCCGTTACTAACGACACCATGAAGTCATTGGAACTAGCCTGGGCAGGTGACCCTATCTCTGCTTTTGGTGGTATCATTTGCTTTACCGATACAGTCACTGAAGAAATTGCTAACTGGTTTGCCAAGCGATTTGTTGAAATCATTATTGCCCCTGCCTATACGCCAGAAGCACTAGAGGTATTTGGTAAAAAGAAAAACCTTCGCCTACTGGAAACACCAATTAAAAATGAATTGACAGGTGAAAAATTGGTTCGCTCTGTAAGTGGTGCTATTTTGGTACAAGATGAAGATGAAGGTGTTGATTCTGATTTCAAAAACGTGACATCGAAAGAATTTGATGATACGAAAATGGAATTGGCCAAATTTGGTATTACAGCATGTAAGCACCTTAAGAGTAACGCCATTGCGGTTGTTACCGAACAAGCCGATGGTTCGTTTTGGTTAACCGGAGCCGGTATGGGTCAGCCTAACCGCCTAGACAGTATGCGTCACTTGACAATGCCTCGCTTTAACATGAAAGAAGGGGTTGACATTGCTAATTCGGTGGTTATCTCCGATGCATTCTTCCCATTCCGCGACAGCATTGAAGCGGCTAACGAATACGGGGTGAAATACATTGTTGAGCCGGGTGGAAGTATCCGTGACGAAGAAGTTATAGAAGCCTGTAACGAATTCGGTATGGCCATGTTATTTACTGGAAAACGTCATTTTAAACATTAAAATATAAGTTGAATGGGACTATTTTCGTTCTTATCGCAAGAAATAGCCATCGACCTTGGTACAGCCAACACAATTATTATCCATAACGATAAAATTGTAGTTGACGAACCATCCATCGTAGCGCTGAACCGCAAATCCGACAAACTGGAAGCCATTGGAGAAAAGGCCCGCCAGATGCATGGCAAAACCCACGATAATATTTATACCATCCGCCCCTTGCGCGATGGTGTAATTGCCGACTTTAACGCGGCCGAACAGATGATTCGTGGTATGATTAAAATGATTAATCAGAAGCCTCGCCTCTTCGCTCCTTCTTTATCCATGGTAGTATGTATTCCATCAGGAAGTACCGAAGTTGAGATTCGTGCTGTACGTGACTCATCGGAACATGCCGGTGGCCGTGAAGTTCACATGATTTACGAACCAATGGCGGCAGCCCTGGGTATCGGACTTGATGTGGAAGCGCCGGAAGGTAACATGGTGGTGGACATAGGTGGTGGTACAACCGAGATTGCTGTTATTTCATTAGGCGGTATTGTAACCAATAAGTCCATTCGTATTGCAGGCGATGACCTGACAGCTGATATAATGGAATACATGCGTCGTCAGCACAATATAAAAGTTGGAGAGCGCACAGCTGAAAACATTAAAATTGAAGTGGGTTCAGCTTTACCAGAATTGGATGAGCCACCAACTGATTTTATTGTTCAGGGTCCAAATCAGATGACTGCTCTGCCAATTGAGGTGCCTGTTTCGTATCAGGAAATATCACACTGTTTGGAAAAATCCATTTCAAAGATTGAAACAGCGGTATTGTCAGCATTGGAGCAAACACCTCCTGAGTTGTACAGCGACATTGTTAAGAATGGTATTTTCTTAGCTGGTGGTGGCGCCTTGCTTCGCGGATTAGATAAGCGTTTGTCGGATAAGATTAATATCCCGTTCCACATTGCCGAAGATCCATTGCACGCCGTGGCTCGCGGTACTGGTATTGCACTTAAAAACCGTCACCGAATATTGCCTTATTTGATTAGATAAAATAGTCAGTAGATATTAGACAGTAGTCAGTATATTAAAAAAGGCTATGAGATGTGAGATATGAGTAATGAGATTACTATTCAATTGAATCAATCTCACCGCTCAATTCTCATTGCTCACCTCTAGGTAAAATACTGACTACTGACTTTTTACCAACAACTATATTTACATGAGAAACTTTATCCGCTTTATTATAAAATACCATTTTGCGATTCTCTTTTTTATTATTGAAGCCGTTTCTCTTTTGCTGGTACTTAACTACAACGCCTACCAGCGTTCCTCTTTCCTTTCATCATCGAGCACAGTAACCGGCGGCATATTCAAGCGCTACAATGCCGGAGCCGAATACCTGATGTTACGTGACATTAACGAAGATTTAGCACAAGAAAATGCTTACCTGCGCAGCCGCATGCCAGAATCGTTTCGTGCATCACGCGATTACTTTAACCTGGTTCACGATACGGTTAGCAAGCAAGAGTTCATCTATCGCTCGGCCCGAGTGATAAACAATTCAACCAATCGTCGTTTTAATTACATCACACTCAACAAAGGCCGTTTAAATGGTATTGAACCCGAAATGGGTGTTATCTCAAATAAAGGTGCTGTGGGCATTGTTAAGAATGTCTCAGACAACTACTCAACGGTTATTTCCATTATTAATACCCGATTGAAGATATCGGCCAAACTGAAAGAATCAGGTTTTTTTGGTTCACTCGAATGGGATGGCACATCGTACCAACATGTATACTTGCTTGACATACCAAGACATGCCAATGTGAACGTGGGTGATTTGGTGGTTACCAGCGGTTACTCATCCATCTTTCCAGAGGGCGTATTATTAGGCAATGTTGAAGAGGTAACGCTAGATAAGGGAGCCAGTTTCTACCGCACACGTGTTAAGTTATCAGTTGATTTTAAAAACCTGGCATTTGTTGAAATCATTGGCCACAACTCACGCGATGAACAAATTAAACTAGAGAAGGAGACCGAAGATGATTAGTCATTTACCACGATACATATTTAACTTCATATTTTTCACGCTGATACAAATTTTAGTGCTGAACAATATTCAGTTAAGTGGATATGTCAATCCTTATTTATACATCCTGTTTATCATCACCTTACCTTTTGAAATACCGGGGTGGCTATTGTTAGTATTAGGCTTCTCGTCGGGTATGGTCATTGATATTTTTAGTAATACACCTGGCATGCACGCCTCGGCAACCGTATTTATGAGTTTCCTGCGGCCATATGTGCTTCGCATCTTCGCTCCACGAGATGAATACCAGCCAGGCACCATCCCTACCATGGGGTTTTATGGTATCTCCTGGTTTTTAAGGTATAGCATCATCCTGGTTTTTGCTCACCACTTCTTTTTATTCTTTATCGAAGTATTTTCGCTAACACATTTTTTCTCAACCTTCTTAAGGGTTGTTAGCAGTACTGTTTTCACGATATTACTCATCATAGTTGCCCAATTATTTAGTCAGGGTAAGAAACAAGGGAGGTAAGTCGTGGGAGGAATCAACAATCGTACACTATTAATCGCCACCATTATGGTGAGTTTAGCTCTGATATTTATTGTCAAGCTTTTTATCCTGCAAGTGTATGATACATCGTATAGCATTTCGGCCGAAAGTAATACACGACGAAAAGTTACACAATTCCCATCACGCGGATTGGTTTATGATCGTAACGGAAAGCTTTTGGTGTCCAATCAGGCTGTTTATGATGTGATGGTAGTGCCCCGCGATATTGTTCCTTTTGATTCCGTCGATTTTTGCGAATCACTGGATTTAAGCATTGAGCAATTACGCGAACGTTTTGTTCAGATGAGGCAGGACATTAAAACCCGAAAAATATCGACCTACAAGCCTTCTGTTTTCATGAAGCAGCTATCCGCTGAACAGTATGGAAGCTTCCAGGAGAAACTGTATAAATTCAAAGGCTTCTTCGTTCAAGGGCGTTCTCTCAGAAAATACGAATACCCTTCGGCAGCACATGTATTGGGCTATGTGGGCGAAATCAGCGAGAATAACCTGAAAAAAGACAATTACTACTCGCAAGGTGACTATGTTGGCATTAGTGGCATTGAACAGACCTATGAACACAAGCTACGTGGCAAGAAAGGTGTAAAGTTTATGCTGGTAGATGTGCATGGCCGCGAAAAAGGAGCTTTCAGAGGTGGCAAAGGCGATACTGCTGCCATAGCAGGTAAAAACATTACCCTATCATTGGATATTGAACTACAACAATATGGCGAGCAACTCATGAAAAATAAAGTGGGTAGCATTGTGGCCATTGAACCCACAACCGGTGAGATACTCACTTTGATATCTGCTCCTAACTACGATCCGTCACTTTTAATTGGCCGCGATCGCTCCAAAAACTTCCCGGTTTTACAAGCTGATACCTTATTCCCATTGTTGAATCGTGCAGTTCAGTCAAAATACCCACCTGGCTCTACTTTTAAAACGATTAATGCATTGATCGGCCTACAAGAAGGAACACTAAAACCTTATACGACTCATGAATGTTTTATGGGCTATTTTACCAGAAGTCTTTCGGTGGGCTGCCACTTGCACGATTCACCGCTTAATTTATCACAATCTATTCAACACTCGTGTAATGCCTATTATTGCTATGAGTTTCGTGACATATTGGATAACCCTAAATACAACAACATACAAGATGCTTTTGATGCCTGGAAGGACTACGCTGTAAGATTTGGCTTTGGTTACCGATTAGGCTCCGACTTCAGAAATGAATCGAGAGGCTTTATTCCTAACTCGGGTACATTCGACAAAATATATAAAGGCAGCTGGAATTCATTAACGGTGATATCGCTATCCATTGGTCAGGGCGAAATATTAACCACACCCTTACAAATGGCCAATATGGCCGCCATGCTGGCTAATCGCGGTCACTTTTTGACCCCACACATTATCAAAGATATTGAGGACGAATTGATCGATGACCGATTCAGTGAAATTCATGAAACGGGTATCGACATACAACATTTTGCACCTGTTATAAACGGTATGGAACTGGCCGTATGGGGTGGCGCCGGAAGTACGGCTCGCATAGCACAAATTCCGGGCGTAACCATTTGTGGTAAAACCGGAACGGCTCAAAACCCGCATGGTGACGATCACTCTATTTTTATTGCTTTTGCGCCTAAAGATGACCCACAAATTGCCATTGCTGTTTATGTTGAAAATGGTGGTTTTGGTGCAACGTGGGGAGCACCCATTGCCAGTTTAATGATAGAGAAATACCTGAATGGAGAAATATCAACATCACCATATAGAAAGTACACCGAAAACCGCATTCTGGAAGGAGACCTAATAAATGCCGAGCAGAAACTACAATAAAAGCATTGACTGGATTACAGTTGGATTATACAGCCTCTTGGTTCTATTTGGTTGGCTAAATATTTATGCGGCCAATTTCAACCCTGAAAATCCGGTCTTTTTTGATACCAATAAAGAGTATTTCAAACAATTGGTTTGGATCGGTTTCTCCTTGGTTTTTGTAGGTATGATAATAATTACCGACAGTAAATTCTATGTCGAATTCTCCTATATTTTTTATGGCATCACCATTTTACTACTTATTGTTGTATTACTCTTTGGTAAAGAAATAAATGGTGCTAAATCGTGGTTTGAGATTGGACCTATTCGTTTTCAGCCTGCCGAATTATCAAAGATGGCCACTAACCTGGCCGTGGCTAGGGCACTGAGTCGTTATGGCTTTTCATTTAAAAAGTTCTCTGACCTGCTTAAAGCCGGAGCCATTATATTGTTTCCAATGCTTTTGATCCTGCTGCAAAATGATACCGGATCAGCCCTTGTTTACACTGTATTTATAATCGTTTTCTATCGCGAAGGATTAACCGGCTATATTTTAACCTTTGGCTTTATAGCTGCAATAGTGGCTATTCTTACCTTAATGATGCCCAATGCTACCATCATTGGACTCATTATGATGAGCATCATTGCAATACTCTATTTTAAAGGTGCCCGAACCGAATTAATTAAGGCCATTATTGGTGGTGGCGTTGTATTAGCTTTGAGTTATGCAGCCTATATTTATTCAGGCCTTAGCCTGGAACTTGAATACGTATTAATTCCTGCCATATTAATTGTAAGCGTCTATTTATTATATACCACTATCTCTAAGCGTATTAATAAGTTTGTACCCACATATCTATTAATCTTATGGAGCGCCATCATATTAACCCTATCTGCCGATTACTTTTTTGAGGATGTATTGTCGCATTACCAACGCACACGTATCAATGTGTTACTTGGCCTTGAGCAGGATCCTCTGGGAGCCGGATATAATGTGAATCAATCGAAAATTGCCATTGGCTCTGGCGGAATTGGCGGCAAAGGATACCTGCAAGGCACGCAAACCAAGTTTAACTTCGTACCAGAGCAATCGACTGACTTTATTTACTGTACTGTGGGTGAAGAATGGGGTTTTATTGGCTCAACAGCTGTGGTACTGTTGTTCTTAGCACTGCTTTTAAGACTTATATTTCTTGCCGAAAAACAGCACTCAGCCTTTAGTCGAGTCTATGGATACGGAGTGGCAGCCATCTTCTTTTTCCACTTTGCCATTAACATTGGCATGACCATTGGTTTGGCCCCTGTAATAGGTATTCCATTGCCATTCTTTAGCTATGGAGGCTCTTCACTTTGGGGTTTTACACTGTTACTTTTTGTGTTTTTAAAGCTCGATATCAACAGAAACGAGCTTATTCGTTAAAAATACTTAATCATTGTAAGTGATTTTTTAACATTTCATATTAAAGCAAATGTAAATACCTGATTCCGTTGAGATTCTAACGATTACCAACTGAAAGTTAAACAATTTTGATATCATTTTTAAAATTTGTACTTTTGCGGCACGTCATTTGTAATGATAGACACCCCGAAACTTTCGGTCATGTTGCTGTGGGAATGAAGATTAGCAACTCTCTTAATTGACCGGTTTTGGAATATTAACAAATGATTCCGCACAAAATTTGCCGAATCAATAAAAAAGGAGATTGCTTATGAAGTATAAGATTTATGCGCTGCACAATTATCGACAAATTCCACAAATAGCAAGACTTACGGAAGAAGACATTTTTAGCATTGAGGTGGTTGGAACAGTTTTGCCCTTTAAAACTAACAGTTATGTTGTTGATGAATTGATAGATTGGGCCAACTATAAAGAGGATCCAATCTTCATCTTGAACTTCCCTCAAAAAGGTATGTTGGAAGAGGAAGATTTCAACCACATGGCCGAAGTATTGAAAAGTGATGCCGATAAAGCAAGCATAAAAGAGGAAGCTAATAAGATACGTGAAAAGCTAAATCCTCACCCGGCAGGTCAAATGGAATACAATGTACCTGAATTAAACGGTGTTAAATTAACAGGTGTTCAGCACAAATACGACGAAACCATGTTGTTCTTCCCTGCACAGGGACAAACATGTCACGCTTATTGTACTTTCTGTTTCCGCTGGCCACAATTTACCAACATGGACGAAATGAAATTCGCCATGAAGGAAATTGATTATGTCATCGAATACTTAAAACTTCACCCTGAAATCACTGACCTGTTAATAACTGGTGGTGATCCAATGGTGATGAAAGGTAAAATGTTGGATGCTTATTTAACTGCATTGGTTGAAGCTGATATACCACATTTAAAGAATATCCGTATTGGTTCTAAAACGTTAGGTTTCTGGCCTTATCGTTATTTAACTGATAGCGATGCTGATGAAGTATTAGCAGCCTTTAAAAAAGTAACTGACGCTGGTATAACATTGGCCTTTATGGCTCACTTCAACCACTATCGTGAGTTGGAGACCAAAGCAGTACAAGAAGCAATTAAAAAAATAAAAGCAACTGGCACTCAAATACGTACACAGTCACCGTTATTAAATAACATTAACGCCAAGCCTGAAATTTGGTCAACGATGTGGCAAAAACAAGTGAGCTTAGGTTTAATACCTTATTACATGTTTATTGCTCGTGATACTGGTGCTCAAAAGTACTTTGGTGTATCATTAGTTGACGCATGGCAAATTTTCCAGAAGGCATACCAGAAAGTAAGTGGTATTTGCCGTACAGTACGCGGACCAAGTATGTCGTGTACGCCGGGTAAAGTACGCATTGTGGGTGTGACTGAAATTAAAGGTGAAAAAGCATTTTGTCTTGAATTTATTCAGGGCCGTGAAAGCAACTGGGTAGCACGTCCGTTCTTTGCTAAATTTGACGATAAAGCCCTTTGGATGGATGACTTAAAACCAGCCTTTGGTAACTCTGAGTTCTTTTTTGAGCAGGAGTTCTCTGATATGTTTTTAGGATAACAATCAGCAAATTACATATTTCAAAAAGCAGAATGACGAAAGTGATTCTGCTTTTTTTGTGCACTTAACTTATCAACAAATGAATATTGCTACAGCTATTTTTTGTTATTTTGCAGCTATAATAAATTGATATGAGCAAAAACAAATTAATAGCACCTTTTCTAAAATGGGTTGGCGGTAAAAGACAACTTCTGCCGGCTATTAATCAATACATGCCCAAATCATATAATAACTACTACGAACCGTTTGTAGGTGGTGGTGCTGTTTTGTTTAATTTACAGCCTCAAAATGCCATTATAAACGATTTTAACCAGGAACTGGTTAATGTGTATAAGGTGATTAAGAATCATCCTGAAGAGCTGATTAAAGACCTTAAAAAGCACAAAAACGAATCGGACTACTTTTACGAAATTCGAGGCCTTGACAGAAAGCCGGGTTTTAATAAGCTTTCTGCTATAAAAAAAGCCTCTCGCATCATCTACCTCAATAAAACCTGTTACAATGGGCTTTATCGCGTAAATAATTCGGGTGAGTTTAATTCGCCTTTTGGCAAATACAAGAATCCGAATATCGTTAATGACATTACTATTAATGCTGTTAGTGAATTCCTAAACAGCAATAAGGTAAGAATATTGAACGGCGATTTCGAAAAAGCAGTAGAAACAGCCAAAGAAGGTGATTTTGTGTATTTCGACCCACCATATGTACCAGTTTCACAAAGCGCCAACTTTACGGGATATGTACAAGGCGGTTTTAACCTTGCCGAGCAGGAACGCTTGCGCGATGTATGTAATCGCCTAAACGATAAAGGGGTTCAGTTTTTATTGTCCAACTCTTCTACCCCAATTATTCATGAGCTTTATGCGGCTTATGACATTAAGGTTGTAAAAGCGACCAGAGCCATTAATTCCAACGCAGCCAAACGAGGTGCCATTGACGAAGTATTGGTGAGAAATTATGAGTAATGCTTCAAAAAATGATGTTGCGTGGCAAGAGTTATTCGAGCAATACAATATTGCGAAAATAGTTAATGAAACCGGCTGTTTCGAAATTACTTCAGCCACCATTAATAAGCTTAGGGAAGCACGTTTAATGACCAAGTTTGATTATGCCTCTCAGTTACCAGCCATCTTTAAGCAATACCATTTATCAATCTTACCCAACTCGCGTGGAGGCTACATCATTTCAGATTTTGAGACTTTTCAAAAATTCGAAAATAATAATTCAGAGATTATTGAAATCGAGTTTCCTGCGCAAATTGAGAGCATCAACTACAATAACATTACCAGTGAATCAACTGCCATAAACTGCGCCTATTTATCCGGTATTCTAAGTGATTTTCTCGGTAAACAAAAATTATATCAGACTATTAATGGCAGAATGAGTTCTTCTGAATTTTCGTTTAACATTCAAACGTCAAAGCAAAACTTAATAATCGACGTTAAGAATGCACAAATTGAAATTGATGCCGGTTTTGAAAGCAACGATAGCATCATCTTGATTGAAGCGAAAAACAACCTGTCAGATGACTTCTTAATTCGTCAACTATATTATCCTTATCGCCTGTGGCGTAATAAATCAAGAAAAGACATACGTTCTGTATTCTTAACTTATTCGGATGGTGTATTTCATTGCCGAGAGTTTGATTTTGATGATCCGAATAATTATAACTCCATTCGGCAAATTAATGAGAAGAAATATGCCATTAGCAATCAAAAGCTTGATGTGAAAGCTCTAAATAAGCTAATGCAAAGAACTCCCACTATTGCAGAGCCTCCAATTCCTTTTCCTCAGGCCGATTCTTTTGAACGTATTATTAACTTATGCGAATTACTGAACTCAAAAGAGTCACTTAGCAGGAATGCGGTCACCGAAAATTACGACTTTAATATTCGACAAACCAATTACTATACAGACGCTTGTCGTTACCTCGGGCTCGTTGAAAAACAAAACCAGAACCAGCAGATTGAATATCAATTAACATCCATGGGCCAACAGCTTTTCAAAATGACATTGGCACAACGAAAAATGGCCTTTATCGAGCAAGTTTTAAAACATCAGGCTTTTAAAGCGTGTTTGCAACTTTACTTCGAGAAAGGTGAAAAGCCTTCGAAAGATGAAGTCGTTGAAATAATGAAACGCTCTGAACTTTACAATGTTAATTCAGAATCTACTTACTACAGAAGAGCCTCTACCATTAGCCACTGGCTCAATTGGATTTTATTTCAAATAAGCCTATAGTTACATGTAAGTTTAGCTCATCACCCTCCATTTGCATAAAGGCTATTTGGCTCTATCAATAAAAATATTGACGTGTTCATTTGATTTTTTGTAAGGTTTACTTTACTTTTAGTCATGTATTGATTACTAAACATTAAGTCATGAAGACCTTCCTACCCTATTTCTTTCGAAAAATTGGCATAGCCTTATTCATGTTATCAATATTATTTTCCTTTATTAAAAGCTTTGATGAGCATCTTCTTTTCCCAAGAAACATTATAAATGCAACGACTCAAGAAACCACTGATACAACAAGTGAGAATTCGTATTATGTTTTTACTGAGACTCAACATCAACATATTCAGAAGCTTATTTTTTGGCTGGCTCTGAGTGGTCTTTTAATATACTCTTTCTCCAAAGAAAAGGTGGAAGATGAATTTTTGGCCAAACTACGAGCTAATGCCTTACTTATCGCGTTTCTTGCAAGTTTGATCTTTTCAGGCGCAATGATGCTCATAAAAGGTGCAACTGAGGTTAAAATATTGGCTTTCCTGCAAATTCAAATGCTTATTTATGTTATTGTATATGCGTACACTAAAAAAATCAAATACGCCGGATGAAAAACAAGCTAAAAATATACCGAGCCATTAAAAATGTTACTCAGGCACAGTTGGCCGATGAAATTGGTGTATCCAGACAATCAATCAACACGATTGAAAAAGGTAAGTTTGTACCATCAACAGTCCTCGCTCTTAAATTTGCACGATTTTTCGAAGTAGCAGTTGAAGAAATATTTAGTTTGGAAGACAATGATTAAACCATTTTTTGAAGAAGAAGATTACAACAACAAGGATTTTTCGCAAGATATTCTTCCTGCAGGTGAGTATGATAACTGCCTGTTTACCAATTGTATTTTTACTGAAACCAACTTGAGCGATTACCAATTCACAGAATGCCAATTTGTAAATTGCGATTTGAGCAATGCCAATGTAGCTCATGCGGTTTTGCGTGATGTGAAATTTAAAGATTGTAAACTACTGGGCATTCAATTTACTGAATGCAATGGAATGCTCTTCTCCCCGAGTTTTGATAACTGCCAACTACGCTTGGCCTCATTTTATAGCCGAAACCTCAAGAACTGCAGTTTTACAAACTGCCAATTGCACGAAGTCGACTTTGCGGATTGCAATCTAACAAAAACGAGCTTTGCTAATTGCGATTGCAGCAATGCCTTATTTGACAATACTAACCTGGTTAAAGTTGATTTATCGAGTTGCTACAACTTCACTATTGATCCGGAACGAAACAACATTAATAAAGCCAAATTCTCAAGCGACCAGTTAATTGGTTTATTGCGTAAATATCAAATACAGGTTTCGCACTAAAAAAGCTAGTTTATTAAGAATTGTAGCTAAGCGCTTTTTTTTACCTTTGCGCTCACTAAAATTCAGTCAATGTCAGAGCGTTTTAAAGTATTGGGTAGTTTGGTGTTATCCATGATATGTTGGGCCTTTTCATTTGTATGGATAAAGCAGGCTTTTGTATCGTTTAATCCATTAACAATTGTTGTGATGCGCTTGGCCATCAGTGCCTGCTTATTGTACATTATCTTAAAGCTATTACGACAGCTCAAGCCCATGCTAAAAGCTGATTTCAAGTGGTTTCTACTGTTAGCATTCTTCGAGCCTTTTCTTTATTTCATGGGCGAAAGTTTTGGGCTAGAATTGGTGTCTTCAACCGTAGGCGCGGTTATTGTCTCCACCATTCCTCTTTTTGCCCCAATCACCGACAGAATATTCTTTAAAAGTAAAATAAGCTGGGCCAATATACTGGGTATTTTTGTATCCTTTGCCGGCGTTTTAATGCTCATATTTAAAGATGACTTTTCATTGGCAGCCCCATTAAAAGGTATATTACTGGTATTTCTCGCCGTTTTTGCGGCATTAGGCTATTCTGTGGTTCTAAAAAAAGTACCAAAACATTACAATGCAGTTAGCATTATTACCTTTCAGAATGCCATCGGGCTTATCTATTTCCTGCCGCTATTTTTTATTTACGATGTACCCAAACTATGCGACAAACCCATTACAGGTGAGGCTATTTATGCGGTTGTTGCACTTGCGGTTGTCGCATCTTCTCTGGCATTTATCTTTTTCACCTACGGCATGCGCATTATTGGCATTACAAAAGCCAATGTGTTTGTTAATATGATTCCTGTTTTTACAGCCATAATTGCCTGGTACGTATTGGGCGAAGTTCTCACATTTCAAATGTTACTTGGTATTGCTATCTTAATAAGTGGGGTATTTGTTTCACAATTTAAAGTGCCAAAGCGTGGAGTTTGACCCAAAGAAATTAGACCAGGAGGCTCGTAACAAAGCCAAGGAGAACAAATCATTTTTAGCCAAACTCAAAAAGAAACGGCCTAAAAATCTTGATGACGAAGCCCAGCGTTTGCATCAGGAAGTATTTGAATACACCGATTGCCTTCAATGCGCCAATTGCTGTAAATCTATCAGCCCTATAATTTTAGACAGAGACGTGGACCGTTTGGCAAATCATCTGCGCATGAAACCTAAACAGCTTATTGAGCAATACCTGTTACTGGATGATGATGGCGATTATATTTTCAAAGAAACACCTTGTCCCTTTTTAATGGCTGATAACTACTGCATGGTGTATGAATCACGTCCTAAAGCCTGTCGAGAGTACCCGCATACCGACCGAAAACGCTTTTATCAGATTACGACACTTACTTATAAAAACACATTTGTTTGCCCTGCTGCATTCGACGTGGTTGAAGGTCTTAAACCCATTTTTGATAAATGATTGGAGCAGGTACACTAATTTAATATTTTTACCGTTTTAGTACTTACGATGAAGGGAAAAGCAGTCATATATTTATTTACCATCCTATTATGCGGATGGACTATTAATGCCAATGCACAGCAAGCAGGCAGTAATACTTATGACTTTTTGACTCTGACCAACTCGGCCAGAGTCGGTGCTTTGGGGGGTAATCAGGTTGGCATGCACTTAAATGATGTCAGCTTAGTTTTTCACAACCCGGCCAATCTGTCTTCACAGCTTCATCAAACAATGACATTTAATTATGTGCCTTATGTAAGTGATATTAAAATGACTTACGCAGGTTATGCTCATACAGTTGAAAGCGTCGGAACTTTTGGGGTAAGCATTCATTCCATTAACTATGGAACTTTTGATCGTGCCGATGTAGATGGTAATTTAAACGGTACTTTCTCGGCAGCTGAATACGCCATTAACCTGAGCTACTCAAAAGTATTGTCACCAAAATTAAGAGCTGGTATTTCATTGAAACCAATTATTTCTAACCTCGAACAGTACAATTCTTTTGGTTTAGCAGCTGATTTAGGCCTGCTTTATCACTCCGAGAATCAGTTATTTTCGGCGGGGATAACATTAAAAAATGTCGGTTCGCAAATAACAACTTACAACGACACCTATGAGCCATTACCAACTGATTTGCAGATTGGTATCAGCAAAAAACTGGCTCATGCCCCATTCCGTTTTTCATTAACAGCTCAAGATTTATTTGACTGGAATATGAAATACAAAGTGGAAGATGGCAATGGCGATATCATTGAAGGTGAAGGCAACAATGCCAATGGCATCGATCAACTCATGCGTCACATGGTTTTTGGACTTGAATTAGTACCTTCAGATAACTTTTATGTGGCTGTTGGTTACAATCATCGACGACGAAAAGAATTGGGCATCACAGAAAAGATGTCGACAACTGGTTTCTCGTGGGGTTTTGGCTTTCGGGTATATAAATTTCACTTCGCTTATGGCTCTGCCAGATATCATCTGGCTGGTTCGTCAAATCACTTTAGTATTTCAACGAGTCTTTCGAATTTCAGAAACTAAATTAGCACCTTTTTAATAACATCGAGTGCGTATTAGCGCGGTTCATTTATTTGATTATATTTGTCCGACCTAAAATTACATACACTCAAATAACTGATCATGGCTATTTTTAAAATTGAAATACCCGATGATAAGAAAGATTTTATCATTGAACTATTCAAGCAATTAAGTTTCCTCAAATACCACACATTAAATCCTGAAAATAAAAAGCTCGAAAAAAAACGCGAGAATGAAATTCTGCTACAACAAAAACAACAACAAGCTAAGTTAAACAAGCTTAACCAATTAAATGGCCTTCGAAACACTATAAATAGTATTCAAAGCGCCAGAAGCGACAGTCATGATTCGATTCTATTTAGATTTCAGCATGGCACAGAGGTAAGCGCTTTAAAAATTAATACCTACAACCATCTACTCACCTCCTTAGAACGTTACTTCCGTACAAGTGTGAAAAAATTTCGTTTTGAAGAAAATACAAACAATGATACCTACCCAATGGATAAGTATCTTGTTTACGTAACACTTGAAGACGATACCGAATTAAAAGCTGGTTTTTGTAACAACAGATTAAACTAACTGCCCGATATTCAGGCAGCAAAGTTCTATTTTTTTATTCGCTTATAAGGCGATATTAGAATGCGTAGAGATTGGTCGCGCGAGAAATAACTCTGTGCCCAGTTAACAAATATAAAAAAGCGATTTTTAACTCCTACAATAGCCATCAGGTGCACAAATAACCAAAGAAACCAAGCAAAGACACCTGAAAATTTAAATCCTGGTAAATCCGCTACTGCCATGTTACGGCCTATGGTTGCCAAACTTCCTTTATCGGTATATTTAAAAACACGCCAAGGCTTCTTTGTTACAAAATTTCGAGCCAAATTAAGGGCTTGCTGTATAGCCACCTGAGCCACCTGCGGATGACCATTCGGGTACTTATCATTGCCCTCTATTAAACAGGCATCTCCAATGGCAAATATGCTATCATATGGCCTTAATCGATTATAATTATCAACCAACAAACGATTGCCACGAGTGTAATTGGCTGAGTCAATACCTGCTGTTTGATGTCCGCTTACACCTGCTGTCCAAATCAGGTTTCGGGCATAAAGTGTCGCACCATCAGATAAACTGATTTTATTTCCATCATAATCATCTATTCGCGTATTTAAACACACTTCAACGCCAAGCTTTTCTAGAAACTCTAATGCCTTTTTCCCGGCCCGATCAGACATACCATTTAAAACCCGGGGTGCGGCTTCAAACAGTAATATCTTCATTTTGCTAAAATCCAGTTCGGGATAATCTTTTGGTAACACAAACCGACGCATCTCGGCAATGGAACCTGCCAATTCAACCCCGGTAGGACCACCTCCAACAATCACCACCGACATTAGCTTCGCGTGTTCGTCGGCATCTTCAGTTAAGTTGGCCTTTTCAAACGAAGATAAAATACGATTTCGAAGATTAATAGCCTCGGCCGTAGTTTTCATTGGCAGACTATGCTTCTCCATATTATCGGAGCCAAAATAATTGGTATTCACCCCATTGGCCAGAACCAGATAATCGTAATTCATTTCGCCAGCCAATGTTGTTATACTTTTTTTATCGGCATTAATTGACACCAACTCGGTTGTTCGGAAATGAAGATTACTATGCGATTGAAAAATCTTTCGAACCGGAAAAGAAATTGAGCTGGGCTCAATTCCGGACGAAGCCACCTGATAAAACAAAGGTTGAAACTGATGAAAATTTTGTTTGTCGATGACCACAACCTGGTAAGGCGAGCCACTTAATTTTTGAGCCAGTTTCAGTCCGCCAAATCCTGCTCCAATAATGACGATTCGCTTTTTGTTATTGCGTGGTAAGTTGAAGTTATTCTCCATGGTTTATTTTGCTTTTCCATCAGAACATTGGCCCGACAAGAAAGTTTAAGCATTTGAAGAAACAAATCGTTAATTAATGTGAAATGACAATTTTTTATTCACAAATAACTATTCCTTACTATGTATCTTCACCTTAAAGGTGAAGTATTTCTGACAGACATAACTGTATCCTACAACAATTATAGTTGTTACTATTTTTGCTACAGTTGGGTACAAATCAACAAGCTCAACAAATAGTTTTAAGAGTATATAGTTTAGAATAATGCTGCCCAGAACAGTTAAACCATAGCGCACTAATTGTATGCGTCCCCTCAAATTCGATTCGGTGAATGTTATGTATTTTGATAGTAGAAATCCGGTAGCAAAAGTGATGGGAAACACAAAAATAAAAGCTGCAATATGGGGACTAATGGCCACTAATCCTGTTTGTACTATCTGTTTATCCAGCACAAAGTTATAAGTGATAAAATAAAGAAATATATCAAAGGCGGTGTTAGCGCCTCCGCAAGCAGCATAATTAAATGTTTGACGGGGTAGGTATTTTTCAAATGGTTGGTAGAACCAATCTAAAATCGTTAGTATTAATTTTCTCAACATATGTAACCCTGATAATTTTAGTGAGCAAAGCTACATAAATATATAATGCCCAAAAGTAATATCTATTGGATTTGAAAAGCGACTACAAAACGCCTAAAACTAACCAAGTTAGCACAGCCGCAACAATAATAAACAGTCCGATATCTTTTAGTTTATCAACCAGAGAGGCCATCATCAGGCGTGACTTTGCGTCATCAATGTAAGTGTCTTCGAGAGCTTTTTTCCTTCTTAGCATGAATCAAGTGCTTTGGAGTTGGGTTCATTTATCATTTAAAAATAATAGTTATCTTTAATAGAAACGCCAATAAGCCACTCCTGTTGATAAACGATATTATTTCCTTGACGAATGAATAATTTTTAGTGATAAACAACTTTTCAAACCACAATAATGGCTCCAAGATATTGATTACCAAGAGGCCAGTCTCATTGGTGTAATTCTATGTTTTATCTACTGATTAAACTAGAAATCATATTCTAATTGTCCTTTAATGTTGCAAAAATCCGCTGCGCGTCAGAAGAACCATTCTCATCTATTACTTTAAGGTGATTCCATCCATTTTTTAATATCATTTCCATCTTGTTTTCCCCCAATGTGTGACCAATATATTGCTCATTCAGATACCAATATATCTTGATGTTTTCATCCTGATGAGCAGCTTTACAAACTACACTTTGTAACTGCCCATCAAAGTCACGGGGTAAAAACAGCTTTGCATTGGGGTTGGGGTAGATGATTTTAAGCGTGTTCTGTGTTGTGTAGGCTTTGCACTTAGGGTAATGACTTTTAGCCCGGGCAATGTATTGACCTTTCTTGCGCAGATAAAAGGCAATATCCGGTTGATAAACGGTTACCGTTTTTTTTTCACGGCCAATGTCGTTCCAACACTTCGAACAACACTGATGTTGACCATTTGCTGAGAAGTATTTAAACTGGTGATAATCACAAGATCGAAGAGGCTTCATCTCTTCTGGTACAAATAAAGTATCCACCACGGGGCACGCATCTGTAGCTCTGAAGCCAGATAAGGAACATATACTCATTGGCTTATAGTCCATGTCAGCAGATTCAAACCAGGAATTACCAGAATTAACTGGTAACATTTGAAGTATGTCGAATAAAATGGGGCCTGCAGTTACAGCACCACTAATATTCTTATTACCTTCTCCATTAAAATTGCCGCACCAAACAGCAATGGTATATTCCGGAATTACGCCAATAGCCCAGGCATCCTTATGTCCGTAACTCGTACCAGTTTTCCAGGCGATGGGTCTTGAATTACTGAAGCGTTCCCAGAAATATTCACTTCCCGGACGCTTTAAGTCTTTTAACATCTCCAAGGTGAGCTGACAACTACCATTACTGATTAACTGGGCACTTGCTTGGCTGCCTTGTTGTCCTTGCAAAAGGTAGTTATCGCTAAAAACACCATTGTTGGCCAATCCGCGATACAGTTTTACCATGTCCCACATTTTTACTTCAGCACCTCCTAAAATGAGAGGCAAGCCATACTCATCTGCATTTCGAAAAAGTGTGCTTGTCCCTGCGAGCTTGAGGAAACTGTAAAACTGATAGACGCCATAGTAGTTTAGCAGACGAACAGCCGGAATATTTAAAGAACGTACCAATGACTCATGCGCGGTGACAACTCCTTGGAATTCACGATTGGCATTTCGGGGTGAAAAACCATCAAAATAAGTTGGTAAATCGCGAACGTAACTTTGCGGTAAAATGATGCCTTCATCAATACTTAGGGCATACAAAAAGGGTTTTAATATTGATCCTGAAGAACGGGCAGCCATCACACCATCTACTTGTCCCCCATGTTGAGCATCAAAAAAATCAGGTGAGCCAACATAGGCTTTTATGGCACCTGTTTTAGTATCAGCAACTAAAATTGAGAGGTTGTTGATATCGTAGGGAGCATAGATTTTTCGGTATTTCCCGGCCAATTGAACACAACGCTTCTGGGTCGTTTCGTCAAGCGTGGTTTGTAATAGCCATTGTTGGGGACTGGCTGATTTTAAGCGACGTGCCAGGTGAGGTGCATGTGATTCAAATGAAATAAAGCGATCGGGTAAATCTTCGAGTAAAGCCAGGCGGTAGTTTTGATCACTAATCACCCCTTTATCCAGCATTTTTTTAAGTAAGCGATTACGTTTATTCCGCAGTGGCGCTGAACTATCTTTGGGGTAGATCATGCCGGGTGCATTGGGTAATACGGCCAGAGTAGCTGCCTCGCCCCAGGTCAGTAAGCTGGCATCTTTGCCGTAAAATTTAAAGGCAGCTGTACGATAGCCTATCACATTCCCCCCATAAGGTGCATGATCGAGGTAGAGTTTTAACAGTTGTTCTTTTGAATAGTGAAGGTCAAGCTTTATAGCCAGACATATTTCACGAAACTTATTGATGTATGTCCGTTTCTTTGGCGCCGACATACGGGCAATCTGCATAGGGATAGTACTTGCTCCACTGACTATCTGTCCATTTTGAATGTTCTGCCACATAGCTCTCAAGATGGCTCTTACATCAATGCCCCAGTGCTGGTAAAAATGTTCATCTTCGAACGCAATAACAGCTGTTTTAAGCTTGTTAGGCACAACTGTGGTATCAGGGGGAAAGTACCACTGTTCATTGGCATTTATAAACACATGCAACAAGCTGCCATTACTTGCTTTTACTGTGGTACTGTATTCTTCTTTGAATAATGGCTTAGAAAAGGGAATTATTAAATAGAAGCAAACAATGGTTGGAAGCAAGCCCCCCAACCATCGTAATACTTTTCTTTTATTTATATGACTCAACATGCACTTTCACTCCTTCTGTTGTCGCTTTAAAATCACTGTTGTACATAGCCTCGGCTAATGTTGGAGGTAAAACAAACTGACCAACATGAATGCAGTTGAGCTTCACTACAAAGTCTAGTTTCTTTTTACCATCAAGATCAAAGAACCACATCACGCGGTCATCACGTATGTCCAGGTAATCTTCATGCCCGATACTCCATTCTCTTACCCAGTCGGGTAATAAAGTGCCATTCAAACGCGTGTTTTCAATGGCCCATCCGGATGGAATTATTTGCACCAAGGCTAACTCATTTAAATCACTTACTGCACTGGCATTTTGAACACTGAATCGTCCATAGAATGTAGTTCCCTGTTTTAGATTCTGCGGATTAATATGCTTGCCATTTTCGTCATACCACTCAACATCAAGGTTCAGATTCTTTTCTACTGCTGGTGTATTGTCCTCAAAAGGCACTCCATTCCAGGATAAAGTCGCATAGACTTGCTCAAGATCCGAAGCTTCAGATAATTCAACCTTAAGAGTTTGTCCAAAGTTATCGGGTATCTTTACCGAGTAGTTACCGGCTTTATTAAAGGCAATCTTGTCTCCATTCGCCAATATGATGTTACCGGTCATAATTTGCCCATTACCGATTTCAATTCCTCTTGCCTTAAAGTACTTTCCTAATGACAATAACATGTAACCGGAACTTTGAGTGCTCAGGTAATCTAAAGTGGATAATTTCCGGGCAGTGCTTTTGGCCAACAGTTCGGCATCATTCATTTTACCCATCAATGTGGCGCAATAAAGAATGATGGCGTCATCGCGGTGCTTTGAACCATAGCTGTAGATATCCGGTTTATATTCTTCTGTTGTGTGCTCGGCTTTAGCCAGAATCTGCTCCCGCACATCTTCTACACCATTTAAGTGATAAGCTGTAGCCAACATCCACTTTTGCGTGCTGCTCATTTTATCAATCTTATTTTCCATCAGCAAGTTCATCTCAGACATCACACTGCGATCAGCTAAAGCCAGGATAAATACGCGATTGACGCGCGTCATCAAGTCCCCTTTATGCTTTTTGGCGTAATTGCGCAAGGTATTAATGCCATTATCGTATAAATAGTCAGGCACAGCGTAGCCCATTTTCTTGGCTTCAACCAAAAAGTGGGTAACGTAATTGGTACCCCAGAAGGAGATTGATGTCCCCCCCGGCCAATAGGAGAAGCCACCATTGGCAACCACAAAACGCTGAAGGCGTTTTATACCATTATTAATATTTTCATCGATTTGCTTGCCCTCTCCGGTACTGAAATAACCCATTGACTTAAGCATCAACTGTGGGAATACAGCCGATGTCGTTTGCTCAACACAGCCATAAGGGTATCGAATCAGCCACTTCAGGCGATGGTTGAAGTCCATATTGGGGAAAACACTTAGTTCTATGGAAGCATTATTGGTTCCATCCAGTCCTACTTTTGGCACATTCATTTCAATGCTATTGCCTTTCGCTACTTTTTGTGTCTCCTTATCGTATTGGCGCGTGGCATTGGGTACCACCTTAATGTTAGTTGTGCTTTCGACCACAATATCGCCCGACTGACCTTTGATCACAATCTTAGCCTGTCCCACTGCTTTTTTAACACGCACTTTATAGGCAATATCCGCTTCCGAACTTTGAGAGAAATCAACAGAGTGATTGATATGACTGATGACCTCTAGTGGACCTTCAGTACTGATTGTAAAGTCGGCCTGTGTTATTTTCTTATTAAGGTTAAACAAAGCCACAGGTAAAGTAAACTCATCACCCGGGTTAAGCATACGCGGTATGCTTGGTTGCATAATTATATCGGAACGAACAGGAACTGTTTTGTCAGCATTACCGAAGTTTCCACGCTGTGCTCCCACTACCATTACGCGTACAGCACCGCTGTAATTAGGCATGTGGAACGATACACTTGCTTTACCATTGCTATCAGTCATAAGCGGACCTTTAAACATGCACACCGGTTCAAATCGTTTCTTGCCATCAACCGGATCAACCTGCGATTCGCGGTAATCCATTTCTTCGGCTCCTCCAATGGAGAAGGTTTGAAAAACATCACCTTTATTGGCACTGATTACCTGTGAGAAAATATCGTAGCTATCTACAAACAAACCAATTTTTTTATAGAACTCGCGCCATGGGCGAGGCGTTCTGAATTGTGTTAAGCTCAATAAACCTTCGTCTACCACCGCAATGGTAAATTGTGACTGCTGACCATTTTCGGTACTGATATCCACAGTAAAATCCTCATTGGGCACCAGGTTATCGGCCGTGCTAATCAGGTATTTGATTTTGGTATTTTCATCTTCCACATAGATGGGGATGATGCCAAACATCCGAATCGGACGGTCGTTGATGGTTTGGTCATGCGGCTGCAATACGGATACTGTGGCATATACGTTTGGTAGCATGCTCTTGTCAAGCGGAATGTCTATCACCAGCTCGTCTGCATCTGTTTTTGATGGGTCCACCCAGAACCAATCTAGCATTTCATTGCCCTGCTCAATTGTCACCAATACGTTACCACGTTTAGGATTAGGCAGCTTAATCTTAGCTGTTTCATCCGGACTGTATTTTTCTTTATCGGCTTTAATGGCCAAAGTTCCTTCGTTGCGATCACTGCCCCCTGAGCTGCCATAACGGTATGCACTAAAGAAAATAGAAGCTGAGTGCCCATTACCCCCATCACTCACTTCAATCAGGTACTCGCCATCTTCTGAAGGTTCGAAGCTGATGGTGGCCACACCATCTGTTGAATTGATGCTTCCTTCTGTTTCGAGGTAAGTCTGGTTGTCTTCTTTATATTTTAAACGATAACTGCTGCGCGAATCATACTGGTACCACCAGCGCTTATCGTTTCGGTAAATTTTATATTGCAGAGTGCTGCCACTTACAGGCTGCCCGTTGGTATCGAGTAAAATAACTGGGAACTTAACCTCCTGATTGGTTTTATAATAACCGTATCCACTTGGGTCTTTAATACCAACATAGTTAGGATAAACGTGCATGCTGGTGTAATTCCAACCTTCGTTGGGTTGACCGCCTTTTTCTAATACCCTGGCAGCAATCTTTAGTTTTAAGGCTGATGGGACTTTCCCCAGGGAAGGTACAAACCAGGATGCACTGTGATGACCTTTCGCATCTAATTCGGTCTTAAGCACATTGTGCGTGCTGGCTTTAAACTCCACATCTTCACGTGTAAATGTGAATTCGCGATATTTGGGAAAGGTCATTTCATAAGGTAACACCTCAATGCTTGCTTCCGCCTTAAGGTTGGACGCCGGAGCACCAAACAGGTACTTGGCATTAATATCGAAATCAATGACTTTATCCGTCCATATAAACTGTCTTTTGCGTGGTTTAACCTGCACCTTTAATTGCTCGGCTACCACCGTTTCTATCTTCAATTCTTTATTAAAATAAGAACCCCCAGCCTGTATGTTTATGTTATAGGTACCGGTAGGTGCATTGTCGTCGGTGGTCATTTTAAACACATACATGCCATCGGTTGAGTTTACCTCAACGTGCTCAAAGATGGTGTTGTATTGCGGATCGCGAACCGATATTTCGGCCGGATGATTGTGTGGAAAAGTTGAGTCACTATTCCTGGCGATGAAGGACACATGAATGGAGTCGCCCGGACGGTATACGCCTCGCTCCAGGTAGATAAAACCTTTAGTTTTGTTTCGATTGTTATGCACACCGCCAATATCAAAGCCTGAATTACTCCAGCTCATCTCGTTTTTATTTAGCAGCGTTAGTTGGTTCTTGTATTCAGCGCTTACGTAATTGTAATAATTACGACTGCCAAAGCTTGCTAAGCCCTGGCTGTTAGTTGTGTTGCTGGCTTCAACATCTCCCTGCCAGTTTAGTAATGAAACACGTACACCCGACATGGCTTTGCCACTCACTATATTGGTAACGAAAACATTAGTACCATCGTTGGTGCGTTTCAATGTCATGCCCAAATCACTTAAGAAGACAGGTTTGTATATCTGGCCTTTGTTCAATACATAATGAAGGATGTCTTCTTCCGTTTCCTTCATCATGTCTTCGGGTGTGAAGTTGATGCGGATCAAAAATAAACCGTCATCGTATTTTCCAAACAGATCGGATAAATCAAATTCATTGAGTAACCACTCGTTTTGTGTGGCACCAATTTCGATGGTTTGGTTTTTAACAATGACTCCAATGTTGCTTTCATAGTTACTCCCAAATCCTTTGTTACGGGTGCGTGAACTGTTGAGTTGTTGCGAACGGGCAAAATCACCAATACGCTGGGTGAACACTTTTTTAACCTGCAGGTGCACCCGACTAAGGTTAGTGGTGTAAAACTGTATCTTCTTGTTATTGGATGTAGGCAATATAATACCATTGGATGCAAACTCCAGCTGTGGTGGAATATCTGAAAAGCTAATTTCCCTGCTTACCTGAGACTCAGTTTTGGTGCCCCATCGGCTGCTAACACCCTTGTTAACTGTAATGGTATAGGAAGAGCCAAACTTAAAGTTACCGTCGATGATGGCTGTCTTGCCCAGTTTTTTAATTTTATAATCGATGGCTGGTGACACTGAAATCAAGCCATCAATATTTTGCTCCATGCTTATGTCATCGGAGAAAACCACTCGCACACGCGGATTGCGCCCATCTTCATCAACCCTGAATTTGTTGGCTTCCATCTTTTTCAGAGGCGAAACCACAAAGGTTTCGGTATAGTCAAATTCCAGCTCCAGGTCTTCTTTTTGAATGATGAAGCTAAAGTTCTGGTTATTATCTAAGCGGGTAATCTCAGTGGTGCTAAACTGGAAATTCCAGTCATCCACCTGGCTCCAGTTAAGCGTGCATTTACCACCTTTGATCTTAGCCGCTTTTTGCAGTGTCTCCAGCTTTGTTTTTTCAGAGAAAGTAATATTACCACGATAGACCAAAAGCTTGGGGCTATTATGATCTTTTAACTCCAATGAGCCTTTAAAAGCAGTTATGTCGCGACCCAAAACATTGAAAGCAAATTCCAAATCATCGAGCCTGGCTGTTTTAAACTTATCAATAATATCTTGCAGGTGTAGTGTTCCCTGGTAAGCTGTGCGTAACTCCAATGCTTCATCAGGTACAAAAAGCAAAGTGCGTTTGTTCTCCCATTTGGCATCACCTTTAATGGCTGGTGAAAAGCTAAAAGCTTCCTTTGCTGAACTTCCCACTTCGTTATCTTCGATAACCGGGTTGTTGAAAATCACTTTAATGCTTTCGTCGAAATGAATCTCGCCACTTGTTACAAAACTAACCTCTTTGGCTTGTTCTTCTGTGTAGCTAACTTCTACTTTGGCAGAGCCTTTGGCTTTTTTCTTATTGTTACAGGCAGCAAAAGCACTAAGTATAAGAATTAATAAACTCCAGTTGTAAATTGTGTTTTTATTCATGGTGATCTGGGATGTGTGAGAATGTTAAGATGACTAAAATATAAATTTTATTCTAATCATTAACATAGATTTACAATAAGTAAGGCGGCTGCCGTTTCGATTAACAGACTGGTCAAACTTTTGCTAATTATTAACGTGAGTTCAATTTAAATTATAAAACTCAGATTGAAATAAAAAGCCTTACCTTTGATCCGGATGGGATAATATTAATGAATATTACAATGCCTCTTTCCATTCGCAACGAATCAAATTAAACTAAGATTAATTGCTTTATGGAAAACAAAATCTCATCGCCTACCTGTCAGAATTGTGGTGTTTGTTGTCGTAACTTTCCATTTGTGGAACTTAACGAGAATGAACTGAAAGCATTAGAAGGTTTCACGAAAATGCACCGTCATGAATTTACCGACCCTCGTGGCCCTAGTTATGATGATGGCTACTTTCTAAAATCGAAAGAAAATGGCGATTGCATCTTCCTAAAAATAGATAATGGTTTCTTTACATGTGGTGTATATGAGGCTCGCGCCGGTATCTGTCGTAACTACCCTATTAATGAACACCATTGGAAATGGTGTAATGAAAATCGGGTGGAATAATATCTTTGTCTGTTGTCTTTTTAACAGCGACAAAGCGTAAGTGCTACAACGAACATGTGATAAACTCTTGATTAACTATTATGATAAGCTCGTTCATTTAACTTCCAAACAGTTAAACCATTAAAAAAACCAAGTATAAATCCTCCAATTGTAAAAAGAATTAATCGAATATGCCAAGTTTCAACAGGCTCTACAAGATGAGAAATAACGTTAGTAATAGCTGCCCAAAATAGCCCCATCCCTAACGCTCCGTATACTATCGCATATCGTATCTTTCCTTTACATCTTATTTTTTCCCATTTTTCTTTTGAAGGTCGTATCATACTTTTTTTCTCTAGAAATACATTCATATGTTACATGTAAAAATAGTCTTTTTTAGAAGGTGTTGATAGCATTCAACCTCGTATATTTATTTACAAGCTGACGATTAAGCTACAATTCTTTACTCAACTGAAAAATAATCTCTCAGTTCTATTTCTATTCTGAACATTCTTTCATAACTTTTACTATCCTATCCTCCTTACTTTCTGACAATTACAAATAACTTTATTCCCGGCCACTTTTAGTGGTGGTTTCACAGCCAATTACTAACTAATACATAAGCTTTATGGAACACGGACCTGCTGCCAAACTTGGCGTTGATCATGCATCAAAGAAAAAATCAAAGCTCGGCGTTATCCTATTTATCTTCTATTCACTGGTCTACGCAGGATTTGTCGTTATTGGCGTTGTCAATTATGAATTAATGGGTAAAATCATCTTTGCCGGGCAAAACTTAGCTGTTGTCTATGGTTTTGGACTAATCATTTTTGCTATTGTTCTTGGCTTAATCTACAACGCCATCTGCACCAATTATGAAAATTCAATGAATAAGGAGGACAAATAATGATCTATACACCATCAATAACCGCCATCATTATTTTTATATTATTTGTGGCACTAGTACTTGGCTTATCGTTTTACTTCGCAGGCAAAACCAAATCAGCCTCAAGCTTTTATGCAGCAGGTGGCACTATACACTGGGGCGTTAATGGAATCGCTTTTGCCGGCGATTACCTGTCGGCTGCCTCATTTCTTGGCATTTGCGGAATGATTGCCTTCTCAGGGTATGATGGCTTCCTGTATTCGATAGGTTATCTGGCCGGATGGATTGTTGCGCTGTTTCTGGTTGCTGAACCACTTAAGCGATTGGGTAAATTTACCTTCACAGATGCCTTGGATGCAAAATTCGACTCTAAGGCTATTCAATTAACAGCTGCCATCAGCACCTTAATTGTATCTATGTTTTACCTCATACCTCAAATGGTTGGTGCAGGAGCTTTGGTAAAACCATTGCTGGGTTTAGAACATCATTGGGGAGTAATCATCGTTGGGGTCATTGTTATATTTATTGTAGCAACCGCGGGCATGACATCCACTACATATGTGCAGTTTATTAAGGGAGCATTGCTAATTGTCTTTTCTACTATTTTATGTATCTACATTTTTAACAATGGGCTTAAGCTAACACCTGAAACAAAGCATCAATCGTATCATCAATTTATTAACATCTCACCATTGATAGAAAACAACAAAATCATTGGAGCTGATGATTATACAATTCTTAAGCAAATAGTTGTAAAAGAACAAACCTTGGTTAAGCTGGAAAAAGACGGTGTTAATAGATGGTTCAATCTGGTGAAGGATGACGATAAACAAATTCTGCAAGAAATGCTATCAACCACAAATTTGTATAAAGGAGAAAAGCTTTACAATGGTGAACCCGCAGAAAACGCGAAATTCTATCAGGTTGGCCATATGAGTAAAGGTGGGTTCTAAAAATTAGTTTTTTCAATTTTTGACTTGATAAAATCGCAGAACCCTTTAACGAAATTTTCAAAT
>NZ_JAENRR010000038.1 GCF_016612505.1 Carboxylicivirga marina
TTATGAGGCAGCTTGGAAGAGTATGGCTTAAGAATTGATTTGGTGGGGGTTGGTGGTGGAAAGTTTTTTAGATATTTTCGAAAGATAGACTATCGATGGTGACCTTAGACCTTCTAAATAATATAGGAGGCAATTATTAACTGACATTTCCCATGTCTATTAGGCAGCACTTGAAAGCTGCCTAATAGACATGGGAAATGTCAGATTATTATTGTACTTCCTCAGCGTTCAACCTTCTTATACTTTCAATCTTCACCATTGCATCAAGCATTTGGTTGGTGTTCTCTAAAACATGTATCTTTTTAACAACATCTATCCCATGAACAACCCGTCCAAAGGCTGCAAACCCCTTACCATCTGCATTTCTCTTTCCTCCATAATCTAATTCAGGTTGGCTACCTATACATATAAAGAACTCTGAAGAAGCCGAGCCCGGCTCTAATCGAGCCATACTAATTGTTCCATCCAAATGTTTGATTCCAGTTACATTTGTGGGTTCGTGTTGAATTGGCTGCAACTGCTCGATAGTCTCATCAACAAACAGGCCTCCCTGAATAACTTCAATCTTAACTGGGCTATTATTTTGATTTGAAAGTGTAACAACCCGATAAAAGATCGCTGAATCGTAACGTTTTTCATCGACATATTTTAGAAAGTTACACGCCGTTATCGGGGCTCGATCCTCATAAATCTCACAAATTACATCGCCTTTAGTTGTTTTTATTTCTACCCGAGGATTAGAACAACAGGATACAAAAGTTATCACAACCGATATTATCAATATATATTTCATTGTTTTCGTTTTAATATTAATGAAGAGGCCAATGCAATGAGGATCATCCCGACTATTATAAATGCCCAATAATTTATGGTTCGATACTTCAAATAAAGTGTATGGTCCTTATAGTAAAAGCGCCCTCGCTTAAATTGCCAATATGCAATATCTTTTTCTATTGAGGAGGCGTTGGTTTCGTATGGCAAACCTGGCACCTCAAGCGTAGCAAAATAATCCGATTCGCTAATGAAGATAACTTCATCATCCAATTGCCTCTCAAAGTTAGAAAAGTATTCATCGCAATAAGCCTGAAAAACCCACGAGGCATTCAGATGTTCATCCACTAAGTTGCAAATCTCATCAATATCGGGACCATTTTCCATGGATGAATCGAATAGTTGAATTACAAACAAAGAATCTGAATCGGATAACTTCTCTACTCCATTTTCAGCAGCATAATTGTTTAAAAGTTGCGAAAATTCAATCCCCATCGATACTGACAGGTACTTCCAAAATTTCTTTTCTCCTCTTGAATCAAAAGCGTTTTCCTCTTCTTTTGTCATCGACGCAACACATGTTGTATCATCTAAAAAGAAATAGGCATACTCTTCGTTGTTTAGGTAATCATCGATGGAAGCATGCTTAAATGGGAAGCGTTGCAAAAATACCTCCGAGTATTCGTAAAAAGTAAAAAACCAGGCAAAGCGACTAGTTAACTCCACCTTAATATTATCCATAAATGCCGAATCCTGTTTAAGATGAAGTGTTTGATTGATGTCTTCAATTGACACAAACGTCTTTTCAGCAACGGCACAAAATATCGTGTCGCCACTTTCTGCATCAATTTCCTTGTCGTATTTCAGATTCCATCCTTCATTAGTATTAAATGAAAACGGCTTATTATAAACACTAGAAGAATCCCCTTGTGCTGTAATTCTTTTAAAAACTGTTCCATCTGCATTTATTCGCGTGTAATACCTGTAAGTTAAATCATCACACGCCGATAGGATGAACAGACCTATTATTAGTATCCATTTTAGTTTCATAGTCAATAGCTTATTTGGTTATCCATTCGCAGAAACCATATTCACGGCGGAGCTGCCATGCATTTAAATGAATATCCTCACCAGACTGATAGGTTTGGAAATCATTTGGTGAAATTAGTTTGATGCGTTCAAGCATATCACTCACCCTTGCAAATAGCTCTGCATTTTCAACTTCAAGAAGCTTCATATTACTCTTATTAATAAGAACGCCATCGTTTTGACGAACAAGTGCATTCGTTTCAAAAAGCGATGCTACGATTTCATTAACTGTTTGCCGGCATTGCCAATCAACATTATTCTGCAATTCATTGGGGGATACTCGTTGTTCAATAGCTAAGCGATTCTCCCAGGTATAAATCTCCATCCAAGCATAAGCTCCAAGACTCAATAGAATTAGAATACTTGCCGCAACCCTAATTAGATAGGCTATATTAGAAACAGATTTCTGTGTCCTAATCCTATTCATCACCTCATGCTTAAGCTTTTGTCCATTTTCCAACTGAGGCTTCTGCTGCCTTAATTGCTCAATAATTTTTTTATAATTATCCGCTTCCATCTCTACAGGCTTAATGTTTTTTTCAATCGTTCCCTTACTTGCTTACGCGCCACGTATAGATTGTCTTTTATCTGCTTTGCCGACAATCCTGTTATATACGACACTTCCACAACCTCCATCTCTTCAATTTCACGTAACACAAAAACAGCTTTTTGCAACTCAGTTAAAGAACTCGTCGCTTGCCTTACACTCTCCTCCAATTCATTATTACATAGTTGTGTAAACCCATTATGATCTTCACTTATTATTGCAACACTATGCACATCAACCTGATTTTTTCGTTTGCGCAAGGCATCAATCGCCATCCGTGTTGCAATACTATAAAGCCAGGTTGTAAATTTTGCTTTTTGCGAATCAAAGCTTCTAATTTTTTGCCAAACGGTCACAAATGCATCTTGCACAATATCCTCTGCTTCAGCCTTTACATTAATCATCCGATAAACTATTGAGTAGCAATAATCAGTATGCCGCTCAAGCAACACAGCAAAAGCCTGTTGATTGCCGGCTCTACTTTTTTCTACTAATATTTCATCTGATAGTGACTCCATAGATTCTTTACACCTTATACGATTAAGCAGGCTATTGGTCGAAAAGAAATTACTGAATTATATATAAAACATACTATTGTTCGATAACGCACACTACGTACAGTGTAACCAAAGAATGCTCTTAATCGTCCAATTAACAAAGGATGACAAAAATCATCTGTTCGAAAACGAACAATATTCAGGTAAAATATAGGCATAATTAATCATTCAGCTAACAAGCAACACCTTAACACATTGACTATCTGTGATTTTATTTTATCGGCACAGGTATTGTTAAGTAGTTTTTACCCATTAGAATCGATTTATCTAAGAAAAAAATATTATGAGCCAAAGCATTATTCGCGTGAATCAACTTCACAAATCCTACATTACAGGAAGTAACTCATTACATGTACTTAAAGGACTTGATATTGACATCCAGCAAGGCGAAATGGTTTCAATTATGGGATCATCGGGTTCTGGAAAATCCACTCTTTTGAATATTTTGGGCATTCTTGACAATTATGACAAAGGAGAGTTCTATTTAGGTGATACCTTAATTAAAGACTTAAATGAAAAGAAAGCAGCCTGGTATCGCAATAAGATGATAGGTTTTGTTTTTCAATCCTTTAACTTAATTACATTCAAAAATGCCATGGAAAATGTGGCCTTGCCCCTCTACTACCAAAAGGTTTCAAGAAAAAAAAGAAATCGTATTGCTATGGAATACCTTGAAAAAGTTGGTTTGACTGAATGGGCTCACCACTTGCCAAGCGAGCTTTCAGGCGGTCAGAAACAAAGAGTTGCGATTGCAAGAGCCCTCATAAATAACCCTAAAGTAATCCTGGCAGATGAGCCAACCGGAGCACTTGATACTCAAACATCTTATGAAGTAATGGAACTTTTCCATGAGATTAACCGGAGCGGAATCACAATGATAATAGTAACTCATGAAAACGACATTGCAGAAAAGACTGAACGGATAATACACCTTAAAGATGGTGTGATTGAAAAAGAATACAAACAGAACCATAGTATTAGATATGCTTGATTTAGGAGTTTGGCAAGAAATATTAAGCACGATGCGCAAAAACAAATTACGCACCTTTCTGACCAGCTTTAGTGTTTTTTGGGGTATTTTCATCTTAATGATACTTTTAGGTTCAGGCACTGGCTTACAAAAAGGAGTTATGCACAACTTTAGTGATGCAATGAATAGTGTATGGCTTTGGGGAGGTAGAACAACGATAGCACACGCTGGCTATAACACTGGTCGACAGATAAGCTTTAAAAATGATGATCTTGAATTCATCTCTAATCATTATGAAGCTCTTGAGAACATATCCGGCCGAATTAACCTTTGGGGTGGTGCCTATTCAACAAACTACAGGAATGAATATGGTGACTTTGGCATTCAAGCCATAAACGTTGGCTTTCAAACCACTGAAAACTTAAAACTAACCAATGGTAGGCTATTAAATTTCATTGATATTGAGAAATACAGAAAAGTTGCTATTATTGGTCGAATTGTAAAAGAACGCCTATTCAAAGAAGAAAATCCAGTCGGTAAATATGTTAACATTAACAAAATACCTTTTTTAGTTGTCGGTGTCTTTGATGATGTTCATGATGGAGAAGTGGAGCGATTATACATCCCAATTTCCGTTGCTCAAAAAACATTCAGACCAGGCACACAAATTGGTACCATGACATTCACCTGTGGTGATTTATCGGTTAAAGAAAGTGAAGCTTTACTTGAAGATATAAAAGTTAAATTAGCTAATAAACACAAAGTTGATCCTGAAGATCAAAGCGCACTGGGCTCTTTCAATGCCTTAAAAGAATACAAACAAATGCAAGCTCTCTTCGCAGGCATCAAACTTTTTGTCGGCATTATAGGTGTTTTCACTCTTATCGCCGGCATAGTAGGCGTTAGTAATATTATGCTGATTGTAGTAAAGGAAAGAACTAAGGAATTTGGCATTAGAAAAGCCCTAGGAGCAACACCTCGTTCAATTATCGGTTTGATTATTCTTGAAGCACTAATAATTACTTCAATTGCAGGCTACCTTGGAATGCTTTCAGGCATCTCATTACTAGAGCTCATTGCTAAAAACATGCCAGCCTCTGAGTTTTTTAGAAACCCGGGTGTTGACTTTAATATTGCCATAGGCTCAGCGATACTTATTGCCCTTGCAGGTATGTTAGCCGGATTCGTTCCAGCCAGAAGGGCTTCTCGTATTAAACCCATCGTTGCTTTGCACGATGAATAACTCAACAAGATTATGATTGATATAGATAAATGGCAAGAAATATTCCACACCTTAAAGCAAAATAAGTTACGCACAACTTTAACAGCTTTTGGTATCTTTTGGGGCATCTTTATGTTGGTTATCATGCTTGGTGCAGGTAGCGGATTGGAAAATGCTGTGTACGCCAACCTTGGAGATTTCTCAAGAAACAGTATGTTTATCTGGGCTCAACAAACAACTATGCCCTACAAAGGGTTTCCTCGAAACAGACAATACTATTTTGAATATAGTGACAAGAAAGCATTAGAACAAAACATTCCAGAGATTGAAATTGTAGCACCTACGGTTAATGGAGGAGGCTATCGCGAAAATACACTTTTGGTACATCGCCACAAAAAAGGGAATTTTAATGTGCTTGGTAAAACACCAGACGAAAACTTTATAGACCCTGTTATTTTGGAATATGGGCGTTTTTTAAATGAATTTGATCTTAAACTTAATCGAAAAGCTGTTTTACTTGGTTATAGGGCTTACGAAGAATTATTTGATAAAGATGAGAATCCAATTAATAAATATGTTCGACTTAATGGTATCTACTTCCAGGTAATTGGCGTATATAAGTCAAAGCATTCTGGTGGCTGGGGAGAAAACCAGAACTCTCAGGTATGGATTCCATTCACAACAGCACAACAGGTATATAATTACCCTAACCGGGTTGATCATTTCTCAATTGTAGTCAAGCCTGAATTTGAGGTTAAGCCTGTTGAAGGAAAGGTTATGGCCATACTTGCCAAACGCCATAAGATTCATCCTGATGATAAAGGTGCTTTTGGCTACAATAACGTAGGAGAAGAATTCAAAAAAATGAATGGACTTTTCCTTGGCATCCGCGGCTTAATATGGATTGTCGGAATAGGCACATTATTAGCAGGAATTATTGGTGTTAGTAATATTATGCTCATCATATTACGAGAACGAACTGTTGAATTTGGTATCAAAAGAGCAATTGGTGCCAGTCCACGTAAAATTATAGGTAGTGTACTTTCAGAATCTATTTTTTTAACAACTATTTCCGGCATATCTGGCCTTATGATAGGTGTTTTTATTATTGAACTAGTAAACAATGCTTTGCCTCCAGAGAGTGAAATGTTCAGAAATCCTGAGATTGATTTCCAGCTAGCCATTACAGCACTTATCATTATTATTCTATCAGGAATGTTTGCTGGCATAATACCATCAAGAAGAGCTGTCTCTATTAAACCCATTGAAGCAATCAGAAGTGAAAATTAAACTTTCTCCATATCATGAAAAAAATAGTTAAAATTTTTATCAGCGTTTTATTTGTAGGATTAGTAATATTCGGATTTGTTTACCTATACAACAAGTCTAAAGTAAAAGATATCATTTACGAAACAAAAAATCCTTCAGTAGATAATGTAATTCAAAAAACAGTTGCAACAGGCTCTGTTACGCCTCGTAAAGAGATTCTGATTAAACCACAGGTTTCAGGAATTATTGCAGAATTATATGTAGAACCCGGTGACCATGTCAAAAAGAACGATCTATTGGCAAAAATTAAGATAATTCCAGATATGGTAGCTCTTAATGCAGCCGAATCGAGGCTTAACAAGGCTAAATTGCGTTTAGAAGATGCTCAATTGGTCTATGATCGACAAAAAGGAGTGTTTGAACAAGGTGTCATTGCAGAAGCAGAATTCCAAAATTATCGGATTGATTACAATACCGCTCTTGAGGAAGTTGAAGCAGCTGAAAACAATCTGCAATTGATTAAAGAAGGTATCACCAAAAAATCAGGTGAGATTACGAATACTCTTATACGTTCAACCATTGAAGGAATGGTTCTGGATGTTCCAGTAGAAGTCGGCACCTCAGTTATACAAACCAACACCTTTAATGAAGGAACGACCATAGCTTCGGTAGCCGATATGAATGAAATGATTTTTGAAGGTAAAATTGATGAAACTGAAGTAGGCAAGATCAAAGAAGGAATGAAACTAGAATTGACAATAGGCGCAATTGAAGAGGAAAAGTTTGATGCAGAACTTGAGTACATATCTCCTAAAGGTGTTGAAGAAAATGGAGCTGTTCAATTTGAAATCAAAGCAAAAGTAAAGCTCTCATCCAGCAATTTCATCAGAGCTGGTTATAGTGCTAATGCTAACATTGTACTTGATCGACGAGATAGCGTCCTGACAGTGTCTGAATCATTAATTCTGTTTGAGAACGAAAACAAAGACTCTATATATGTTGAGATTGAAACTGCACCTCAAGTATTTGAAAAACGGTTTATTTCTACTGGTTTATCTGACGGAATCAAAATTGAAATTAAGGAAGGGTTGACAAAAAAAGATAAAGTAAAAGTTCCTCAGGCTAGTTAAATAATAATTGATACATTTATTATCTGAATATTACCTCTGTATATAGCAGAGGTGATATTCTTCAGAAGATAAGTTAAGCTCACACCAATCAAAAGAATTATCTATGAAATCAATAATTGCTATTGCCACCATTCTTTTAATGGCAATCAACATGCAAGCTCAGGATTCACTGAAAATAGAATGGCAGGGACAAAAAAAGCAATGGCCTCTATTAGAGTGCATTACTTATGCTCATGAAAATAACATAACGATTAAGCGCGAGGCTGTTAATACCGAATATCAGGAAAATATATTAAAACAGAGCAAATTAGACCGACTGCCTGATTTAAGTGCCAGCTCCAATGGCTCACTGAGTTTTGGGTATACCTGGGTTCAGCAAGAAGCGCAAAACGTAGACCAAAACATCCGTTCGCTTGGAATAAGCGCCAACAGTAATGTCAATGTTTTTAGTGGTTTATCCAACTCCAACAGAATAAAGCGCAATAAGGTTGACTTATTAGCTGCAATTGAGAACATGGAAAAAACTAAAAATGACATTGGGCTTTTAATAACAGGTCATTACCTACAAATTCTATTTAATAAAGAGTTGTTGAATGTTGCAAATGAACAATACGAAACCAGTAAATTGCAGGCCGATCGCACCAAGAAACTGGTTGATGCAGGCAGTCAGGCTATGGGTAGTTTTTTAGAGATAAAATCCCAGGCTGCTAAGGAAGCTTTAAATGTGACGCAACAAGAAAATGCCTTAGCTATGTCATTACTAGACTTAGCTCAATTACTTGATTTAGAACGCCCTATTGAATTTGACATTCAAACACCAGAACTTCCTGAATTAACAGCATTCACACCTGAACCTCCTGCTGATATTTATTCTGTTGCATTAGAGATAATGCCAGAGATTAAAAGTGCCACATACAATACGGAGAGTAAGGAATATGATTTAAAAATTGCAAAAGGCAACTACTACCCAACCTTAGGAGTAGGTGCAGGTATATCAACCAATGCCAACTGGCTGGCCGATGACCCTTATGACTCAAACCGCCCCTTGGACGAACAGTTTAAGACTAACCAAAATACATACATTGGTGCCCGCTTAAGCATTCCAATCTTTAATCGTTTACAAACAAGAAACAACGTGGCAAATGCTAAACTTGGCTTAATGGATGCTCAATACCAGTTAAAGGCCGAAAAGCTAAGCTTACGCAAAAGCATTCAACAAGCTTATGCTGATGCTGTTGCAGCATACAATAAATACCTTTCGAGTGAAGAAGCAGTTAGTTCATTTGCCGAATCATTCCGATATACCGAGAAGAAATTTAATGTAGGATTAGTAAACTCAGTTGATTATAATGTTGCAAAAACTGATTTTACCAGAGCACAATCTGATCTTCTTCAATCAAAATATGAATATATTTTACGAACGAAGATCCTTGACTTCTACAAAGGCATTCCTATAAAACTTTAAAATTTCATAATACCCTTTTTACCCTTTAATTATAGAGCCGGATATTGCAACTCAAATATCCGGTTTTTTAATGTTTACAAAACTTCTGCCTCTCACCTCATTCTCTAATCAACTTATTTCTTAAATTAGCCAATATAAAATACCGAATCTATGAAGAAACCTGTTGTTATTGCCATCGTTGCAGTCATTGTTATTTTTGTTTTATTGGTAGTGGCTAAAGAACAAGGTTGGGTTGGCCAGGAATACCAAGAAAAGGTATTGGCTGAAAAAGCTCAACTCAGAACCATTACAGAAGCCATTACAGCCAACGGAAAAATCAAACCGATGGTTGAAGTAAAAATTAGCTCAGATGTTTCGGGCGAAATTCTAGACCTACTGATACAAGAAGGGCAAGAAGTTAAGCGTGGACAAATATTGGCACGCATCCAGCCAGATATCTATGAGCGAAACTACGAAAAAATGGAAGCCTCGGTAAAATCAGCCGAAGCTAACGTACAACAAGCGAGAGCCCAGTTACAGCAAAAAGAACTTAACTACAAACGCAATAAGCAACTATGGAACGATAAGACCATTTCTGAATCTGACTTTGAACAGATAGAATCAGAATATGAAATTGCTCGTGCCAACTTGGCCTCAGCAGAAGCGGCATTACGAAATTCACGCGCATCATTAAAAGAAGCAAAGGATAATCTCAATCGTACTACCATATATGCACCTATGGATGGTACTATCTCGCGCCTCAACGTTGAAAAAGGTGAGCGCGTAGTAGGTACTGCTCAATTTGAAGGAACAGAAATGATGACCTTAGCTAACCTGCACCAAATGGAGGTATTGGTTGATGTTAACGAAAACGACATTATCCGCGTAAGTCATTACGACACCTGCTTAATTGAGGTTGATGCTTATTTAAAAAAGCAGTTTAAAGGTGTTGTTACACAAATTGCCAACTCGGCAAAAACGCAAGGTGCCAGTGCCGACCAAATTACAAACTTTGAAGTTCGTGTTTTAATTCTACCTGAATCGTATCAACATTTGATTGCCAAAGAAGCCAAAAACATTTATCCGTTTCGTCCGGGAATGTCTGCAACCGTTGACATTCAAACCAATACACGCTATAACACACTTACGGTTCCTATCCAATCTGTTACTACCAGACCTGACAGCATTCAATCCGATTCTACAAAAATTGAGGTCGACAAAGATAAGCGCATTGAAGTAGTGTATATCGTGCAAGAAGGCAAAGCTATTCAAAAGAAAGTCGTTCCAGGCATTCAAAACACTAAGTACATCGAAATATTGGAAGGCATTGCCGAAGAGGATGAAGTTATTAGCGGACCTTATTCAGCCATTTCTCGCAAATTAGAAAATGAAGCAGCAGTTCAGGTTGTAGATAAATTATTCGAGGAGAAAAAAGATTCATAAGCATCAAACACCAGATTTTAGATAAAAGACAACATACAATCTTCTTTCAAAAGCTAATAGACGATAAGCATCAGCTAATAGCTTTTTTAGTATTACTATCTTCGAAACAATTTATTATTTTTGCGCAATAATCTACTAACATGGCAAAGATATTAAGTATAGAAACGTCTACCGGCGTATGTTCGGTAGCCTACAGTGAAAATGGAGAAGTTGTTGCTTCAAAAGAGTTGTACCAAATCAATTCGCATGCATCTAACTTAACTGTATTGATTGAGGAGTTGTTTGCTCAAAACAACACACCTGACATGAAAGATATTGATGCTGTAGCTGTAAGCAGTGGACCTGGCTCATACACAGGCCTTCGCATTGGTGTTTCTACGGCGAAAGGCATTTGTTACGCACTCAATAAGCCGGTGATTGCCATTGATTCGATGCACATTTTAACACAGCCTTTGGTAAATAAAGAATGGGAGAAGTCAGAACTGCCAACTGTGTTTTGTCCCTTAATGGATGCACGCCGCATGGAAGTATACACCGCTGTATTCGATAGTGACCTAAATATAATTGAGGAAATATCAGCCAAAATTGTTGATGAAGAAACCTTCTTAAAGTGGCTTAGTGTGAATCGGGTTGTATTTTTTGGCAACGGTGCTGATAAGTGTAAAGAAGTCATTCAACACGAGAATGCTATTTTCGTAGATGACTGTCATCCACTTGCTAAAAACCTGGCACCTCTTGCTGAACAATATTTTGCTGAGGAAAAGTTTGAAGACGTAGCTTACTTTGAACCGTTTTATCTGAAGGATTTTGTGGCTACAACGCCGAAGAAAAAAGTATTGTAGCAGATTTCATAAGTAAACTCATGTATTTGTTTGTCATATAGAGGAAGTAATCATAACTTAATCTCTAAAACAAAGGCTTATGAGAAAGCTTACGACAATACTAACTGCATTCTTTTTTTGTGCTAACCTACTGGCAGCACAAGAAGAGGAAAAAGACACTGTGTTTATTGCTCCTTACCCAACCACCAGTCACCAAGCCTATCAGGGTGGCGAACGCTTAGTGTTTAAACTTAATTATGGGATTGTAACAGGAGGTAAAGCGACATTAACTGTCAGTGATTCCATTTATAATAACACTCATATACACCATGTTGTTGGGCGCGGCGTAACAGTTGGCATAGCAGATGTATTATATAAGATACGTGATCGTTACGAAAGCTTCATCGACGTTGAAACCAACCAACCGGTAAAGGCTGTTCGCAGCATTCGTGAAGGACGTTATCGTTATTATAACGAAGTAGAATACAATCGTGATTCATCGCAGGTCATGTCCAAAAAATCAGGTGTCCACAATGTGCAGGAAGGCATATTAGATATCCTATCTGCCTTTTACTTTGCCCGCAACCATAAATTCAACGACAACCTGCAGGTTGGTGAAGTCATTGAATTTATGACCTATTTCTCTGATGAAAACTTTCCTTTGCGTATCCGATACCGAGGTACAGAAGTTATTAAAACCAATTTTGGAAAAGTAGTATGTTATAAGTTTTCTCCGGTAACTGAAGTGGGCCGGGCCTTCAAAACCGAAGATGACATGCATGTATGGATTACCAAGGATAAAAACCGCATTCCTATGCGCGTACGCTTTGACCTGGCAGTTGGCTCTTTCACTTGTAACCTCGAAGAGTTTAAAGGATTGAAACACCCGTTTAGCAGTGTTAAATTTTAAAACATGTTTTTTTTGCTTTTTGAGCTTTTAGTTAATACAATTCGTTTTTTACACTAATTAGCTTATTTTTGCAGCGTTTTTTACGATAATAATAATCACAATTTCAATAGTATGGCAACTACAGCTGATTTTAGAAACGGGATGTGCATTGAGTACAATGGACAGTTATTTTTCATTGTACAGTTTCAACATGTGAAGCCCGGCAAAGGAGCTGCGTTTGTAAGAACTAAACTTAAAAACGTATCAACTGGTAAGGTTATTGAAAATACATTTAATGCAGGTGTAAAAGTTAATGAAGCACGTGTAGAGCGTCGTCCACATCAATTTTTATATAAAGATGATATGGGCTATCACTTTATGAATGCTGAAACATTTGATCAGGTTCCTATCGAAGAAGGACTAATTGGTAATACAGCATTATTAAATGAAGGAATGGAAGTTGAAGTCGTTTACCATGCCGATACTGAAACTCCATTAATGGTTAATCTTCCTACTAACGTGGTGTTTGAAGTGACCTATACCGAACCAGGTGTTAGAGGTGATACATCTTCAACCAACTCATTAAAACCAGCTACCGTAACAACGGGTGCACAAATAATGGTTCCATTATTTATTAACGAAGGCGATAAAATTAAAATTAACACGAGTGACAACTCATATGTTGAGCGTGTAAAATAATTTATATCACAATATTAACCCCTGTTATAATCTTAATACTAAACAGTTAGTTAAGACATATAACAGGGTATTTTGTTGGTACCCCAAGGCATCTATAAGAAATACTGACTTTTGTAGGTTTTTTTTAATACCTTAGTTGGAAAGAGTTATCTCCTATGGTTACGCAATTAAAAAAGAAAAGACTTCGATTATATAAGGATAGATTAAATATTATCCTTGATATTGCGCAAACCATAAATGAAGATCATAGTATTGATGATCTACTCTCTGAATTTGAAATATTACTGCGTGAAGAGCTTGAAGTAGGGAAAGTACTTGTTTTTACTTATTCTAATGATATCTGGAAAAACCTTTTGGTATCAGGTGTTACAGAGCAAGAAGCATCGGCAATTGATGTTGAAGAAGATTTGCTGCAATACGAAACGATTGAAAGCATTACCCTTTCGCATCCACCAAATTTAAAAGGGTTTGATGCTGTTATTCCATTGTTTCATCGATATAAAGCAATTGGCTATGTATTAATTGGCGATATTGAAGAAGAGCAGCAAGGTATTAGCCCAACAATTAAACACTTAAAACTCATCCAAATTATTTCTAACCTGATAATTGTATTTGTTGAAAACAAACGCATGCAGCAGGAACTACTTGAACAAAAAGCCATACAAAAAGAGATGGAATTGGCTTCGCGTATTCAAAACCAATTGGTGCCCAACAAGCACCAGTTACCTAAAACATCGAAGCTGGATATACATACTTATTACGAGCCACACATGGGGGTTGGTGGCGATTATTACGATGTTTTTCAGCTATCGCGAAACACTATTGGCTTTTGCATTGCCGATGTATCAGGAAAGGGAATATCTGCTGCCATGCTAATGTCAAATTTTCAAGCAGTAATACGTTCGCTTTTTTCATACAGCTGTAACCTCAAAAAGCTGGTTCACCAATTGAATGCCCGCGTGAATGAAAGTGCCAATAATGAAAAGTTTATTACACTATTCATCGGACGCTATAACCTTATCACCAGGCGCTTGAGCTATGTGAACGCCGGACACCTGCCGCCATTATTATATGATGCGCGAAAACAGCACTTGGTTCACCTTGAAAATGGTTGTATTGGTTTGGGTATGCTTGATTTTATCCCATCCATAGAAGTTGGAAAAGTACACATACCTAAAGGCTCTAAATTACTTGCATTTACTGATGGATTAGTCGAGTTAGATGATGGCCACCATGTAGAATCTGGTGCTGAAGAGGTAGAAGAGATAATGAATAACAACCATCCTTTAGAGCAAAACTTCCTGCGCTTAAGAACCATTATCGATCGCATCGAGAATGATGGCGCTGCCTTTGATGACATCTCACTCATCGGGCTTGAATTTAAATAATAAAAAAGCAGACATCACTGCCTGCTTTCTTCAAATATATCTTTTCTAATATTATTGAGCAATCACCAGGAAATAGTTTTTCTTGCCTTTTTGCACTAATAGATATTTATCATTCAATAATGCTGATGCATTTATACTTAGTTCAGCATCTGTCACCTTTTCTTTATTAATACTCATTCCACCACCTTTTATGGTACGGCGCAATTCACCTTTCGATGGAAATACAGAAGATTTCTCAGCCAATAGATCAACTACATTTACACCGGCTTGAAATAATGCTTTATCGACCGTAAACTGAGGCACTCCTTCGAAAACAGCCAATAAGGTCTGCTCATCAATTTTACGAAGGGCATCTGTTGTTGCTTTTCCAAATAAAATCTGTGAAGCTTCAACAGCTGAATCGTAGGCCTCACGACCATGCACCATAACGGTGACTTCTTCGGCTAAACGCTTCTGCATCGCACGCATATGTGGAGCTTCGGCTTGTTCTTTTGCCAATCCTGCCACTTCATCCTGCGTTAGCATTGTAAATATTTTAATGTATTTCTCAGCATCCGAATCAGAAGTATTCATCCAGAACTGGTAGAAGTGATACGGACTAGTTTTTTCAGGATCTAACCACACATTACCACTTTCTGTTTTTCCGAACTTACCACCGTCGGCTTTGGTGATCAATGGGCAGGTCATAGCAAAGGCTTCACCTCGCTCCTTACGACGTATCAATTCAGTACCAGTTGTGATGTTACCCCACTGGTCAGAACCACCCATCTGTAATCTACAGTTCTTCTCTCGATACAAGTGTAAAAAGTCAAAACCCTGAACCAACTGGTAAGTAAACTCAGTAAACGACATACCAACGCGTGATTCTTCACCAAGGCGTTTCTTTACTGAATCTTTCGACATCATGTAGTTGACGGTAATGTGCTTACCAATATCTCGAATGAACTCAAGGAAGGAAAAATCCTTCATCCAGTCATAGTTATTCACCAACTCGGCACCATTAGGCAAGGATGAATCAAAGTCAAGAAATAAAGCCAATTGATTTTTTAAACATTCCTGATTATGACGCAATGAAGCTTCATCAAGCAAATTACGCTCCTGTGACTTTCCTGAAGGATCACCAATCATACCGGTTGCACCACCTACAAGCACCAATGGTTTATGACCACAGGCCTGAAAATGCTTTAGCATCATTACCCCAACAAGGTGACCTATATGTAATGAATCTGCTGTTGGGTCAATACCCACATAAGCTGACGTCAGTTCTTTCTTTAATTGTTCTTCGGTACCGGGCATAACATCGTGAATCATGCCACGCCATCTTAGTTCTTCAACAAAATTCATGCTTGTGCTTTTATTTATTGTCGCTTACGACGCTATTATACATTTTTATTAATTGCAAACGCAAAGATAATAAAAACCACATGCCTAGATACCTACTTTTTTAATGTAAATATTGCGAAACAACAGCAAAAACACACATCCGTTATCAATATGTTAATTTTAACAAGTGTTTAACCACTTATTTATTATTTTTTGAATATTTTTATTGCTCTTAATGAACACACTAACTAGATCTCCTTTATCCCATGAGAATCATACACCTATTGGTATTCATCTGTTTATCAACAATACTTTTAGCACAAAAAAAATCGGTGCCCAGCCGATATATAAATGAACCCTTAAAAATTGATGGCATACTTTCTGAAGAAGAATACAAGACAGCCACACCAGCCACTGACTTTCTTCAGCTAGAGCCCTATAATGGTCAACCGGCCATGCAGAAATCAGAAGCTTACTTTTTTTACGATCAATCAGCGATATACGTAGGTGCCATGTTATACGACACAGCACCGGATAGCATCTATAATTTTCTGTCGGAACGCGATAACATTGGTGGTTCTGATTATATTGGTATTTATATCGATCCGTATAATGAAGGCCAGCTATCTTATGGATTCTTCTTGACGCCAGCAGGAGTTCAAACAGATATTAAAGCGATTAAAAGTGATCGGGATCGGGAAGATGGCAATTGGGATGCCGTTTGGGAGAGCTCAACTAAAATTAACGATCAAGGTTGGTGTTTTGAGATGCGTATCCCCTACTCGGCACTGCGTTTTCCAGAAAAAGATGTACACACCTGGGGACTTAACATGTTCCGAAATATCAGACGTTACAACTCCAATAACTCATGGAATTTTATCGACAGAAATATTTCCGGTTTCATCCACCAACAAGGTGAGTTAACAGGTATTGAAAATATAAAACCGCCAACACGACTATCCTTTTCGCCATACGTAGCAACCTATCTTGAACACAATGAAGCAAATGGCGAAACTGATTTCATCTACAAAGGGGGCCTTGACCTAAAATATGGTATTAATGAGAGTTATACACTTGATATGATGCTTATACCCGATTTTGGTCAGATTCAATCAGATGACAAGCAGCTTAATCTTGGGCCTTATGAAATCTATTATGATGAACGACGCCAGTTTTTCACAGAAGGGATGGAATTGTTTGATAGAGGTGATGTTTTTTACTCGCGACGTATTGGTAGCCGCCCTAAGTTTGGTGGTGATGCCAACGATGTATTAGAAGAAGATGAAATCATCAGCGATCGTCCATCTGAAACGCAATTAGTTAATGCCACTAAAATATCAGGTCGTGGTAAAAATGGTTTTGCGGTGGGTTTTTTGAATGCCATGTCGATCAATTCATACGCCACATTGCAAGATACAATTACCGGAGAAACACGTAATGTATTGATTCAACCATTCACCAATTATAATGTATCTGTTATTGACCAAACATTAAAAAACAACTCATATATCAGTCTGATAAACACCAATATGTCGATGTATGATAATCCTTTTATGGCCAATGTAACAGCTACTGAATTTCAATTAAGAGATCGAAGTCTGAAGTATGCTTTTACCGGTAAAGGAGGAATTAGCCACAGAGGAGCCACAGAGAAAGAAACGGGTTGGTTTGCCGAAGTTGAGCTAGCCAAAAATGGTGGCAAATGGCAATATGGTGTTTCGCAAGAAGCTTATTCCGATGATTACAACCCAAACGATATGGGTTACCTTCGTCGTAATAATTTATTCGATACTGATGCCTTTCTACGGTTTAATCAGGTTGAACCTTTTGGCATTTTCAGAGAGATGTCAGCTGAACTGGCGGTTAAGAATGATATGGTGATGGAGCCTTTTGAGGTCAAATCACAAAGAGTTGAGTTGGACACCGATTGGTTATTCATGAACAATTATGGCTTCTCGTTATATGGCGCCTATATGGGTGAAGAACACAACTATGACGAGCCTCGTGTTGAAGATCGTTACTTCTATAAGCCACAAGGATACATGTACCGTACTATGTTTCACTCTGATCGCACAAAAAGATTTGGCATTTACGCCTATTTTGGAGGGTATGAAAGGCCTGACAGAGATCAAAGTGGAAACTGGATGGGTACCGGATTTGACCTGCGCGTGGGGCAAAAGCTAGCATTTGACTACGAATTGAGCTATAATGGTGAAAATAATGACTATGGCTATGTTAGTAAAAACGAAGAGCAGGACTCTATCCATTTTTCAAGACGCGATTTGGGCACAATAGAAAATGTATTGCAAATGGCCTATACGTTTAATAACAAATTGAGTTTGCAACTCAGGGGACGCCATTATTGGTCAAGTGTTGAAAATAAATCATTTTATTTATTACAAGACGATGGCACATTAGAACCAGAGGATGACTACGAGGGCGAGCATGATAATAATTTTAATGCATTTAATGTTGACATGGTGCTTCGTTGGGTATTTGCTCCAGGATCAGAAATGACCTTTGGCTGGAAAAACTCGATCTTTAACTTAGATGATAGCGTAGTAGACAACTATAAAGATAACATTGAGATTGTACGAAACAGCCCACAAACCAACACTCTTTCATTCAAAGTTTTGTATTACATCGATTTTAATTCGCTTCGGAAAAACAGGATATAATATCATTTAAGACAATTATTGCATAACTTTGCTGCTCCTAATTGTAAAACTATAACCTATGCCACGACTTATTTTAATCATGGTTATGATTGTATTTGCATTGAGCAACAGTCATTGTTACGCCCAATATTCGCATGTAAATGATAGCCTCATAAACAAAACCGCCACAAACCTAAGTCTCAAGCTGGAATACAAACCACTACAGCTACAAATCAATTCGCTAGAGATACATCATGCCACGCAGCCAATATTTGTATATAATCAAGCTGGCATGCATGAGCACTACAATATACTAGATAATAAAAGCCAATTAACAATACCATACAAGGCCTATTACCCATCAGGTATAATAAGTTACGTTGGGAATAACCGACGTAGAGACAGCTTTAACCCACATGGTGTAGATGACATTGGCAGTGCACTCCTAAATGGATTCATTAATGGAATTCTGCTAGGCCATAAATATTAAGCAAGCTCCCTTCCCCTCCCTTCATCTTAACTAATTAATTATTAAAGAATGAAACAACTATTTATTTTAGCAATGTTGGCACTTAGCTACAGCGCTAATGCTCAACACTCGGAGCACAAATCAGGGACTGAACACCATGCCCAAAACCAGCATGAACATGCACCTCATGGGAAACACAAATTATCTGTTTACACGGGTTTTACCCATATCCCTTCGGCCTTTTATGAGCATGAAACACATGAAGAAAGTACTGGGAAATGGGTGCCTACCATTGGTATTGATTATTTTTACTCTTTAAGTCACAAATGGGAGCTGGGTATTATTGGTGATATGGAGCTTGACGAATACTACATCGAATCAGATAGTTTTGAAGAATTAGCTCGTAATAATGTGGTGGTACTTTCAGCGGTGGGTAAATATAAACCAACACATCGCATTGGACTAATTGCTGGACCTGGAGTTGAATGGGAAATGGGTGAAAAAGACACCAAGACCTTCTTCGTTTTAAAAACCGGAATTGAATTCGAAGTAGCCATCGAAAAAGGATGGGAATTAACGCCTGTATTCACCTATGATTTAAAAGAAGAATATAGTGCATACGCCTTCGGTATAACCATTGGCAAGCGATTTTAAAAAATTATTGCTCAATAAAAAGAAGCCGGCAAATAGCCGGCTTTTTAGTTTTCATCGTCTAAAAAAAGAGTATCTTTAGTTGATTTAGTTCATAAACCTCATCGTTATGAGAATACATATTACCTCTTTTTTAGTAATTGTTTCTTTGATACCATGCATTGCGCAATCAAAATTTAAAGCAAAATATCTGGAACCAATAAGTGCTGTTAGTCTTAAAGAAAATGTATACGCATTGGCTTCTGATAGTCTTAAAGGACGTGCCACAGGTAGCGAGGGCGAACACAAAGCAGCTCTATTCATAAGGAACCAATTTATTGAGGCAGGACTGTTGCCTTACAACGATACATCCTATTTTCAGAACATTGGTTTATGGAGCTGGCGATGGGATGATTTTACTTTTGAGCTTAACGATGAGAACTTAAGCAATTATGACGATTTCGTTTACCTCAGCTCAAGCCCGATAGCAGAACCCATACAGGCACCATGTGTTTTTATTGGCAATGCATCTGACACCATTTTAAACAAAATTAAGCTAGATGGTAAAATTGCCTTTATCTTAATTGATAATTTAAAGCGCTGGTACTCGGCAGCAAATAAAGCCAGACAAAATGGAGCAATTGCCGTTGTTATGGCACATAAGAACGACCCCACATCTTTTCATACTATTTCGGAGCGTTTGAAGGTAATGCACCAAAAGGCGTCCATCGGCTCTTCCAAGCCTGAGTATCCAGAAAATTCCATTAAAGCTTTTGCCGTTAATTCCGACCTAAGTAAGCGATTGTTTGGTTTATCAATAGATAGTCTAATAAACCTAAGGCGGCCCAAGGACATTAAGCAACTGCCTTCTCCTAAGTTAAAATTATATTGCCCACTAATTGTTGAAGAAGCCAATGCCAATAATGTGGTAGCATACTTGCCTGGCAAAAACAGAGATAAAGAAGCCTTGGTAATATCGGCTCATTACGATCATATTGGTGAACACTATAATGGCATTTGCTTAGGGGCCGACGATAACGCCAGTGGAACAGCAGCTGTTATTGAACTGGCTAAAGCCTTTGCCCCATTAAAAGGAAAACTCGATAAAAACATTATTTTTATTGCCACCTCTGGTGAAGAAAAAGGTTTATTAGGCGCTTTTTACTTTGCCGATCATGCGGATGAACACCACTTTAATTTAAAAGCCAATATCAATATTGATATGATTGGGCGATTAGATTCAACCCACAAAGCCAACTATATTTATACGATAGGCAACAATCATTACCCTGAGTTTGACTCCTTGCTGCATGTGGCTAATAATATGGTGGAACCTCTCATTATCCAATATGAATACAATAAGTCACAAGGCTTCGGAAATTTCTTACGCTTATCAGATCATTATGCGTTTCATCGCAATAACGTACCCGTTATGGGTTTTTTTAGCGGACTACATGCCGACTATCATAAACCCAGTGATACACCTGATAAAATAGACTACCAGGAAATGGAAAAGCGTGTTAAATTAATATTCACCACTGCCTATCTGGCGGCTCAAAAAACAGCTTTTAGTTCACAAACTGACTAATTCCATTTGGTTTATACACTAAAGAGACTATTTTAGCCGTTTCTAGAAAAAATAAACTAATAAAATATGTCGGGAATTATAAAGACGATTAAGAGTTTTCCAAAGGTATTTTGGGTATCCAATACCATGGAATTATTTGAACGATGGGCATGGTATGGATTTTACATGGCCTTCGCTCTTTACCTTGTGGGCTCAAAAGATACAGGTGCATTAGGTTTTTCTTCAGCTGAAAAAGGTACAATAATGGGTACAGGTTCAATGCTTTTATACCTGCTACCACTATTTACAGGTGCCATTGCCGATAGAGTTGGTTACAAAAAAATACTCATCTTATCTTATGCCATGTACGTAAGTGGCTATTGGATGGTGGCTACTTTTAATAGCTTTACAATGGTATTTGCTGCGTACATCTATTTAGCGGTTGCAGGTGCATTATTTAAGCCTATCATTTCAGCTATGATATCAAAAACTTCCACAGCAGAAACTGCTTCAATAGGTTTTGGTATTTTTTATATGATGATTAATATTGGTGGTTTTATAGGTCCGTTTATTGCCGGTGCTATTTACCAGAAAAGTTGGGATTGGGTATTCTACATTTCTATGATTACCATCTCCATCAACTACATATTCGTTTTCTTCTTTTTTAAAGAACCAGGTAGAGAAGATAACAAAGATAGTGAACCCTTAGGACAAGTATTTTTGCAATCACTTCGTAACATTGTTATTACATTAAGTAACTTCAAGTATGTATTGTTCCTATTAATAATGGTTGCCTTTTGGACAGCATTTAACCAGCTTTATTATGCATTCCCGGTATTTGTTGATGATTGGGTAGATACATCAAACCTATACAATGCGCTGCATGCTGTGTGGCCATGGTTGGCCGAAAGCATTGGCACTCCTGAAGGAACCATTACTGCCGTTACGATAGGTAGTTTTGATGCCTTCTTCATCATTATCTTCCAAATTTGGATCTCAGGCATCGTAATGCGTTACAAACCATTGAATGCTATGATGAGTGGTATATTTGTATTGGCCATTGGTGTTGGTATGATGTTCGCTTTCCAAAACAGTTTCTTTGTAATATTGGGTGTGCTTATTTTTAGCATTGGTGAGATGGCCAGTAGCCCTAAGTTTACCGAATACGTTGGTAGCATTGCTCCGGCTGATAAAAAAGCACTGTATATGGGAACATCCTTTTTACCAATTGCTGTTGGGCACCAATTAGCAGGTGTTGTATCAGGAGATATTTACGATAAAGCAGCAGGTAAACTTTACCTATTAAAGCAAGAAGTTGCCAAACGAGGTTTAGAAATTCCAGAAGTTTCAGACACGTTCACTAAGAATGACTATTGGAATAAAGCAGCTGAAATGATGGGCATGAATAACTCTGAGTTAACAAACTTCATTTGGGTTAACTACAATCCTTCAAAAATATGGATGCTTTATGCAGGAATTGCCGTTAGTGCTGTTGTTGCTTTGTTTATTTACGATAAGTTCATACTTAAATCAAAAGCATAAAAATTATCATATGACTTTAAGCCCGAAGCACATTGCTTTGGGCTTTTTTAATGCCAAAAAATATAATAACGCCATAGTGAGTTATACCGTTTGGTCAGTAAAAATGAGCCTCATTTTCAACTACACTCTTTATTGAACCAACGGCATTTACCATTCTTATAAGCAAAATGATTTAAAGCTCATTTTGTAATTGATTGGTATTAGATACAACAAAGCCTGAGTTATAATGACTCAGGCTTTATTATATAAGAATATAATCGTCTTAATTAACGGCGACGGTTTCCTCCGCGATTTCCTCCACGGTTACCACCACCTTGTCCACCTTCTTTTGGTCGGGCTTCTTTAATGTTGATAATTTTTCCATCGTACTCAGCACGATCTAGTTCTTTAATAGCTTTACGAGCTGCCTGATCATCAGACATCTCAACAAAACCAAAACCACGTGATTTCTTAGTCTCACGATCCTTGATAACTTTAGCGGATGTTACCTCTCCGTACTCTTCAAATAGGTCTACCAAATCCTCATCCCAGATGTTATCTGTTAAACCAGCAATAAAAATATTCATGTATTACATTTAAAAAATTAAACCCCGGCACCATCCAGGCACCATACTATTTTGTATTTAAAAAGAGGAGAATTGAAGATTTGAAATGTAGTTGACTTCAGAAGAAACGAAGAATGTACTAGTATTCAGGAATTTATCAAAAACTTGTCTTTTAAATATGCAACAAAGGTAGATAAATAATCAAGAGTGCAGCAAAATGGTAATATAAAGAGTGTTAAAACAGTAGCAAGTAGTTGCAAGCAAAAGCAATCGTCAGATTGGTTTCAGGCATTGTCAGATAGGTATCAATGAATGTAACAGGTTTTTAAGTGATTGTCAGATGGGTAATCGCTAATGTCAGATGGGCATTATTGGATGTTAATGTGGTTTTAAGCGTTGTAACTGGCGTTTTAACCATTGTAAGTGGTGATTTATTTATTGTGAGACACGATATTTCGAGTGTTACATGGAGTTATGGTGATGTCAGACACGATTTAACGACTGTCAGCAACGATTTTGCAACTGTAGATTGTGATTCAGAGACTGCAACATTGGATTCAGCCATGTGATGGATGGATTTATCGTACGTCAGCAACATTTTTTTTGTGTGTAAGCACGTATATTACAACTGTCAATGTCAATTATTTGACCTTCACTCGCTATTTAGTCATTGTTTCATATCATTTGGAGGATGTAGCATTAATAATGGTTAATGTATTTTTGATATTAGAGCAAAGTCGACCTACTCATTTAAGTGTAATTGAAGGTCGGAAGACTGTAAGGACCTAACAAGCGATGATTGCAACGCGAGCCTATTGAAAAATTTTATTCATAGCAGAACGACTTTAGGCTTGGTCGTGGTCAATCATTCAAAAAATAAACTTACTTTTAAATAAACCTTCACAACATGGATTACCTCAATACGATTAAAAAAATAAAGGCGCTGGCCGAAACCGGATTGGTTTATGCGCAAAACGGCTATGAAGTAGAGCGCAACCAGGAGCTAGTTGACCTGAGTAAAGAATTAATGGCTGCCATAGCCAATAAACCCATTGAAGCAATAGATAAATTCTATTTACCACCTAAGGAATATCCCACACCAAAAGTTGATGTTAGAGCATTGATTTTAAATGAGAAGGATGAAGTCTTATTGGCTAAAGAAATGATGGATGGTAAGTGGTCGATACCCGGTGGTTGGGCCGACATAGGGCACAGTCCATCAGAAGTTGTTGTCAAAGAGGTGAAAGAAGAAACAGGTCTTGAATCAAAAGTTGAGCGTGTACTAGCCATCTATGATAAACGCTGTCATCCACATCCGCCACAGCCATGGTACGTTTATAAAATCATGTTTCTATGTAAATCAACTGGTGGAGAACTAAGGGGCAATTTCGATATTGAAGAAGCCAATTGGTTTGCCCTTGATAAACTACCTCCGCTATCGGAAGATCGCATATTGAAATCTCAGATTAAAGAGTTGTATCAACTAGCTAAACACCCTGAACTTCCCATTGTGTGTGATTGATTTATTAAAGATTTAAAAGTTAAACGCTCAATATTTAACAACTAAATACAAACTCTATGTCATTTGCCGGCCATGTATTAGCAATGATTCAAACCATGCGAAATAACCGAAATCTTGTCCATAAACGAGATAAACTATTTACCGGTCTGAACAAGCGTATTTCAAAAAACTACCGTCACCATACAAAGCAACAAAAGAAGATGAGTGCTGAGCAGCTTGAAGCATTACGTTCTAAACTTATTAAAGAAAACAGGCAATTGTTCGTCAAGAAAGTTATTGTTCTGAGCCTTGTAATTGGTTTTATCGTTGTATTCTTTTTGTGGTTGAATAATGCTATGGATTTAAACGTCATCAATGAACGATATGGATTTTAAACAGAAAAAACCTGCTCTCCACCACGAGAACAGGTTTTCGATTTTGATTTAAAATAACGTTTAACCAAATACCAAGCATCAAAATCCACTAAAGATGACTGGTCAAAATTAAACTACATAGTAGCCGTTGCCACTTCTCACATATAACTTGTGTGTTCACTATATATTTATCCAATACCTGATTTTGAAATTGACCTGAAAGCGTTTATTTCGAAAGTTTCCGGCTTCAAAATCCTCTTTCACGACAATAAAAAAATCACTCATTGGTCTGAATCGCCATTGTATCATACTATTGATATTCATATTTTCTTGTTGGGTATTGTACTGAACCAATGTCGTCCAGTTTAAATCTTTTTTTAAAGCAAGCTCTGAAGTAAAAGCTGCCAAATGGTAATTCTCCAATCCTTGTGGCTCAGGGAAATCGAGGCGACAATAATTATAATCAAGCAGCAAGCGGCCCCATGGCTCAATGCGATAACTCAAGCCCATATGAGCTGATGTTTTCTTTCCATTGTAAAACGAACCGTACTCCAAGGTTGAGGATACCTGAAGTCGTTTTCGTCCGTCGCTCCGCCAATATGCACCAATACTCTGATAATAATATTCGCCTGCTGGCAATGGCTTATCGTTGTGTAAAATATCTCTCGGTGCTAAAAGGCTTGCTTTTTCATAATTTAAAAACAGATTAAAAGCACTCCGGCTTTCAAACTCACCCCAAAAGTTGAGCGTTCCACTATAATCGCTTACCTCACCCGATGGGTTGGTAAATACACTAAAACGATGCCCGGGTGTGAAGTAGAGAAATACATCACTTTCAGGATAAAAAACAAGGCTTGTGAAATTAGTAAACTCTGTAAACCCTTGCCTGAACTCAGTATTATCTACATCATTTTTATGATACAAACGCGGCACAAAGCCCATATCGGCAATGTAATTATCACCTACCTGATAAATTTTATTGTTGATGCGAAGTTTTGAAGAAGCATAATTGAGTTCTCCTCCGGCAAAATGTGCATTGGAATAGTTCTCCGGATTAAAACTATTATGATACTTCAAACTACCTGTCCAGCTGCCGGATGCATTCATATAATCAAACTCCAAACCAGCCGTGCGGTTATAGTCATCTTTATCAAACTTGTACACATCATATAGCGACTGACGATTGGTAAAAACGCCTTTAATTGCTGAGCGCTTAAATACGCCCCACTGAAAAGAAGCCGCTGAATAGTTTTGAGACGCCTGGTCTTTGTAAGATTCATTGGTAACATTTAATAAACCAATGCGCACATCGTCAGTTACATTACCAGAGAAGCGAACTCCATAAACCATGGGTACATAATCCCATTCGTACATACCAATACGTCGTGTATACAAAGATTTAATACGATTATCGCTGGCCACGGTTGTATGGTCGGAGTATGATCCAAAGCTTGAAAACAAATCACCATTTTCAAGAAAGAAGGAGCGCATTTCGGGCAAGTAATATTCAAAACGATAGAAATCGATGTACTGCCTGTCAACATAAACGGTTGAGAAATCGGGGTAAACAGACAGGTCGAGTGATAAATCGGAGCCGATACTCATTTTGGCATCCAGGCCACCCGTAATGTTTGACTCAAGCTCTGTACCTTCAAAAAAATCATTTACCAAACCTCCCGATAAAGATGGGATCATGATTAGCTGTCCTCCATTGTTTTCGGGCACATCATCTTTGAAAAACACTTCACCATTGTAGCCAAAATCGAGACCTGAGAAAGCCATGGGAAAGCGAGACCAGATATCATAAGCCGCACGTTTCATATCATTCCGAATGAAGTTAATGCCCCAATCTGCATTTTCTTCATTAAACTTAATGGACGTAAATGGGATGGCCATTTCGTATACATAGCCATAATCTGTTATACGCGCTTCACCTTCCCAAAACTCATCCCAGAAAGGATCGAGATATGGATTGGCACCTCGCTGTGCCAGCGTTCCATCAAGCTGAACACCCTGTGAGTTCATGCCAAATATATAACCGTTTTTATCATTATTATTTGGGTCGAGGGAAACACAAAAAGCATCACTGCTCCAATAATTACCTTCATCGTCGCGCCTCATTGAAAGCGTTACAGGTTTTGGATCCTCTTCGTAACAGATGGCCCCAACATAGATATGAGTATCATCGTACGTAATGCGAACTTCTGTTTTTGCCATCGCCGGAATTGTATCAATTGGCCAGTGTTGCCAAAACTCATCAATCAAGCGGGCCTTGCGCCATCCTTCCTCATCAAGCTGACCATCAATAATGAATGCTTGCTCTGTTTTAGTAATATGTATCCGGTTTAAACCGGGTGCCTGGCCCAATGACCAAACAGATATACACATAAACATTAATAGGCTTAGCACAGGACGCATATAATCGTTTTTTAAATTTCATGAGCGAATGTATGGTTAAAACTCGCCTGTGATTCGGGAAGTAGACAAACGTATGTCTACAGATGATAAACCGTATAAAACCATACAAAAGTGATTCAAAGTGAAAGAATCGGGTTGTTAGTCGCTTCAATAGTGCATTTTGTCGATACGAGTTGGAGTTGGCCTGTCTTATTAATATTTTTAAATCAAAATTAGGTTGAATGAACAAAGCCAACACACATATTTTATTTAAGTACCGCTGGTTATGGCACGTCATCTTTTGGGTAGTATCGTATTTGTTTTACTCGCTATCGTATGGCGAATACAACAACAACTATGCTTTTGAGTTTCAATCGAACCTGTACTTTTTACCCGTTCGAATGATTGGTGCGTATACGTTTATTTACCTGGTAATACCTTTTTTATTAAAACGCAGATATTACCAGTTTTTTGGTTTAACAGCACTTCACTGGATATTTTATGGCTTTATAATTTGGATGGTCTACTACAAAGTTCCTCTTTACGGATTGGAAGGCGACTACCCGATTTTCTATTGGCCAAAGATTATTGTAGCTGCCTTAACCAACTATGAAGTTCCGGCATTGGTTGCAACAATTAAGTTATTTAAAGTATGGTATTTGGATCAAAATAAGAAGCAAGACCTGATAACACAAAAACAACAAGCAGAACTCAACTTTCTGAAAACTCAGGTGCACCCGCATTTTTTATTCAACACACTTAATAACCTGTATGCGCTGACCTTAAAAAAGGCCGATGAAGCACCCGATGTAGTTATTAAGCTAAGTGACTTATTGCGTTATATGCTTTACGAATGTGGTGAAAAGTTTGTGCCTTTAACAAAAGAGCTCACTTTCCTGACGAATTATATAGAGTTACAAAGCATCCGGCACGATAAGAGCATAGTTAACATTAAGCACGAACGCATTGGCGAACCCGGGAATAAGGTCATTGCTCCCTTGCTTTTACTACCCATTATCGAAAACTGCTTTAAACACGGCATAACGCAAGGCGATAAGGAAGTGCAAATACAAATATTACTAAGCATCGAAGAAAATAAACTGACAATGCATGTTAAGAATACCCTTAACGAGCGCATCAAAAACTTTACCGACGGATTAGGCATTAGTAATGTACGACGACGATTAGAGCTTATCTATCCCAATCAACATGCATTTGAGATTAATACCGATGAAGGCTTTTTTGACGTGATGATTGAGATTAGACAAATAGGAAAAGACTTAGAATTGAAAACTGATTGACAAAACGTATCGATACAAATTTAAACTAACGACTAATCAACAATGCGAATCAACTGCCTGATTATAGATGATGAACCTTTAGCTGTAGAAGTCATTCAGAACCACATTAACAAACTGGATTCATTGAATGTAGTGGACACATGTCATCGGGCAGCCGAAGCATTTGACATCTTACGCACTAAAAAGATTGATTTGCTGTTTCTGGATATTCAAATGCCGGGCTTGACAGGTCTTGAGTTTCTACGCTCCTTGCGTCATCCGCCTAAAGTGATTCTCACAACAGCTTTTAAAGAATATGCTTTGGAAGGTTATGAGTTAGATATTGTTGACTACCTGATGAAACCTATTTCATTTGAACGATTTGTTAAGGCCGTGAATAAGTTTTTTGAGCAACAGCCTCGCGATATTGAATTGCACCAGGCCAAACCAGCCTGCGACGATAACAATTTTCTATACATACGTACGGGTAAGATGGTGCACAAAGTTTTGCTGAAGGACATTGAGTATGTCGAAAGCCTTAAAGACTATGTGAATATTCACACATCTGACAGAACCATTACGGCTCGTCAAACCTTATCATCAATTGAGAACATGCTGAATGAGGAACGTTTTATGCGCATTCATCGCTCATTTATTGTATCCATCAACCACATAAGTGGCTTTACAGCTACCACAATTGCCATTGCCGACAAAAACCTACCCATTGGTCGCAACTACAAGCAGCAGGTGTTTCATCAGTTAAACTACCATCCAGGAGATGAGTGAAAAATAAGAGAGGCGAATTGAGATAAGAGAGGCGAGCGGAGTATAAGCTTAGGAGATGTTGGCGATTTGCGGCCCTGAATAAAAGATTGCCAGATCATTTCTCAATTTGCAGTTCACCAGTTCATCACTGCTTTATAAACTTTAAACTCTTAAACTAATCTACAATTCAGCAACTCCACAACATTTGATAAGTTTTATAGTTCTCTAACTTAACTAACCTTCGACAGGCTCAGGGTGCAATAAATTAAACAGCGATGTACCAATGCAACAGAGGTCTCTCTGCTCATTTCTCACTTCTCATCTCTAAATATTATCTTTACCGCCACAAAACAAAAATATGGCTTCACAACAAGAGCAAACGAGCGGTTATTTATACACATTTATGGCTTTTCTTACCTGGGGCTTATTCCCAATTTATTGGAAGATGTTAAGTCATATTGACGCCATGGAGGTATTGGCACATCGTATTTTTTGGTCGCTTATTTTTGTATTACTGCTCCTGTTTTGGAAAAAGAAATTACACCTCACCCCTATATTTAAGAACAAAAAAGCGCTTTCAACACTGATTATAACAGGTATATTAATCGGTGCCAACTGGGGCATATTTATCTATGCCGTTAATGCCGGACATATTATTGAAGCCAGCTTAGGCTATTACATTACGCCATTATTAAATGTGGGATTAGGTATGCTCTTCTTAAATGAGCGCTTAAATAAGGTTCAGTTTGTGGCACTGATTTTGGCCGCTGCGGCGGTTTTATATCTGACAATAGACTTTGGTCGTTTTCCATGGATTTCGATTTTACTGGCATCAAGTTTTGCCATCTATGGACTATTAAAAAAGCTAAGTGGCGTTGAAGCTTTGCCTTCGTTAGCAATTGAAACGCTTGTGCTGGCCCCGTTGGCATTGGCTTTTATTATCTACAAAATGGCACAGGGCACAGGGGCCTTGTTTGCCGAAAACAGAACAATTGATTTTTTACTTATAATGGCTGGTGTTGTCACAACCATGCCTTTATACTGGTTTGGAATAGGCGCCAAGCGTATTTCACTAACATCAGTGGGTTTTATGCAATATATTGGCCCAACCATTATGCTGTTTTTAGGTATTTTCATGTACCACGAAGGTTTTCCTCAGGAAAAACAGATTGCTTTTGCAGCAATTTGGGTGGCACTGGCATTGTATAGTTATTCCGTTGTGACAGGATACAGAAGACGAAAAGCATAGATTAAGAGTTACTTTTAAAGCTTCAATTCATACGCCCACATCAAAAAAGGTTTTAACTTCATTGTTCACTTTAATTGATAATAAGATATGCAGTTTAAGGTCATTCCGTTTAAAGAACTTTCATTGGAAGAGTTATACCAACAACTACAATTAAGAGCCGAGATATTTGTTGTAGAACAAAATTGCGTCTATAATGATTTGGATGGCAATGATGAATTGGCCCATCACCTTTTAGTACTTGATGAAGGAAAATTAACGGGCTATGCGCGTATGTTGCCTCCAGGTAGTCGATTTAAAAATGCATCCATTGGACGATTAGTTGTTCATGCTGATTACCGTTTTAAAGGCCACGCTCGCAAAATTATGGAAGAGGCAGCTAAGTTTTGCTTTTCAAGCTGGAACATCGAATGTATTAACATTAGTGCACAGAAATATTTAAAAGCTTTTTACACTAGTCTTGGCTACAAGATTGTCTCTGACGAATACCTCGAAGATGGCATTCCGCATTTAAAAATGGAACTTAAAAAATCTAATAACCAGTAGCTAACAACTAAAAAATTGTATTTTTAAAGTCAAACAACTTTTCATGAAAGACCAAAAAGCCATCTTACACAAATGCCTGAAGAATGATTGGCCGGCATTTGTCATTTCTGGAACCGATATATGTGCAGTTGAAGCCATGGAGGCCTACCTTAAAGTTGCCAGGCAAAAAGGTTGTAGTAAAGAGTTTCTGGATGACATGCAATTGGTCATTGATGAAATGCGCCAGTTCCAGAGCGAAGAACCAGAACACATTAAGGTGCCGGATTAGATTTCATAGACTGTTAGAACTTAGACATAAGACAAAAGACTTATTTATTAAATGTCAAAACGTTTCATTATAAAACCATGGTTGATTGTTGGATTACTTCTGGTTATCCCAACATCACTTTTTACGGCCATTGAGCTTCTAACACTGAATGATCAGGAGGAAGTAATTGAATCGATTTATACCAAGCAGCTGGAATCAGTTTTATCTTCCATCAACCAACACACTGATGACATTGCCAATAATTGGATAGATGATCATGAATCAAATACAGATCTTTCAAAGCTAACAGGCACCTTTGAAGAATCATTATCTGGCTTTCCATACATCCGATCCTTTATACTTCACCCGATTGATTCAATATCACTCAACCTGGGGAGTTTTTCTATATCCAACGACACCCTAAAAAAGGAGATTGTGAATCAGTTATTAGCTCACAACAACGAAATAGAACAACTAAAACGATACATTAAAAGCGGTTACCGTAAGATTATAGGTATTGATTTGGAGTACCAACAACATCTCTCGATGCTGGTGTATGTTAGCCAGGTACAAACGCAAACCTTCCTCAACATCTTATTATTAGATGCCCGCCAATTTATTAGTGAAGTACTTTCGCCACGTATTCAAATGGTGGCCGGAAACGATTTAATCATCGTCGTTAGACATAACAAAACAAACGAGCTTATTGCTTGCAGCTTACTTAATGAAGCACCTGATGAAGTGGTGAAAGAACAGGCCATCTGGTTACTACCGGACTATTATTTGGGTATTCAACCGGTTGGCATAAGCATTAGCGAGCTGGCTAACAAGCGAGCCACACAAAACATCGGTTTGCTAATATTAGTCGACATATTATTGATAACTGGTGCATGGCTGTTTTATCGAAATGTTAAAAGAGAGCTACACCTCGCTAAGGTAAAATCCGACTTTGTATCTAATGTATCCCACGAAATCCGAACACCGCTTGCTTTAATAAGTATGTATGCCGAAACACTTCAGCTAGGCCGATTAAAAGAAGAAAGCAAGCGACAAAAATATTACAACATCATTTACCGCGAAACCCAACGCCTTTCTGGCATCGTTAACAACATCCTTAATTTCTCGCGCATTGAAAGCGGTCGGCAAAAGCTTAGTTTTGGAAATGTGAATATTAACGACATAGTGGAAGATGTAAACAACAACTACAATTACCATTTTAATGAAAAAGGTTTCACAGTAGATACTGACATCAACCATGAGCTAAGGTCTATTAATGCCGACAAGCAAGCACTTACCGAATGTGTCATTAATCTGGTTGATAACGCTGTTAAGTATAGTGCGGATACAAAAAAAATACATCTACGAACCGGAGTCAGAGCAAGCTACCAATTTATTGAAGTCAGTGATGAAGGCATTGGCATATCGCCCAAAGAACTCAAGCACATATTTGATAAATTCTATCGGGTTACCAAAGGTGCCTTGGCTCATCATGCCAAAGGCTCAGGCTTAGGACTTAGCATTGTTAACCATTTGGTACAGGGGCACCAGGGCAAAATAGAAGTTGAAAGCACAGAAGGGAAAGGCAGTACCTTTAGAATATTATTACCAATCAATAACTCTGCAAAACCATGAATACAAAGCGCATTTTAGTAGTTGAGGATGAACCGGATATGCAATCAGGCATTAAAGACAACCTGGAGTTTGAAGGCTATGAAGTAGAAACAGCATCTGACGGAAAAGAAGGTTTAGGCAAGATATTAACGAATAGCTTTGATTTAGTATTGTTAGATGTGATGCTTCCACTCATCAGCGGCTTTGATGTATGTAAAAAAGTACGCCATGAAGATAATGATACCCCTATCATCTTTTTAACAGCAAAAGGAGAAGAGATCGATAAGGTTATCGGCTTAGAGTCAGGTGGCGACGATTACCTAACCAAGCCATTTAGTCTGCGTGAATTGTTAGCCCGTGTAAAGGCAGTGCTTAGGCGGACAGAAAAAAAAGAAACCAGCAATTCTTCTAAAAAGATAGAAATTGGCAAACTTACGGTTGACTTTGAAACCTATACAGCCACTGTAAATGGTGACGTTGTAAAAATGACCAGTAAAGAGTTTGAGATATTGCAATACCTGCTCAAACACAAAAATGCCACTATCAGTCGCGACAGCCTTCTGGATAATGTTTGGGGATATGATTTTCAGCCAACAGCGCGTACCATTGACAACTTCATTTTAAAACTTCGACATAAAATAGAAGATAACCCCAATGATCCGGAAATCATCATCACAGTACATGGCATGGGGTATCGATTGGTTAGAAGTTAGAAGCTGTACACAGAATAGATTTACTACTTGATGTTCTTTTGTCGAACTAAAAAACCGTCGAATTGGTGAATCGTAATATTGTTGATGGTCTACAAGTTGAAGAGTTTAAATAATATCAGATGAACTGTGAATTGGTGAACCAGAAACCGGAAACATAGAACAAAGAACCTGAAACTTTTTACCCTTCAACAAGCTCAGGACGCTCCAGATCAAGCCACTAAACCACAAAAACCCAAACATGTAAACTCTTCAACTTCTATACTTTTAACCAGTTAACCAGTTCTTCAATTCTGCGCTTCGACTATAACGATGACATTTTGATGACAATTAATGACAACGTATGACATCATTTTGACGATGCGGTGTTATGCCCCCCATACATTTGCTTTTGTAAATAAGTTAATAACCACAATAAAAACTTTAGTTATGAAAGCAAGAAATCTTTTTTCAGTATTGGTGATTTTAATCGGATTAAGTACCACCGCTATGGCACGCACACCTGAAGAGGTAGCCATGAAAAAATGTTGTAAGCAATTGAATAAAGAATTAAGAAAGAGTTTACGCGGCCCTAGCTTTGATTATTTAAAACCTGATTGTTGCGAAACCTTGGTTGTAAAATTCAGAGTTGACAAAGACAACAAATTGATTTTCCATAAAATTGTTGGGGAAGATGAAGAATTAATGAAGTATGTTGAGAATACACTTAAAGACAAGGAATTTTATGCTGTAAACTCATCTCTACAAGGAAAAATGGTTCGTTTCCCAGTTAACTTCCAACATGTCGAATAGTCAATCTCCGTCGCCTGGATTTTTACTGTTTTTTGGAAAATTACCGATTATCCTTACTTTTAATCGTCGATATACAACATGATAGCTAAAACACTAAGATATTTCACCGTTATTGGTGCGCTCCTACTCTCGTTCGCAAATGTTAACTCCCAAGTACTTCAGGAAGAACAATCCCTTGAAGGCCACTGGAAGTTCTCCATCGGCGACAATGAGCAATGGAAAAACCCAGACTATGATGATAGCCATTGGCAACACATCAGAGTTCCCGACTCGTGGGAGTCACAGGGTTACAGTGACTACAACGGTTTCGCCTGGTATCGAAAAACTATCCGCCTCGACATTGTTCCTTCAGAAGATTTAATACTTATCATCGGTAGTATCGACGATGCTGATGAAGTATATATTAATGGTCGCTTTGTTGGTCGTACCGGCGGTCTTCCTCCTCACACCAAAACTGCCTATAATCAAGAACGGCGTTACCTTATTCCTCAAAGCTACTGGCAAAAGGGCAGCAACCTCATCGCTATACGAGTATATGACCTTTATAACAACGGTGGAATCATGGGCGGTCCGGTTACACTTAACTCAAACCTGTCTAATAAAATATTAAACCTCAACCTGGCCGGCAACTGGAAATTCGCTGTGCATAATCAAGCAGGGGCACATGAACCCAATTACGATGATTCAAACTGGAGTTCCATCGAGGTTCCTGCCTATTGGAAAAGTGCCGGTTGGCCCGATTATGACGGGGTAGCATGGTATCGCAAATCGTTTACCATACCACATGAGCTAAGAGATAAAGAATTGATTTTACTAGTCGGTAAAATTGATGATGAAGATAAAACATGGTTTAATGGCACTCGCATTGGGGGTGTTTCACCTAGTGGCTCACGCTCTTCGTTAGCCCGTGGGCTAATGGGTTCATATCAATCACACAGAACATTACGTGCCTATAAAATACCTGACTCTGCTATTAATTATAACGGAACAAATACCATAGCTGTACGTGTGGTCGACACTGGACTTGACGGCGGTATTTATGAAGGTCCGGTTGGGATAATGACCAAAGAGCAATACAAGAAGTTTGAGGAGATAGTTCGTAAAGAACCTAATTATTTTGATGTTTTCTGGGAATGGCTAAACAACTAATTATGAAGAGAAGACATCTACATATCATCACCATCGTTGCACTGATGCTTTCAACAGCATTGAGCGGTTTAAATGCGCAAAACCTGCGCGATTATATGTCGCTAAATGGTAAATGGTATTTCTCTATTGGTGATGACCCTGATTGGGCACGTTATCACTACAACCATTTTAACTGGGAAGAAATACGTGTACCATCCATGTGGGAGCAACAAGGATTTAATGGCTACGATGGATTCGCCTGGTATCGTAAAGAAGTGAACATACCGCAAGACGCTGAAAATTTAAGCTTATGGCTCGATTTGGGTTACATCGATGATGCAGACGAATTGTATCTAAATGGTGAACTCATTAACGGCTCAGGAAAGTTCCCTCCTGAATTCGAAACGGCCTATAACGCCCATCGACTGTACAAGCTTCCTGAGCAACATTTAAAATACGGACAAACCAACGTTATAGCCGTACGCATATACGATGCCTATAAAGAAGGTGGTGTTATTTCAGGCAACATACGCCTCAGGGCTGAAATAAACCCCTTACGTCCCGACCTTTCGCTAGAAGGCAAATGGAAATTTAAAACAGGCGATAAATCTTATTACAAAGAAGCCAGCTACAACGATAGCAACTGGGACGAAATAATGGTACCCGGTGCCTGGGAAGCACAGGGCTACGACAATTACGATGGCATGGCCTGGTATCGTCACACTATTACACTTCCGCACGAGTTGAAGGATGAACGCCTGGTTATATTATTGGGTAAAATTGATGATGTAGATGAAGTATACGTCAATGGTGAGTTAATTGGTCAGACGGGCGAAATCAGTGAAAATTTCTTCTTTGTTTATGGTGAAGCCTGGCGCGCTTTAAGAGGGTATACCATTCCTCCTCATCTGTATAAAAACACCCAGAAAATGACGATTGCTGTCAGAGTGCAAGATCAAACGCAAACAGGGGGTATTTATGAAGGTCCGGTGGGTATTATCACCATGGATAAATACATTGAGTATTGGAACGAGAAAAGGAGATAATAAGTCTGAAGCTCAAAGTCCAGAATCCGGATCATTTTATTGAAAAGAGAGAGACGAATGATATAAAAACGTCTTCACTTTAGCCATTAAGCGAAGTTCTATAACGCAGTTATAAGGATGGGGCGCAAATATTCAAATATTGCAAGCTAGTTTATCAGTCACTATATCCATACCCATTCAATTATCAATTGTTTATAGGTATTATCGTAATTTAATATCCTCTATTTTAACACCTTCAGGTAAACCACCAGGAAAACGAGCGAATTTATTCATTTGATTCCAGGATATATCTGAAGGATACATTATAGAATAAGGACTTAAAGCTGTATCGTATGATATACCAGCACCAACAATAATATTAAGAGGTAATGTAATAACACCATACGCACCATGTGATAGTGGTAGTAACATGTTAGCAGAACTCCACATACTAATACTATTCGCATTATTACTAGATAAAGCAACATAAATCAAACCATCCTTAACATGGTGCTTCTTAATCAATACAATCGTGTTTTTCTTATTGTTTAAGGTCATCAGTGTCATTGTACTATCATCAATACAAATAATTTCCCCTTCAACATATCTCCGTTCTTCTATTTCTGTTCCTTTAAAATAAGATCCAAAAACGTACTGTTCCATCTCGTTGGGTTTAGGCAAGTGCCACATAGGGGAACAAGCCATAAATATTATACAATGAGCTATTATGAAGAAAACCTTATTCATGATGGCTATTTAAAAGATTCTCGCAATCTACTGTTCCAAAACGCCCTTTCCATATCATCCTCTACCAACTTAAATTCGCGGGCCAAAGCTTTCCATTCTCCGGCATGATTCATTAACATCCGCTTTAACCTTTTATGGTCTTTATACTGCATCCATTCACTTCGTATCCACTCCAGGTAATAACCTTTTGACAATAGGAATACAGTATTTGAATATTCGGCAGGTAAAGCAGGTAATTCAAACACAAAATGATAGCGTTCACCAGGTAATGACACCAGATAATCGGCATCATTGTCGCACACCAATGATAGTAATTCTTTGTCCATACTTTTATCATAGGACAGGCATGCACATGGATGTACTATTTCTGCATCTGCTTCCACTATATTATGTGATAATCCAATATAATCTAGACGCCAGAGCCCTCGTGTCATATTAATTTTCAGATGCAAATCATCACCTATTATCATATTATCTGGTAATGGAACTAATACCTGATTACTGGCAATGGGGCCTGTTTCATAAATTTCATCCACTTTCTTCCATTTCTTATTCTTTAGGCAATAATAACTTATTTCTATACCACCCAACAACTCATATGGTTTACTAACCATTTTACGTTTACTTTCATCTCTTTCAATCTGAGATAAAAAATCGCCAACTTCATTTCCCATGTACGAATAGCCTGTATAAAGCAGGAAGGTTGTTAATAGGGTTTGCCTATATTGCAGCACTATACCTTTCGGTGCTGAGCTGTTCGTATTGAATCGCATAATGATTTCTTCCTTTACTGACAGGTCATCATGATCTGATTCGGAGAAGTACTCAATTCCATCTGAGGCGCAAAGTTGGGGTAGAATATTGTGATCATTAACAGATACACTGCTAGGCGACATGGGGTGTTCTGCCGTATAAAAACGATTGTCTTGATCTACAAAGGCAGATTCATGCTGAGCCGTCTTTACAGCCAACAGACTTAATTGATTGACTACATGCGTTTCTAAAGCCTCATTGGTCATGATTAAATTAAGATATGATTCTGTTGTTACGGTTCTCAAAGCATCAATATCTTTCATTTCCATCGATGGGGTGATAGCACTAGAGAATCCTTCAGCCCTTGTCTCCAAAAGCTTATTATTATTGCCGATAAAAAACGTAGGACAAGAGCCCCAACAGGCTTTTGGGTTAGTGGCACACATTATTGTTAGAGCCATGTTAACACCCGTTATTAAGGCTAAAGCGCTAAACCTACTTTGATCCAATGATTGTAATACTGAATAATTATTTGTTTCAAGCAGTGTTACCTCATCAAAGACATATGCCAAATCCCCTTCATATTTAACTTCTCGATTATAATCCCATTCTATACCTATGCCCTTAAGGCAATCTTGCTCAGCATAAACTTGCCAATTCTGTAAAATACTAACACCCCCATTTTTAAGATGAACTTTTATAAACGGCACTTGTGTTGAATCCAAATGCACCAAATCGTTCATTGAAGAGTAATTTGTTCTTAGATTGTGAGAGACAAAACGCTTACTGCACAATGAAAAAATAATAACGCTTACAAATAAACCATATCTTAGGAAAGAACTCTTCATCTCGGGGAAATGATTTCAGGTCTTTTTCTTTCAGTTGTAAACAAGTTACTACCATAACGCTTCTAAGTCAATAGATACCATATTTACCTGCCTGTTTTGTAATGGTAAAAGAGAACTATAGAGTCTCTATTATTGGCATTCGATGCTAGAAAATTTCAGTCGGAGCATGGTCATCAGCCAATGTAATCCGAAAAAGCATTAATCAACACACGTTTTAAGTAATAATCTGCTCTACCATACCTGCTACTTCAAGCCCCACGTTACGTCCTATATCATGCAAAAGTAAACTACCATTTTTATTACTTAGCCATATTTCCACAGTGGAAGTCATACTCTCGCTGATACGTCCGTCCATAAAACCATTGATTGGTGAAGCCAGCTCAGTGGCATCTTGTCGGTGAGCAATTATTTCAAGTCTGTATTGCTTATTCTCCATGAACAGTTCAACCACCTTCTTATCGGCATACGATCGCAGCAATTTGGTGCGGTTATATGTGGTAAACTGAATCAATTGCCCATTAAAATACAAGCCGGCTATAAAACCAACGAACGAGCTGCCCAGCCAGGGAATATTAGCAATCGATGCTTTTAAGGAAATGCCTGGTTTAGAAAAATGATTGCTCTGTACCCAAAAGTAAGCACTCGGAAATGAGCGCCCCCAGTCTTTTTCGATATAACCACGTCCACCTGTAAAATCAATAAGCTGCCCAATAATTTCAAGTGCGCCTTTAATACAATGATCCATGCTTACAATACCATGGTAACACTCCATAAAAGGGATAAAAGCATAAGGTCCCATTATGCCCGGCGAGTACCAATTACTGGGCCAGGGAACATCGTTTTCAAATTGCAGATGCCCTTTCAATCCAGGTAAATCCAATGTCAACTCTGATGACCGGAAGCGATTATCATCAATAAGAACATCAAAGCTATCTGAGCGTGGCACAAAACTATCTGCCGGAAAACGAAAATAATTGGCTTCGCAATTTTTACCATCCAGTACTTGTACAAAGGCGTGCTTTTGCCCCTGCTTATCCATGGCAATACCCGGAATAAAAGCAAAGGCATGACACTCATCAGCACTGATAACTTTGTAATACCAGCCCTCAAAATAATTACGATTAATACCCCAGCCGTGGTAACGCTCGGGGTGAAATAAGGCTTTTAGTTTTTTTATAAACATATTACTCGGTAATTCAATGATGCCAATCATGTACATGAAAGGTAATCAGATTCTGTTATTATACAACAACAATAATCCTAATACCATTGTACTGAAGCAGATAGACTTATGACACTAATCATACAAACTATATTATGCCTTCAAGTCATTTAGAGTTTTGCTTTATTGGTTCTATATTGATAAAATGACATTTATTACAAAATTCCGGAGAAATGTTTTTAAACCATAGCTGCCTGAATCGTTGGTAACTGTCTGAATTAAGAACATCGATAACGTTAGTATTAAATACATTCCCGAAGTTTAATTCTTTAGGAAAAGGCTTCGCACAACATGGTGCAATATAGCCATCCCAACAAATATAGAAATGAGTCCATGGGAATGAGCATTTTTGAAAACTGTTATCAGTACTAAATTTTCGCTTTGTCACAATAACGTCAGGGGTATTTGATATTGTCTCCTCAAGCTCATTTAATGCGTAATTAAACTCAGAAGATTGATAAAAACTATAATACGATTGTTCTATATCAGTAACCGAAGCAAGGTTGAAAAGTGTAAAATCCAGATATTCAACTTTAATTTCTTGCGCATATTCGACTAGCAAAGGCATGTGCATATAGTTTTCTTTCGTTACAACCATATTTAACATGATGTCAGTATCTGACTTAGCTGCTTTCTTTGAAAGGATTCTAAGATTATTATCTAAAATCCTAAAATCTGATTTTAAACGGATCTGGTTATAAACATCATACAACCCATCTATCGAAACCTGAATTGTATCAATTTGCCCTAACAAATCATCAACTCTTTCGATGAAATTAGGTAACACTGCATTCGTTGACACAGAAATTATTATTCCTTTATTCTTCTTTTTAATGTAATCAACAATTTCTTTAATGTCATTATATAAAAAAGTTTCTCCCATTCCGGTCAATCCAATGGAATCTAAATAAGGCCATACCTCATCAATTATTTTTTTTGCAGACTCAACATCCATTCTCCCTTTGTCCATAGACCGTCCATAATCATATTCACGAGGACAGGTGGTGCACTCTAGGTTGCAATGATTAGTTAATTCCATCATAATGGTTGATGGATAAGCTACTCTTGTTGACTTGACAGTTTTCAGAAATAAATGATAAACCTTATTGAAAACATATAAGAAGAAGTATTTTCCTCTAGGTAAATTCGTAAGCCTTTTTATTGCTTTTTTTACTTTACGTTTGTTCATAATTGACACAATAGTTCACATTCCACTAACCCAAAATTCATTAATAACTTGCTAATTATAGCTTCAGCAATCACCTATCCATAGATTATAATGGAGTTCGAAATTAACAAAAACATATACTTAATTAGCCATAACACTTTATTTATACATCAACTATAACGTGATACTTTTGAATGTATTACAAATGTTAATAAAATGGTTAAGACCAATTCTGTTTTCTTCATGAAATTATTTATTTGGCTTGGAAGAATCGTCTATTTTGCAAATCCCCCATACCTGTAATGACCAATTATCTTATAATCAAACAGGCAGTCTTGCAAAACTTGTCCGGCTCCAATATTATGAACTATCAGATGACGACTGCCATCACTTGATTTCTGGCGAACCACAATGCCAATATGCGTTAAGCCACGGCCCAAATCCCAACAAACAATATCGCCGGGAAGGTAGTCTGCTGCATTTTGGGTCATCGCTAATTCTTTTCCATAGCGCGAAAAGAAAACCATCAGATTAGGAACACGCCTATGGTCTATGTTTTTATCGGGTCGTGTTAAGCCCCAGTTTTGAGGATATAATTCAAAATTATCACGCATATCTTCATGCACCATTTTTTGTAAGTCGATGTCAAGCTTGCGGTAGGCACGAATAACTACATCGGTGCACACACCTCGATCGGCTGGCACATCGCCATTGGGGTAGTCGAGGCGAAAATACGAAGGATCGTAGATGACTTTTTGCTTTGTGAGTGTTAAAGTGGAGTCGGCTAATAGCTGTTGAAAAGCAGATTGGGCACACAGACTCTGGCCAATAACAATGAGAAATAAAACCAGTATAGTGTTTATGTTCATAATTTGTATTTCTAAAGAATTGAAATAAAAAGCCTTTCCTTAAATGGTTTTATTCAAATGGTTCTTTTGGTAAGGCTTTCAAGTTTTTAACATAGCGCTCATTGTTATAGGGCTTTTTGTATTTCAACACATCAAATAACTCAACTACCAGACACTGCCCTATTAACTGCCTGGTTTGAAAATCATCAAACCCTTGATTTACTAACCGGTCGTATGTCAACTTTGTCTCAGGAGGATCATCATTAGTGAGCTGGTTATTAACAATCTCAAAAATCTGCTCTCTTAATTCTTCATTCACTTCCATAGCTTCGGCATTTAATGTATATGCAATATCACATGATGTAATCAACTGGCAATAACTATATTTTACTCATAATACTGATAAAACACTTCACTCAAATAATCATGAAAACCCCACCCCATATGAATTGTATCATCAACAATCCCTAAGGCTCTATCGTGAAACTTATCAAGTATACTATTCTTATCTGCTTCCTGTAATGCTTTTACATAGGCATTTTCCAGGCTCGTATAATAGGCTTCATCAATATCTCCAAATTCGCAAGTAAACTTTACTCCACTTTCAACATACTGAAGCAATAAGTCAATTTGCGCATTAACCGAAACACCTAACTTTTTAAATGCAGTGATAGCATTTCGAGCAGTAGACAGTTTGTAACCATAACCACGTTTAGGGTAAAAGGCTTCATGCACCTTTATTTTATACTCTTCCAACAGCCCTTCTTCATCCGGATTGGCATAAAAATCAAAATACTCTTTAACGGGTTTGTATTTCTTATAGAGCTCACCTATATGCTTTATTAGCTCAGCCTTATCCAGTTTGTTTAATTCTGATTTCACTTCTCTGAATCCCATTGATCTATAATTGCGGTTTCTATTTTATCAAGCGACATTTTTTTGGTTTCAACCAATCGGTTTTCAAATAAAAAATAACTCGTGATTAAGACTACTAAACTAGTAATGGACACAATATAAACCAGGTATTCTGAATCAAAAATTGAAGGGTATATAGCTGCATTGTTTATCGTATTCGGCACCCAGCAAATCAATGCAAATAAAATCATACCTCGTCCTCTAATCGCATTTGGCAGATACTCTAATATAATGATTGTTGCAGTTGTGGTGATAGTATAAATTGATAAGAAATAATATAAACATATAGAGACCCAAACTACCATCGGACTATTTGCTACCAAAGAGACCACAATAATTATGGCAGCAAATATCATAAGAGCAATCATTCCAAATTGTAAAAGCCCTTTTCTACCAAAATAATCTATCGATAAAACGCCTGTTATAGCGGCGACAAGCCAAATAGCAAGAGAGATGGTATCTATATAGTTTCTTTGAACATCTATGGATTTTTGGAGTAACATCAGAAAAAACAGTTGCGAATTAGCGAATGATAACAGAATAGCCAATACAATCATAGCAAGTAATAATTTTTTCCTAATTGGCTTAAAAAAGTAGCTAAATGTTAAAGCGTTTCTTGACTCATTTATTCGTGAACCTGGCAGATACTTTATCACCAACAAAATCAATAATGGCAGGATAAAATAGGGTATTTGAAGGTGTGCATATGTAATATCCAATTCAGCGATGTTGATTTCGAATGAACCATACCAATAACGGTAAATCAATACACCAACAATGGAGATATTAAGAAATCCAAACAGAATCTTTCCTCGGTGCAATGGATTGGCAACTTCGGTAATTAAAACCTTGAAACCAATCATCAGATAACCAAAAGTAAAACACAGTACGAAGCGTTGAAGAATAATTAAAATGAACGAATCATTAAACTGTAATATTAAGCTAACAACAGATAGGCCTATTAAATCAACTAAGGCGATTTTTTTTAAAATTCCATTTATCAATGGCTAAGCCCCCAATTAAAACTCCAATAGCACTCGCTAAAAAAGTGGTTAAATTAAAAAGCTGTTGATACCACATATATGTACCTTCATCAGATAATAAGTGACGGTATAAAATGGATGCGCTATTATCAAATCCTTGTAGAATTGGAATAATACATAGGCAAAGAAACACTAAAAAAGTTGTTGTTGTCTTCATTATGGGTCGATTAAAAAGATGTATGTATTACAATGATGCACAACAAAAAGTTGCTCAATGCAAGATGTATGATATGCCAGATTATTTTCATTACATGACTGCTCTAATTAACAGAAACAGTGCTATACCCCAGGTCAATAAACCCACCCAATTGCTCTTTACCTTAATTAAGTGATAATGGTATATCGAACTTGGAATACCCAATAGAATCAAACCTGCAATCAAGGCGGTGGTGTTCCACCCATCATCGATTAACTCAAAATAGCCATCGAATACAAAACCATAGATTATAAAAGCGTTGATGTTGAGCATGTCATAAATAGCCAGTATCTTAAGTAAGGTTGACTGATTGTATTTCTTGTTTTTTAAATATTCTAATACCGTGTAGGCAATAATGGCAATGGCTGGTAGATAGATAAATGGCATAGGTAGATAAATTTAGCTAACTGATTTTTCTCTTTCTTAAAAATGCACAATACCAAACACTTAACCAAGCCTCTTACGTATTAAAATATTATGAATACTTTTTCACACCCAATAAAACCATGACATTTATCATATTGACATTCACAATTAACTCCCATAATTTGCCGCCTTGTAATCGTTTAGCCTAAAAACAATTTTCATGAACAAATCTCACGACCGCTACTGGCGGATGTTTAATAATGTGGAGACGGTGCTGGATGAAAACAGTGCTGTCTGGACACCGGTTCCGATTATAACGGAACAGAAGAACCTGCTGGATGAACTCATCCAGCGCATTGAAGGGGTATATGGCAATAACCATGCTGATGCAAACGCCATTACCCGTAATAAAGCCAACATTAAAGAAGCCTTGATGATGAAAGCCTCTATTCTGGCAGCTGCGCTTTATGTATATGGCGACATGACAAACAATGAGGTGCTAAAGAGCTTTAAAAAGGTAAGTAAGTGGAACCTTGATAATATGAAGGAAACAGAGTTGGTATCAACGACTCAGTCCATTATACAAGCGGCTAACGAAAACCGGGAAGCTTTAGCGCCTTTTGCAGTGGCAGAGCCGCAAATTACTGAGCTTGAAACCTCACTGGATGATTTCAGCGCATTGATTGGCCAGGCGCGTAACGTGCGTAACAATGTATACGCCAACATCAAAGAGGCCGACCAGCTATTTGACGAAGCCAATAACTTGCTTCGTAACCGAATGGATAAAGTGATGCGTCTGTTTGAAATTAACAACCCTAAGTTTTTCGATCTATACACGCGTGCCCGTGTGATAGTCAACTAAACCAGACTTCTAAACGATTACAGTACACAAACACCCAAAGACGATGCTCTGCGGGTGTTTTTTAGTGCACTATTACACAAGTAACTTTACGGATTAATCAATTAAAACGCCGGAACGTCCAACATTTATTACGGGGTAAACAAAACACTTGACGGATTAAACCCCGCGAGTACCAGGTTGTACAATCAACAAGGCGGACTAGCCACCAAAGTATACGGATTGAACATTACTTATAGCGGATCGTACAATCAACCTAACGGGTTGGCTGATTGAACTGACGGGTTGGCAGTTGCTTTTCGTGTTGTGCTTTTTTTTACCACCTTTATACGGTACGATTATTCAATGACACCATCTTTATGAAACACTTCTTTTATATTCTGCTTAGCATAGTGCTATTTTATAGTTGCAAGCAGCAATCGCATCCAAGGTTTGTCTTCAACGAAATAGAAACACCTACCCAGGCCTCCATTCGAGGTTTATGCGTTGTTGATGAGCAGTGCCTTTGGTTGTCGGGATCGGGTGGCACAGTTCTTAGAAGCATGGATGGCGGACAACACTGGAAGGATTGTTCAATAGCTTCAGAAGCAAAAAATGATTTCCGAAGCATACATGCCTTTGATTCGCTGCGTGCCATTGTAATTGGCATTAATAACCCGGCTGTAATTTATTCAACATCCGATGGTGGTACAAACTGGAATACCATGGACACTTTGGTTGCCGATGGCTTATTTTTTAACTCCCTAAAATTTGCCGATGACTTGCACGGTCTGGCGGTTTCCGATCCTATTGATGGTCGTTTTTTAATAATCAGGACAGAAGACGGTGGTATGAACTGGACAAAGTGCGAAACGATTCCAATGGCGCTTACCGGCGAAAGTAATTTTGCTGCTTCTAACACCTGTATTGAGTTTTTACCAAACGGTAAAGCCTGGATGGCCAGTGGCGGAAGTACGGCCAGAGTTTATTCAAGCAACAACTATGGCAAAACATGGACGGCTTACAATACCCCTATAAAAGTGCAGCATGAAGCGGATGGCATATATTCAATCGCTTTTAATGACCAGCTGCATGGAATAATGGTTGGTGGCAATTATGAGCATCCCGAGCGAAACGACAGCATTGCTGCCTTTACCAATGATGGAGGTAGTAACTGGCAACAATGCGATAAAATGCCACAGGGCTTTCGTTCCTGCGTACAACACTTTAGCGATGGCACTAGGTCAATAGCAATTGCCATGGGCAAAACCGGTTTTGATTATTCAACCGATAATGGACAAAGCTGGCATGCAGGCAACAATAATGGCTACTACACTATACGACCGATTCCCGGTCAACTGAGCGCTTACACTGCTGGCTCAAATGGACGACTGGCTCATATGCAAATCAAAATGCAATAGTTAATGAGGTAACTATTTATACCAGATTTTAATATTGACAATAATGTTGTCGCAAAATAAAGGTACTGAATGGGCTATTCGCCCAATTGATAAAATATTTAGGACAACATTCATTTAGAACGTATTGAAAAAGACAACTATTAAAGACGGTTAAAAAAGAGCCTGATGCTAACATCGGGGAACGTTAGGTAGTGCCACTATCTTCATTGGGGTAAAGTAGATAGGGTGCAGTTCTCATATTACGCAGCATTTTTAGTGTAGTATACGTCAGAAAAATGTTTCCAAAAACCATCCCATCT
>NZ_JAENRR010000039.1 GCF_016612505.1 Carboxylicivirga marina
TCTTTTCGGCTGATTTTATCGCCTGAAAATACTAATACACATCTGTATGTCAAAGTTTTAATTTATAGAAGTCCCCTTAAGTGGTGCTTTACCATTGTTTGGTGGTTTGGAAAGTGTTAATGGCATGCCTGCGTCAAGCGATTATGATATAGCAGCTGTTAGAGGTGGAAATGGAGCCGATATGTTCGACCGGGCTATTGAAGCCATTGGAGGGATGGGTAGATATGTGAAAAGTGGTCAAAAGGTATTGGTTAAGCCTAATATTGGGTGGGATGCACCTCCCGAGCGAGCAGCTAATACCAATCCCGATGTTGTGGCGCGAATTGTGCAACGCTGTAAAGATGCCGGTGCTTCTGAAGTATATGTGTTTGATAATACTTGTAATAAGTGGGATCGTTGTTATAGAAACAGTGGGATAGAAGATGCCGTAAAGGCGGCTGGTGGGAAAATGATTCCAGGTAACACTGAGTCATTCTACAGAGAGGTAGAAATACCCAATGGCGTTAGCCTTAAAAAAGCCAAAGTGCATAAGCTGGTACTTGAATCTGATGTGTTTATTAATGTGCCGGTGATGAAACACCATAGTAGTACGCGCATTTCTTTGGCCATGAAAAACCTGATGGGTGTGGTGTGGGATCGTAAATTTTATCATTCTAACGATCTTCATCAGTGTATTGCTGATTTCTGCACTTATAAAAAACCTGATTTAAATATTATTGATGGTTATAACATGATGACTAAGAATGGACCGCGTGGTGTATCAGTTGCCGATGTAACTAACCTAAAGGCCTTAATTGCTTCGCCAGATATTGTGGCAGCAGATGCTGCAGCAACCAAAATGTTTGGATTACAACCAACCGAGATTGGACACATTAAAATTGCTCATGACATGAAGTTGGGAAATATGAATTTGGAGGAGTTAAGCATTAGTAAACAAAAAATGGCATAATTGCTTTAGGCAAAACACATTCAAATGAATTATAAAAAACTAAAAAGAACAAGGGTGATCATTTCATTCTTGTTCTTTATTCTTACGGCTTCACTCTTTTTGGATTTATACGAGAAGTATGCTAACGAAACAGTTCATGAGATACTGTTTATGCAGTTTATACCTTCTCTAATGAAGTTTATAAGTACTCTCGCTATTGGCAGTGTAGGGTTTATTATCATTATAGCACTCACATCGTTTATAGGTCGTATCTATTGCAGTGCCATATGTCCTTTAGGTATTTTGCAGGATGTATTTGCCTGGATTGCCAAAAAACGCTCCAGTAAGAAGCTTTTTTATAAGAAGAAAAAAGCGTATCCAATATTGCGGTATTCATTATTGGCATTAACAGTTTTAGCGCTTGTTTTCTCTTTTTCAACAATCGTTACTTTGCTTGATCCATATAGTAATTTTGGTCGGATTGTGACATATTTAGTACGTCCGATTGTGGTGTTGGCTAATAACGGATTGTCGATGGCTCTGCATACTATCGAAGTTTACACCCTTAGTCCTGTTAAACTGGTTGCAACGCCTGTATTTATTCTGTTGTTTACGATTATTGTATTAATTGGAATAGGATACATGTCTTATAAACGAGGGCGTTTATTCTGCAATACCGTTTGTCCGGTTGGTTCATTTTTAGGATTGTTTTCCAAAATATCATTTCTCAAAATTCAGTTTAATGAATCTAATTGCACCAAATGTGGTAAGTGTATAGGTTCTTGCAAAAGTGAATGTATTGATTTAAAAAACTTCACAGTTGATCATGCGCGCTGTGTTGATTGTTTTAACTGTTTGGCAGTATGCGATGATTCTGTATTGACGTTGACTTCTATGAAGAAATCATTGGGTGTAGAAGGAAGTGAAGATAAGGGAAGAAGAACTGCTATTACTACTGGAATTGCCTTGTTGTTAGGTCAGAAGGTAATGGCTGATGTGAAACCATCGAAAGATACATCAGCATTGTTGGTGAACGAGAAGGAGTTTCCTGTTTCACCCCCTGGTTCGATAAGTATAAAGCGTTTTAACGATATATGTACGGGATGTGGATTGTGTGTTGCAGCTTGCCCAACACAAGTGTTGCAACCCGCAGTTTCGGACTACGGTTTAAGTGGATTTATGCAACCACACATGGATTATGTCGGTGGTGGCTATTGTAACTTCGACTGCAGAGGATGTGGGCAGATATGTCCAACAGGCGCTATTTTACCCATTACGATTGAAGAAAAACAATTGACTCAGTTAGGTAAAGCTGTTTTTGTGAAAGAAAACTGTGTGGTTTATACTGATGGAACTGACTGTGGAGCTTGTTCGGAGCATTGTCCTACTAAAGCTGTTAATATGGTGCCTTACGAAGGTAAACTGTTGATTCCTGAAGTTGATCAAAGCATTTGTATTGGTTGTGGTGCTTGCGAGCATCCATGTCCTTTAGATGATCCGTACAAAGCAATTTATGTCAACGGAAATGCGGTTCATCAGGCTGCAGAGAAACCAAAAGAAGAAGAGCAAACGACTGCTCCGGTTGAAGAAGATTTCCCATTCTAAAAGAAACTAACAACGATATATGAAAATGGCTGCTTCAGTTAAGAAGCAGCCATTTTTTATTTATCACAAATGAGTATTTTTAGTGTGCATGTCGGTTTTATGGTCTGATTTTCTGTAATCGTCTGTTAAGTCGTCGTAGTTTAAATGTCTCGAAGTATCTTATTGCCTTTTTCAGAATGTCAAAATACAAGGTGATGTAAAAGAAGATAACACCCATCCATACAACCAACATATTAAATAACGGCGTTGGAATTTTAACTTCAAGCATGCGTTTCTCTGGTGAATAAAGATGAGTGCGACCAAAGCTTGAAATAGGCTTCTGAAAAATTGGGTGCTTTTTCTGAATGATGCCACTTCCCGTAACGAGCATTTGCTTTAGCTCTCGTTTATTAAGCACCACTTCTTCTAAAGCTTCATTCTGATATTCTGATTTAAACTTAAGAAAAGCTTCTTTTGAACCATACTCGTTTATTAGCTTTTCAAAGAGCTGGTCCTTTGCCTGCTTGCCTTCACTGTAAAGCTTTTTGTTTAAGCTTTTTTCATCTTTTAAGAACTCAGCAATGTTACCATAAGTGTACTCATCATACACCACCTCGGCACTAATAAGAAATGCAAAGAATGGGTAATGTGAGATATCATGACCAGCCAATTCTAAAATTTCGGCTGATAGTAATTGAGATACATCTTCAAGCTCTTCTATGTCATCATGATCCAAATGGTATTTACAAGTCTGATTTAGATCTTCGAGAATTGGGATGTATAAATTACGGTTGTAAGATGATGAACTAATTTGCCTGTCAATATCGAAAAATATCTTTTCGTATTTATTATTCTTGAATTGGTTAACCGCCAATGCTTCGTAGGACCAGCGCGAAGTCATTAGGTCGCCAATGCGTGGTACATATTCTTCAGAGGCAATCGTTTTGTGCAATTTATCGAAGTTGACAATTACACCGCTAAACAGCAATTGAGGTACTAATATTAAGGGGATAAGCACATATATTGCCACTACCGAATTTAAACCGCTACTGATGTTAAGGCCAATCATATTAGCATAACAAGCTGTACTGAATAATATGAGCCAGTAGCTCATGGTTAAACCCTTTATTTCAAGAATGTAGTTACCAATGAGCACAAAGCTGAGTGTTTGAATCGCCGATATGGCAAATAGTACAACGATCTTGCTGTTGAGGTAACTGAAACGGCTAAGGTTCAGGAATGATTCACGTTGCAGTAGCCGTCGGTCTTTGAAGATTTCTTCGGCGCTAACAATTAATCCTAAAAACAGGGATACAACCACACACATGAATAGGTAAGCCGGAATATTAACATTCTTAGCAAACACATATACCGATTCATCGCTGGCATCGCCACTGATGTATTTGGTAAAATAACCAAGTATTAGTGCCAGAATTGGGGCCTGAAGCATGTTGATCATCAGGTATTGCCTATCCTTAAATTTAGATAAAGAATCGCGCAATAGGTATATGATAAACTGCTGTAGTCTGCCTGGTATATTATACAGGTTGGCTGGCAGTTTCTCTCTTTTTTGATTGTGTTTTGATGCCTTCCATTCAAACTTTTCTTCAAAGTTCTCGATGTAATGATTGTACCATTCTTTAGGCGAAACTTTACGTTGGCGAATAAATTTACCATTCGGATTAACCATTCGAGCTTCGATAATTCTCAAAGGTTGCTCGGTTTGCACATTACCACAGGCGTAACACTCTTTTTCTTCAGGATTAACGTGAGATGCTTTTTGTTTAAAGTAAGTGATGGCATCCATTGGATTACCATTGTAAATGATTCGACCACCTTTATCAATAAGCATCAGTTTGTCAATCAACTTATACAAATCGCTACTTGGCTGGTGAATGTTGATAAAGACTAATTTACCTTTTAGGGTTTGCCTTTTTAGTAATAGCATCACCTTTTCAGAGTCCATTGATGATAAGCCAGATGTAGGTTCATCAACGAATAGTACAGATGGTTCGCGTATTAGCTCCAAAGCAATATTTAGGCGTTTACGCTGGCCGCCACTCAGTATTTTATTTAAAGGTGAACCGACTACTAAATCGCGTGCTTCCACCAGATCGAAATCATGCAGTGCTTTTTCAACCAGCTCCGTTATTTCTTCATTATTGAAATGGCTAAAGCATAGTCTGGCATTAAAATATAGGTTTTCAAAAACGGTTAATTCCTCTTTTAATAAGTCATCTTGCGGCACATAACCAATAACGCCATTAAGCGCTTCGGAGTCTTCATGTAAATCAAATCCGTTGATAAAGATTCGTCCTTCGTTATATTTAAGGTTGCCATTTAATACGTTTAGTAGCGTGGACTTGCCAGTACCACTCCCGCCCATAACGGCTACTAACTGCCCCGAACGACCAGAGAAGCTAAATGGGTGTACGCCCATTTGATTATTGCTGAATTTATAGGATACATCGAGCGCCCGGAAAAGAATACGTGCACGACCAGGTCTTGTGATAAAATGCTCGGCCACTCGTCCGTAATAAACAGGTGGCATTCGTGATGTTTTAATCACTGCACCCGGACGTAGAGCCATTATTCTGTTTTGCTGGATAACATGGCCATTCAAATACAAGTTACGATTACCAGAATATTTAAAAACAAACATGCTGGCATCCTGAATATGTAAAACCCAAACAAATACTTCTTGCTTAGGATTATACATGTGTTTTATGTTGTCATCAGGTTTCTCTCTTTGACCACTAATGAGCAGTAGTTTATCTTTCTGAACGACGCCAAGAGGATGTGATAGAGCAAATGCCTGCAGGTTGTCATATTCATCGCGGTCGAGTCGCAACTCACGGGCCAGTGTGTCAGTAAACAGCTTTTCTTCATCCGACACCATGTCGTCGCGAAGAATGAAGTTTAGCATTAGGCCTACCATGGCATATTTGGTAGTCTGCTCTAACTCCTGGTTTAGCTCTTCGCAAATAGTTTTAAGCTTATCCAGGTTATGTATGGTTTGCTGTTCTCTTTCTTCTTCGTCGTTGCTGTATGAGTTTTTGTGGTATTCGTCAACGTAGTGTTCGTAACGCTCAATGGCTTTCTCGGTAAAATCTTTACTTAAGTTTTTAAGTAAGAAGTTCTTCACCTCAATAGAGCCATCACCTGTTTTTTGTTCCTCGCGCTGGTCAGTTAACAGGGCAAATATTTGCATCAGAGCATCCAGAAAGAGTTCACTCATCTTCGTTTATTATGGGTTGGTCAGAAAGATACTAATTTTTATTACCAGATAACAAAAAAGGGAAACCATTGTTGGCTTCCCTTCAACTATAATTTTAATGCGTTTTATGAAACGTATTTGTCGCGTAAAACGGCTACATTCTTTTCGATGGCGTCTAATTGCTCAATAGTGATGCTGCCTGCGTCAACACTATTATAAATTTCCTGAAGAATTTTTAAATCATCGATAGTTGATTTAACATCTTCTTTTGAAGCGTGAACCTCTAACATGCTCATTAAATTATTTAAAGGCTCTTTCTGATTCATAATGATAGCAACCATTTCTTTGTTGCTAAATGTTTGATCAGAAATATGACAGGCAATATAAAGTGCTTCTACCCAACTTCCGGAAATAACTAAAAGCGATACTGAGCTTCTGTCGTTTTTGTTCAGGTACTCGTATGTGTTGTAAAACGAGTTAGTGATAACTTTCACCAGCTCATCCTTATTATCCAGGTTGTTTTCAATGGCTTCAAGAAGAGCTTTGTCTAAAGCAGGAGAGATATCCAATTTATCAATCAAGCTTTTTGAAGCGTTCATAAAGTCAAGTGTTTCTTGCTGCTGGTGATATGTACTGGCATAACTTAAGTCTGCACTATAAATACCTAGGTTAATGGCCTGAGCTTTTTCAGTCAGGTACTTATCAACATTAGATGCAGGGTTTGATAATGACAATATGTAAGCAGCTTCAATGCGGTTTAGCATTTCAGTTACTTCAAATGATGTTGGAAGAGGGTAAACAAATTCTCTTACTTCCTTCTCAACACTTTCCTTCTTAATTTCAGGAGCTTTGTCTTTTTTTGCTTTTTTACTGTTACAAGCAGTTAACATCATAGTAGCAGCAACAAACAAAGATGCTATTCGAATAGTGCTTTTCATGTGTCTAAATTTTGGTTTTTTATTTTCTCATTTGCAATCCATTCATTAAATGGATTGGAACTTAAGAACCATTAAAAATGACAATCTTTAAGTTCTTTTGTTTCTTCAGGTCAATAAATATTGAAACAAATATAATTGATTTTGAAAATAATTTATTGAGCACCACCTATAAAGTTCTGTGAATAGTGCTTTTTTATTTCTTTAGGCATCAGATTTTGGAACATTAACAAATAAAGTGAGCTACTTTTGAACCATTATTAAAAATGTGTGTTTATGGTTGACTTTAAAAAGCTGTTTTGACAGATGGCAGTTTTAATTAATTGTAAAACACTAGGGTTATTTCAGTTGATTACAAATGGATAACCACACTAAAGAAAATCACCAATGAAAGGTATTTTATTGGCATCAACGACTGCCATCTTATGGGGAATTTTAGCTATTGCGTTAAAAATAGCGCTTAATTATTTTGATTCGTATACGATTGTTTGGTTTCGATTTTTAGTGGCAACCACGGTACTGGCTACCTATTATGCCATTAAAAAGCCATCAATGCTATCAGTGTACAAGAAGCCACCACTATTAATGGTTGTTGGAGCTATTCTTTTGGCTGGTAATTACATTGGCTATATGCAAGGTATTAACTATGCCGGGCCGGGAGCTACTCAAATTATTATTCAAACAGGTCCGGTAATGCTGGGTATTATTGGTTTTACTGTTTTTAAAGAACGCTTGACAATAAGCCGAGTCCTTGGGTTTGCAATCGCAACGGGTGGTTTCTTTGTGTTTTATTATAATCAATCGAATGGTGTAGTTATTCAAAAGTATGAACTTTTTAAAGGCGTATTGTGGACATTAGGTGCTGCTGCCAGTTGGGCCGGTTATGCTTTTGTCAATAAAAAACTGGTATTAAAGTATCACCCTCAACAAATAAACCTGATTATTTTCGGATTGCCCATTTTATTATTTTTACCAACAGTTGATTTTCATTCATTTACACAAACATATGAATGGTGGGTTTGGCTGTTGATGTTGGCATTAGGGCTTAATACCGTGGTGGCATACGGTACTTTATCGGCAGCATTTAAATATACTGAGGCTAATAAAATAAGTATTGTCATTATTATGAATCCGATTATCACATTTGTGATTCTTGAAGTTCTTTTATTATTGAATATTAGCTGGTTTCCAATTAACAAAGTATCCATGATGGCATATGTAGGTGCCTTGCTTGTACTTGGAGGAACTGTGCTTGCAATAGGCTTATCTCAAAAGAAAAAGATTAACGCCCACGACGCCTGATAAGCACAATGCCATATTCTTTATCGATGAATTGAAAATATTGGTATAGCTTATAGTTAAAGTCTAATCCATAATCGGTGGTACTATCATAGGGTATTTGTGTTTCATAAAAATCACCATACCTTATTGGGTTGCTGTGCCTGATGTTCCATTCAACGCAATAGCGTTGGTTCCAGTTTCTGTAATACTCATTTGAGTAAAATTCTTTAGGATATGGCTGCGTAACCAGAAAAGTTTCGAATCTGGGGTCGAATACGACTAAATCATATTCACATGAGTCATTGTTTTCTACACTTAATTCCTGAGTGGGAAAGCTCGTTTCGGGAATGTTTTTTGGACTACTGCAGGCAACAACTGTAAGGCTGATTAATAGTATGTAAATAGTTGTTTTCATATGCAGAACTTAAAGGTTAACACATGCTTTAAGTTAAGCAAATTTCGCACCAGTATTTTGGTTTCTGATGTTAAATTTTCTCATAGGTTAAAAATACTTAAGTGCATGAAGGCCTTATGAAATAAAACAGCTTTCGTTGAACGACTGATTACAATTTTACTTTCAGTTCAAATAGTTAAAAAGTGTTTTATTTCAGATTTGATTTAAATACGCATAATCTTCTTAATAATTATTAATTAACGCTTGCATCCATCGTTATTTTCCTAATTTTGCAGCCATTAAATAAAGAAAAATATCTATAAATAATAAAGTCATGAGTTATAAAGCGATATCGGCTGAAGAGGCAGTGAAAGTGATTAAAACGGGCGACCGTATTCACCTTAGTAGTGTGGCTGTAACACCGCACAAATTGATTAAGGCAATGGTTGATCGTGGCCGCAACAAAGAATTTTATGATGTAAAGATTCAGCATATCCATATCGAGGATAAAGTTGATTTTGCTGATCCTGAATTCGAAGGTGTATTTGTTTCGGAGCAATTCTTTGTAGGTGGTAACTTACGTAAGCAAACTCAAGCCGGTTATGCTGATTATATTCCTGTTTTCTTAAGTGAAACTCAGAAATTAATGCGCGAAGGTGTATTAAAAGTGAATGTAGCCATGATTATGTGTTCGACGCCAGACAAGCACGGTTTTGTTTCTTTAGGAACATCAGTTGATGCGACTCGTGCTGCTGTTGAATGTGCCGATATTGTTATTGCTGCCGTTAACCCAAATGTGCCGCGTGCATGGGGTGATGCTATTTTCCACAAAGATGAGATTGACTATTTTGTAGAAGATAACAGCCCACTTTACACACACGATATGGGTAACCTTACCGATATGGATATTGCAATTGGTAAAAATGTGGCTGAGTTGATTGAGGATGGTGCTTGTCTTCAAATGGGTATTGGTGGTATTCCTAACGCTGTATTAGCTCAGTTGGGTAACCACAAAGATTTAGGTGTTCACACTGAGATGTTTGCTGATGGTATACTTCCATTGGTTGAAAAAGGGATTGTAAATGGTAAGCGTAAGCAAATCGACCAGGGTAAAATGGTTGCTTCATTCCTAATGGGATCACAAGAGCTCTATGACTTTATCGATGACAACCCAATGGTGGCTATGATGGATGTACGTCATACCAACAGTGTTAATGTGATTCGCCAGAACGATAAAGTAACAGCTATTAACTCTGCTTTAGCCATTGATATTACAGGTCAGGTTTGTGCCGATTCAATCGGAACAACTCACTATTCGGGTGTAGGTGGTCAGATTGACTTTATCCGTGGTGCTGGATACTCAAATGGTGGTTTGCCAATTATCGCAATGCCATCTGTTACTGCAAAAGGGCTTTCTAAAATTGCTCCTACCTTGTTAGAAGGTTCGGGTGTCGTAACAACTCGTGCTAACATGCACTGGTTTGTAACTGAGCACGGTGCTGTTAACCTATATGGTAAAACAATGCAGGAGCGCGCGAAGCTAATTATTTCTGTGGCTCACCCAGACCACCAGGAAATGTTAGATAAAGCAGCGTTTGACCGTTTTGGTTCTCACTTCCACTATGTGAACCCTAACATTTAATCGTTAGATAAATCAAGCACTTAGCTTGTAAAATATATGAATAGTCCTCAGCGTTTATCTGGGGACTATTTTTTTTGCTTCTGCCCGACATCTTTCGAACGAAACTTGTTCTTTTGCCACCGGAGTACCTGTATGAACGACCGGAAGCCTATTGAGTGCGTGATATTGCTATTATAAAGTGTGATGTAATACTACTTTGGCGTGATATGCAGTCGCTTTGGCGTGAGGAGATACTCGTTTCGATATAATGTTAGGTTAAGATTGGATGATATCGCATTGTTTGAGCGTGATATTGAGGCACTCTGATGTGATGTGATGCTGGTTGGACGTGATGTGATATTGCTTTAATGCGATATGTAACAAGTTTTGGATGAGATGTATTCAAATTTAATGTGAGGATGCGCTCGTTTAGTGTGATATATGGACATTGGTATTAGGTATCTGCATGTGTGAAGTTTATATAAAGATGATAATGTGTGAAAGTGAACTATTTTAGTGTGATATCATATCTGTTAATCGGGAGGCAAGCCAATATGCTGTTAATTTTGTAAGTCTTAGTAACTACTTAGCGATAAACCATGCAAGAGAAGTTATTAATTTTTAGTTTCATCATTACATGCTTATTAAGTTTCGCAAGTGAAACTAAAGGTGACCTTAAAAATTAAAGTGTATAATGATATTGGAAAACCTGATGAAATCTCATTTTAGTTTGCTTGGTTAGCATTTGTCAAATGCCCATCATTGTATATCTCTGATTCTCTGGTTATATTTGGTTGTTCTTACATTTGATATATCGTAACAACCTGTATAAACTAATTTAATTCCTACCATGATGAAATTAATAAAAACGGCAATAGCATTATTGCTATTTGCTTTTGTTGTTGAAGCTGCTGCTCAACCTCTTTGGATGCGCTATCCATCCATCTCACCCGATGGGCAAACCATTGTTTTCTCTTATAAGGGTAATCTTTATAAAGTATCATCGTCTGGTGGCGATGCTCAACCATTGACCATTCATAAGGCGCATGATTATCAGCCAGTGTGGTCGCCCGATAGTAAGCACATTGCTTTTGCTTCCAACCGATTCGGAAACTTCGATGTTTTTATAATGCCGGCTGAAGGTGGCCAGGCACAACGTTTAAGCTATCATTCTGCCAACGAAGTGCCTTGCTCGTTCACCCCCGATGGTAAGCAAGTATTGTATTCATCTCAGCAGTTGGATGATTTTCAGAACAGTCAGTTCCCTTATGGCATGTTTTCAGAATTATATAAGGTAGATATAGCTACATCAGCCATTGACCAGTTGCTAACTACGCCAGCTGAGTTGGCCATGATTAGCAATGATGGCTCAGTAATGGTTTACCAGGATGTGAAAGGTTATGAAGATAAGTGGCGAAAGCACCATCAGTCATCAGTAACGCGCGATATCTGGAAATATGAAACCGCCACTGGTAAGCATACAAAATTGAGTGCTTATAAAGGTGAAGATCGCCAGCCTGTGTTGGCATCCAATAATGAGGATGTATATTACTTAAGTGAGCAGTTTGGCTCTTTTAATGTGTGTAAAACGGATGTGAATAGTTCGGGTAAAACAGTGCAAATAAGCCACTTCGAAAAGCATCCGGTACGTTTCCTGAGTGTGTCTGATAATGATATGTTATGCTATAGTTTTAATGGTGAATTATATACTCAAAAGCCTGGTGCTCAGCCTTCGAAAGTTGAAGTCAATATCAATTTTGATATTGAAGGAGCTGACACGCAATTTGTAAAAATGAGCAAAGAGGCGAGGGAGATGGATGTGTCGCCAAGTGGTAAAGAAATTGCATTTGTGGCTCGTGGCGAGGTGTTTGTTACATCAGTAGATTATGGCACTACCAAACGCATCACCAATACACCTGGTCAGGAGCGTTCGGTTAATTTTAGTCCCGATGGTCGTTCGTTGGTTTATGCAGCCGAGCGCAATGGCAGCTGGAATATCTATACTTCATCCATTAAAAGTGATGACGAGCTATATTTTAGTAATGCAACATTAATTGATGAAAAACCGGTTTTAGAAATAGAAGCAGAAACATTTCAACCTTACTTTTCACCTGATGGAAAGGAAGTTGCATTTCTCGAAAATCGTACATCTTTAAAGGTTATTAACCTGCAGACTAAGGCCGTTCGTGAGATTCTGAAGGGTGAATATAATTATTCGTACAGCGATGGAGATCAGTGGTATCAGTGGTCGCCCGATGGCAAATGGTTTATTGTGGCTTTTGCTCCTAATCATTGGGTTATAGATGAGGTTGGACTTGTAGCTTCAGATGGTACTGGTGAGGTAATGAATCTGACAAAAAGTGGTTATGGCGATTATTATCCACAATGGATGATGGATGGAAACGCAATTGTATGGTTTACCGATAAGCATGGTATGCGTAACCATGGTAGCTGGGGTTCGCACGATGATGCGTATGCTATGTTCTTTAATCAAAAGAGCTACGACCAGTTTAAACTTAGTAAAGAAGAGCTGGAGTTAAAAGAAGAGCTCGAAAAGGCGAATAAAAAAGATGATAAAGAGGCCGACAAGAGTAAGACGAAAAGTAAAAAGAAAGTAGAAGAAAAGGATGACACTATTGTGATGGAGTTGGATAAGCTGCAAGACAGAATGGCCCGTTTAACCATTCATTCATCAAGTTTAGCCGGAGCTATACTTTCACCCGATGCTGATAAACTCTATTATCTGTCACGATTCGAAAAAGGTCATGACTTATGGATGCATGATTTTAAAAAGAATGAAACTAAGAAAATAGCTAAGCTTGACGGTAGAGGCGGGTCAATGCAGGCCGACTCGGCATTTAAGCACATTTTTGTCTTCTCCAACGGAAAAATAACGAAATTCAACACCAAGGATGAGAAAACAAAACCTGTTAATTACAGTGCCGAAATGTATTTGGATGCTGCAGCAGAACGTGAAGCGATATTTGAACATGCCTGGCGACAGGTAAAGCGTAAATGGTATCGTCCCGATTTACACAATGTCGATTGGGATTTCTACAAACAGGAATATCAGCGCTTTTTGCCTCATGTTAACAATAACTACGATTTTCAGGAGCTGTTAAGCGAAATGTTGGGTGAGATGAATGGCTCACACACTGGCGCTCGTTATCGCCCTAAAATTACTGATGCTGATAAAACGGCTTCGCTAGGTTTGTTTTATGATTATAAATATGATGGTAAAGGATTAAAGGTAACTGAAGTTATCGATAAAAGTCCTGTTTTAAAGGAAGGCAGTAAAATTGAAGCTGGTGTTGTCATTGAAATGGTTAATGGAGAAGCACTTAATAACCTTTCTGAATTATATCAGCTACTAAATCATCAGGAAGGAAAACCAACATTACTTGCTTTATACAATGCATCAAGTGGTAAGCGTTGGCAAGAAACCGTGAAGCCAATTAGTATATCAAAGAGAAACCAGTTATTATATGAACGTTGGATAAAACAACGGCGCGAAATAACGGAACGTTTATCTGGTGGCCGATTAGGCTATGTGCATGTGAGGGGGATGAATTCTCCGAGCTTCCGTGAGTTCTATTCCGAGGTTTTGGGCCGTAATCACGATAAAGAAGCACTAATTGTAGATACTCGCTTTAACGGAGGTGGTTGGTTGCACGATGATTTAGTGACTTTCCTTGGCGGAAAAAAGTATGCCGATTATTATCCGGGTGGTCGCTACTTTGGTTCTGAGCCTATAGCTAAATGGTATAAGCCATCGTGTGTATTGATAAGTGAAGGTAATTACTCCGATGCACATGCATTTCCCTTTGCCTACAATGCTTTGCAAATAGGTAAACTAATTGGAATGCCTGTGCCAGGAACCATGACAGCCGTGTGGTGGGAAACTCAGCAAGATAGAAGCTTGGTGTTTGGTATACCTCAGATTGGGGTGAAAGATATGGACGGAAATTATCTTGAAAACACTCAACTGGAGCCAGATGTAAAAGTGCAGAATAGCTTTGAAGCACTTAAGGACGGACGTGATGAACAACTCGAAAAAGCCATCGAGGTGATGTTAAATGATTTGAAGTAATAACTAATACATACGAAGAAAGGCTGCTCATTACCGGGCAGCCTTTCTTCATTTATGTCATGCAGTCGATTATACGGTTAAGATGTCTTTTTCTTTCACCTCAAACATAGCATCTACCTTTTTTGTGTACTCATTGGTAATGTTCTGAACTTCAGCTTCTGCATCTTTTTCCAGGTCTTCAGAAAGACCATCTTTCTTCATTCTCTTCAATTCATCATTACAATCACGACGCGTATTACGGAAGCTAACCTTAGCATCTTCACACTCGGCTTTAGCTTGCTTCACTAAATCTTTACGACGCTCCTCGGTTAATGGAGGTATATTAATACGAATAATGTCGCCATTGTTATCTGGATTTAAGCCAAGATTAGCAGCCATTATAGCTTTTTCAATTTCACCAATCAATTGCTTTTCCCATGGTTGAATTGCAATGGTACGCGGATCAGGTGTACTTAAGTTAGCTACCTGAGAAAGTGGAGTCGAGCTACCGTAGTAATCAACCAAAACGCCTTCGAGCATTTTTGGATTTGCTTTACCTGCACGGATTTTACCTAGTTCGTTATCAAGGTGTTCAATTGCCTTGGCCATTCTTTCTTTGGCATCATCTAATACTAAATCTATTTCTTCTTGCATGGTCAGAATGTATGATTGTGTTTAACCTGTTCTTTAACACAAAAATAGAAAACTTTATACGAAAACAAAAAAGCATTGAGACTCAGCAGGTAATGTGAGGTTTAATAATGCTATTTTGATGTTGTTTCTTTGAAAAAGGTGCAAAATAACACTAAATTGTGTGGCTTTAAATCCTTGGACTTTTACGAATCTAAATAAGCGATAAATAGAAAAAGAGATGAATTTATCTCTTTAATTTTATATTAATTTGCAATAACAAATGTTAAAAAAATAATAGAATAATATGTTTAAATGTGTGGTTAATTAGAATTGATATAAATATAGAATTAATTCGTTAATATTATTTGCCCAGAGGGCGTTTCACACCTACATTTGCAGCCTTAAAGAACAAATTAGTTTTAACAAATAAATAAATTAAAAAGGGATTCCTATGAGTACTATTTTTGGTTCCTCAATTGGAAGAAAGTTACTGATGAGTTTATCAGGACTTTTTTTGGTGGTTTTCTTAATCGTCCACCTTTCCATTAACCTACTACTGCTTGTGCCAGATGGCGGGCAGATGTTTAATGTAGCCGCCAATTTTATGGCTTTACCATTAATTAAATATGGTATGCAGCCTGTGCTATTTGCTGGTTTCATTGTGCACATTATTTATGCTGCCATTTTAACAGCGCAAAACAACAAAGCACGTGGCTCGTCAAAGTATGCATCGGGTAACAATACCAAAGATGTTATGTGGGCTTCTAAAAACATGTTTGTCTTAGGGCTTACTGTTTTGGCATTTTTGGCTGTTCATTTAGCAGACTTCTGGGTGCCTTTGCAAATTACACATGCTGTTGATTCAGTAACCATTGATGGTGTTGAAATGCATAACACTTATGCCTTGGTTAATGCTTCATTGAGTGAAGCTTGGCGCGTGGTGCTTTATGTGATTGGTGCTTTAGGCTTAACTATTCACCTAACTCATGGTTTTTGGTCAGCCTTCCAAACACTTGGTTTAAGTAACAACATCTGGCGTTGTCGTTGGACTGTTATCGGAATTGCCTTCGCATGGATTGTAGGCCTTGGCTTTACTGCTATTGCTATCCTTCAATTTGCATTTTATCAATAGTCTAATCTAAATACATCATAGATATGAAATTAGATTCTAAGATACCACAAGGCGAAATGGCCAAAAAGTGGTCTAATTATAAAGCTAACCAGAAACTGGTTAACCCTGCTAACAAGCGTAAGTTAGATATTATTGTTGTTGGAACAGGATTAGCAGGTGCTTCGGCTGCTGCTTCATTTGGTGAAATGGGTTTCAATGTAAAGAACTTCACCATTCAGGATTCTCCTCGTCGTGCTCACTCTATTGCTGCGCAAGGAGGTATCAATGCTGCTAAAAACTACCCAAATGATGGTGACTCGGTTCACCGTTTGTTTTATGATACAGTAAAAGGTGGTGACTATCGTGCTCGTGAAGCTAACGTTCACCGTTTGGCTGAAGTGAGTAACGACATTATTGACCAGTGTGTGGCACAAGGTGTTCCTTTTGCCCGCGAATATGGAGGTTTGTTAGATAATCGTTCATTTGGTGGTGCTCAGGTAAGTCGTACTTTTTATGCTAAAGGACAAACAGGTCAGCAGCTATTGATTGGTGCTTACCAAGCCTTAATGCGTCAGGTAAATGCAGGTACCGTTGACTTATACACGCGTACCGAGATTGTTGATATCGTAATGGTAGATGGCAAAGCACGTGGTGTTATTGCTCGTGACTTGGTAACAGGAAAATTCCAGCGTCATTTCGGTCATGCTGTTGTATTAGCAACAGGTGGTTACGGTAATGCTTTCTTCTTGTCAACAAATGCTATGGGCTCAAATGGTTCGGCAGCAATCAAAGCGTATCAGAAAGGTGCTGCTTTTGCCAATCCATGTTTTGCACAGATTCACCCAACATGTATTCCTGTTCACGGCGAGTTCCAGTCGAAGTTAACTTTGATGTCTGAGTCATTACGTAATGACGGACGTATCTGGGTTCCTGCTAAAAAAGAAGATGCTGAAGCGATTCGTGCTGGTAAATTAAAGCCAACGGAGATTGCTGAAGAAAATAGAGATTACTACCTGGAGCGTCGTTATCCTGCATTTGGTAACCTAGTTCCACGTGATGTAGCTTCTCGTGCAGCTAAAGAGCGTTGCGATGCTGGTTTCGGTGTTGGAACAACTGGTTTGGCTGTTTACCTTGATTTTAAATCATCGATCGAGCGTTTAGGTGAAGATGCTATTCGTGCACGTTACGGAAACTTATTCCAGATGTACGAAAAGATTGTTGATGACAATCCATACGAAACACCAATGATGATTTATCCTGCTATTCACTACACTATGGGTGGTATCTGGGTTGATTACGAATTGCAAACATCTGTACCAGGATTATTTGCTGCTGGTGAAGCTAACTTCTCTGATCATGGAGCTAACCGTTTAGGAGCTTCTGCTTTGATGCAAGGATTAGCTGATGGTTATTTCGTTCTTCCATACACGATTCAGAACTATTTGGCTGATGATATTTCTACGCCTCGTATGACAGGTGAAGAAAAAGAATTTGTGGATGCTGAAAACGAGGCAAAAGCTAAATTCGAGAAATTGATGGCCATTAAGGGTGAGCGTTCAGTAGATAGCATTCACAAAGAGCTTGGCTTGGTAATGTGGGATTTCGTTGGTATGGCTCGTAACAAAGAAGGTTTAGAGCAAGCTATCGAGAAGATTGCTAACATTAAGAAAGAATTCTACAGTAACGTTCGTATCCCAGGTTCTGGTGAAGGTATGAATGTTGAATTGGAAAAGGCATCTCGTTTAGCTGACTTTATCGATATTGGTGACTTAATGGCTCGCGATGCTTTAAATCGTGAAGAGTCATGTGGTGGTCACTTCCGCGAAGAGTACCAGACAGAAGAGGGTGAAGCGATGCGTCAGGATGACAAGTTTGCTTATGCTGCTTGTTGGGAGTACAAAGGTGAAGATAAAGCACCTGAGATGCACAAAGAAGACTTGACTTTTGAAGTGGTAAAAGTCGCACAGCGTAATTATAAATAATCATAGGTCTTATTAGTTAAACAGAGAAAAATGGAAAATAATATAAGTTTGACTCTAAAGGTTTGGCGTCAGAACGGACCTAAGGATAAAGGTCGTTTTGAGACTTACAAATTAGAGACAGTTTCAGTAGATAGTTCTTTTCTTGAAATGATGGACGTGCTTAATGAGCAGTTGATTAACGAAGGAAAAGAGCCTGTAGCTTTCGATCACGATTGTCGCGAAGGTATTTGCGGTATGTGTTCCTTATACATCAATGGTCGTCCTCACGGACCGGATGATGATGTAACAACGTGTCAGTTACACATGCGTAAATTCAAAGATGGTGAAACAATCACTATCGAACCATGGCGTTCAGCTGGTTTCCCGGTTATCAAAGATTTAATTGTGAACCGTAACGCATTTGATACAATTATTGCTTCTGGTGGTTATACATCAATAAGCACTGGTGGTGTACCTGATGCTAACGCAATTCCAATTTCAAAAATTGATGCTGATGAAGCAATGGATGCAGCATCGTGTATTGGTTGTGGTGCTTGCGTGGCAACGTGTAAAAATGGTTCGGCCATGTTGTTTGTTTCAGCTAAAGTAAGTCACTTGGCTTTGTTACCTCAAGGGCAAGTTGAAGCAGCTCGCAGAGCTAAAAACATGGTGGCGAAAATGGATGAGCTAGGTTTTGGTAACTGTACCAACACCGGAGCTTGTGAAGTTGAATGTCCAAAAGGTGTTTCTATTTCAAACATTGCACGTTTGAATCGCGAATTTTTAAAAGCGAAGTTGGCAGACTAAATTTAGTTTATGCAATAGGTATAAAGGCCGCTTTGACAAGCGGCCTTTTTTTGTTGATAAGAGTACTGATTTGCGTATTGAATATTGTTGATATTAAGTTAGATAAGGTTTAACTTAGCTTTGATAGAACCTAATAACAAACTAATAACAGATCAGATGAAAAAAATTTACTCAATTCAAATCGTATTGCTATTTCTAATGCCATTTGCAAGTGCAGCCCAGAATATAGATTTTCCTGATGCTAAATTTAAGCAAGCTTTACTTGGATTAGCAGGTTTGGATACCAATGATGATGGAGAAATAAGTGTTGCTGAGGCGGGCAGTTATGTTCTTCCCATTAATATCAATAACAAGAATATTTCGGATGTCACAGGGATAGAATATTTCACAGGACTTACGAACTTGCAATGCAGCGATAATCAGCTAGAAAGCATTGATGTTAGTAATAATCTGCAATTGTTGATGTTGATTTGCCAATCGAATCAATTGACAAGTATAGATATAAGTGCCAACGTAGCATTGACCTATTTAGACTGCTCAGATAATGATATTGCGTCAATAGATATTGGTGTTAACTCTTCAATTAACCCTTTAAATTGCGGACAAAACAGATTGGTATTTTCGGAGATATATGATATAAGGGTAGCTTATCCTTCATTTTTCTAAATCTCAAATAAAACTGTTTATGATACTCAAAGCGAGCTTATGGGATATGTATTAGATTGGTCTTCTGAAGCTTTGTTTAATGGTGTTGAAACTGAATTTATTTGGTATAACCACGGCAGTGGAATACCTGCGACAGCAGAGCAAATTGAAAGCTTAGGGAATGGTCAGTTTAGGTTTTTGGAAGAAGGCAGTTATTATTGTACCATGACAAATGATTTTTTCCCAGGAACGACTTTAACTTCCGAAGTTATTAATATTGGCGAAGGTTTTACAGTGACTTTTCTTGATTGGGACGGCGCTGTACTTAAAACGGAACAGGTGGTTAGTGGAGGAGCTGCTACTGCGCCCGCAAATCCTTCTCGAACTGGATATACATTTACAGGCTGGGATGTTCCATTTAATAATATTACCGATAATTTGACAGTTAATGCTGTTTATACCATCAATCAGTATGCAGTTACTTTTGTAGATTGGGATGGGAGCGAGCTTAAAACAGAAGATGTTAATTATGGTGGAGCTGCAACAGCTCCTGCGGAACCTACAAGGACTGGCTATACCTTTACAGGCTGGGATGTTTCATTCAATAACATTATCGCAACGTTAATAGTAACTGCAGAATATGAAATCATTGAATACACTGTTGAATACAGAAATATGGATGGGGCATCAAATGCTTCAGGAAATCCAGATAGCTATACCATTGAAACAGCAATTATGACTTTAGAAGCGCCTACAAAATCTGGTTTCACCTTTGATGGGTGGTTTGAGGATGAATTGTTGACTCAGGAAGTAACAACTATTGCCAGAGGAGCCATTGGAAACTTGGTTCTTTGGGCCAAATGGACGGTAGTTACAGCTGTTGATAATTCGAAAAAAACTGAAGTTGAAATTTATCCAATGCCAATTGAGAATGAGCTTAATATTTCAGGTGCTGAGAATGTTTATACCAAAGGAGCACTCTATAGTTTATCCGGCAAGATGGTTAAGCAGTTTAACATTAACGAATCGTTAAAAACAATTAGTATGGTAAACCTCGAAAAAGGTGTTTATATTCTTCGCCTATCAGGTAAAAACACTATTACTAAGAAGGTTGTAAAACGATAATTTATTAATGTTGTTTTGAAAGATTAATACTAAGAAGTTAGACTTTTTTAGAAAGAGCTGTTCCTTATGGAATGGTTCTTTTTTTATTTTTATCCAACTGATTTTAAGAAAATAGTAACCTTTATTGAAATAATCCGTTTTTATGAACGAATGTTTCTTCCTGATGAACAGCTAAGTTTGACGGATGAATGAATTAATGTTAAAAATTGGAAATAGTAAAGTGGTTGATCTGTTGATATTTGTTAATAGAAGTTATTTTTTCTACTTTTAGATGCGAACAGGTCTCTTTTAATCGAAAACAACATGCCATATCGTCGCCTCCCCAATACAGATCAGGCTCGTTTGCGGGCTTTAAAGGCTGCTCTTCAAAAGGGTATGCAGCTTAGTCCGTTTGATTTAGCGTATAGTCAAAAGCTTTTTTTAGAGCTGCAATCATTTTTACCTCAATACGAACAGGCAATTTCACAATATAATTTTAGTAAGGAACGACAGGCAAAATACGGTAAATTGTTAGGCGACCAATTTAAAGTGACACGCTTGTATGTCTCTCATTTTATTCAGGTTTTAAATTTCTGTATAATCCGTGGCGAAATTAAACCAGAAGCACGTAAATTATATGGTTTTGATATTGATGAGAAGTCTGTGCCTGAGCTGGGTACGGAACAGCAATTGCTACAGATAGGTAAGCAGGTGGTTGAAGGAGAAGAGAAAAGAGGAATGATGGGTGGTTCTCGAATTTATAATCCATCTATTGCCATGGTGAAAATAAAGTATGAAAAGTTTGTTGAGTATTTTAACAATCACAAAAACCTGCTGGTAACAACTCAGAAAATGCACGAAAAAGTTACCGATTTGAGAGCTGCAGCAGATCGAATTGTGCTTAATATCTGGAATGACATTGAAGCTCACTTTGATAAACTAGAAGGTGAGGAAAAAAGATTGAAGTGCGCCAATTATGGTGTAGTGTACCTTTTGCGCAAGCACGAAAAAGAACCTCAATAGGCATTCGTTTTGCTTGGTGTTTGAAGACTTATATGCTTTATTGCATATAATCCACCAATAATAACCAAAAGACTAATGACAACTCCAAAACCAAAAGGATTCTCAGATGGTATGTCTAAAGGCGAATGTTCTTCATTGTTCGACATTACTATATAAGCAATAATGGCCATGAAGTTATTCGTAAAGTGAGCTATTATGGCCAGCCATAAATTTCCGGAAAAGATAAATATATAACCTAAGATTATGCCTAGCAAAAAGCGTGGCAAAAATGTTAGAAACTGCATATGCACGGCACTGAAAATAATAGCCGTGAGAAATATGGCAATGTGCTTATTGTTAATCCAATCGCCCAGATAACGTTGAAGCAATCCTCGAAAAAGCCATTCTTCACCAATAGCCGGCAAAATGCTCATCATAAGAACAGTAATGAATATTTGAAACCAATTATCTGACCGTATCAGTGTTTTTGTAAGTTCTGCTGTTTCATTTTCCTTCTTCGACATCCAATCCATTATGTACTGCATGGATTCAGGAAATTGTAATTGATGATTGAGCCATCCCGAATACGTGATAAAAGCTTGCGCTATAAATATTAACGAAATAGTAATGATTGCTGTTTGAATTGAAATTGTTCCTTCACCTTTTATTCCAATATTAAAGTTTTTGAAAAAAAAGTAGAAGGCTAGTAATGATGGTATGATAAAAAGGCTAATGCTCTGTATTATTTGAAAGGATTGCATAAAGGTAATGTTGCTTTGCAGTTCTTCCATCGATGTCATATCAACATCAAATATAGGTTTGGCTATTAAGCTCATTACTAATGTAGAAATTGAAACGCAGAATAGTATGCTTGTAAATAATACAACTAATTTAGCAATGGGAGTTAAGTTACTAAGGCTTCCTTGATTCATTTCGATTCATTTTTCTGTAAAAATAACCAATCTCATCAGAATGCAATGCGAATGCCCACCCAACCACTTGCTGAACTAAAGCTGTTGTATTTTTGCTCCCATAAATCTATTGTTTCAATGTATTCTTCATCATCATACATGCCAAATTCAAATTCTGCAAAAAATTGAAAGTGAGGACTCGGTTTAATACTTAATCCACCACCAAGCGTTACAAAAGTAATGTTCTCGCTACCATATGAGTTAAGTGGTTCAAATGTGCGCGATACCAAGCCGCCTTTGGCATAAAAAGCTACTTTATCAAGATCCAGCGGCAAAACACCTTCGAAACCAAATCCTTTTATTTCAGATTCCTTATTTGATTCGCCCCATAAACGCAGGTAACCAAATAAATCGGCACCATAGCGGTATGAAGTTCCTTTTGCTCCATTGCTGCCAATCATGGTGTAAATGCCAAAGGTGCCAAAGCCACTTGGTACATTACCTGCTGTTTCTTCAGTATATTGATCCGTATTGTTTGTTGAGAATCCATTGTTGACAGGTGTGCTATAGGGTCGATTATTAGTCGGATAACTTTGACTAAAGTTATGGTTGACTAACAATGGTAATTGCTCATCAACAATAAAATTATCTTGCCAGGATGAACCTTCAATGCTTACTAGTTTAATCAAGTTAGGACCACATGGAATAGCAATATTTGTTAACGGAGTTGTACCTACCTTTTGATTGTTGATATAAACATGAGCGCCTTCGGGTTGGGAGATAATATTGGCAGTTCCTGTTTTCGTCACCAGATCGAAATGGTAGCTTAACATTCGGCCCGGTAGGCAATGAATGACGGTATCGATAGATTGATAGTTATGTTTTTCAATCTTGATGCTGTATAGAATGGGTTTATAATCACTAAAAACAGCAGGTGATTGTTTTGTGGCATCCGGAAAATCAACCAATTGCACATTAGCCGATGATGGTTCGGTGGTAATTCGAAAACTTCCTTTGTTTTCTTTTTCCTGACTAAATGAATTAATGGTGAAAAATATCACCAGAAAGGTTAAGGTTAATTTGTTCATACGAATGATTGTTAGGTGTTAGTATGACAAATGGGGGGAAGAAAATACGTACTATTGTTTTAATTCGTCTTTAAAATGGAGATAAGCTTATGGCTTTCATCTTCCCAATTGACATATTTGCGTGCTGATAATGCATTTTCATGCCATTCTTTTAATTGAGAAGGATTGTTGATGATTTTATTGATGGCCTTAGCTATGTTTTGTGGTTCAATATTGTCTATCGTTGTTCCAAATTTATATTCATTTATAAATTTCTCAATTTCTGGAAAATTAATTCCAAGCATAGGTAGTCCTGCATGAAGCGAATCAAATAAACGGTTGGGTAAAGCATAGTAATTGTTTAAACCCATGTCTTCTAATAGAGCAATACCCAAATCTGCGTTTGCCGTATATGATGCGACCTTGTCAAAAGGAACTTTACCTGTCATTAGAACTTTATCACCTAAGGGATCTGAAAGCTTTTTTAATTCTTCAAATATGTCACCACTACCAACAATGATGAGTTGTGCTTCTTCAATAAAATTCATGGCTTGAACGAGTTCTCTAAGGGCACGCCCATTGTTAACAGCGCCTTGGTATAAAATTGTAAACAAACGCTGTTTGCTTGTTATTGAAGTTTCTTTAATTTCTCTTTTGGCACTTGGCGCATTTCTGATGATAAGAAAATCTTTATTGTATTTGTTTTTGTAGATATCTGCAATGGGTTGGCAAACAGTTATTCCAATGTCAACTAAAGGAATAAAAAACTTCTCGGCCAGCTTCCAAATTGCTTTAATCCATGGTTTTTTATTTATCTCTGGAGATTCAGGAAAGTATTCATGGCTATCAAAAATAAGCTTCGATTGTTTAAAAAGCTTCGCTAAGCCACAGCCAACCAGTGTATCTAAATCAATAGAAATAATTAGGTTGGTTTTATGAAAAAGCAAGAAAAAGAAAATACGTAAATTATAAATGAGGTAAAACAAAGCACTACTTTGCCAGATCGTGTTTAAATAGTGAACTTTGTTCGTACCCTTAAAAGGTAAGTGGTTTGATTTAATGCGACAAACAAATTCACACTGATAACCTGCCTGTTCAAGTGATTTTGATAACTTGTGTAGACGGTGGTCTGTGGCAAGCTCGCTGGTGGTTAGTATTGTGGCTTTTCTTTTAATTGAGACTTTCAATTGTTACCTTTTTATTTAAGAACGTTTAAATTTCATCATTATTTTTGTATCGATTATAAAAAAATAGCAATAATATATGATGACTTGCCGTTTTGAATAGCAATTGGATGTTATGGATTTTAGATTATTAGAAAGAGATGAGATTGATGATGAGAAATGGGATGGTTGTATAGAAAAATCCATCAATGAAACTCCGTTAGCTTACACATCAAATCTAGATATTATTTGTACCAACTGGCAAGGTGTTGTTATTGATGATTATTCATTAGTAATACCATTGCCAATAGTTAAGAGGCTGGGCTATCAATTAGTTCAAATGCCACCAGAAATTCAAAATTTTGGTGCATTTTATCACAATCCTAAATATGATTTCAATTTAGAATTAATATTTAAAAAATACTTATCTAAATCATTTAAATTTATTTCATATTCATTCGTTTATCAAAATAAGTTGTCATCCGAAGGTAGTAGGCAAAGGAGAACACATTATTTATTTCTAGGCCAACCATATGAAGCTATAAAGTGCAGATATGAGGCGCGACACAGAAGTAATATAAAGAAATTTGAGAAAGAGACTTTGAAAATTTACGAAGGAAAAGATCCTTCAGAATTATTTCGTATTCGTAATAAAATGTCTAGAAGCAATAGTGCACTTAAAATAGGCAATCAAACACGTAATTTGTTATCGCAATTAATACATAAGACAATTAAAGAAGGAAATGGAACTTTAATATATGTAGAAAAAGATGGAGAAGTAATTTCAGGTGGTTTTTTTATTAAAGGGAGAAAACGAGATGTATTTCTTCTTTCTGTTTCGTTAAAGAAAGGCAAAGAGATAAAAGCGTCATTTGGGGTTGTTGATTATTATATCAAAAAGATGAGTGGTCAAGATCGGATCTTAGATTTGTGTGGTTCAGACATTGAAGGTATTGCGCTGTTCCTTAGGGGATTTGGAGCTGAGTCAGTAGGTTATTGCCAGTACGAAAGAAATAATTTGCCTTGGTTCCTCAAGCTTGTTAAAAGGTATAATTTATACAAGAAACTGAAAGATATACTCTCTTGAAATATTTAGAATCTTTAAAAGAATTTATTTCTGATATTATGGTTTTTTTGTTTTGCAGGCGTCAACTTACTTATGTTTTTCTACCTGATAAATTGAATTGTTAATGCTAAGTAAATATATTTCAAATAGTCTACAATTGATTAAAGGAAGTGGAATAGCTCAATTGATGAGCATTTGTGCATTGCCGCTTTTTACTAGGTTGTATACTTCAAGTTTGCTAGGTGATTATTTTCTCTATGTTGCCATTGCAACTTTGTTATCTGTTGGGTTGTCCCTTCAATCACATTTAACTATTGTTTTAGCTAAGACAAAAGACGAAGCACAAGAGAATTGCTTTTTTGCTCTTGTTATTAATGCGATCACTCATTCTGGATTATATTTTTTACTTTTTCTTATTGGCTGGTTATTGCCTTTTATAAAGCCGGAGCTTGAAATTCCAAAGTTAGTATACTTGTATCCATTAGGCTCTTTCTTATTATCATTACAATTAATATTTGAAGGATATTTAAATTATAACTCAAGTTATAAGGTAATGAGTAAGGGGCGGATTTTAAGAGTTAGCCTGATGCTTGTTATACAGATATTGACTGTATGGTTATTTGGACCCACTATTAACACATTAATCCTTGGTCATCTGGCAGGGGTTCTATCAGTTTTGGTATATATATACATATGTACAAATCCATTTCCAGATTCTAAACCTTATAGTGGAATAGCTAAGTTTAAAAATACATATAAAGATATACTGGTTTATAATACAGGTATTTCTTTGATTAATTCTGCATCAAACCAGTTACCATTGTTAATAATTAAAATACTATTTGGTGCCGAAGCTGTAGGTTATTATGGTATGGCTTTAAGGATATTTTCAACACCTTTAAATTTGGTAGGGCAAAATATTGGAATTGTTTTTTATAAAAAATGTGCTGAACGTTTAAATAAAGGGAATAATTTACGAGTCTTGTTAAAGAGTACAATTGTTACTCTTGTGAAATTTGGTGTTATCCCTTTAGTATTGCTAATGTTGTTTTCAAAACCTATTTTAGTTTTGGTTTTGGGTTCAGAGTGGGGAATTTCAGGTCAACTTATACAATACTTATCTCCTTGGTTGTTTCTCATGTATATTAGTTCTTCGGTTTCGTATTTAATTACAGTATTAAAACTTCAAAAATTAATGTTAGTTTATGAAGGATTTTTATTGATATTTAGAATTACTGTATTGATGTTAGGGTATTACGTTTTTAATAGTTTTCATATTTCAGTAGGTGGCATTAGTTCAGTTGGGTTTATTTTTAATGTTTTCTTTGTATATCTTCTTTGGAGCTTTGTTAAGAAATACGACAGAGGATTAAAGAGTAATTTATATGAATAATCTTGTTTTTACAGGTGATGTTTGTTTTAATGGACATTTTATTGATGAATTTGGAAATGGAAGGATTAATTTTGATGAAAGCCTAAAAGCAATTATTCAAAATAGTTCAGGGGTGATATATAATTTGGAAGCACCAATTGTAAAACCAGATTTCAAGGTTAGGAATAATCAGAAGGCTAACTTAACGAATCCTGAAAATTTATTTTCATTGTTACCCAGAGCTAACAGAACGATGTATAATCTAGCTAATAATCATTCCTTTGATTATGGAATAGATGGCCTGCTTCATACGATGAATTGTTTGAAAAAAAATGAATTACATTTCTTAGGTGTAGGATTAAGTCATGATAAATTATATAAAAAGGTTGTATTAGAACTTGACGACAAGAAAGTACACGTTTATGCATTTTCAATTAATGAGGGTGATTCTGTAAGAAAAAATAAAGGAGGAGTGATTACTGATAAATTGCTCAAGCAATTAAGAAATGAATTTAATATGATTCCTCATGAAGATGTAATAATTTTAAATTCTCATATTGGCGAAGAGTATACGTTACTACCTTCTCCAACTAAAAGGAAGCTATTCAAATCACTAGCTAAATCAAGTCGGGTTGATGTTATTATATCGCATCATCCACATACCCCACAGGGTTTTGAATACTATAATGACACTCTAATTTGTTATTCTTTAGGAAATTTTGTTTTTGATTATGATTCGCATAAGTATTATCCTTATACTGATAAAGGAATGGTTCTTGAACTAAATTTTGATAAAGAAAAGGTTGTGCCATCATTTTACATTGTTAAAATAAACTCTACAAATTACAGTTTGAGGTTATTGCAGTTTTCATCATTACGCTTAAAAGATAAGCTAAATAATTTCACTAATTACAGAGTAAATTGGCGAAGAGAGTGTCACCGGATAATGTATAATCGTAAGAACTTGCCTCATGGGTATAGTCAAGTTGAATTAAAACATAAGTCCATTATAAAACTCGTGTTAAGCTATAGGTTTTATTGCAAAGTGATTGCTTTGATTAAAGATCCTTATAATCGTTCCGTATATTGGAATGCCTTTTGGGAGAAAAATTTTAAAAATAATTCAAATTAGTTAGAGATGGAAATTAAAACCATTCTTTCATCTTTCGAGACAAATGGAAATATTTTTGTAAAAGGGTACTTGTTTCACAATGGGGAATATGTAGAACAAAAAGAAATTATTTCACATATAGAACAGTCAGTAAATAAAGAAAAGTTTTTTGAGCAACTAGATGGTTCATTTAGTATTGTTATTACTTATCCAGATAAAGTTGACTGCTATGTTAGTTTTGATCAGTTTAATTCAGTTTACTTTCAAAGAAAAAATGATTTGTTGATCATTTCTGATCGAATTAGTGTATTCAGAGAGTGTGAAAAAGATAAACAATCCACAGAGGAATTAAAATCTTTTGGTTTTGTTTTAGGGAGTAAAACATTGTATAATGAGGTCTTTCATGCATGTGGAGGATACCATACCGTGATTGATAAGGAAGGAGTTAAGAAAAAAAAGATTTTTACATATGCGATAAAAAAGCAGCAGTTATTATCGAGTAGTTTTCAGGTGCTTAAAGCTGAATGTAAAAGTGTTTTCGAGCGTGTATTTGATAAAATGATTACCTCTCTGAATGGTAGGACGGCAATAGTTCCGCTAAGTGGAGGGTATGATTCACGATTAATTTTGGCAGCACTTATTAAAAATAAATATCCAAATATAATCACCTTTACATATGGTAAGCCTGATTGTGCAGATGTAAAGATAGCCAAAATAATTGCTAAGGCTCTTGGTGTCGAATGGCATTATATAGAATATTCTGATGGATGCTTTGAATCTGAATTATGGAAAAAGAATGTATTAACGTATGTTAAGCAAAATTTTAATGGGATAGCTTCTGTGCATTTACACGAGGTGTATGCTATATCGCATCTTAAAGAAAAGCGATTAATACCTGAAGATTCCGTAATAATTCCAGGCCATTCCGGAGACTTTTTAGGAGGTAGTCAGTTTATAAAGGTTATTCCCCGGAGAATCAAAAGAAAGAATATTGCCAAGTACTATATTGAAAATAAATCGAATCTAACTAAGTTGAAATCTCAAATAAAGAGGAAGGCAATATCTGAGTTTGAAAAAAAAGTTAGACAATCCGATAAAGACTGTTTACCATATAGTATTTTTGAGGATATTGATTGTGAAGAAAAACTGACCAAGTTTACTTTAGGTTCTTCACACGTATTCGATTTTCTTGATTATTCTGTAAGATTCCCGTTTTGGGATAAGTTAATGTTAGATTTTTTTAAGAAGTTACCTATTGAGCTTAAACTGAACAAATTGCTTTATGATTCAGTGTGTGAAGAATATTTTTTTAAACCATTAGGAATCGTTTTCGAAAAAGAACTAAATCCAACTTTGTTTGATTATCAGTTATATAGCGTAAAAGAATTAATAAAAAAGATATTGCCATGTTTTATAAGAAGAAAATTAATACTAAAAAACGATACAGTTAATTATTTAGCAATTACGAAACCTTTAGTGGAGCACATGCAAAAAAATACCAAGCAATTTAAGTATCCTTGCACTGAACTGAATGCTATTGCTGCGCGATACATAGCTGACTTCTTATAGTAATATTTCTGGATAGAAAGGTTCTTTGGTGATTCGTTTTAATGTAAAAAGTGTAATAGTTTTATTTGGAAAAAGAGCAGGGGTTTAAACAAATCATTATAAATATGATGTACGTATGGTATTCCATTTTACCTCATAAACAGAAAGCGTAGAAGGAATATAATAATGTGAACGTACCTGTTGCAGTAGGCATTCATAATACTGTTTTTAGCATACCATTGCATCAGTGTTTAACAGACTATGAAGTTGAGTTTGTTATTAAAACACTCAATGAATTTCAAACCAGTGCTGTTTCATAACACTGATTTTCTCCCCATTTTTTATTTACTTTGCACCAAAATTATCCAATGCAAACAACAATATTCAACCAACAGCAAAGTATTTTTAATCGCTTTATTGCAGAAATTCGTGATACGTCGATTCAGACGGATCCGATGCGTTTTCGCCGTAATATTGAGCGAATGGGGGAGATTATGGCTTATGAGATTAGTAAGGTGTTGCCACATGAGGTGAAGGATGTGAAGACACCGCTTGGGATTGCCCAGGAAAACGTGATGACTGAAGAGCCGGTGATTGCCTCTATCTTGCGAGCAGGATTGCCAATGCACCAAGGTCTTTTAAACTATTTCGATAGGGCTGAGAATGCTTTTGTATCGGCTTACCGCAAGTACAATGAGAAAGGCGATTTCGATATTCATATTGAGTATATCTCATCTCCGTCGTTGGATGATAAAGTGGTCATCTTAAGCGACCCAATGTTGGCGACTGGGACGTCTATTGAGTTAGCCTATAAAGCTTTATTGGTGAAAGGAAAGCCTAAGCATGTGCATATTGCATCACTTATAGCCAGCGAAGCAGGTGTTCAGTATGTGCAGAATATGTTTAAAGATGAACCAGTAACACTATGGTTAGGCGCTGTTGATGCCGAGCTTAGTTCAAAATCATATATAATTCCAGGTATTGGTGATGCTGGTGACTTAGCCTACGGTAGTAAAATCTAAATAGTTAATGCACGCACCATACCATTATCATTACAATGTGAATTTAATGTGCGGATGGATTGGTTATAAACCGGGTGTATAAAGTCTGCCCAATGTTCCATAAGTGGCAACAGTGTAAAACGGCGTTTGTGCAAATGCTGATGAGGAACAATTAATCGAGGTAGGTTTATTTGTTCATCATTAATAAATAATATATCGATATCAATAGGCCGGGATTCATACTGAGTTCCGGTTTTTTCTTTTCTCCCCAATTCTTTTTCTATTTTTTGTGTAAAATCTAGTAGTTCGATAGGCTCTAGGTTTGAGCGGAACTCAACAACCATATTGATGAAGTTTTGCGACGCTTCAAAGCCCCATGCTTCGCTCTCATAATAGGATGATTCAATAATAGGTGCACCCAGTTGTTGCGATAATAATTCAATACTCGTTTTGAGTGATGAAATAACATTCCCCTGATTACCACCTAACAATAATATTTGTCTATTCATGCTAAAATTTAACTATTTGCAAATAAAAACCGACCAATTGGTTCATTATATTTGCAACTGATTTTTAAGGTTTAATTGTAAGTATTTTTTAATACTTTTGTTTTAATGCTGTTGAACGTTTCAACACTACTAAACTCAATTCTATCATTATGGTGAAATTTTTCAAATACCTACTTGCTACTTTCGCCGGAGGCATTGTAGCTGCGCTTGTATTGTTAGTCCTTCTGATTGGCATGTTTTCAGCTATGGCTGCTCTAGGCGATAAAGAAACAAAGATAAGTGAAAATACCATCCTATTATTGGATTTGAATGGTCCTGTTGTTGACAGGGTTATTGACGATCCACTGGCTGATGCTTTTTCATCCATTACCGGAGACCCATCTCCTGAAGGACTTAATCGACTGTTGAAGAATATTGAAAAAGCCAAGCGCGATGAAAATATCTCCGGTATTGTGCTTGAGTCGGGTATGATGATGGCTGGTTATGCTACCATTGAGGAAATCAGAAACGCTTTAATTGATTTTAAAACATCAGGAAAATTCATTTATAGTTTTGCACCAATTTACACGCAAAAAGCCTATTACCTGGCATCGGTGGCTGATAAGGTGTATTTGAATCCGTCGGGTATGTTGGAGCTAAAAGGGATGTATGCCGAGCGTACTTTCTTTAAAAAGGCATTGGAGAAAATTGGTGTAGAGGTGCAGGTATTTAAGCACGGTAAGTTCAAGTCGGCAGTTGAGCCATTTTTATTGGAAGAAATGAGTGAGCCATCTAAGTTGCAGACTAAAGTTTATCTTAATTCAATGTGGGACCATGTAAAAGCAGGCATTGCCGAAGCACGTGGATTAACACCTGAGAAAGTATCAGAATTAGCAGATGGCATGCCAATGTTTAACTCAGATGAATTATTGATTGAATCGGGGTTGATTGATGGTTTAAAATATAAAGATGAGGTAATAAATGAGCTTAAAAAGCTGGTTGGTGTTGATGAAGGCGATGATCTTGAAGCGGTAAAAAGTAGTAAATATGCCAAGGTTTATGTTTCCAATGGTAAAGGTTTTATCAGAGAGAAAATTGCAGTAATATATGCCGAAGGTGATATTGATGGTACATCGTCAGATGGTATAAAATCTGATAAGTTATCAAAAACCATCCGAAAAGCACGTCGTGATAGTTCGATTAAAGCCATCGTGTTCCGTGTTAATTCACCTGGTGGTTCAGCTCTTGGATCAGAAATTATTTGGCGCGAAGTTGAACTGGCACAAAAAGTGAAGCCAGTAATTGTCTCAATGGGTAATTACGCTGCATCAGGTGGCTATTATATTTCTTGTGCGGCAGATAAGATTGTTGCCAACCCTACTACATTGACTGGTTCAATCGGAATTTTTGGGATGATACCAAATGCTGAAGGATTAACCAAAAAGCTAGGTGTAAGCTTCGATGGCGTTAAAACCAACGAATTTGCCGATATGCCTAGTATCACCCGTCCTTTCCGTAAGGAAGAGCGGGAATTGTTACAAGCATACATTGTCAAAGGCTATGATACGTTTATTGGTCGTTGTGCCGATGGACGCGAAACAACTAAGGAGGCTATTGATGAAATTGGACAAGGCCGTGTGTGGAGTGGTGTAAATGCAATTGATATTAATTTGGTTGACGAAATTGGCGGATTAAACAAAGCGATTGAATTGGCTAAAGAAGCGGCTGAATTAGACGAATATCGAATGGTAGAATTACCTAAAGCGATTGATCCTATTGAACAATTTATGAAAGAATTGAGTGGAGAAGCACGTATGTTTGTTGGTAAATCGCTTATGGGAGAAGAGTATAAGTATATTCAAACACTTGAAAATCTGAAGAACGGTTATCAAATCCAGGCCCGAATACCTTATAATCTTGAAATAAAATAGTAGACTAGAAAATATTACTGGCAGCTTGCCTTCGGGCAGGCTGTTTTTGTGTCAGTATAATATAATTAAATGAACTTACGAAAACTGTTATATCCATTTACCTTGCTTTATAGCTTCATTACTTTCCTCCGAAATAAATGTTTTGATTGGGGATTTTTGAAAGCACAAAGCTATACAGTTCCAATTATCTCTATAGGTAATATAACAGTTGGAGGAACTGGCAAAACGCCTTTGACAGAGTATATTATCCGAATTTTAACACACGACTATAAACTATCCTTATTGAGTCGGGGTTATAAACGTAAAACCAAAGGGGCACTGCTGGCCAATAAGAGTAGTACTGCTGAAACCATTGGTGATGAGCCTTTTCAGATGAAGAGTAAGTTTCCTGAGTTGAATGTGACGGTGGCTGAGAAAAGGGTGGAAGGAATGGAGATGATTCTGAAAAACACACAAACCGATGTGGTACTAATGGATGATGCCTATCAACACCGTTATGTGAAACCTGGATTTTCATTATTGGTGATTGATTATAACCGTCCGTTATGGAATGATTGTCCGTTTCCTGCCGGTGACTTAAGAGAGCATAAAAGCGGTCAAAAACGAGCCGATATAATTGTTGTCAATAAATGTCCTGAAAGTTTTTCGGAAACAGATAAAGCTGAATGGATGCATCGCTTAAGGCTTAGGGCTCATCAGGAGGTGTTTTTTACGAGCGTTGATTACGATTTGCCAAAGCCTGTAATGAAGCATGATAAAAAGAGCTTTCCGGGCGGGATGCCAACCATAGCTATTGCTGGTATTGCCAAACCCGAAGGTTTTTTCAAACATGTAAGTGGCAAATATAAGACTGAGCAGCAACTGACATTTCCTGATCATCATCATTTTACCCAGAAGGATATGCAAGATATCGTGCAAAAGGTTGCTGATAATGATGCCAGAGCTATTATTACCACTGAGAAAGATGCTGTACGATTTGAAAATCTGCCAGAAGAAATAAAAGCTTTAAGTTGGTTTATCCCTATCCGGCTAAAAGTGCTTTTTAATGAAGAAAAACAATTTGAAAATAGAATACGCAACTATGTTAGAAACAATTCAGATAACAGCTGATTACCTGATTAATCAAACCACATTAAAACCGGTTGTTGGTATTATTCTAGGAACTGGTCTTGGAGGATTAGTTGAGGAGATTGAAATAGAAAAATCAATTTCATATGAAGAAATACCAAATTTCCCAGTATCGACGGTCGAAGGTCACAGCGGGCGATTAATATTTGGTACTATAAATAATACGCCAATTTTGGCAATGCAGGGTCGATTTCATTATTATGAAGGTTACGACATGAAAGAGGTCACTTTCCCGGTTCGAGTAATGAAACAAATGGGTATTGAAACCTTATTTGTATCCAATGCCAGTGGAGGGCTTAATCCTGATTATGTAGTTGGTGATATCATGGTGATTAACGACCATATTAATATGTTTGGTGATAATCCGCTTATTGGTAGAAATAATAATAAGCTTGGACCTCGTTTTCCTGATATGAGCGAGCCATATAGTAAGCGATTAATTGCTGAAGCGCTTATGATTGGAAATGACAATGGCATCGACCTTAAGCAAGGGGTTTATGTAGGCACAACAGGTCCTACGTTTGAAACACCTGCCGAATATAAGATGTTTAGAATACTTGGTGCAGATGCTGTGGGCATGTCAACCGTACCTGAAGTGATTGTGGCCCGACATATGGATATGCAATGCTTTGGTATCTCAATTATCACCGATTCAGGTGTTCCGGGCCAAATAGTTGAAGTGTCGCACGAAGAAGTGCAGGAAGTGGCTGCAGCTGCAGAACCTAAAATGACGATGGTAATCAAAGAATTGCTTGGTAGAATTTGAACAAATTGAGTAATAAAATAATGGGCAATTAGTACGATACTGATTGCCCTTTTTTGGTGACTATCTAGGAAGTATTGAAATCAATCGACCCGATTTGTAATCGGGATATTTTATAGAGCCATCTTAAGAATGTTTTAACCTCAGGTCGACAAGCTCAGGGAGTGGTATTTGTAAGTTTATGTTCTGTGCCTGCTAAAGTGATTATCGCATCTTATAATCAGCTACATTTGTCAACGACTCTTCTATTGAATAGAATGAAAGGTTAAATGCGTGTTTTACTTTCTCATTCGAATATTTTGATTGATTCTGTGACGTGCGAGCTGTTTCTTTAGTCATTTTAGGTTCTTTACCCCACAGCATATATTTCAATCGTTCCAGTCGCCAGGCAATACCCGTAAGAGCTCTGTTGGCCTTAATACTAGGGGCTTTAACGCCAAAAACACTGGCGGAGGTTTGCATCAACTGCTTATATTTCAGGTTCTCACCATTAATAATAAAGCGTTCGTTAACATGTTCTGAATTGGAAATAGCAATCATGGCGTTAACCACATCGCGAACATCAACAAAACCGGTTCCACCACCTGTGTAGAAGGTCATATTTTTACTTAGTGTACTTATTAGCTGACCTGAGCTTTTAGTTTCATGGCATGGGCCAATTATTACCGATGGGTTGACTATAAAGGCATTTAATCCTTCCTTGATGCCTCGCCATACCTCCATCTCAGCTCTAAACTTACTTTGTGAATATACCGAGTGGTTATCATCATTCTGCCAAAATGATGATTCGTCAATCAACTCTCCATTCTGTGATTTGCCAAGTGTAGCTATTGAGCTGACATGGCAGAATTTATCGATTTCACATTCAATGGCTGCATTCACCAGATTGGCTGTTCCCTCAACATTAACATGAAACATGCTGCTTCTGTCACTGGGTTTAAATGATACCATAGCTGCGCAGTGATATATACATGTCACTTCTTTTAATGCATCCGTTAATAGAAAATAATCCATGAGATCGCCTTGCAGCCACTCTATCTTCTCGAAGCCATTAATGTTGTAATATGTAAAAATATCCTTAACAGCTTGCTTGCTGTTTTCGGTTCGAAAAAGAACACGTACTTGTTCGCCCTGTTCTATCAATTTACAAAGCAAGTGTGAGCCAACCAGTCCGGTGCCTCCGGTAACAAGAATCATAGAGTCGATTTACCAGTTAAATTTAATGGTTTGCTTAAGGTCAGGATGAACACTTAATGGAACAGGGCTGGTGCCAGCTACACTCTCAATCAATTCTTTTTCTTCCTGGCTATAGTCATTCTGAGGAAAGTTAAATTCAATAATAACTTCGGCAACACGACGAGGGTTTTCTGCCATTATTTTAGTGATATCCAGTTCAGTACCCTCTATGTCAATATTGTTATCCATGGCTTTAATGCCCATTATGGTCATAATGCAATTACCCAAAGCCGTAGCCAGCATGTCAGTAGGCGAAAATGATTCGCCTTTGCCACGATTATCGCAAGGAGCATCGGTAATTATTTTGGCACCCGATTGAAGGTGTGTATTTTCGGTGCGAAGGCCACCCAGGTATTTGGTTTTTACTGTTGTCATGGCATTAATTTAAGACATAAGACTTAAGATAAAAGACACTAGATGTGACTTAATGTTCAAAGGCTGAAAATACAAATAATATTAGGTGTTACGAAGTATTGTTGGCTGAAACAGCTCATTAGTTATGTATCTATGTTTTAAATCATAAGTTCTGTCACAATAGGTCTAAATTATTTGGTATTTTAGCGGTTCAGATAATCAGATAGTTTCTAACATAAAAGAGCTTTAAAATGTTTTCAGGTATTGTAGAAGAAGCCGCTGTGGTAGTAGGCTTAGAGCAAGATAAGGGAAATCTTCATTTAACATTGGAGTGTTCATTTACCGATGAGCTAAAAATCGATCAGAGTATCGCTCATAATGGTGTTTGTTTGACTGTTGTAAAGAAAGAAGGAAAGGCATACACGGTTACAGCCATCAAAGAGACGCTTGAGAAATCAAATCTTGGGATTTTGAACATTGGCGATAAGGTTAATTTGGAGCGTAGCATGATTATGAATGGCCGTTTAGATGGGCACATTGTACAAGGTCATGTTGATCAAACTGCTAAATGTATTGAGGTAAAAGAAGCTGATGGTAGTTGGTATTATACTTTCCAATATGTGATTGACAAAGAAAAAGCTGCCGAAGGATACATGACTGTTGAGAAAGGTTCTGTAACAGTGAATGGTGTTAGCTTAACAGTTGTGAATAGTAAAGATGACCAATTTTCGGTGGCGATAATTCCTTACACGCACGAATTTACCAACTTTCACCAGTTAGAGGTTGGTTCTACAATCAATGTTGAATTTGATATACTAGGGAAATATATTAGTCGTATTATGGCTATCCAGAATAAGTAATCATTACTCTGAGAGTAGAAAAAACGAAGGTCGCATCCTGCAAGTCTAATTGACTCATAGCTGCGACCTTTTTTTTATATATATCCAAAACACGATCGTTCTGAATTTTTCTAAATCAGCTATAGCTGAGCGATAGTTCTCTTAAAGATTTTAATCAATCCTTTTTCGGCTTCAGCGGCCACATCCAATATTTCTTGCAAACTCACCGGATGCAAATTATTAGGATCGCATTCATCCGTCAACACAGAAACAGCAGCACAAGGTAAACCCATGTGATTGGCTACAATCACTTCAGGCACTGTTGACATGCCAACGGCATCGCCTCCAATAATTTTAATGTAACGGTATTCGGCTCGGGTTTCAAGGTTTGGCCCGGGTACAGATGCATATACACCTTCGTGCAATTGCACATTTTCTTCTTGCGCAGCTTTTTTAAGTAATTGATTAAGGTGTTTATCAAATGGCTGACTCATATCCGGAAATCGTGGCCCCATCTCATCAATATTTTTTCCGGTTAAGGGGTTTTCAGGAAGCAAGCTGATGTGATCATCCAAAAGCATCAGGGTGCCTTTTTTATAAGCTAAATTTACAGCACCGGCCGCATTAGAAATTAAAAGATGTTCGATACCCAATAGTTTCATTACTCTGACCGGAAGTGTAATTTGCTGCATATTATAGCCTTCGTAGTAATGAAAACGACCCTGCATGGCCAATACTTGCTTACCTTCTAATTCGCCGTATATGAGCTTGCCCTTGTGCGATTCAACCGTTGAAACCGGGAAGTTCGGGATTTTAGCATAATCAATTTCTTTAATAATTGAGATGTCATTTACTAAACCCCCTAATCCAGTGCCCAGTATTATTCCAATTTGTGGTTTATCAATGCCTTGTGATTTAATAAAATCAGCAGTGGCGCTTATCTGTTCGTAAGTCATTATTGTATTGTTTTTGTTTCAAAGGTATATGGCTGAGGCCAGAACATCAAAAATAGCTAGCGATTAATAAGTCCAATAAAGAAATCACCCATCAACATGTTTTTTATTTTGACCGGGAGGTTCGGGATATTATCTAAATGCGCTTTTATGGCTTCTCCCCAAGCAATAGAGCCATTTCGTTTTTTCATGAAAATATCAAAGGCAAAATAACCAATGTCTCTTACTGCTAATCCAAACCAATGGTATAGATCATGATAGGATTCTGGATGGATATGGGTGGTGCTAATTTCATCGTACCAACGATCCAATTCATCCGTGTTGATGTTTCGAATTGGCTTACACTTTTTGAAAATGATTCTTATTTCATCCCAATTAGGTTCCGAATTTAAATCCGCATCAAGGAAGTATTTCACTATACCTTCTTCAAATGATTGATGCACAGCATTATTAAGTATAAACAAGAGCAAAGGCCATTGTTTTATCTGATAGTCTGTCCATACAATGCACCCCTTCGTGGAAACTTGTTTGCCGTTTTTAAAAGGATAATCATCGCCAAAAAACAAGCTTTTAGTCCATGAGATTGATGCTTTAGGTAACTGTCGTTTTATCGGTTTTAATAGATGAGGAGCCTTGAGCTTTATTGTATTAACAAGCTCAGTGTTTTGTTTTACCTCAGAATTGTTTGGCAATGATTTCTGACCTGCAGGCCATATTATATAGTGCTCCATTGTTCAGGCGATTCTATATCTAATATATTTCAGCAATATTATTTATTTTTAGTAGTTTTAAATATCGTAAACTATTCAAAATCTAAATGCATGAAGAACTTTAAAGTTTTCAACATAGCCTTTACTCTTTTAATGTTAACGGTCATTGCGGCCTGCAATGATGATGATAAGCCAGAACCGAAAAAAGAAGAAAGTCTCGTTCCTAAGGAAGTGCAGGAGATCAATCAATTTGTATGGGAGGGAATGGATTTCGCCTATTTTTGGAATACATCGATGCCCGAAGTTGATTACGAATGGGAAGAGGATACTTACGAATTATTTGATAAGCTATTGTTTACAAGTGTTGATCGGTGGTCGTTTCTTACCGATGATGTTGATGCGTTGAACAATTATTTCTCTGGCATCAGTAAATCTATGGGCCATTCCATTCGTTTGTTTCGACTTACTGAAGGTTCAGATGATTTAGTTGGCTTTATTGAGTATGTTGAACCTGGTTCTCCCGCCGATTTAGCAGGAGGGATATATCGGGGAAGAATGTTTCATAAGATCGATGGCACCAAACTATCAATCTCAAATTATTCTAATCTTCTTAATCAGGATGACTATACCATGACCTTTGGTCTTTTGAATCAAGATCTGACAATTACTGATGAAACACCATCTGTCAATATAGCTGCAGTAGAATGGCAGAGCAATCCTATTTTAATGAGCAAAGTTATTGATCATGGTGGTTCTAAAGTAGGCTATCTTGTTTACACCTCGTTTGTTGATGATTACAATGATGAGCTGGAAGCTGTTTTTGCTGATTTTAAGAACCAGGGTGTAGATAATTTAGTGCTTGATTTGCGTTATAATAGTGGTGGTTCAGTTAATTCAGCAATTTTATTAAGTAGTATGATTGCACCTGCAGACAAAGTTGGTGATGTTCTGCTTCGAACCAATTATAATGATAATTTAAAGGACTATTTTGATCTGAAATATCCGAATGAAACAGACCTATACATTGATCGTATTATTGAGAATTCTAATAACCTGAATCTGGATAAAGTGGCAATATTATCAACCTTTAAAACGGCATCTGCCAGTGAAATGGTGATTTATGGTCTCGATCCACACATGGAGGTTATACACATAGGTGAGCAAACACATGGTAAATATTATGGTTCTATAACTTTAAGCGATCCGGATGAGAAACATAAATGGGCAATGCAACCGATTGTTATGCGTGCAGAGAACAAAACGAATTCTATAAGCTACAATGAGGGCTTAATTCCAAACCCAGAAAGAATTGACTTTATTGATGCAAATGAGATGTTTGAATTGGGTAATGTAAATGAGGATTTTCTGGCAGTGGCTTTAACTAGTTTAACTGGCGTAGCACCTGCTAAAGCACAATTAAAAGCTGCAAAAAGAATTATATCAGATCCTGTAAATGTAGAAGCAAATATTGGACATCCATTAAAATACGATATGCAATACAACTTTAAAAAATAACCATGAAAATACATTAAGGCTATCTATTCTGGGTAGCCTTAACTGTTGTTATCTCTAATTTCTTTAAACAGTTTAGAGGCAAATATAAAATCCTCCAATTCCTTATTTTGTACATGAAAGATGTCATCTTTAGAGCCTTCCCACAATTTTTTACCCTGGTAGATAAAGATGATATTCTCTCCAATACCCATCACTGAATTCATATCGTGCGTATTGATAATCGTGGTCATTCCAAATTCTTGAGTAATCTCATGAATTAATTCATCTATAACAATGGAGGTACGGGGGTCTAAGCCTGAATTAGGCTCGTCGCAAAATAAATACTTAGGATTTAATGAGATGGCCCTTGCAATGGCTACGCGCTTTTGCATTCCTCCACTAATTTCCGATGGAAACTTATCATTAGCATTCTCCAGCTTTACCCGATTTATACAAAAGTTGGCCCTTTCGCGCCTTTCTTCTTCGCTCCAATCGGTAAACATATCTAATGGAAAGCGGATGTTTTCTTCAACGGTTAAGGAGTCAAACAAAGCAGAACCCTGAAAAAGCATACCTATATCTTGTCGCAAACGCTTTTTGCTTGATGAATCTAGGTCTAAAAAACTCCGGTCATCATATCGAATATCACCCGATGTAATATCATGAAGGCCTACTAAAGATTTGAGTAATACGGTCTTTCCTGAGCCACTTTGTCCAATGATTAAATTAGTTTTCCCATTTTCAAACACCGTGGAAATACCCTTCAATATTTCTTTATCGCCAAACGACTTATGAACATCAATCACCTCTATCATGCTAATAAAAGTTGGGTCAGAATTAAATTAAACAACAAAATCTGTATACTGCTCGAAACCACTGCTTTTGTACTTGCCTTTCCTACTTCTAAAGCACCGCCTTGCACATAATAGCCCCAATAGGCCGATATGGTAGAGATAATAAAGCCAAAAACCACAGCTTTTATCAGGGCATAGATGATGTAAAATGGCTGAAATGCGAATTGAATACCATAAATATACTCAGGAGCCGGCACTTCACCAGTCATTGAACCTGCTAAAAAACCGCCCGTAATACCTACGCCCATACTTATAATAACTAATACCGGGATAATAAATACAAATGCAATTACTTTAGGTAAAACCAAATAGCCTGCTGGGTTAATACCCATAATTTCAAGCGCATCTATTTGCTCTGTTACCCGCATGGTGCCAATCTCGGAGGCAATGTTAGAGCCAACCTTTCCGGCTAGTATTAATCCAACGATGGTTGATGAGAATTCTAAAAGTATTGAGTCACGCGCTGCCAGTCCAACTGTGTATTTTGGAATAATTGGCATATCTATGTTATAGGCTGTCTGTAAGGTAATGACAGCTCCCATAAATACCGATATAATTATTACAATGCCAAGGGAATCAATACCAAGTTTATCTATCTCGCGCACAATTTGTTTAAGAAATATATGGTGTTTCTCCGGCTTCCCAAATACTCTTTTCAGAAAGAGGGTATATCGTCCCAGGTGGTAAAATATTCTCATGGTGGTATGGAAAATAGTCCTTAAATTAGTGAGATAAAAGTAATAATAATCCTATTACTGTAGCAAGATACAACTTTAGTATTTGTAAATAAACACATCCATGAGTAACAATACTTACTGTGTAATAATGGCTGGTGGTGTCGGAAGTCGATTCTGGCCCTTAAGTACCACCCAAACACCAAAGCAATTTTTAGATATACTTGGTACCGGCAAATCATTGCTTCAACAAACGTATGAACGTTTTATCCCCATATGTCCGGTTGAGAATATAATGGTGGTGACCAATAAAGCCTATAAAGAAATGGTTTTGGAGCAGTTGCCTGAGTTGAAAGCTGATCAAGTATTAGCAGAGCCATTACGTCGCAATACTGCCCCATGTATTGCTTATGCCAATGCGGTAATAAAATCTAAAAATCCAGATGCTCAGATAGTGGTGACACCATCGGATCATTTGATTATTAACGAAGAACAGTTCAGAGAAAAAATAGCTAATGGATTAGATTTTGTAAAAAACAGAGATACACTTCTTACCTTCGGGATAAAACCCAGTCGCCCTGAAACAGGCTATGGTTATATACAAGTAGAGCATGAAGATGGTTTGCCTGATAGCTTCAATAAAGTGAAGACTTTTACCGAAAAACCAAACCTTGAGATGGCAAGGATACTATTGGAAAGTGGTGAGTTTTTCTGGAATTCGGGGATTTTTATCTGGTCATTAAAAAGTGTGGAAAAAGCTTTTGAGATGCATTTAAGAGAAATAGCCAGCTTGTTCAATAGCTTTTACCCAACGGTTGGAACTCCAACTGAAGAGAAGGCTTTGTATGATACATACGTTGATTGCCGAAATATATCCATTGATTATGGTGTGATGGAAAAAGCTAATAATGTATATGTGCAAATTGTTGACTTTGGCTGGTCTGACCTAGGAACCTGGACCTCATTACATGAGAATTCAGAACGGAACTTTAGTAATAATGCCGTTTTGAGTGGTAAGGTCTTATTATATGATACGCATGATAGTGTTGTACATATCCCAAAAGGAAAAACAGCTGTTGTGCAGGGGCTTAGTAATTACATTGTAGTGCAATCAGATAAGTCATTATTGATCTGCCCTAAGGCAAATGAGCAGCAAATTCGACAATTTACAGCCGACTTAAAAGCCGAATATGGCTCTGATGACTAAAATTTAAGGAATCAAATGATAGGAGCCAGGTTTAGTCCCTGGCTTTTTATTTCTTAAATAAGTCCTTCATTTTCTGAAGAACACTCTTATGATCCGTCTTTTTCTTTTGTTCCTTTTTGGCTTTACGCTCTTGTTGCTTTTTTAACTTAAGCGAATCAGGTTTGTCAAAGCCTTCAAAGAAGCTGTCAAAGAAACCTTTATCGGGGTCAGTCTCGGAATAATCATCACACATAAATCGCTTTTGCAAACGCGAAGGTACTACATAGAATGAACCCTTATGGTACTGGTAACGACTGCGATCTTTTTCAAGGCGCTGCATAAAACGAGCGAAAATTGGTAATGCCATATGCCCGCCACTCCCTAATGCTGTTGAGCGAAAGTGAATGCTTGGTTGATCATTTCCAACCCAGGCTCCGGCAACAATATTTGGTGTATAGCCAATAAACCAACCGTCGGAGTTATCCTGTGTTGTTCCTGTTTTACCAGCTAATTCACTTTTAAGGTTAAAAACACTGCGAAGAGAACTGCCTGTACCTCTTTCTACTACTCCGCGCATCATTTCTACCATAAAATAGGCTACGTCTTCATCATAAACCTCGTCTTTTGGCAATCGACCTTCATTCTCATAAAGTACATTTCCATCCCTGTCTTCAATACGCATAAGCATTACTGGTTCAACCGGGCGCCCATAATTAGGAAAAGTGGTATAGGCCGAAACCATGTCAAGTAATGATAATTCCGCTGTTCCAAGTGCAATTGAAGGATACTTTGGGATATCTGATTCGATGCCCATATCTTCGGCCAGGTTAATGACTTTTCTAACTCCGATTTGAGTGATAAGCTTGGCACTAATAGTATTTACCGAGTTGGCCAGTCCTCCTTTTACCGAAAAGTAGCCATCGTGCTTGCCATTACTATTGGCTGGGTTCCAGTCATCATAATCTTCATAAACTACCTGTTCATTGGATATGAAATCACAAGGCGAAACACCATCTTGCAAAGCTGCAGCATAAACGATAGGTTTAAACGTTGAGCCAACCAATCGGCGCGATGTTACATGGTCATATTGGTATGTTTTGTGGTCGATACCACCCACCCAGGCCAGTACATGTCCATTGCGTGGGTTCATGGCTACAAAACCTGTGTTTAAAAGCATCAGGTAGTGTTTGACCGAATCTACCGGGCTCATATTTACCTTTTTTTCACCCGAATGGGTATAGATGGTCATCGGCACTTTTTTCTCCATAGCTTTAAAAATGGCCTCATCGTTATGACCAGCTTCTTTCATCTTCTGGTATCGGCGCGATTGTCGCAAGGCATTGGTATAAACCTGAGGATGCTTAGCCCATGGTGAGCGTCCCTTCCAATGTCTGTTAAATTCTTCTTGCAGGCGTGTCATTTGTTGATCGACTGCTTTTTCGGCATAATCCTGCAATTTGGCATCAATGGAGGTGTAAATTTTTAAACCGTCGGAGTAAATGTCGTATTCATCACCATATTTATCTTCCAGAATATTTTGAGCTTTAACACGTATCTTTTCTCTGAAATAAGGTGCAATTCCGGTATTGTGATCAAGGCGTTTATAATTGAGCACTATTTTGCTCTTTTTCCATTTCAGGTATTCATTTTCTGATAGAGTGCCATGGTCACGCATGCGGCTAAGTACGATATTTCGACGCTTGATACTGCGTTCAGGATTCACCCGTGGATTATAAGCTGTATTGGCTGCCAACATGCCTACCAGAGTTGCTGATTCGGCAGGGTTAAGGTTCTTTGATTTTTTGCCAAAGAAGCGCTTTGATGCGATTTCAATACCATATATATCTTCGCCATACGGCACTGTATTTAAATAAAGGGTAAGAATATCCTCTTTGGAATAAATATTTTCTAAACGTGCTGCAGTGAAAATCTCCTTGGTTTTACCTACGGGCAATGTTAAAAAGCCTAGTCGCATGCGAGGGTATAGGTTTTTTGCCAACTGTTGACTGATGGTGCTACCTCCTCCTTGTGCTTTATCGCCAAAAATGATGGTGCGAACTACAACTCGGCCAAGACTGATAATGTCTAAACCATTGTGCTCGAAGAAACGGCTGTCTTCGGTTGCAACAAGCGCTTCTTTAACGTAGGGTGAAATTTGGCTATTGTCAATCGTGAGGCGATGCTCAACATAGTAACGGCCCATCAGCTGTTCGTCGATTGAATATACCTCTGATGCTGAGTGATTTTGTATTTTCGACAGTTCATCTTCAGACGGTAATGCGCCAAATAAACCCAGGTAAACAAACAGGCAGAAAATAAAAACGGCTGCAATACCAAGTGTTCCGGCTTTTAAGAAAAAAAAGAAGAGTCGTTTTCTAAAACTTCTTTTTTGAGTAGAGACTTTCTTAGAGCTTGTAGTCTTCTTTTTAGTCGTAGTTCTTTTGTTAGATGGTTTTTTGGTAGCCATTAATTCCGGGTTTTAGCGATGGCGAAAATAGTCAATAAAGATGAATGATAAGAAACAAACTTCTATCTGTCGCAGTTATTCTTCATCATTACTTCCCCACTCGTTAAAGAATTGTTCCAAATATCTTTCCATAAAACGGTGACGTTCTTTTGCCATGGAGCTTCCGGTTTTGGTGTTCATTTTATCTTTTAACAAAAGTAATTTCTCATAAAAATGATTGATGGTTGGGCTGTTGCTACTTCGGTATTCTTCCTGGCTGCGATATTCCTGTGGGCTAATGTCAGGATTATAAAAATCGCGATCTTTGTGTCCGCCATAGCTAAACGCTCGAGCAATGCCTACTGCTCCAATGGCATCCAGACGATCGGCATCTTGTACAACCTGAAGCTCAAGGGATGAAAAAGAGTTTTCGGTCCATTGTTTAGAAAACGACAGGTTCTGAATAATCTTAATGACATGATCAATTGTGGTTTGATCAATTTGGTACTCCTGAAGTTTCTGATCGATCAACATCAGTGATTCCACTTCATCAAAAAATTTGGTGTCAGCAATATCATGCAGTAAAACTGCTAGAAGAATAACATTCCAATCACCGCCTTCTCGTTTATGTATGAGTTTGGCGTTATTACGAACCCTAATAATATGCCACCAGTCATGTCCGGCTTCACAATCGCTTAATTTTTGCTGGGCCCATTCTTCAATTTCGAAAAGTACAATATCTTTTATCATGATGTTTGTGTGATGAGGAACTAAAATAACAAAAAAAGAGGAGCTAAGAAGCTCCCCGTCCCAAAAACCCACTTTTAGGTCGCTAATATTGAATCAGCTTCGTATGTATTTTATGTAGTATTTCTTCGTTTTGTTCATTTGAGATTTCACCTCGCGAACAGATGAGGTAACGGCCTGATTTTATGATGCCAATATCGGACGCGGCTATGAAGCGAAAGTGATTTGTTGCCAAATCGACCTTTCAAAATGCTAAGTAGCCAAAGCGTTGTATTTTGTTTT
>NZ_JAENRR010000003.1 GCF_016612505.1 Carboxylicivirga marina
GCTAAAAATAATACTGGAAATATACTTTAAAACTTATAGCATATCTCCAGTGTTTTTTAGTTCGTAAGGATTAACTAATTAAACTAACTTTTGAAATGATGAGAAATTTTAGTTTGACTTTATTGTTATTTGTCAATGTTCTAGCAGTTTTGTCTCAAGAACAAGTTATCTATAAGCAGGTAGATTCCATAAAACTGGGAATGGAGGTATTCCGGCCGAATAAAGAGAGTGTTGATGATTTATATCCTGCCATTGTTTTCTTTTTTGGTGGTGGGTGGCAAAGGGGTAGTTTAAATCAATTTAAAGCACATGCCAACTATCTTTCTCAAAGAGGGATGGTGTGCTTTTTGGTTGATTACAGAGTGAATAAGAGGCATCAAACGACACCTTTTGAATCGCTAAAGGATGCGAAGTCTGCCATTCGTTTTATACGAGCAAATGCTCGTAAATGGCATGTTAATCCTGAACAAATTGTAGCTGCTGGAGGTTCCGCGGGAGGTCATTTGGCTGCTGCTTCAGCATTGATTGACCATTATGACGATGTTTCAGATTCAATTTCCGTTAGCTGTAAACCGAATGCGTTGATATTTTTTAACCCGGTTATTGATAATGGACCCGGTGGCTATGGTTATGAGCGTATTGGGGATGCTTATAAGGACTTTTCACCACTTCATAATATTATAAAAGATGCACCTCCTACAATAATGTTTCTTGGAACAGAAGATCATTTAATACCTGTAGAAACTGTAAAATATTATCAAACGGTGATGGAAAAGGTGGGGAGCAGATGTGATTTATATCTTTATGATGGTGAAGGGCATGGTTTTTTTAACCGGAGCAACTTAAAATTTTACCAAGAAACGCTGGTAAAAGCTGATTCCTTCTTGATATCGATTAATTATCTTCAGAAGGAACCATACATTGAAATAAGATAATCAGGTATGTTACTTACTTACAAGTCAAATGTAAAGCCTTTATCTTTAAGTTTTTCGTAAATATTGAGATCAAACTTATAAAGATTTGCTGCCCGATGTGATACATTCTCTTGTTTTTTGCCCGTATCGTTTAGCAATTTCATTTTAAGTAACTTTCTTCTGAAGTTAGGTTTGTCAAATTTGGTCTCTAAAATGGCTTCGTATAACGATTGCAGTTGTAGTAAGGTAAATTCAAGTGGCAATAATTTGAATCCAATAGGCTCATGTCTGACTATCTGCTTCAACCTGTTTAATCCGAATTGTAAAATTTCTTGATGATCAAAAATCAATTCAGGGTGATTTTTAACCGGGAACCATTGAACTTCATAGACCGATTCGCTGGCTTCAACCTTTATGTCGCTGTATTTGACAAGTGAAAAGTATGTGATGGTGATAACCCGTTTCTTCGGATAGCGGTTTACATCTCCAAATGCCTTCAACTGTTCAAGGTATACATGATCAAGGCCGGTGTGTATTTTCAGAACCCGAGAAGCTGCCGCATCAATATTCTCATCATAATTGACATATCCGCCCGGCAAGGCCCATTCACCTCGGCTTTTACCTGCTGCCCATTTGAGTAATAAGGTGTGTAGTTCGTCATTATGAAATGAAAATATTATGCAGTCTATTGAAATATTACTAATCGCTTTTGTTCCTGTCATATCAGTACTTGTAAATAATTAGATCATTTGATAATAGTCAAAAATAGAATTATTTATTTGGATAATTCTTAAAAAGAAATTACACTTGTAGTCAAAATGACAAAAAGATGTATTCGTTGTGACTATAAGAGAATGCAAAAATAAAAGTTTAACAATAACTTCAAAATCTTTCAGAGAGATATATGTTTAGTCCACTACTTACAAGTAAAATAACAATGAAAAAAATCAACATTATTGGTGTAATTATTATACTAATATCCTGTTATGCGTGCCAAAGAAACAATGAGCAGTCTGCACAAAAAAAGAATGTGCTATTTATTGCTGTTGATGATTTGCGCTTGCAAGCTGGTGTTTATGGTAAAAATCAAATGAAAACACCTTCAATAGATCAATTAGGAGCTGAAGGTATTGTGTTTGATAAGGCCTACTGTGCGGTTCCAGTTTGCGGAGCATCAAGGGCTAGTTTAATGAGTGGATTAAGACCAACGCCATCTCGTTTTGTTAATTATTATACCAAAAAAGATAATGATGCTCCTAAGGTTCCTAGTATCGCCAAATGGTTTAAAGAGAAAGGGTATACAACTTTATCACGAGGTAAAATATATCATTTCTGGAAGGATGATACCTTGGCCTGGTCAGATACGCCGTACATACCACAAACGGGTGTTGGTTTTCAAAACTATTTGACAGAGGAATCTTTGAGTATTGTAAAGGCAAACCAGACTGCAGAGCAACCAAATCGTATTAAAGGACCGGCGTTTGAGTCTCCTGATGTGGCTGATAATGCCTATCCGGACGGATTGTTAACAGAACAGGTTGTAAAAGATTTAAAACATTTTGCCGAGAATGAAGAGCCATTTTTTCTGGCTGTTGGTTTCTGGAAACCACATTTACCTTTTAATGCACCTAAAAAGTATTGGGATTTATATGATGAATCCGATCTTAAATTAGCAGACAATCCGGAAATGCCAGAAGGAGCACCTGCACAAGCCCATCACAACTGGAACGAACTAAGAGGGATGTACACGGGTATTCCACAGGAAGGGCCTGTATCTGACGAATTAGCAAAAAAGCTCATCCACGGGTATTACGCATGTGTGAGTTATACAGACGCACAAATTGGTATGATACTAAAGGAGTTGAAACACTTAGGTTTAGATGAAAATACAGTGGTTGTGCTTTGGGGTGATCATGGATGGCACCTGGGCGATCATGGTCTGTGGTGTAAGCATTGTCATTTTGATAAAGTGCTTAATGCGCCACTCATTATAAAAGATCCTGAAATAAAGAGTGGTAAAACATCCTCGCTGGTTGAATTTATTGATATTTACCCGACACTTTGTGAATTATCAGGTATAGAACAGCCAACGCATTTAGATGGAAAAAGTCTTAAAAATGTCATGAAGGATCCTTCAGCTGTACATAAGGAAGCGGTGTTTGCCAGATATCACAATGGTGAATCTGTAAGAACGGATCAGTACTTATATACCCAGTGGTTAAATGATGGAAAAGTGGTAGCTGATATGCTGTATGATCATGCAAATGATCCGGATGAAAATATAAATGTATCCAAGGACCCTGCATATAGCGATGTAGTTAAAGAGTTAGCTGCCTTATTGGAAGAGAACCGAAATGCTTTGAATAAACAATAAATGCAAAGTTTTATGAGGATGTTTTTAAGGGTGATAGGTTTGTTGTGTTGGCTGGCTAGTATTATTTCTTGTCAGAATCCAGTCAATAGTAAAAATAACAAGCAGAAACCCAACGTCGTTTTTATTATATGTGATGATTTAAATGATGCCATTGGTGGTATTGGAATGGGGGGACACCCACAAGCCTTAACGCCGAATCTTGATAAGATGATAAACGAGGGGGTGAGCTTTAGTAATGCACAAAGCAACTGTCCGGTTTGTGGGCCATCTAGAGCAAGTTTGTGGAGTGGCCTTTATCCGCACTCAACAGGTTATTTCGGATATAAGCAACAACAGTATCACTGGCGAAACAATGAAGTTTTAAAGAACTCAGTGACTTTAGTTGAGCATTTGGCAGCAAATGATTACCAGGTGTATGGAACGGGGAAAATTCATCACAATGGGCATGAGGATTTTAGTGTCTTTAATAATAAGGATGGCTCTAACGGATTTGAAGTAGGCCCATCATTTGGTCCTTACCCATGGGACGGAGATCCGGCAAAAGCAGCTGTTAATATTAGAGGCGTTAAACACCCTGACTTACCTGAGGCTTATGAAAGTAATTCGTGCTGGGATAGTTTTGGACCCGTTAAGAATCTTTCTGAAACAATGAAAGGGAAAGGAACCTGGTTGTATAATCACGATGAAGAAGAATACAGGTACGTTAGTGAAGATGACCGCGATTTAATGCCTGATGAGCGATGCGTTGAATATGTAAAAGAAGTATTAGCGGATGAGCATAAAAATCCGTTTTTTCTGGCAGTTGGATTTAATCGCCCTCATTCGCCATGTTATGTTCCGGAAAAATATTTCGACATGTTTCCTTTGGAAACACTGGAGCTTGCGCCCTATCTTGTAAATGACTTGGCAGATTGTGCTCCTTCCTTATGGAAAACACTTGATGTGGGCATGGGAGCAACAGGCTTTCAAAAGTATGATAAACTCGATAAAGTAGGTAAAGACATGCTGTTGAGATGGACACAAGCCTATTTAGCTTGTGTGGCTTTTGTTGATGATCAGATAGGTCAAACCATTGAGGCGATTAAAAGCAGTCCATACGGAGACAATACAATCATTGTGGTAACTAGTGATCATGGATACCATATGGGCGAAAAGGAATATATTTTCAAAAATAGCCTTTGGGAAGAAAGTGCGCGGGTGCCTCTAATCTTTCAAGGTCCTGGCGTGGCAAAAGGGCAAAGTTGTGAAGTGCCTGTATCATTAATTGATATTTACCCGACAATGATTGATTTATGTGGGCTGCCAGGGGAGCCAAATGTGAATGGTAATCAGAAAAAGATTGACGGATATAGCCTTGTTCCATTGTTGTTAAACCCTGTAAAAGGCCAATGGAGTGGAAATGATTATGCCATTACCGCGATTGCTTCCTCTGAAGCATTAGCTAAAGATGAATCGGCTAAACCGGAAACACAACATTACTCCATTAGAACTAAAAAATATAGATATGTATTGTGCCGTAATGGAGAGGAAGAATTGTATGACCATTCGGGGGATCCTTATGAATGGAAAAATGTAGCAGGACAAGAGCAGTATATGGCTGACAAATTGAGACTAAAAGAGATAATCATCAATACATGTTATAAGAATAAGTAATGAAGAGGAAAATTGACATAGTTCTGTTCTTATGGCTTGGTTGTTTGCTCCAAAGCGCAGGGCAAAATAATAACAATGGCTTAGCTGAGCTTTTTCAGGATCACTTTAAAGTTGGTGCAGCCATAAGTAACCGACTTTATAATGCTCATAACAGTGACCTAGATACGATTGTCCGAAATAATTTCAATTCTGTTGTGGCGGTGAATTGTATGAAAAGTGAACGTATTCAGCCTGACGAAGGAGTTTTTGTATTTAAAGATGCAGATAGTTTCGTTAAGTATGGAGAGGCCAATGACATGTTCATTGTAGGCCATACGCTTGTTTGGCATTCTCAAGCACCTGATTGGTTTTTCGTTGATGAAGCTGGGAATAATGTATCGAGAGAGGTGCTTATAGACCGTATGGAAAAGCATATCAAAACCCTTGTAGGAAGGTATAAAGGGCGAGTACATGGCTGGGATGTCGTTAATGAAGCTGTGGTAAGCGAGGGAGATGGCTGGCGGCGAAGCAAGTGGTATGAAATCATCGGCGAAGAGTACGTGGAGCTAGCTTTTCAATTTGCACATGAAGCCGATCCTGATGCCGAATTATATTATAACGACTATAATCTTTATGTGCCAGCACGCCGGGAGGCAACGATAAAGGTGGTTAAGCGATTACTTGATAAAGGCATTCGTATAGATGGCATTGGCATGCAAGCACATTATTTACTTGATACTCCTCTTGAGCAAATTAAAACAAGTGTTGATGCATTTGCCAGTTTGGGGGTAAATGTATTGGTGACTGAATTGGATATTTCAGTGCTTCCGTTTCCAAATGAAAATGTGAGTGCGGATGTCGGACTTTCAATAGAATATAAGGAAAAATACGATCCATATAGGAACGGATTACCAAATGAGATGGAGCAAAAACTGAGGGATAAATACGTTGATCTGTTCAAAATATATATGAGCCAGAAAGCTGTTAGTCGGGTTACTTTCTGGGGTGTTAGCGATCGATATTCCTGGAAAAATAATTTTCCGGTGAAGAATAGAACGGATTATCCTCTATTGTGGGATCGTGAGTTTAAACCAAAAGTTGCCTTTCATGGCATATGTGATTTAATGAAGAAACAATAAGTAATTTTTCTGCAGGATGAGTATCAAACTGTTGGAATTGAGAATTATAATTTAAGAAATAAATTAATGACGAATAAATTATCCATAAGAGAGAAGGTGGCATATAGTCTGGGAGACCTGGCAGCTAACCTTGTTTTTCAAACATTAATGACTTACCTGGCCTATTTCTATACCGATATTTATGGATTGGAAACGAAGGATGCCTCTGCTGTCATATTAATTGTAGGTCTAGTTGCGGCCTTTGGGTTTAATCCTATTATGGGCGCCATTGCAGATAGAACTGCTACCAAATGGGGTAAATTCAGACCTTGGATACTCTGGACTGCTATTCCTCTGGGGGTGATAGCTTTATTGGCATTTAGCACCCCTGATTTTTCGTATAAAGGTAAATTGATTTATGCCGTCGTCACCTATACTTTACTCTTGCTTTTATATGCTGCCAATAACCTGCCTTATTCGGCTTTAAGCGGTGTGATTACAGGTGATATGAAAGAACGTAATAGCATTTCATCATATCGATTTGTAGCTGTTATGTTCGCCCAGTTTTTTGTGCAGGTTTTTATGTTGGCCATTATCGAGTCGGCAGGAGGTGGCGATAAAGCTTTGGGTATTGAAATAGTCATGACATGGTTGGCTGTCATAGGCACTGTGATGTTGTTAATTACGTTTATCTTTACACGTGAGCGAATTGTGCCTAAACCTGAGCAAAAATCAAGTGTGATTGAGGATTTGGCCGATCTGGTTAAAAATAAGCCATGGGTCATTATATTGGCTGTAACAACTTTGTTATTTATTACGCTTGCGATGAAGGGTGGGTCGTATGTGTATTATTTTCAGAACTATATCGATGCGGGAAGCCTCACTTTATTTATTCAGCCGATACTAAATTTCCTAACAGCAATTGGGCTTAATTTCTTTGGGGAGAATCCTGTGTCTGCTGGCTTTGGCTTATTCAATGCAGGCGGTATCATTTTTATGATAGTTGGTATTTCCTTGTCAAAACGATTTGCAGACAGGTATGGTAAACGAGATGTGTTTATAACAGCACTGTTTATTTCTACAATCTTTATTGTTTTGTTCTACTTCTTTAGTCCGGAGTCTATTGGTCTGATATTCATATCTCAGATACTCCATGGCTTTTTCTATGGACTTACCATTCCTCTATTGTGGGCCATGATTGCTGATGTAGCTGACTATTCAGAGTGGAAAAATAACCGCAGGGCAACAGCTATTATTTTCTCTGCCATGATGGTAGGCCTAAAAGGAGGATTAAGTATCGGAGGAGCCCTGGTCACATGGATTTTAGGATTATACGGATACTTAACAAAAGAGGCAATGTTTATGGGTGAAAATCTGATGCAACCAGATAGTGCTGTTCATGGAACCAAAATGTTAGTAAGCGTCTTTCCAGCCATTCCATTCTTTATAGCTATTGGCCTGCTTTTCTTTTATGAAATAAATAAAAGCACGGAAGTGATGATTGAAACAGAATTAAATGAACGAAGAAAGAACTAAAAAAATGAAACAAGATAAATACGATATACTTGAAGAAAAAGCAATTTCACAACCATTGGTTGAACATATATATACGGCGGACCCATCTGCACACGTTTTTAATGGTCGTTTGTATATTTACCCTTCACATGACATTGAAGCAGGTATTCCTTTTAATGATAACGGGGATCATTTTGATATGAGGGATTATCACGTTCTTTCCATGGATGAAATTGGAGGAGAAGTGACGGATCACGGTAATGTACTGGATGTAAAAGATATTCCATGGGCCGGCAGGCAATTATGGGATTCGGATGCAACTCATAAAGATGGCAAGTATTACCTGTACTTTCCGCTAAAGGACAAGAATGATATTTTCCGTATTGGTGTAGCCATCAGTGATAAGCCCGAAGGGCCATTTGTTCCAGAAGAAAGGCCTATTGATGGTAGTTACAGTATCGATCCGGCTGTGTTTGAAGATGAAGATGGCAGCCATTATATGTATTTTGGTGGTATATGGGGTGGACAGCTGCAACGCTATCGAAACAATAAAGCCCAGGAAGCAGGTTGTGAACCAGCCGACAAAGAACCAGCACTATGTCCTAAAGTAGTACGCCTAAGTGATAATATGCTTGAGTTTGGAGAGGAACCAAAAGATTTGGTTATTCTAGATCAGGAAGGTAATCCTTTACAAGCAGGAGACCACGAACGTCGCTTCTTTGAAGCCTCCTGGATGCATAAATATAAAGGGAAATACTATTTCTCATACTCAACAGGCAATACTCACAAAATATGTTATGCCACCGGAGATAATCCATATGGCCCATTCACCTATCAGGGTGTTATACTGGAGCCTGTTGTAGGGTGGACAACGCACCATTCAGTTGTTGAATTCAAAGGAAAGTGGTATTTATTTTATCATGACTGCATCCTGTCTAAAGGTGAAACACACCTGAGGTCTGTTAAATGTACTGAATTACAATATAATGATGAGGGGGACATTCAGACCATAAAACCCTATCTCGCTGCTGAAGAAATGAATATTTAATGGATAAATAAACCCGATTAGTTTAATTTAAATCAAATGCCTTATGAAAAAAATTACTTTTTTATTTATTGTTTCATTTTTATGTTTTTCGGCATATGCTCAGGAAAACCTATTGGAAACAGCAGGGAAGAATCCTTCATTAAATGCAAAAGATGCCAGTGATTTATCCCAGGGTTGTTGGTGGTGGAGTGGTTATCAGACAGGTTTGGGTGGCAATATGGTTGCAGCAACACCAGGTCAGGGGAATGATGATACTTCTTGCGGAAAGGTTGAGTTTAACGGAGCGTTGGATGCTTCAACCTTCAAATGGGGAGCTCAGCATCAATGGATCGATATCACAAGTGGGGTAGCACATACCTGTTCTTATTGGATTAAGTCCGATACTGATGCGAAAGTGATTGGGATTAGAGTTAATTATGATACTGATGGTGCCAGCAATTGGGAAGGCGCAACTGGTAAAGAAACAACCGTTGATATAGCAGATGGTTGGGTGTTTGATAGTTTTGTATTTCCGGCAGATGCGCAAGCTAATAATGGTAGCGCACCAACTGCCTTAAAGATTATTGCCTGTGGAGCCTCCACGACAGGAGCTTTCTATATTGACAATGTAAGTCTTTATGAAGGAACCGCAACCAGCATTAATAAAACAGAAGTTGAAAAGTTAAGAGTGTCAGTTGCACCTGATGGTTCAAAATTGGCTCTGTTTGGTGACTTAAATAGTGTAGTTGAAATTTATGGAGTAACTGGTTCATTATTGATTCAAACCAACGTTATTGGTCAAAACCCAATGGTTGATATTTCCGGATTAAACAGGGGTAATATTTATATAGCAAAAGTTGGCGATCAGATAGTGAAGTTTGTTAAGTAACTTCTTATTTATAAAATTGACATTTACCCCATAGTTGCTTTTTGGTTATAGTTGATTAAGTAGCTGTGGGGTATTTTATGATTAATAAGATGAAAGATAAGTTATTAATTGCCTTAAGTATATTGCTATGTTCTTCTTGTGCTCATTTAAAACAAAAAAGGGACTCACGTGAGAGCTTAAAGGAATCATATGAGCAAGCCTTTATAATTGGTACGGCAGTAAGTGAAGAGATTATTCTAAAAGATACTCTGTCTAAAAATATTGTTTTAAAACATTTTAATACTATTACTCCCGAGAATGTAATGAAAGCTGAGGTAATTAATCCTGAGCCAGGAGTTTATAATTTTAAACCTGCTGATGACTTTGTTGACTTTGGGCAAAAGAATCAAATGTTTATTGTGGGGCACACTCTTGTTTGGCACAACCAAACACCTGACTGGTTTTTTGGGAAAAAAGATGGATCAAAACGGGATAAGAAAGAGTTAGTGAGTCTGATAAAATCATATATCGATACTGTAGTGGGGCGATATAGAGGTCGTGTTCATGCCTGGGATGTTGTGAATGAAGTTATTGATGAAAATGGTGAATATCGATCAACAACTTGGGTTAATGGGATTGGTAATGGAGATGAACTTGTTGAATTGGCTTTTAAAAGTGCGCAAGAAACTGATCCTGATGCTGAATTATATTACAATGATTTTAATGTCTGGCGACCTGCAAAAAGGGATGGGATAGTCCGATTAGTAAGAATGTTGCAGAAAAAAGGAATCCGAATTGATGGAGTTGGAATGCAAGCGCACTGGGGACTTAACTATCCAAAAAACGAATATATAGAGGCGGCCATTGATACATTTGCTTCATTAGGGATTAAAGTAATGATCTCAGAACTGGATATAGATATTTTACCTTTAACAAAAGAGGGGCAGATAATTGGCAGATGTTTTACTGAAAAACAATTCCAGCTTGAAGAATTTGAAGACTTTCTAGATCCTTATAAAGAGGGAATTCCTGATGAAATAGAAAAGAAATTAACGAATCGATATACCGAACTTTTTCAAATATTTAATTCAAAGAGTGATAAAATCTCCAGAGTCACTTTTTGGGGGGTTCACGACGGTATGTCATGGAAAAATACATATCCAATTCCTAACCGAACAAACTACCCATTGCTTTTTAATAGAGATAAATCAGCCAAGCCTGTGGTAAGGAAATTAATAGAATTGGCTAATTAAGCATGTGTTGCTCTGAATAATTGAATCGTATTAGATAAATTATCGCTTCTATAATTTTATAAACATTAAAGTAAGCTTCGTAATCCCGGAAACGTTATTGAAGCATTCGGGAGACTGCACCAATGGTAGTCTCCTTTTTAAAGTCTAAATTATTGTACAATGTTAATTCATATTAAAGTATTTTTATTGGCATGCTTCATTTTAATAGTTGGTGCTGTCACTTTTAGTTGCTCGAATAGTAAAATAAAGACTACAAGTGAGCAATGGCAAAGTAAACCCAATATGATTTTCTATTTAGCTGATGATCAGGATGTATATGATTATGGTTGTTACGGGAATGAAAAAATTCATACGCCGGCAGTAGACAGATTGGCAAAAGAAGGGATGTTGTTTACAAATGCTTTTACCGGCCAGGCGATATGTGCACCCAGTCGTAGCCAATTATATACCGGTAATTATCCGCTGAAAAATGGTGTATTTATAAACCATATTCATGCAAAAAGCGATCAGGTTAGCGTTACGGCCTATCTTGGTTATTTAGGTTATGACGTTATTCTGGCTGGGAAAAGTCATGTTGGACCATCAAGTGTTTTTAACTGGACAAAAGAGTGGGAGCCAGTTCATAAAGAAGGTGTTCCAAGAAAATACCTCCCCTTTGATAGTATCGATAATTATTTGGCTAATGCCGATAAACCATTTTGTATGTTTATTACCTCAGAATATCCCCATGGTCCCTACTTTGATGTTATGCCAGAGGATATTGATAAGTATAAGTTTTATCCTCATACAGAAAAAGGAAAAGATAATCCAGTTTCATTAAAGCGCACTGCTGGCTACTACAGAAGTGTGGAAGAAGACAATAAGCAACTGGAGGAAGTGCTCGTCAAGGTAGATAAATATTTGGATGAGAATACGATGTTTATTTATAGTGCAGACCATGGAAGAAGTGGTAAGTTTACAGTTTATGATCGAGGGCTTAATATTCCGTTTATTGTTCGATGGCCAGGTGTTGTGAAGAAAAATAGCAGGTCTGATGCTTTGATTCATTATACCGATGTACTGCCGACATTTATAGATATGGCAGGTGGTCAAAAACCTGAAGGAATGGATGGCATAAGTTTCCTTGATATATTAAATGGGAATGATATAGACATTCATAAGTATGTGTATGGTGTCCAGACCAATCAGAATATTCAGAAAGATGCTGTTTTCCCGGCTCGTATGGTGCGCAGTAATAAATACAAGTATATCTGCAATTTCAATTCAATTGAGGTTGTGGAGAATAATCTGAGAGAGAATGAATTTGTGAATGCCTTCATAAAAAGAGGTGCAATGCAATTTAAGAATCATCCGTATGAAGAACTTTACGATATTGTAAACGATCCTTTTGAGCGGAATAATCTTGCGAAAGATGATGATTACAGGGAAATAAAAGATGAATTACGAACCGAGCTTTACATGTGGATGGCAGAACAAGGGGATTTCCTGGTTAAAGAAAACTACATGCCTCTGCTTAAACCAATCCACCATCACCTGGATCGAAGTTCTAAATTCAAACAAGTGCCCGCTGAATTAGAAAATACATTGAATGAGGAAGATTATTTGGAGTTACATTATTAAATGGCATAGAGGTATGAGAGAATTAGCAGTAATATTTTTAGCTCTTTTGATGGTGTCTTGTCAACCAAAAGATAAGCTTGAAAAAGGATTGGCCGATTCCTACAAAGATCATTTTATGATCGGCACTTTATATCATGGTGAGGTATTAGGCAATGATATAGTGAATCCTTATTTAGAGGAAGAATATGCCATTACCGAAAGAGAGTTTAATGTGATAACAGCTGAAAATTGTATGAAACCGATGCATATCATTGGTGAAAAAGGAGAATACAATTTTGATGAGGCAGATCGTTTTGTAAAATATGCTTCGGATAAAGGCCTCACGATTGTGGGGCATACATTGGTTTGGAAAAACAGCGCACCGGATTGGTTCTTTAAGAATGAAAATGGTGATGCCGTTAGCCGTGATGTGCTAATAGCTCGTATGACCGAATATATCGATACCGTTGTTAGCAGATACAAAGGTAAAATAGCCTATTGGGATGTAGTAAATGAGGCTGTAGATGTTTTTCCGGATGGAAAAGGTGGACGAGTCGCTAAATTGAAATCTACGCCATGGTATGACATAATTGGTGATGATTATATAGAAATTGCATACCGAACTGCGCATAAAGCTGATCCTAGCTGTAAGCTTCTATATAATGACTATAACATGTACAATAAAGAAAAGACGGACTTTATTGTTAATATGGTAAATGACTTCAAAAGCAAAGGAGTGCCAATTCATGGTATTGGTTCGCAAGCCCATATGTTTATAGAGCATCCTAAGTTAGATCAGATAGAATATTGGTTAAGGAAGTGTGCTGACAAGCAAATACCATTACATGTGACAGAAATGGATATTAGTGTATTGCCTAATGCATGGAAGCACAGAGGAGCGAGTGTAGAAGATAATTTTGAACTGGCTGAGGAATTCAATCCATATTCTGAAGGTATTTCACACGATTTGCTCGAACAGCAAGCGAAACGATACGCTGATGTTTTTAGCCTTTTTTTGAAATATAGTGAGAATGTTGAGCGTGTAACCCTTTGGGGAGTTTGGGATGGAAATTCCTGGCGCAACTATCATCCTATGAAAGGACGTACAGACTACCCTTTATTATTCGATAGAAATTTTCAGAAGAAGCCAGCTTATGAAGCATTACAGAAACTAATTGATTAACAATTTAGAGTCCTCAAAAACCCAAGTTTGGATAAATAACCGGATAAATTAGCACAGATAATAACCCATTCAGAAATTCTTACATTATCATTTACACTTTTTACAACTTTTCATTTAGCTATTTGGAAGAGAAAAATGACCACTCATGCTAAGAAGTAGCGTTGTAAATACCCTCTTTTTTGTCTAAAATTCCCAAAGCCTTAAAAGTTGGTGAGAATTGCCACATAACGCCGTAATTGCAGTGTTTCTAGCGGAAAACACGGTTATATATTATTTACGCAATATTTACAACGCAAACGCTGTAAGTGATTAAATGTCAGTATTTAGAAAATTCTGTATCGGTAAGTGAGGTTAATTGACTGATAATTAGAGTTGTAAATAATTCTGTGTAATATATCCAATAGGGGTTGATAAGTTGATAATCAAGGCTCTAGTGTGTTAGTTGATGTTTTTCTTGGGAATATATTTAATCTGTCAAAATTTGTTCAGTGTCACAAAACTACCGTTTGTTGAGACGATTCTCTATTCTGTATTATCATTGACAGTCTCAAAAACTGGTTTCATTAATGTGTTTCACGGTTTGGCCTTAAAAGAAACAGGAAAGAAAATAGGTTATGCATGGGTTCCTACCATAGAATTAACTTTGGAGGCCCAATTTGAGGTGTTGGGAAAAGAGGCGGCACTTTAGTCTTTTAGGAGCCCAAAAGTGCAGTAAAGGAAGATTAATAATTTAATATTTGTTTGATTATTAACGCATTAATCCCTCGTAATAGTCAATATTCTCCTTGTTTAGAATGTCAATTGGAATGTGGTTAGTTTTTGCAATTTTTTCTTTTCTAAAGATCGCATTAAACATAAGTACGATGGCATTGTATCCCTGTGATTTTGATTGTTGGCCGATTAGTATATCTATAACTCCCTCTTTCATGTATTGGATGTTTGCATCCAATGTGTCGAAACCGATGATCATTTTATCAGTATTTTTACTCTTTTTGAGAATAGATGCAATGCTATAGGCACGTGAGTTGGGAACGTATATTGCTTTAATATTTTGATGTTCTGACAGAAAATTAGCCAGTAGGTTTTCATGTATGCTATCTTTTTCATCAACCTTGAGATTAAGGTGATGAACTGTTGGTTGTGTATTTTGATTCTCAAAAAACTCTACAAAACCTTCAATGCGGGCATGATGATGTGAATATTCCTGTTGTTCTTTTGAGATATAGGTAATTAAAATCTCCTGATTATTTCTTAATGCCATTCGGCAGAGGCTGGCTGCAACCTTGCCTGCGTCATATGCATTCTGACCGATAAATGATAGGGGTGAGGCCTCCGAATGGTGAATGTTAATATGAATAAATGGAATTTCTAGTTTTATAAGTTTTTCAGCGAATAAGGTTGATTCTTCAAAAAATATGGGAACGTAAATAATACCATCTGCTTTGCTCTCAATGGCATGGTCACAAGCTTCGTTAAAGGCATTCACACGAGGAGCAAAATAAATCTTTTCAATCAATACTTTGAAAGATGATAGCTCTTTAATAGCCTTGTCAATGCCAGCATCTGGTCGCTCCCAGTATTTAGTTTCCTTAGGATCGGGAAGAAGGCAAATGATCTTTAGCTCTTTTTTTAGCGCCAGATTACGCGCCATAATATCAGGTTCATAACCTAACTCTTTAACAGCTTTTTGAATCTTCTCAGCTGCTTTTTTTGAAACTTTACCACGTTGATGGATATAGCGATCAACTGTACCTGCTGAAACTTCAGCTTTTTTTGCAATATCGACTATTCTGATTTTCATATTCTTGTAATCACTAATCAATTGTCATATGGAACTCGCAAATTCTAATGATTCCCTTGTATGAGGAGTTATTAGAATTGGCTCGTTTCATGCCTTATAAAATAAGGACGCCAGTTATTAACCAGCGTCCTGTTCTTTCAATTGTTGCATTCAAAGAAACTATTAATTGGGAAGAATTAAAAGTTGAAATAGTTTTTAGCATTGTAGTAGCAGATGCCTTCCACATACTCCTTTAAAAGTTCCTTATCATGTGGGATAATGCCTTTTTCAACATCTTCAGCTAAAAGATTACATAGTATACGACGGAAATACTCATGACGACTGTAGCTCAAAAAGCTTCTGGAGTCAGTTAACATTCCAACAAAGCGGCTTAGTAAGCCTAAGTTTGAAAGGGCATTCATCTGCTTCTCCATTCCATCTTTCTGATCAAGGAACCACCAGCCAGAACCCCATTGTATTTTACCGGCTATTTTGCCATCCTGAAAATTACCCAACATGGTTGCATACACTTCGTTGTGTGCCGGGTTGAGGTTGTACAGTATCGTTTTCGTCAGTTTATCTTCAGTAGCCAATCGATTTAAAAACTTTGACAAATCTTTGGCTACCAAATCATCACCAATTGAATCAAAACCAGTATCAGGACCAAGCTCGTTGTACATTTTAGTATTGCTGTTTCGAATGGCCCCAATGTGGAATTGCTGTGTCCAGCCTTTGTTATGATCCATCACTGCCAACTCGTATAGCACGGCTGATTTATATTTTAATATTTCAGCCACGGTTAATGCTTGCTTATTTATAGCCTTAGTGAATATGGCTTCAATTTCCTGCGCGGTAAAGTCGTCGCAGAAGAAACGATCCAAACCATGATCAGATAGTTTACAGCCCATCTCTGCAAAAAAGTCCTGTCGTATTTGCAAGGCTTTTAACAGGTCAGCATAGTTTTGGATGGTAATACCTGAAGTTTCTGCTAATTTGGAGATATAAACATTGAAGTCATCCAGGTTATCAATTGCCATGGCCTTGTCTGCTCTCCAGGTAGGAAAGACTTTTGTCTCGAAGCCCGAGTCTTTTATCATCTGGTGATATTCCAGTGAATCCACCGGGTCATCAGTGGTACAGATGACTTCCACATTAGCTTGCTTGATAAGACCTTTACACGAAAATTCAGGGCTTTGTAATTTAGCATTACATTCGTCCCAAATAGTTTTTGCCGTGTTCTGATTTAAAATTGTTTTAATACCAAAGGGCTTGTTTAGCTCCAAATGCGTCCAGTGATACAACGGATTCCGTAAGGTGTAAGGCACAGTCTTCGCCCAGTTGTAAAACTTATCCCAATCGCTGACATCACCTGTTATTTCATTCTCCGGAATACCGTTGGTACGCATGGCACGCCATTTATAATGGTCGCCATACAGCCATATCTCTGTCAGGTTTTTAAAGTTTACGTCCTCCGCAATTTGTTGGGGTGGAATGTGACAGTGGTAATCAATAATAGGCAGGTTGGCTGCATAATCGTGATAAAGTTTCCTGGCTATGTCGTTCGACAAAAGAAAGTCATCGTGTATAAAAGTGCTCATTATTATATTGTTTTAATTATAAGGTAACGCCACTCTTAAAAATGGCTATCTCCTTAAAGTTCGTTAGTTCGTGTTTTAGTTTTTTGCCATTAGCAATTTCAATCAGAAAATCAGTGAATTGTTCTCTGAGCTCGTCCATGGTAACTTCACCATCTACCAATCCGCCGGCATTGAAATCCATCCAGTTTTGTTTGTGGTTAAACAGTTTGGAGTTAGTAGCTATTTTCATGGTAGGAACAAAGCTGCCGAAAGGTGTTCCTCGGCCTGTTGTAAAAAGTACCATCTGGCAACCGGTAAAGCCAAGTGCCGAGCTGGCAATTAAATCGTTGCCTGGCGACCATAACAAGTTCAGTCCAGGTGTTTTTATCTGCTCACCATAGTCAAGTACATCATTAACAATGGCATCGCCACCTTTTTGTACACAGCCTAATGATTTCTCTTCCAGTGTAGTGATACCGCCATTTTTGTTACCCGGTGAAGGGTTTTCGTAGATAGGCTGTTCGCTTGCTCTGAAATAATCTTTAAATCCGTTAATAAGGTCCACTGTTTTACAGAATACCTCATTGGACTCAGCCCGTTCCATCAGTATGGTTTCAGCGCCAAACATTTCAGGTACCTCGGTCAATACCGTTGTACCACCCTGGGCTACCAGCCAGTCAGAGAATCTGCCCAAGAGAGGATTGGCGGTTATACCGGAGAACCCGTCACTACCACCGCACTTCAAACCAATCTTTAGTTTGGCAACGGAAACCGCTTCACGCTTATCGGCTTTCATTTTTTCGCACAGTTCCTTTACCATCTCCAGTCCGGTTTCCACTTCATCTTCCACCTCTTGAGAGATTAGAAACTTCACTCGTTCCTTGTCCCATTTGCCAATAATCTCTTGCAGCTGAGAAACCTGGTTGTTTTCACAACCCAATCCCAGTACCAGAACTCCACCTGCGTTTGGGTGTTTAATGGCAGCCGCCAGTGCTTTTTGTGTATTGAGGTGGTCGCCTCCTAATTGTGAACAACCATATTGGTGACTTAGGACCAATATGTCGTCCAGGTGACTGGTGTCTGCTTCAGCTTTTAACTGGTCAACAATAAGTTTAGCCTGGCCGTTGACACAACCAACAGTTGGAATTATCCATAGCTCATTACGAATACCAACATCACCATTTTTACGCACATAGCCATCAAATGTACGGTCTTCCTTAGGGATGGTTAAGGCTTGTCCTTTAGGAGTATATTGGTACTCCAGGTTTTCGTCAAGGCCAGTTGTAACATTGTGCGAGTGCACATGTTGTCCGGTTGAAATGTTCTCTTTAGCCAAACCAATGGAATAGCCATATTTAATGATGTGTTCACCTTTGGCAATAGGGGCGATGGCAATTTTATGTCCTTGCGGAATATCAGACTGAACTGATATTTTGCTGGCATCTACATCTAGTATGGCACCCACTGAAATGGTTTCAAGCGCCACCATCACATTATCGTTAAGGTGTATATGTAATATCTTATTCATGGTTCTGTTTTTAGATAATTTGTTTTAGTGCAGGCTTAATTCCTTGTTCCATAATGGATTCAATGTAGCCGGCAACAGCAGCACTTAGTCCTTCCACTGTTGACAGGTCTGTGTTCCAGATAGCCTTATTCGAAAGGATATTGGCTGTTAATGTGCTGTAGGATTCCATCTTATTCCATTCAGCCTGGATGAAGTTAACATGCTCAGGTGTGTCTTTGATTGTGAATTCGAGGTTGTTGTACTGACCTCGATAAAGGACGAGTAAAGCAGCCAATGAGAAACTAAGCTTTGCAGGTAGCTTGCCTGTACGATGCAGGCTATCCATCAATGACGGATAATCACGTGTCATCCATTTCGAAATTGAGTTCAGTGAGATATCTTTTAAGAAGTGACGAATGTATGGATTGAAAAAGCGTTCAAGAATTTCACCGGCAAAAACCTTTAATGCATTCTTATCACCTTCGATATTCGGAATCACTTCCTGAGCCACCATTTCGTTAATGAATGAGGCAAGTGTAAGGTCATCAAAAGCTTCTTTAACGGTTTGGTGACCGCTTAACAAACCAACAGGTACCAATGCCGTATGAGCCCCATTCAGGATACGTACTTTCTTATCGCGGAACTTGGTCATGTCCTCCAACCAAACAACGTTTAGTCCAGCTTTGTCAAACGGATATTTCTCACGAACAGATTGTGGCGCTTCAATGGCCCATAGGTGGAAATATTCGCCAGCTACTACCAGGTTGTCCTCGAACCCCAATTTAGTTTGAATATCTTTTATATTGTCCTTGGGGAAGCCAGGTACAATTCTGTCAACAAGTGTATTACAGAATGTGCAGCAGGTGTTAATCCAGTTAATGAATTCCTCCTCCAGTTTGTTGGCAACAGATAGCTCAAGTACAATTTCTTTCAGGGTACTGGCATTTTTATCAATCAGTTCGCAGCAAAAAAAAGTAAGGCCTTTGTCCGTGGCTCCCTTAAAATGTTTGTATCGTTCGTAAAGTAATTGAGTGACCTTTCCCGGGAAAGATTTGGGAGGCAAAGCAAAAATATCCTCATTATCAATGCGGCTGATGCCTGCTTCAGTTGTGTTAGAAACTACAAGTTCCAATTCAGGATTCAGAAAGTAGCCCTTGTATGCCTCATATTGAGTATAAGGATTAATAGCATCCATAATGCAATCGACTAACTCGGTTTCCTCTACTGGCTGACCATCCTTAATACCTTGCAATAATACATGGTATAAGTTGTCTTGCTTATTAAGGATGTCTACCATGCCCTGTGCTAATGGCTGAACCACCACTACACCATTGTTGGTGCCAAGGGTTGAGTTCGACTTATTTATCATCCAGTCGACAAAGGCCCTTAAAAAATTACCTTCACCAAACTGTAGTATTTTAAATTGATGTTCTCTCACACTGGTATAACTAGTTCTGTTGAGTGATTTCATGCGATTATGTTTTTGACCTTAAATAATGTTTGGACAAATATATTATAAAAATGTGTGCGCACACACAAAAATATTTATATTTGCACAAAACAGTTTTTTACGATTCGTAAATGTGACTCAAATACAACATGGCTAGCTGTGAGAAATAGCAAATGGGTACAACGTTTTGCTGTGTTTATTGAATCATAGCTTAATAGTAAAAAAACGATAGTAAAAAAAGAGAAGGTTATTGTGAGATAGCCCTGAAAATATTAACGAAATTAATTTTAAGCTATGACCCAAAAGGTAATCACTTTCGGAGAAATAATGCTCCGTTTATCTACACCTGGATATCAGCGATTTTCTCAATCCACTGAGTTAGATATTTGTTATGGAGGAGGAGAAGCTAATGTGGCCTACTCGCTTGCTAATTATGGAATTGAAGCATCTTTGGTAACGCGCTTGCCAAAGAATGATATTGGCGACTCGTGCATGAAAGAATTACGAAAATACGGTGTTAATACAGATAATATCTTATTTGGAGGTGAACGCCTAGGTATCTATTTTTTAGAAACGGGTGCTGTAGCCCGTGCCAGTAAAGTTGTTTACGATAGAGCTCATTCTTCATTTTCTACCATCGAACCGGGTATGGTGAATTGGGATGAAGTTTTGAAAGGTGCCAATTTCTTTCATTGGACCGGTATTACGCCTGCAGTATCGCAGGGTGCTGCTGATGCTTGCCTGGAAGCTATAGAAGCTGCCAACCGATTGGGAGTGACTGTTTCGTGCGATTTAAATTATCGCAAAAACCTGTGGAAGTATGGTAAAAAGGCTTCTGAAGTGATGCCTGCTTTGGTTGCTGGATGTGATATTGTACTTGGTAACGAAGAAGATGCGGCTATGGTTTTAGGAATTCATCCGGAAGGCATGGATGTGACCAGTGGACATGTTGAGGCTGAGGCCTATCGCAGTGTTTCACAGCAAATAATGAAACAATACCCGCGCGTAAAGAAGGTGATAACCACGTTACGAGGCTCTATAAATGCCAACCACAATACCTGGTCAGGAGTATTATTTGATGGTGAAACTTTATACAAGGCGGCCGACTATCAGATAACGCATATTGTTGATCGTGTGGGAGGTGGCGACTCTTTTATGGGTGGACTTATCTATGGTTTGTTAACATACGAAGGAGATGACCAGAAAGCCCTGGAATTTGCCACGGCAGCCTCCTGTCTGAAACATACCATTCATGGAGATTATAATTTGGTGACGGTTGACGAAGTTGAGAAATTGATGGGAGGAGATGCTTCTGGTCGGGTTTCCCGATAAACGCGTCATCGTATGTATATAGGATTACTAAAAAATACATGTTCGAATAATAGTTTTTTTTGAAGGAGTAAAAGTAAGGGGGGAGATTAAGTTCTTCATCCTTTTTACTAAAAAGTAATTGATATTAACCGGACAGAAGAGGGATATACCAGTAGTGGTTAATACTTGTGTCGTTTATTATAAAATATGGCTAAGTATTCAAGGATAGAAGTGTTTCAGGCGATGAAGGAAACAGGCGCCGTACCCGTTTTTTATCATGCCGATATTGCAGTGTGCAAAGCAGTTGTTAAAGCATGTTATAATGGTGGTATACGCGTATTTGAGTTTGTTAACCGGGGTGATTTTGCACACGAGTTATTCACTGAACTTAATAAATATGCATTGTCAGAACTCCCTGGTATGATAATGGGAGCTGGCTCTATCGTCGAAGAAGGAACAACTGCATTATACGTTCAGAATGGTGCTAACTTTATTGTATCACCATTATTAAATGAGGAAATGGCACGTATTTGCAATCGTCGGAAAATTATGTGGTCACCCGGTTGTGGAACAATCTCAGAAATTAATCAGGCACAGGAGCTGGGTGCAGAAGTTGTTAAAGTGTTTCCGGCCTCTGAAGTTGGAGGCCCATCGTTTGTAAAGGCGGTGAAGGCACCAATGCCCTGGACCGACATTATGCCTACCGGAGGCGTGAGCTGTGAAAAAGAGAATCTGGAACAATGGTTTGCTGCAGGAGTAACCTGTGTGGGTATGGGGTCTAATCTGTTTCCAAAATCAATCATGGAGAACAAGGATTGGAAAGCACTTGAAGAAAAAACAAGATTGCTAATTGAGACAATCAAGAATCTGCGCTAGCGTCTGAGATGAGTGCGTTTCCCAATTAGCGGGAAAGAAAAACGCAGAGACAAGAAAATCAAATTTGAATTCAGAATTAACTAAATAGAAAAAGTTTATGTCAACGAGCGAGATTAAACGCAATATGACAAAGTACAGATGGACGATTTGTTCTTTATTGTTTTTTGCTACAACAATTAATTATTTGGATAGGCAGGTGTTATCATTAACCTGGAAAGATTTTATTGCACCCGAGTTTCATTGGACCAATAGTCATTATGGAAATATAACAGCACTTTTTTCAGTGTTTTATGCCATTGGGTTATTGGTGGCCGGCCGTTTTGTTGATTGGATGGATACTAAAAAAGGCTTTCTGTGGGCCATTGGAGTATGGTCTGTTGGTGCTGTGTTACACGCATTTTGCGGAATTGCTACATCAGGTATTGTCGCGGGTGAGTGGTTTGTGGGTTTTAAAGGTGCACGAGAAGCTATAGAACATGTACAAAATGTTTCGCGAGTAGTTAACGTGAGTGTGGTGATGTTTATTTTTGCCCGCTTCGTATTGGCTATTGGTGAAGCCGGTAACTTTCCGGCGGCCATTAAAGCTACGGCAGAGTATTTTCCTAAGAAAGACCGCGCCTATGCGACCAGTATTTTCAATGCAGGCGCAACAGTTGGCGCCTTGGCTGCACCTATAACCATTCCGGTTATTGCCTCGCATTTTGGCTGGGAAATGGCTTTTATTATTATTGGTGCATTAGGATTTATCTGGATGGGATTTTGGCAGTTTATGTATAAAAAACCACATCAACACCCTAAGGTAAATGAGGCTGAGTTGGAGTATATTAGTCAGGATGATGACAGTTTTACCAATACTGCTGATGATTCAAATGCCCCACGAATACCATTTTTTCAGACATTTAAATATCGTCAAACATGGGCTTTTTTGGCTGGTAAGTTTATGACGGATGGGGTGTGGTGGTTCTTCTTGTTTTGGACGCCAGCCTACTTGAGTGATGTATACGGTTTAGCATCAGATAGCACCATGGCGCAGGTATTGCTATTTGTTTTGTATGCGATTACTTTATTATCCATAATCGGAGGCTGGTTGCCAACCTATTTCGTGGATAAAAAAGGAATGAATCCTTATGCAGGAAGGATGCGTTCGATGCTAATTTTTGCATTTTTTCCTTTATTAGCTTTATTGGCACAGCCGCTAGGCGCTTATTCCTATTGGTTTCCCGTAATCATCATAGGTATAGCAGGTGCTGCACATCAGGCCTGGTCAGCCAATATTTTCTCAGTGGTGGGCGATATGTTTCCCAAAACGGCTATTGCAACAGTAACCGGTATTGGCGGTATGGCCGGAGGTCTTGGTTCTTTTACGATCAATAAAGGTTCAGGTATGCTTTTTGATTTTGCTCAGAATACCAATATGAAGTTTATGGGCTTTGAGGGGATTAAGTCAGGTTATTTCATCATCTTCTCCATTTGTGCTGTGGCCTATATAATAGGCTGGGTAATTATGAAGTCGTTGGTGCCAAAGTATCAGCCGATTGTTTTGGATGAAACCAGCAAATAAATATTTTTTATGACAACAGTGAATTACGATCGTCGCAGGGCCTGTCATCCGGGTGACGTGAAGCAATACGATACAGAGAGATTAAGAAAAGAGTTTTTAGTTGAGACACTTTTTGTAAAGGATGAAATCAACCTGAGTTACTCACAGTATGAGCGTTATATTTTAGGAGGCGCTTTCCCGGTGGAGAAGGCTTTGGTGATGGAAACCATTGATGCCATTAAGTCGGAGTTCTTTTGCGAACGCCGCGAACTGGGTGTTATCAATATTGCCGGTGATGGTGTGGTTAAGGTTGATGGAAAAGAGTATCCGCTAACAGCCAAGGAAGCGATTTATATTGGCCGTGGCAGCAAGGAGATTGTTTTTTCAAGTGAGGATAAAAACAACCCGGCTAAGTTCTACTTTAGCTCTACACCTGCTCACAAAGAGTATCCAACCACGGTTGTGAATAAGGAAAAAGCCAATATTCTGAACCTGGGTTCTCAAGCCACCAGTAACGAACGTACCATTTACCAGTTAATCGTTCCGGGTATTGTAGAATCGTGTCAGTTAGTGATGGGATTAACGGAGTTGTACGAAGGCTCGGTGTGGAACACCATGCCAAGCCATACGCATGATCGCCGCATGGAGGCATACTTCTATTTTGAAGTACCACAAGGTCAGGCGGTGTGTCATTTGATGGGTGAGCCGCAGGAAACACGCCACCTGTTTATGCTCAACGAGCAGGCGGTGTTCTCTCCAGAGTGGGGCATTCACTCAGGTGTGGGAACCAGCAACTATTCGTTCATCTGGGGTATGGGAGGTGAAAACCTTGATTATACCGATATGGATCATGTACAACCATTTGAGTTAAGATAAGCGTATGTTGGAGGGTGTTTTTGGACTACAAGGTAAAGTTGCCTTAGTAACAGGAGGAACGCACGGTATTGGTTTGTCCATTGGAGTTGCTTTAGGAAAGGCAGGTGCAACGGTGTGTATCAATGCTCGTTCTACAGGCAAATTAGATGCCTGTAAAGAGGAATTTGCCGATGAGGGAATTGATGTGTATACCGTAGCTTTTGATGTGACCAAAGAAGAAGAGGTTGATAAAGGCATTTCTCAAATAGAAAAGGACGTCGGACAAATAGATATTTTAGTTAATAATGCAGGCATTATAAAACGCATTCCGATACTGGATATGCCAGTTGATGACTTTAAGGAAGTATTGGAAGTTGATTTAGTAGGACCTTTCATTGTTTCCAAGAGAGTTGTTCCAAAGATGATTGAAAAACTATCAGGTAAGGTGATTAACATATGTTCGATGATGAGTGAATATGGGCGTAACTCGGTATCGGCGTATGCTTCAGCCAAAGGAGGCCTAAAGCTATTAACCGCTAATATGTGTTGTGAGTGGGCTAAATATGGTCTTCAGATTAACGGTATTGGTCCAGGATATATTGCTACTTCTCAAACTGCACCAATCCGTGAAGATGGGCATCCGTTTAATGATCTTGTCATGACAAGAACTCCGGCTGCTCGTTGGGGAAAACCTGAAGATGTAGGAAATGCAGCTGTGTTTTTAGCATCTAAGGCAAGTGATTTTGTCAATGGACATGTATTATATGTCGATGGAGGTATTTTGGCCAACTTTGGTTATGTGGAAAACGAAAATGCTATTTAATGATAAGTAATTATTATTAGTAGGTTTTAAGGAACTGTTTTCTCCAGTTATGGCTAGAGTGCCACGTGCAATTTGTATTGCATGTGGCATTTTTAGTTTGCCGAAATTAGCAAGATATGTCCAGGTCGATTGCAGCTTGTTTATTGCCCTTAAATCCTTTTAAAAAGTGATTTACGTAATTTGAGATAGGCTTTCGATGTACAAATTCGTAAAAAAACTGTACAATCAATTACAACAATAAATGGCACGCTCTTTAGTTTTGGAACATGTCTAAAGAGTTTAATTATATGAAGCCATTAAGTGTTGTTATACTTATAATTATTGCAGGTGCTGTGACGGTTGTTTGTTCTAATTATGACACACATTCTACATACTCACTCTCACAGGAACAAGTAAAATCTATAACTCAAAAAGTTGCCGATAGACAAATTCTAGCTGTCGAAGACCTGTCTATTCAGCGAACCGCTTCAGGTATCCAACAAGAGAATGCCGAAATGTGGAGTAAGACTAACAATAATATGCCAGGTTTATATAACAAAAACAGGCATGAAATATCCTGGACCAATAGCGTTTTATATGCCGGTATGTATAGGTGGAGTGAGATTGCTGATGAACCGGGGAAATATAGAGAATGGCTTTTAAGCATAGGCGAAGAAAATGACTGGAAGCTAGGGGGGCGTTTATATCACGCCGAAGATTACGCCATCGGGCAATTGTATACATCTCTGTATCAGGACTGTGGTAGTCAAGAAATGATATTTCCAACAATCAGCAACTTTGATTCCATATTAGTCAATCGAAAAACCGGTTCACTGGAGTGCGTTTCACTTGCTGAGGTTAAAGCCGGTAAAAACGAAACGGATTGTTATAACCGCTGGGGCTGGGCCGATGCATTATTTATGGCTCCTCCGGTATGGGCCAGATTGGCACGTATAACAGGTGAGAGGAAATACCTGGAGTTTATGGATGAAGAGTACCATGCTACCTATGATTTTCTTTATGATAAAAGTGAAAAGCTTTTTTTTCAGGATGCTTCTTATTTCTCTTTGAAAGAGAAAAATGGGCGGAAGATATTTGAGTCGAAAGGTAATGGTTTGATTTTCGCAGGATTAGCCCTTGTGATTTCTGACTTGCCAAAAGACTGGCCCGGACGTCAGTTTTATGTTTCTTTATTTAAAAATATGGCCTACCAGCTTAAACTCCTTCAGTGTGAGGATGGAACCTGGAGAAAGGGATTACTGGGAGATGTTGGTGATTATCCGAATATGGATATGGGGGGAACTGCTTTATTTACGCATGGACTAGCATATGGTATCAATAATGAAATGTTGCCAAGAGCGGATTTTGAACCTGTTGTTTTTAAAGCCTGGGAAGCTTTAACACCTTGTGTGACTACTGAAGGTGTATTGGATTATAAGCAAACGATGGATGTAGGCATTGGCGATGATTACCCTGCTAAAGAAGAAGTGACTGATGTTGGTGCTTTTTTGGCGGCCGGGTCGGAAGTGTATAAGCTTGTAAAAAGGACGTACCATAATTAATAAGTACAAATCAACTACCCTATACTTTAATAATAAATTATTGTTAATCAACTAAATAAATCATTTAATTATGAAAACAAAAGTGCTGTTATTAATGCTTGTAACCCTTAGCTTATCTATCAATGCTGTTGCGCAAATTAAAAATGGTGATATGGAAAAAACCCGTAATACCAAATGGCCATGGAATTTGCATGTAAATAATGCCGGTACAGAAACACCAGGTGCAGCAACAATGAGCTACGAAGCTTATGATGCTCTTACAACCGGTCATTTTTTGCAAGTGGTGGTGACTGCGGCTAATACTGAGAAACCATGGAATTTGAGAGTGAAACAAGGAAATGTGGTTGTTGGTGCAAGTGATATCAAAATAACCTTTAAAGCAAGAGGTACTGTAGGAGGTGAGCTTTTGAGAATCAAATATGATGGAGATGGAAAGCCTCAAGCTGATTTTACCTTAACCACAACCTGGGAAGAATATGAATTGGTTTTGCCTGCTACTTCTCAAGGCACAACAGGTACAATCTCATTATGGACAAAAAGTGTAGGTACATATCAGTTTGATGATGTGGTTTTAAAGTAAATTAAAACCTTTATCGTGTTCTTTTTTAGCCATTAATTTAATCTGGCAATAGTAGAAAGGATGATGATTTGGCTTTATTACGCTGGTTATTAATGTATTGACGTTATGTATGAATTTGTAAAAAATACGTACGCATGTGAACAGGCACCAACAGTCTTTCTTCTACTTTTAAATCAATAAATTTTATTAAAAAACTAAATTCATTTTATTATGAAAGCAAAACTACTTTTTATAATGCTTGTAAGCTTAGGGCTGTCTGTCAATACTATTGCACAAATTAAAAATGGCGATATGGAAACTATCGGTAATCCAACCTGGCCCTGGAATTTAAGTGTAAATAATACTGCAACTACTACAACTCCAGGAGCAGCAACAAAAACCTACGAAGCTTATGATGCCCCGGCAACCGGTCATTTTCAGCAAGTGGTAGTGACCGCTGCTAATACTGATGAACCATGGAATTTGAGGCTTAAACAAAATAATGTGGCTGTTGGCGCAAGTGATACCAAAATTATCTTTAAAGCAAGAGGCACTGTGGGTGGAGAACTTTTGAAAATTAGGTGTAGTATAGATAATACAAACAGATCACAGGCTGATTTTACCTTAACGACAACCTGGACAGAATATGAATTAATCCTTGATGAAATTTTGAAAGGTAAAGCAAATGAACTTTCATTCTGGACACAAAGTGTAGGTACATATCAATTTGATGATGTGGCTTTAAGTAGCACACCAACTGCCATATCAGACGATGTGATGGCTGGTGTAAAGGTTTGGTATATTGCCTCTGATAATACGCTTAACATCGATGGTATTACAGCTAATATGGTTAGTGTTTATTCATTGAGCGGTGCCAAGGTAGCTGAATACAGTGCACCTGGTTTAGTGCTTACGTTAGGTAATATTCCTTCAGGGCTTTATGTGGTATCAGTTGCTACTGATGCCGGTACAAAAGTGGTGAAGATTAAAAAATAATTAATTACACGTCCTTAAAAATCGTCTTTGAACATTGTTTAAAGACGATTTTTAATATTTGGGTGCTTGTTTTATAGATTATTTCGCAAACAAAGTTAGTTAATATGAGAAAATTATTCTGCCTGCTTTTTTTAATTCCATTATTGTTAAAAGGGCAGCCGCAAAGTATTGTGCTGAATGGTCAATGGCAATGTGGCGAAAATCGTGTGTATAACAGAGAGGTGAGTGTGCCTGGCCTGGCAAGCGACCCTACCAAAATCAACAAAGGAGTACTTTGGTATAAAAAGGAAATAGTATTGCCGGAGGGGACCTGGTTAAATGCAACGCTCGAACTAAAAGGTGCCCGTTTTATGCCTAAGGTGTATGTCGATGGTGATTTGGTATCAGAAACAGCCGGAGGAATGGCGCCCACATTGCACCCCTTAAAACATAAAAATATAAAGCCGGGCAAAAAGGTAAGTATCGAAATTGCCTTAGCATCTTTAAAAGATATGCCAAAAACCGATGCTTCGCGGATTCCCAAAGCCGATTACTGGCGCTCCGACGTGGCGGCTCACCTATGGGATGATGTGGTATTAAAAGTACATGGCGCAGCATCCATAAATCACGTACATGGGTATTCTGTTTTGAAAGAAGATGCCGTTAAGATTAAATACCGCCTGGAGAGTGAATCAGCGTCAGACTATTCGGCCTTGCAGATTTCTATTATAGATGATAAAGGCACTACTGTTATTGATAAGAGCTATAAAATTAGTGATAATAAGGGAGATCTCACCATACCGGTTTCAGGTAAACTAAAGTTATGGGAGCCTGAAACACCTCACCTGTATCGTATAGTTACGCAACTGAAAAAGGGTAAAAAAGTTATTGATACAGATACCTGTAATTATGGGCATCGCGAATTTAAGGTTGTCGGAAAGCAGTTCGAACTCAACGGACACCCTGTTAAAATGCGTGCAGCATCTGTGGTATGGTACCGTTGGTTGCGTTACCCCGAAGTCAAAGAATTGGCATGGGACACGAATTGGTTCGAAGAAAATATTATCAAACGCATGAAAGCACATGGGGCTAACACCTTGCGTTTTCATTTGGGGATGCCTCCGCAAAAGTTTTTGGATTTATGTGATAAACATGGATTACTGGTTCAGGCTGAATGGCATTTCTTTCATGGTTTGGAAGCTTCAAAAGAAAGCCTGTCGGAACAATGGGCATCCTGGTTCGATGTGTCATCACGTTACCCCAGCAATGTGCTGATGCACGGCTGGAATGAAACCGATGAAGAGCAACTGAAAATAGCCTACGAGGCCATCAGTGAGGTAGCCGAAGACTATCCCGGTCTGGTTATCGGCCATCGCGATGTGATTCATGTACATAAATACTGGTGGAGCTTGTTTGAGAATGTGGGGGTTTTCTATGACAGTTATGATGAATTTCCTTTGCCTGTAATGGCTGATGAATATGGTGGTAACTATCTCAATGAATACGGTGATATTGGAGGTTATCCTATGGTGGAGTCGGCCTATGCACGTTTTTTAGGAAAGGGGCATAGTAAGGCTCAGCGTTTTTACCATCACGCCTTGTCCAATGCAAAAATATCGGAATATTGGAGAACTATTGGCGTAGCCGGCTTTTCACCATTTTGCGCGTTGGGCTCACCGGAAGATGGTAATCATTGGTTCTTAGGAGATATTACACAAGGCAATCCCATGCCGGTATGGAATGCACTTACGGCTGCCTGGTCGCCTGTAAGTGTGAGCCTGAATATCTGGAACAGAAATTTTTTACCCGGACAAGAAATAACAGTACCTGTAGTATTGTTTAATGATACTGAAATGGACAAAACGATTCGTGTAAAATATTCACTCGAAGATCCTCAATACCGACAAGCTGTGTGGTTCGAAATTAAAGAACTACCTGTAAGTAAATACTCCCGAGCTGAAAATGAAATACAACTTGCTTTACCACAAAAAGAAGGAGACTGGTTGCTAAAAGCCGAGGTGCTGAATGCTCCTTGTAGCATTAAACATCCCGTTGTCTCAGAGTGGGATATCAGAACCATAGCACCAAAGGTAAACACGGAGTTGCTATCCCTAAATATTGGAGTAACAGAGGATGATCATCATTTGCATACTTTTTTACAGCAGAATAAACTTTCAAAAGTCTCCGCTTTTAATAATAAAGCAGATGTCATTTTAGTATCACGTCACACATGGGATAATCATATAGGTAACAAAACTTTTATACAACAAATTGAAACAGCTATTACGAATGGAACAAATGTAATATTGTTGGATGTAGGACCATACCTGTTAGGCCAGGGATACAATAATAGCTTACAAGATTTGCAAGGTGTTAGAAAAAGTGCGGGCCAGAGTTTAGCTCAGATTAATTTGCCCCTAGGCGTTAAGGCTTCTTTTAAAGAGGTGGCTGAACCCGAAAGTCATATTCATCCCAATGTGAAACAATCGCCATTATGGAAGCATCTTTCTAAAGAATCAACCTGGCTGTGGAATGGTTTAAAAGGAGGTTTAATTGTTCCATCTGTTGGTCTTGAATTAAGCGGTTTAAGTCAGGCCTCTTTCGTAGAGAGTTGGTCGGGAAAAGGTGCTGATGTAGAAAAGATTAAGAAGGGAAGTTACTATGCTTATGAGCTGGAAGGATTTTATGCCTATTCCGCTTTGCCCAACGATAAGGCACTTCAGGACTCACTTCGTAAGGCAGTTAAATTTTTAGTAGAAGATGCACCTGCTCTTAAGCAACGTGTTAATCCGAACGCTAAAATTTTAAAGACTGATTTGGTGCAACTATATAAAAAATCTGCCGATGGAAAAGCAGAAGCCTTAATTGCTCATGCATCAGCTGGACGCAATTTGGTGAAAGCTCCTGTTTATGAAGTCAACTTTGGTAAGGGGTATGGACAGTTAATGATTAGCCAGTTAATAACGCATCAACGTTTGGATAAGAACTTACAGCCAAATACATTGCATGAAATTGCTTACGACCCGGTAGCAGTGCAAATGGTACTCAATATGATTGATTACCTGAGTCAAAAGAAATAATACATCTTTTTCAATAATAAAACATAAATCTGATTTATTGGAGGAATTACGCATTAAGTATGCTAATTCCTCCAAATTGTATAACGAATTATAATTGCAGTGAACATATTTGTATATATTATTTCATATTACGTGTCAGATACTGTTATCAATTATTTAATGTTCAATTGAAACCCAGTTAATGTAAAAAATAATTGATCTCATACTTAAATCAATTAATAGTAATTACTTTTGCTTTGTGCTTCTATGAATTAATTAGGATGGTTAAGTCACTTCAAAAATATTTTCTGTTGTTTATTGGTGCTTTGGTTTTTCATTGCTCCAATGCTACTGTACGTTTTGAGCAACTTAATGTACTAAATCCATACGACGCACATAGTATAGAGGCCATTACGCAAGATTCTGTCGGAAACATATGGTTTGCTTTCTCCGGTGGGGTAAGCCGATACGATGGTAATTCTATTAAAAAGTTTTATTATCAAACCAATAATGAAGTAGGCTCTTCAAATATTGAAAGAATTCGACATCTCAAAGCACTGGGTAACAAGCTTTGGATGAGGTCTAATTCAAATGTGTATGCCTTTGATTTGATGACAGAACAGTTTAAGGTATTTCATACGGGTCGTTCAGTTGATTTTGCCGGTCATCATTCTGATGTGTGGGTGGCTACTCCCACACGTATCTATAATCTTTTAAACGATCAACAATCAATACCAATAGAATTGTTACCCCGAGAACAAATAGCTAAAATGCAATTGTTCAATCATTTATTATATGTTGGTACTTCACAAAGGTTAGTTGTTTATAATTTAAATACCTACAAAGAAGAAGTACTATTGTCTGATGTTGAGGTTTCGGCCATATTCGTAGATAGTCGTCAAACAATATGGCTGGTCGATACCAATCAGGGTGTGATTAAGACCCTAAGTAATGGCACAACTCAAAAATATACTAAAAATGACGGGATTCTTTCATATGATATTAGTTGCTTTGAGGAAGATAATGATGGAAGCATCTGGATGGGAGGCTTAAAGGGAATAAATGAAATTGCATTGAGCGGCCAAATTAAGCAATTTCAATACCAGCGAAATAATGCGTGGGGTCCTTCTAATAATTCAGTTTTATCTTTATTTAAAGATAGAGACGGAGGTATTTGGGCAGGAACTTATAACGGAGGCATCAATTACTTCAATCCAACTGATCACCTTTATTATTTATTTGAGGAAGATCTTACGGAAAACAGAGGGCTTAGCTATAAAGTGGTTAGTCAGATGAGTGAGGATACTATGGGGAATGTATGGATTTGTACCGAAGGTGGTTGGCTTAATTATCTGGATCGTCAAACCAATCGTTTCATATACTACCCCCCACTTGTTTTAAACGATGGGACAATTATAAAAAATGTAAAATCTATTTATAAGGAGAATGATCAAAATTTATGGCTTGGTACTTTTAATGGAGGACTGGTAAAGCTTGATGTTGATAAACAATCCTATACCAGTTATGCCCGTCAGCAAAATGGACAATACCTGACAAGGGCTAATCGAATTAACGATATAAAAGCATTTGATAAGAAATTGTATATGGCCACACATATGGCTGTTCAGGTATTTGATACCGAAACAGAGCAGTTAACTTACCTGTTCTCAGAACGAAACAAAAAGCAGCATAATATCTATAATTTTCTTAGGTGTATTGAGATTAAAGAAGGTGTGTTATGGACAGGTGGAAGTAACGGTTTAATAAAATACGATCTTAATTCTAAAACCATAAAACGTTATTTTTATGATGAAAAGGCACAAGGCTCTTTAAGTTCAAATCAAGTTCATGACTTATTTGTGGATAGTTATAATAACTTATGGGTTGCCACATCAAATGGCCTGAATAAATACAATCCTGAAGATGATAATTTTGAAGTGTTCGATAAGCAGGATGGTATGGAAAATGATTTTGTGGTAAGTATAGCAGAGTTAGAGCCAAATATACTTATTGTTGGCACGAAAATCGGCGTTTGCATTCTGGATTTCAAGAATAATGTTATTGAAAACATAGATAGATTTAACGGATTACCCATAAACGCACCGAACTTAACCAGCATTCTTGTTATGAATAATGATGATGTTTTTGTGGGTGGTATTGATGGTTTATGTGTTTTTAATTACAGAAGTGTTCTGGATTCAAAGGAAATAAATGCGCCACGACTTACTAAATTGTTGGTTAATAATAAGGAAGTGAACCCCAATGATACAACAGGCATTTTAGAACAGTCTTTTATATTGACAGATGAAATTGTTCTTAACCACCAGCATACTTCATTTTCGATAGAGTTTCACGATAATCACTTTTTTACACATCAGCGTCAAAAGCTAAAATATAAACTGGAAGGTTTTGATAGCAATTGGTTAGAGTCAGCTAGCAATAGCGTTAATTATATGAATTTGAATCCGGGTAAGTACACACTTTTTGTAGCCAATAGTAAAGAACCAAGCTTGTTTCGGAAACTTGACATTACCATAAAGCCTCATCCTTTGCAGAGCCCTGTGGCTTATATATTGTATGTTATCCTAATATTATTAATGATTTTGTATTACAATAGATTGCATCTTATCCGAAGGCGTTTGAAAGACAGTGTTCTGATAAAAGAACGGGAAAAAGCATATGAAGTTGAAATGAATCAATCTAAATTGCGTTTTTTTACCAATATATCTCACGAATTCAGAACGCCATTAACACTAATTGCAGGCCATGTGGAGGTTTTGTTATCAAGTAATTCTATCCGGCACAGCGATTATAAAAAGGTGTTAAGTATCAATCGAAATACTTCACGTTTAAATAACCTGATAACTGAATTACTGGATTTTAGAAGGCAGGAAGCCGGACAGCTAAAACTAAAAGTAGGAGAGCATGACTTTATTACTTTCCTTGAGGAAATATTTTATTCTTTTATGGAGCTGGCAAAACATAAGAACATTGATTACCAAATTGATTATACACACAAGCCAATGCGTGTTTGGTTTGACAGTCTGCACCTTGAAAAGGTTTTTTATAATTTACTTTCCAACGCATTTAAGTTTACTCCCGATGGCGGACATGTTTTGATGAGTATTACAGAGGAGAGTGATGTTTTGGATATTAAAGTTGCAGATTCGGGTCGTGGTATACCGCATGATAGCCTGGAAACTATTTTTGATCGTTTCAATCAGTTAGACAATATGTCATCCGATGATATTAGGGGAAGTGGCATAGGTTTGGCACTTACCAAAGGTATTGTTGAAGCACATCACGGTGAGATTAAGGTGTCTAGTTCGCTAAATAAGGGTTCAGTATTTACTGTTCGTATGCCTTTAGGAAAGGAACATTTTTCAGATGATCAGTTGTGTGAAACACAAGCTACTGATACCCTTATTAAAGAAGGTTCAATTGATGATGTTATTGAAGTGCCAACGGAAGAAAAAGATAAAGAAAAGCTTTTAATTGTAGAAGATAATATAGAAGTGCAGGGACTTCTTTTCGACCTGCTTAATCCACTTTTCGAAGTAACACTTGCAGCTAACGGTGTAGAGGGTTTGCAAAAGGCACTGGAACTTCAGCCTGTTATAATTGTGAGTGATGTACTGATGCCTCAAATGACCGGAACAGAGATGTGCAGTAATCTCAAAACTAATGTGAATACCTCGCATATACCTATTATTTTACTAACAGCCAGAACAGCTGAAGAATATAAAATAGAGGGACTGGATACAGGTGCTGATGATTATATTACAAAGCCTTTTAATTCAAGAGTTCTAGTAGCTCGAATTAATAATATCATTAACAATCGCAAGGCTTTACAAGCCAGATTCTCCCAAAATCCATCTTTAAATGTAAAATCCATTGCAAAGAATAAAATTGATAAAGAATTTATTGAAAAAGCAAAAGAGGCTGTAGAGAATAATATTGATAATGCTCAATATGATGTTGCTGCTCTTGGTAAGGACTTGCAGCTGGGGCGTACCGTCTTATATTCGAAAATGAAAGCCATAACCGGTAAAACACCCAATGCCTTCATTATGTCTTTCCGTCTTGAAAAAAGTAAGCAGTTGCTAATGGAGAATCCAGGAGAGGCAATATCTAAAATTGCATACGATTGTGGTTTTACTTCTCAGCAATATTTTAGTAAAATGTTTAAAGATCAGTTTGGTGTAACCCCTAAAAAATACATCAATAGTCATATTTAGTGTCTGTAAGAAAATACTTTTATTCTTAAGGTTTTGTAAGAAGGTCCAAAACACAAGCCTGCCTGAGGGTAGGCAGGGCTTGTGGAGCTTGAAAAAAAGTGTTTAACTTGTGTAAATGAGTATTTTCAGGCAAGCATAACGTAGTCGTTTGAGTTTTCTTGCGAAGACTATATAATAATGGATGATAATTACATTTTAGTCACTTGTATAAAATCATAAAAAAAGAGGATAATTCTTAAAATTAAATCATTTGATTTAACGCATTTTTGTGTTGCTCCTTTTGTGAGTTAAGGATTTGTGTACAATTATTTTATCCCTTTTTTAATCATCTGTTATTTATGTATACGATGAGACAAATATTATCAGTTAGCTTACTTTGTGTTATATTGTATTCCTGTCACAACAAAGATGAAAAACCAAATATCCTTTGGATCACCATCGAAGATACCTCTCCTCATTTTATGGCGAATTATGGCAATAGCATTAATACAACGCCAACGATGGATCAATTGGGTCAGGAAGGCGTTGTATTTACCAATGCTTTTGCACCGGGAGCGGTATGCTCTTCAAGCCGTAGTAGTATCATAACCGGTTGTTCAACTGAAGCACTGGGAACAGGTAACCATCGCAGTAAATATAAGTTACCCGATTTTATCAAAGGATTCCCATATTACTTAAATGAAGCGGGTTATTTTACAACTAATAATGTAAAAACTGATTACAATGTACAAAATGAACAGGCCTTCATAAAGGAAGCCTGGCATGAAAACAGTCAAAAAGCAGGCTGGTGGAACCGGAAAGAAGGGCAGCCGTTCTTTTCGGTGTTTAACTACAATAGTTGTCATCAAAGCCGTACCATGACTTTCCCATGGGCCTTATATGAAAATGAAATATTAAAGCGTTTATCCGAATTTGACCATATTGCCGCTGAAGATATTGAGATGCCGCCTTTTTACCGGGATTCAGAAGAGATGAGAAAGCAGGTTTCGCGCGTTTACAATAGTCTGCGCAAGACGGACCATGAAGTTCAGTTACTTCTGGACCGGTTGGAGAAAGATGGGTTAAAAGAGAATACCATCATTTTTGTTTATGCTGATCACGGTCAGGGTATTCCGCGAGGCAAATGCACTTCTATAGGATTCGGCCATCGCGTTCCTTTTTATATTTGGTTTCCTGAAAAATATAAACATTTATCGCCATGGGGTGTGCAGGAGATTACGGATGAACTCATCTCTTTTGAAGATTTGGCTCCAACAATATTAAGCCTGGCAGGCTGTGACATACCTGAATATATGAAAGGCAGGCCATTTATGGGATCAGAACGAAAAAAACCGGTACCTTATGTATTTGGTTCACGCAACCGATTAGATGACACACCTGGTTTGGAACGTACTGTTTTCTATGGACGATTTGTTTATTCCCGCAACTTCTACCCGCATTTGCCGGTGCAGCGTTATCAAAAATATGCCGATGTGAGTGATATTGTAAGAACTATTCGAAAAGATGCGGCAGAAGGATTATTAAATGAGGTCCAGTTTGATTTGGTCAAGCAACCAAGAGCAGTGGAATATTTGTTTGATCTTAAAAATGATAAGTGGGAGTTAAATAATCTGGCTGATCATTCAGACTATCAGGAAGATTTGGAACGTTTAGGGAAAGTCGTTAGTGAGCGCATTGTTCAAGTTAAGGATATTCACTTCTTGCCGGAAGAATTAATGCTTGAAAGGTCTCAAAATTCAAGTGCTTACGAAGCACGCTTGCAAAGCAATAATTTACCTATTGCTGAAATTCTAGAAGTGGCAGATATGGTAGGGCGTGAAAAAAAAACGCAATCTTTTCTGCCTTACCTGAAGGATGAAAGAGAAGAAATTCGCTACTGGGCAGCCGTAGGCTTAAACTTTATTGGTCAAACTAAAGGAATTGAGAAGCCCTTGAAAGATGCTTTACGAGACTCTTCATCATATGTGCAGGCAGAGATGGCTACCTTATTATATAAAACTGGCAAAAATACTGAGGCAAAGACAGTGTTAAACCAGCTTATTATCGGTGCTAATAAATATGCTTCACACCATGCTATGCAGCAGGTCTTATACCTACCTGAACTAGCAAATGATTTTAAAACGGAATTTCAAAAAGTCAAAGACCGCTACGGTGAAAACAGAGTACCTGGTTTTGACTATAATGTTCAGAATTCAGTAGAGATGTTTTTCTATATATATGATAATCATCCACTCTATTATTCGAGAGACAAGCGCTGGATAGATGATATAAGTAAAACGAAAAAATCATGGTAAGTAGCCGGTAATATTTGCACGGTTTAACGTTTTTGTGTACTGTTTAAAAGAATAAAACAGGCTTAATACGAAAGTTACCTGCCATTAATGATTGAACCCATGTCGCGAATAAGAATCTGGCAAATGGCTGTAATTAATAATCTTAAGAACTAAAATATGAAAAAAATGTTTCTTCCAGGCTTTTTACTAGTCGCTTTAGTGTTAGTAAGTGCTTGTGCAACAGATAAAGAATATAATGCTAAGCCCAATGTATTATTGCTCTATATGGATGACCTTCGCCCTCAGTTAGGGTGTTATGATAACACACAAGCGTTATCACCAAATATTGATGCTTTGGCTAGTAATGGCATAACATTCACAAATGCGTATTGTAATGTGGCGGTTTGTGGAGCATCCAGAGCGAGTATGTTAACGGGAATGCGCCCTACAAAAAATCGGTTCAGGAATTACAATACCTTTGTTCAGGAGGATACACCCGAAGCCATTACTTTACCTCAATTGTTTAAAAACAATGGATATACTACCATTTCAAACGGAAAAATATACCATCATCTGGATGATCGGATTAGTGATTGGGATGAGGTATGGCGTCCATATGCTTTTGAAAAAAATCCTGAAGGTTTGGCTCCAACAGACTGGTGGCAGTCACTATGGAGAGATTATATGTTGCCTGAGAATATAGAGGTTTATAAGACTACCGATCGAGGGCCTGCTTTCGAAAGTGCAGATGTTAATGATACGGCCTATATTGATGGTTTAATGACACAAAAGGTGATCAGAGACTTGGTTAAATTAAAGAAGGAAGATAAACCGTTTTTCCTGACAGCTGGTTTTATCAGTCCCCACTTACCATTTAACGCACCCTCGCATCACTGGGATAAATACAGCCGTGATAGCATTCAACAGCCTTACAATAATTTTATTCCTGAAAATGCCCCATTGTTATCTATTTCACAATCAAACGAACTACGCCAGTATACCAGTATTCCTCCCAAAGGAGAGCAGGTGAGTGACTCGACAGCTATAAGTCTGATTCATGGGTATTATGCAACGGTTAGTTACGTTGATGTTTTGATAGGCCATATTCTGAGCAAATTGAAAGAATTGGAATTGGATAAAAATACGATTGTTATCTTAGTGTCCGACCATGGTTATAACCTACAAGAACATACCCAATGGGCAAAATGGACGAGCCATCGAACATCAATGCAAGTGCCACTCATAATATCATCTCCATTCTTAAAACATAAACATATCACCGATGCGTTGGTTGAGCTGGTTGATATTTATCCAACGCTGGCTGAATTGTGCGGATTGCCGGTGCCTGAAAATCAATTGGAAGGAGCCAGTTTGCTACAAATATTGAATGGGAAGGATTTAAAGGGTAAAGATCACGTGTTTATAAATAACGCAAACGCATATACCGTTAAAACGTCCAAGTATTGTTATACGGAATTCATTAACCCTAAGAATGATAAAACCATCGCCCGTACCTTATATGATCACCAAAGTGATCCGGATGAAAATGTAAATGTAGCAGAAGATATAGCATATAAAGAGGTGGTGGTTCATATGCATGGTATATTGCATACTGCCTATGAAAAAAATGTGTATGGAAAATAGAAATGGGCTAAGATTTTAGTATGCATGATGAGAGTCTGATTTCCCTCATCTATCACTCCGGGTTACTAACATTTGAACCCTCAAAGTATTTATGGTCATTTATAAGGAAACCTCCTGAAGTAACAAATACCAGATATATTTTTAATGATTCATAAAATGGCAGCCCGTATATTCTTTATTTGGGCTGTTGTTTTATAAGGGTTTGTAACTATTATACAGTCGTTTTTTTAACCGTACGATTTTCTAAAAAAAACGTACAATGCTTTCTGATTTTGTATAGCGATTCCCCTTTCTTGCATCTTATATCAAAGTCGATTTTTGATTTGGTTTATAGTCAAGAAGCGAATGTATAGTAAATGATAATTGATGTAAAATAGAAATGAATATGAATAGTTGGCAAAAAATATCGGTGACCATTTTATTCCTTGCCTTGGGATGGGGAATATCCGCTCAGGAATCATTCGACCTGACTAAATGGCCTGAAGGTAAAACACCGGAACAGATAGGCATGAGAATCGCCAATAAGTATCTCTCTTTACCGCATTCGCATTGGGGAAAGTATCGTAAGGCTGCGAATCGGATTACCTACCCTGATGTCTGCACATGGTTAGGAGGACTTTGGTTTGCCAAGGCAACACACAATGAGGATTTGCTCACCCGTCTCGAAGAACGTTTCCTGCCTCTGTATAGCGATGAGAAGCACTTGCTCCCCACGCCTGATCATGTTGATAACAATGTATTTGGTGCAGTGCCTTTAGAGCTGTACCTGCAGGGAAAAGGAAAACCCTATTTAGAGCTTGGCCTTTATTATGCCGACAGCCAGTGGGAAGTGCCGGCAGATGTTAAACCAGAGCAAAAGGATTATGCCGACAAAGGATATTCCTGGCAAACCAGAATTTGGATTGATGACATGTTCATGATCACCGCAGTGCAGACACAAGCTTACCGTGCTTCAGGTGATCGAACGTATATCGACCGTGCAGCCAAAGAGATGGTTTTGTATCTGGACGAAATCCAATTGAAAAATGGTTTGTTCCATCATTCGCCGGATGCCCCCTTTGCCTGGGGAAGGGGTAATGGATGGATGGCCGTAGGCATGGCTGAATTGTTGAGAGCCCTGCCGGATGACCATCCGCACAAGGCGCGTATTATGCAAGGTTACCTCAAAATGATGGCTACTTTGCTTACTTATCAGGCAGAAGATGGCATGTGGCGTCAACTTATTGATGACACAGATTCTTGGAAGGAAACATCTGGAACTGCCATGTTTACTTATGCTTTAATCAGAGGTGTAAAGAACGGATGGCTTGATGAGAAAAGCTATAGTATCGCCGCCCGTAAGGGGTGGCTGGCCTTAACGGCTTATTTAAACGACGAAGATAAGCTTACAGAAGTGTGTGGTGGTACGAATATCGGTTTCGATCGGACTCATTATATGAACAGGCCAAGGATTGAAGGCGACCTGCATGGACAAGCTCCTTTTTTGTGGTGTGCGGCCGCACTGCTTGGGACAAATGTTAACTTTTAATTATCCTGATTATGAATAAGATTCTATATTTCCTGTTCTTTACTGTTATAGCGATTGGTTGTAACGATAAAGTTGATGTAGATCCTGATAAAGAACTTAAAGAAGAGGACAATGAAGTAACTGAGATAGAGCAAAATCCTGCTATGATTATACCCCCTAATTATGAGGGTTTTAAACCACCGGCTGCAGGGGAATGGTTTACTGATCCGGCATTTGGTACGCCAATCAAGCGGCTAAGCGATGAACAAAACATTCTAGGTTGGAACAGTGAACGGGCCATGTTTAGTGCTGACGACAAATATTTCGCTATTGCTAAAAGTAACCCATACAAACTCGGTTTGTTCGATGGCAGAACGGGTGATTTTATTAAAGATTTACCAGTTTCATGGAAAGACAACTCCGAATTCCGATGGAGCTATGATCCGCAGATGTTGGTCTATCCTAAGGAGAACAGGTTAATGGCCTACAATGTGGAGACTGATGAAGAAACCATTCTAAAAGAGTTTCCTGAAACATTAGGAAAAGGAAAAAGGAACCGTTTATGCGGTGGCGACGGCAATGATTTCGACGATTCCGGCGAATGGCTACTTCTAAACATGGGAGACACCATGTTTGCGTATAATATTCGTACCGGTGAAGAAGGACCAAAGAAGGATATGTCAGCATATGATTGGAATTACTGTACACTCAGTGCCAGTGGAAATTACATATTAGCCAACACGGAAGATCAAGGACAGGTTTTGTTTAACAGAAACTGGGATTTCTTACGTACAATCTTGCCCAATAATTCGCATTTAGATTTTGGGTATTTAAACGGCACTGAGGAGTGTTTGGTTTCCCGTATTCCTGAGTGGAATGATGGTAAGTTATGGTGGGCAGAACATGGTGTGGGTAATGGTAGCTTTCTGGCTGCACGTCTGTCAGATGGAAAAATATTCGAATTGTTAAGGACTACCAAGTGGTTTAGCCCGATGGTTTCTGCAGTAGCGGGATCTAACAAGCAATATGTTTGTTTGGCCATGAGAGGGCATGATCTCGATCCTACCCAAGAATGGCACCCCTATTTTGGAGAGCTGATTTTGTTACCACTTAAGACCGGAGAGATTAAACCAATACGTCTGGCGCATCACCGTTGCCGAAATGTAGAAGGGGGCATTGATTTTTGGAATCAACCAGAACAATGGATCAATCATGCCGGTGACCGCCTCTTTTTTAGAAGCAACATGGATAATTTTTTAAATGAAGATGCCAAACACGACTTATATATGATCGAGCTAGACTTGTAGATAGATTTAGCAGAGAAAAAGGTAGAAAAAAACAATAAAATAGGTAATGAAACGAGCATGATAAAAGATTTCTCACGCATGAGGATGCTTGAATTCTGCGAGTTCCATGCGACCATAAAAAACAAAATTTAAACGCATGAAACGAGCCATGAGTATACGTTACTCACACATGAAGATGATTGTTTCTGGCGAGTTCCATATGGCAAATGAAAGAAAATATAATCATATGAAACATAGTATAATATTTCTGTTTGTAATAGTCGGTGTTATTGGATGTAACAACGTCGACAGCTATAATAATCCACTCTATTTGGATGCATCAGCTCCTGTTAAAGAGAGAGTAAATGACCTTATGGGTCGTATGACGCTTGAAGAAAAGGTAGCCCAAATGTGTCAGTATGTGGGTTTGGAGCATATCAAAAAAGCAGAGAAAAACCTCACCAAAGAGGAGATGGCCAATAGTGACGCCCATGGGTATTATCCTGGCCTTCACTCTTCGGAAATAGCAAAAATGGTTGAGCAGGGAATGATTGGCTCTTTCCTGCACGTTCTTGACGTTAATGAAGCGAACTACCTGCAAACTTTGGCTCAGAAAAGCAGGTTGAAAATACCTTTGCTTTTAGGTGATGATGCCATTCATGGCTGTGGATTGGTGAATGGAGCAACGGTTTACCCAACGCCAATTTCTTTGGCCAGCACCTGGGATACAGCACTGGTAAAAAAAATGTCAGTTGAAACGGCCCGGGAAATGAGAGCCACAGGTTCGCATTGGAACTTTACACCCAATATTGATTTGGCCAGAGATGCCCGATGGGGACGAGTTGGAGAGACTTTTGGCGAAGATCCCTGTTTGGTTTCAGCAATGGGCGTGGCAATGATTAACGGTTTACAGCAAGGTGATTTTACAGGAGACCAAAAAGTATTGGCTTGTGGAAAACATTTGCTGGGCGGAGGAGAATCCATTAACGGCATTAATGCTGCACCAACCGAACTTTCAGAAAGAACCATTCGTGAGTTGCACTTGCCTCCTTTCAAGGCGGCTGTTGATGCAGGTGTTTTTACGGTGATGACTGCTCATAATGAGTTAAACAGAATTCCATGCCATGCCAACAAATGGTTGATGCAGGATATAATGCGTGATGAATTTGGTTTTGATGGCTTTTATGTGAGCGACTGGATGGATATTGAGCGACTTAAAAATACACACTTCGTCGCAGAAACACAAAAAGATGCGTGTTTTATCACGATTGAGGCCGGAATGGATATGCACATGCACGGACCGGGTTTTCTCGAACCTACTTTAGAGTTGATTAAAGAAGGAAAGCTTTCTGAAGAACGTATTGATGCGAGTGTCCGCTTAATTTTAGAGGCTAAATTTAAACTGGGTCTTTTTGAAAAACAGCAAATAACAGAGCAAGAAACTTCCGAAGCTCTTTTTGCGGAAGAGCATCAAATAACAGCCTTGGAGGCCGCCCGAAAATCAATTGTACTTTTGAAAAACACCGGAATACTTCCTCTGAAGAAAGAGAAATACAAAAACATACTGGTAACCGGACCAAATGCCAATAATCAAACTATTTTAGGCGACTGGGCTTTTAAGCAGCCGGATGAAAATGTTACCACCATTCTTGAAGGGATAAAGCAAATAGACGATCAGGTCAACATAATGCACTATGACTATGCGTGGGATTTTCGTAAGAAGTCGGAAAAACAAGTAACTGAAGCAACGGCAATGGCTCAAAAAGCCGATTTAGCCATTGTGGTAGTTGGCGAAAACTCGGGACGATGGATGAAAGACCGGAAAGAAAGATCCTGTGGAGAAAACTACGACAGGGATAACCTACAGTTGGTAGGTTTGCAGCAGCAGTTGGTTGAATCCATCTATAATACCGGAACACCAACCATAGTGGTTTTAGTAAATGGGCGACCCCTATCAACGACATGGATTGCAGACCATGTCCCTGCATTGATTGAAGCATGGGAACCCGGCTGTTTCGGTGGGCAGGCTGTTGCAGAGATTCTTTATGGCGATGTAAACCCGTCAGGAAAATTGCCGATGACAGTGCCTCAGAGTGTTGGGCAGATAAAGATGTTTTACAACCACCAGCCATCGCATTATTTCCGCAACTATGTCAATAACAAAACAGGAGATTTATTTTCATTTGGCTATGGCTTGTCTTACAGTACTTTTGAATATGCCGAGCCTGTGTTGTCAAACTCTGCCATCAATAAAAATGAATCCATTGAAATTTCAGTTGAGATAACCAATTCATCGGATATTGATGGTGAAGAGGTCGTTCAATTGTATATCCAGGATCAATATGCTTCTGTATGTCGCCCTGTAAAGGAGCTAAAGGACTTTAAACGCATTGCTATAAAAGCAGGTCAAACACAAAAAGTGAGTTTTACGATTACGCCTGATATGTTGTCCTTTTTAGATATAGACATGAATCCTATAATCGAAAAAGGAACTTTTATTGCCATGATCGGAGGTTCATCGCGTAATGAGGATTTGAGAAAAATAGAGTTCGAAGTTAAGTAATGGTATTTGATGAGGGCGTGAATAACAGTCCAGCCTGATTAATTCATACCTGAAAATTGGAATGGTAATGAAAGTGAAATTAATTTTAGGAGTATTAGCCATCGGCGTATTGTCCGTCTTACTTCTCTCTTGTGAGAATGAACAAAAACAGAAACGTCCAAACATTCTGTTCATCATGGCAGATGATCATACATCGCAATCCATTTCGGCTTATGGAACCATTTTTGGAGACATATTTACCACTCCAAATATAGATCGGTTGGCAAATGAAGGTATGATATTCAACAACGTATATTGTACCAACGCTATATGTGGTCCAAGCAGGGCAACCATTCTTACCGGGAAATATAGCCACGTAAATAGTTACTTTAAAAATGAAAGTGGCGGGCAGTTTAACGAAAAACAATGGACTTTTATAAAGGCCTTGAACGATAATGGATATCAGACTTCACTCTTTGGTAAATGGCACCTTGGTTCTGAACCGGTTGGTTTTGACTATTTCAAGTATCACAATAATAAGAGTCAGCAGGGCGATTATTATGATCCTTTGTATAATGAGAATGGAAAAAATGTCAGAGAAGAAGGTTATGCAACGACCCTAACAGGCGACTTTATTTTGAACTGGCTGGAGAATGGACGTGACAAGGATAAGCCTTTTGCAGCTTTGCTTCATTTCAAAGCACCACATCGTCCCTGGAAACCTGAAGAAAAGTATAAAGATCTGTTCAAAGGCATAGAGATGCCCTATCCCGATAATTTTAATGATGATTATAAAGGACGTGAACTTACTGCCGGTGATACCTGGATGACCATGGACTATTTCAATCGAATTGATATGAAAGTAACAGCTCCGGAAGGACTCGAAGGGAAAGAGTTATGGCAATGGAAAACACATGGAAACAATCCGGATGAAGCATGGTTACCCGAAGGTTGTAAAACACAGGAAGAGGCTCGTAAATGGAAATACCAGCGATATATTAAAGATTACCTGGCCTGTGTCAAGTCGGTTGATGACAATGTAGGACGCGTATTAGATTATTTGGATGCGAACGGTTTGGCCGAGAATACCATTGTTGTTTACACCGGTGATCAAGGTTTTTATCTAGGTGAACATGGATGGTTTGATAAACGATTTATGTACGAAACATCCTCTAAAATGCCATTCATTGTTCGTTATCCTGAAAAAGTAGCAGCTAAATCTCAAAGTAACGATATCATTACCAATGCCGATTTTGCACCAACACTGCTTGATTTTGCTAATGTTGATGTTCCTGAAGCAATACAAGGTCGAAGCTTTGCTGAGAACCTGCAAGGTCAAACACCTGCCGATTGGCGAAAAAGCTATTATTATCAGTATTACGAGTATCCTTTTTGGCATCATGTGCAACCTCATTATGGCGTGAGAAACGAACGATATAAGTTGATTCATTTTTATTATAATATGGATGTGTGGGAATTTTATGATCTGGAGAAAGATCCAAATGAAATGAATAATGCCATTGCCGATCCTGCTTATGCAGAAATAATTAAGGAGATGAAGATTGATATTGTGAACCATCAGAACAACTTGTGTATTGATAAGTCACTTGGCGTTATGCGCACTATGACTGATGCTGAATTAGGATTGGTAGGCGGGCACTAGTGAAATTGAAGATGTAATTGCACAATGTTTAAAAAAAAAATAATGAGAAATATGCGTTATTTAATTGTATTTGGTCTTTTATTATTTGCACCTTTTGTTAAGGCACAAGAACCTTATAATATCCTATGGCTTAGTTGCGAAGATATTGATCCTATTTTATCATGTTACGGAACAGAAGGCATAGAAACGCCAAATATAGATCGTTTAGCGAAAGAGGGAATAAAGTTTACCAATGCTTATTCCACTGCGGGTGTTTGTGCGCCAAGTCGATCGTCAATTATTACCGGGATGTATCCGGTTAGTATTGGTACTCATAACATGCGAACAGCCAAACATGTGGGATACAACGGAATTGATGGTGAGACATATCCTTCTCATCAGGCCATTACCGGAAAGCACGGACGCAATATACCTGCCTACTCAGCTGTTCTGCCTGCCGAAGTAAAATGTTTTACCGAGTACCTGCGTAATGCCGGTTATTTCTGTACCAATAATGCCAAATGTGATTATCAATTCTATCCTCCATTTACAGCTTGGGATGAGAATGGTAAAACAGCCGGTTATGAAAATACTCCTGTAGGGATGCCATTCTTTTCAGTGTATAACCACGAGGTGTCTCATGAGTCAAGGATTTGGAAGAAGGCCAAAGATCCTATGTTGGTAAATCCTGAGGAACTAAAAATACCGGCTTATTATCCGGATCTGCCTGTGGTTAGAAAGGATGTGGGGAGAAAATACTCAAACATCGTTGAATTGGACGCCTTAATTGGACAGCGTTTGGATAAATTGGAAAAAGAGGGTTTGTTGGATAAAACAATCATCTTCTTTTGGAGCGATCATGGAGGACCTCTATTACGTCAGAAAAGAGCAGTGGGTAATACAGGTTTACACGTGCCTTTAATCGTTAGATTCCCCGATGGTAGAGATGCAGGAACGGTGAATGAGGATTTAGTCTCATTAATGGACCTGGCACCAACAGTTTTATCCCTGGCAGGAATAAAACCACCTGAACACATGCAGGGTAAAGCATTCTTAGGAGCTTGTAAAGATGAAAAAAGAGAAGCTGTTTTTGGCTCTGCCGATCGTTTTGATGAGGTATATGACTTTTCCCGTTCGGTCATTGATGGCAAGTTTTCATACATTCGAAATTTTGATCCCGGCACTCCATTGATTTACAGAAACCAGTATCGAGAGCAGATTGAAATGACCAGTGTTCTTATTGAAATGGATAAAAACGAAGAACTGACTGATGGTGCTGCCTATATTTTTAAGGATACCAGAGAAGTTGAGGAGCTTTACGATTTAGAAAACGATCCCTACGAGGTGAACAATCTGGCTCATGATCCTGCTTACAAGGAGCAATTGCAAAAAATGAGAAAACAATTGGCCGATTGGCAATTGGCAATAGGAGATAAAGGTTTGATAGATGAATACAACCTTGTGCAGATGTTTTGGCCGAACCTTATTCAACCCTCAACAGAGGATGTTATTGTTGTTAAAAGCAATAAAGGCATTGTTTTGTCATGTGCTACCAAAGGTGCTTCAATAGGTTATCAGATCGATGATCAGATCGGAGGGAACCGTTGGATGCTATATAGCAAACCTATTAAGTTAAAAGCCGGACAGAAGCTGGTGACAAGGGCAAAGCGCATAGGGTATAAAACAAGTCGCCCCGTTAAATGCTTGAATGTCAAATAAAAATTACAAAGGCATGAAACGATCATGAAAAATCGCATCCAATTTTCCACACAAGAGGATGATTAGATTTTTCTTGAGAGTTCCATATGGCCAATGAGAGTAAACTATAATCATATGAAAAATTGTTTTTTTAATAAAATAGCACTTTTAATACTGGGTATCACTATCTTGTGTGTTAATAATGCTAATGCACAAGGCTGGGAGAAAGCACAAGAGATCATAGAAGGTATTCAAGAGCCTTCGTTCCCTAATCGCAGTTTTAATGTGCGTGATTTGGGTGCTATTGGAGATGGAAAGCACAACGATTTGCCAGCAATACAAAGCGCGATTAATATCTGTAGCCAGGCAGGTGGAGGAAGAGTTGTTATTCCTGAGGGAGAATACTGGCTGGAAGGTCCAATCCATTTCAGAAGTAATGTAAACCTGTATTTAAGCGAAGAGAGTATTATTCGTTTTAGTGCAGAGCCAGCGGATTTTTTACCCCTTGTTTTTACACGTTGGGAAGGGACGGAACTTTTTAATTATTCCCCTTTTATTTATGCAAACAGCTGCACAAATATTGCTATCAACGGCTCCGGCACCATTGACGGTAATGCCAAAGATACTTTTGCTCCCTGGTTAGAGAAACAAACGCCGGATCAGAATAATTTGCGCGATATGGGTGATAAAGGAGTCCCTGTTGAACAACGTGTATTCGGAGAGGGACATTGGTTGCGGCCATCCTTTATTCAGTTTATCAATTGCCACCGAGTAAAAATGGAGGGAGTTAAGGTAATAGAATCGCCATTCTGGATTATTCATCCGGTCTATTCTTCTCATATCATCATGCGCAATCTGCATATTGAGAGTTTCCGTCTCAATAACGATGGTATCGATTTGGACTCATGTACCGATGCACTGGTTGAAGGGTGTACATTCAGTACCGGAGATGACGCTGTGGTCATCAAATCCGGACGCGATTATGAAGGACGTCAGTTAGCAAGACCTTCGGAGAATATAGTGATTCGTAACAATACCTGTCTTGAAGTACATAACGGCATAGCGATTGGCAGCGAGATGTCCGGCTCTGTACGCAATGTGTTTATCGAAAACAATACCATCAAAAGCGGACGTCATCTGATCTATTTTAAGGCCAATCTTGACCGTGGTGGCATGATTGAGAATGTAAGTGTAAGGAATATTGAGGTAGGGCAGGCGACTAAAGCTTTAATTTATTTTCAAACAGATTACCATAGTTTCCGTGGGGGGCATTTCCCTCCTACCTTCCGAAACTTTCATATAGAGAATGTTACATGTGAAGAAACCGGCTATGGCATTAGAGTGCAAGGGCATATTGAATCACCAATCACAAATGTACACATCAAAAATGTGACCATCGAGAAAGCCCAGTTACCTGTGAAAATACATGAGCATGACCAGGTTCTGCTGGAAAATGTAACGATCAACGGAAAAAACTATTCTAATTAATTGAAAGATGAATTTAAAGAAGTATATATATTCAGGATTGGGACTGGCAATTGCTATAGTTTTTGCCAGCCTTGTATTCCTGCCGAAGAAATCTGTGAATGGGGAGCAACCTAATATCATTTTCTTTATTGCTGATGATATGACTCCTGAAATGTTTAATTGTCTACCAGAAGGGCGAGGTAAAAACCTGACCCCAAACCTTGACCGATTAGCACGAGAGGGAGTTTTTATGGCCAATCAGCGCGTTGTGTCACCGGTTTGTACGCCTAGTCGATATAATTCTTTGACAGGAAATTATGCAAGCAGAGCCATTAATGCCGAGTTTCTTGAGGATACGGAAAAAAATGAAGGCCAGACAGTGGTTAACTTTAATACCCATATCGTTCCGGGAAAGAACAAAACCATGGGAAGTTATTTTCAGGAACTAGGCTATAAAACCGGATTCGTTGGTAAAAACCATGTGGTTGAAAGCCTTTCTCAAATTAATGATGATGACAAGCCGGATCTTTACGCCGATCCTAATGACCCAAAGGTTAGAGCAGAACTCGAACACAGGCATCATTTACTACAGGAAGATATTAAAAATTGCGGTTTCGATTTTGCAGATAATCTGTATCATAATAATCCCAGTTGGTTAGGCGTTAAAGCTTTGGCGGCACAGAATATGGATTGGATTGCAGAGGGCGGATTAAGGTTTATAGAAACCTATAAAGATGAACCTTTCTTTATGTATTTTGCCACAACACTTCCGCATGACCCATTAAATCCTGAAAATTCATATGATGCTGATCCCCGAATTACGGCTAAAGGCTATTTGGATGAACCTTTAAACGTACTGCCACCACGTGAAACCCTCAAGAGCCGAATTAAAGAGGCTGGTCTGGAAGGGAAAGAAGAAACCAATTTATTATGGCTGGACGATGCTTTGGGTGCTTTACTGGATAAACTGGAAGCAACCGGTACTATTGATAACACCATAATCCTGTTCTTTACTGATCATGGGCAGCATAACAAAGGGACACTGTACGAGGGCGGTATTCACTCGCAAAGTATTGTATGGCGCAGTTCCGGGTTCGAGTGCGGACAGACATGTGATGTGATGGTCTCAAATATAGATTTTTTACCTACGCTGCTTGATTTTGCTGGTTATGAAAGTCCGGATGCTATTTGCGATGGAAAAAGTTTCAAGGCGGCCCTGGAAGGAGGTGATTACACGGAACGAGAAAGCATGTACCATGAATTGGGGTATGCCCGTGCCGTAGTAAAAGGCAAGTTCAAATTTTTAACACTCAACTATCCGGAATTTGCACAGAATGCAACGCTTGAAGAACGCACAAAAATGTTGGATGACTATAATGAATTGAGGCGTTCTTTTGGAGGGAAAGCAATTAATTTGGACCCTACTTTACCGTATGGTCATCTGGAACTCTATCCGGGAGGAGGGGGTGCCGAGAAAAATACTTTCGGTAAAAAGCCCGCTTTTTTTGAAGCAGAACAACTCTATGATCTTGAAGCTGACCCCGATGAGAATTTCAATTTGGCGAACGATCCTGCGTTTGCAGAGAAACTCATTGAAATGCGCAATGAACTGAAAACTTACTTAGATAAACTACCCGGGCAGTTTGTGAAATAATACTATTAGAAAATAGTAAATAGACTCAAAATGAATTACAAAAGGTTCTTATCGATTATTGTATTGAGTATAATAAGTGCGAGTTCTTTAGTAAGCGCTCAGCAAAAGCCAAATTTTATTGTTATAATGGCCGATGACCTCGGATATGCCGATGTGGGCTATAATGGTTGTACCGATATACCGACCCCTAATATAGATGCGTTAGCTGAAAGTGGCGTGCAGTTTTCAAGTGGATATGCTGCTTATTCGGTATGTGGACCTAGTCGTGCAGGGTTTATTACAGGACGCTATCAGCAGCGCTTTGGGTCCGAACGCAATCCGCAATACCGACCTAATGACCCCAATATGGGACTGCCTAAAAGTGAAAAAACAATTGCCGAAGTATTGAAACCGGTTGGTTACACATCAAAAATTATTGGTAAATGGCATCTTGGAGCGCATAAAGAAACGCACCACCCATTAAATCGTGGATTTGATGAGTTCTATGGACATCTTGGCGGAAGTCATTATTATTATCAGAAGGCGATGCGTTATAAAGACTCGTATAATCTCACTAAAGATAACGAAGAGATTGAGCAAATGAGAACCTGGATACTTCGCGATCACACACCCGTAGAGTTCAAGAAACATCTGACGGAACAGTTTTCTGACGAGGCAGTAGACTTTATCGATCGCCATAAGGAAAAACCATTTTTTCTATTTATGTCGTATAACGCTCCACATACTCCATTGCACCCGGCGGAGGAACATCTGAAGCGGGTATCGCACATACAAGACAAGAACAGGAAACTCTATGCAGGGTTGGTTGTAGGTCTAGATGATGGTGTTGGTCAGATAATGAAAAAGCTTCGTGAATGCGGACTGGAAGAAAATACAATTGTGTTTTTCATGTCCGATAATGGAGGTAAAATGAAATGGGGTGCTAATAACGGTGTTCTTCGTGGAGATAAAGGCTCTTCTTTTGAGGGAGGATTTCGAGTGCCGTTTTTGATGAAGTGGAAAGGGGTTACCAAGCCTTCGGTCTACGACCAGCCCGTCAATTCATTGGATGTACTGGCTACCATTGCTGATTTAACCGATGCTCCTCTTAATCCTGAGAAACCGCTCGATGGAGTAAATCTTATCCCTTATGTTACGGGTGCAAAACAGGGTGCGCCACACAAAGCTATTTATCTGAGGGGCAACGGGTCAAAAGGCACTTATGCCGTACGTATGGGAGACTATAAAATTATTACACAAAATGAAGGAGCGTGGCGTCAGTTGTATAATTTGAAAGATGATATTAGCGAAGAAAATAATATGGTCAAAACATCTCCTGAGCGTTATCAAGAGATTGACAAGCTGCGTATTGAATGGAGCAAAGGTTTGATTGAACCAGCCTATTTAGGACTGGAACACATCAAGAAGTTTAAGGACAACAAGAATAAGAAGTAATTATTACCTTAATTAATAATCTAATGGGTTTTCATAAAAGGATATTGATTGTACTACTAATTTTAATGTCACACGCTTTTACAGTTGTTTTAGGTCAAATAATCTTGCCATCCGATTATGAAACATTTAAGCCGCCTGTTGCAGGTGAATGGTTCACCGACCCGGTCTTCGGTACACAAATCAAGCGGCTGACTGATACCCAGAGTGTTTTTGGATTCAATGGTGAGCGAGCCATGTTCAGTTCAGACGATCAATACTTTGTTATCGCAGTCGATCTCCCTGCTCCCAAGAGGCTTCATTTGTTCGATGGCCGAACCGGTGATTTAATCCGCATACTACCAAACTTCGTATCGGATCGTACAATCGTTCGCTGGGCTTATGATCCGGAGGTGCTGGTGTATGCAGAGGGAAACAAATTAATGGGTTTTAACGTCGTGACCGATGCAACAACCACCCTGGGCACCTTTTCTGAACCGATCGGCGACGCAACGGGTAAGTTGTGTGGTGGTGACGGCAATGACTTTGACGACACCGGAGAATGGTTACTGTTGAACAAGGGCCCTCAGGATGCAAATGGGCTGCCTGGTGAAATGTTTGCCTATAACATACGCACCGGCGAAACAGGTCCGGTAAAGGACATGTCAAGCTACTTATTAGACTATTGTACCATAAGTCCTAGTGGGCAGTATATTGTGGGAACCTCTTTTGACCCAGCCGCTGCAACACCAGGAGTGGGTAAAAAATGGATATGGAACCGGGACTGGACGAATGAACGAGAAATCACGAAAAGTGATGGCTCAAGAATTGGGAACGCGCACATGGATCTGGCGTATCAGGACGGTACGGACGAGGAGTGCCTGGTCACTAAACTTAGTGGAGGCATTTGGGCTATTCGCTTTTCGGATCTGAAGCAATTTAATATCCTTGCTGCGAGTGAGCTGAGCGTCATTATGTACAGTGCAGTAGGAGGGTCGAGCCGAAACCATATTTTTCTTGCCGTGGAGTCCAAAGGGCTCGATCCAAATGTAGAGTGGTTTCCCTACTTAGGAGAACTTGTACAGGTGCCACTGGTCACAACGGGAACGGGTGCGATTAGCCGGGTGGCCCATCATAGGGCGCGTACCCAAGACGGTTCTTTCCATTATTTCGCCGATCAACCAGAACCTTGGATTAATCACGCCGGTGACCGCCTCTTCTTTCGCAGCAACATGGATAATTATACCGAACCAGGTAAGAACGACCTGTACATGATTGAAATTAATAAACCGCCCCTGGGTACTAATGATGAAATTCAAAAAAATAATGAGATACAGGTCTATCCAAATCCTATCAATGACTTTGTGTACGTGTCATTATCTAGTCGAGCTACTCAATATCAATACCAAATATTCAACTTATCCGGAGAGGTGGTGCAAGAAGGACTCCTTGATAGTAATAAAATAAATGGTTCTTCTCTCCGCTCGGGCGTATATGTTTTAAATATTCTCTCACAAAGTGAAAGCTACAGTATAAAGGTCGTTAAGAATTAATTGGAAGGTTTTTCCATTGAAATATTAGAATATTATGAAATACATCATTCAATCGATAAAAACAATTAGTTTCATCCTTATTCTGGGGTTGGGTATTCAATTAGCACATGCGCAACCCCCCGTGCACGGTCCAACAACAGTTCCGTATTCTGCATTTAACACACGTTTACAAGAGTATGTAAATACGAACCCTAACGAGGCACAAAAGGGAATTATTGATGTTACCCTCTCTCCGTATAGTGCGGCAGGCGACGGCAATACTGACGATACTCAGGCCTTACAAAATGCAATAGATGATGCCTACGATAATAACTTTGCTGTATATCTTCCTGCCGGTAAAATATTTTTGGTATCGCAACAACTTAAACTGATCACTGTTACTGAAAGTCGCCGATATGGCCATCAATTACTTGGGGATGCCAATGGGAATAAACCCATTATTCGATTGATTGATGGAAGTGGAATCGGGGGAGCTAATAATTATGATGACGCACTAATACGTTTCCAATATGACAATGGTCAAGGAGGCACTGAACCTGCCAAACATTACACAGCTACTTTTCGGAATATTGATATTGATATGGGAAACAACCCTGCCGCAACCGCCCTTACAATGGCAGGAGCTCAACATTGTGTGATAGAAGATATTAAAATATACGGCGAGGCATTCAATGTTGGAATAAAAGATCTACCGGGTTCTGGTGGTGGTTCTGTAAATGTTCACATTATAGGCGGAAATATAGGAATTCATCAAGACCAAAATCGCTCATGTCCCACGCTGATTGGATTGGTGCTGGAAGAACAAAAAGACTATGGTATTAAACTCACAAATACGCAAGGGCCATTAGTGATAGCCGGATTTAAAATTAGCAGTACGCAAGCACTATCTGCAAACTATAATGGAATTTATCTCAATAATAAAAATTTTAATGAGACTGTAATAGGAGAAATTACTGTTGTTGACCATAGCCTTGCAGATTTATGCCTTACCGATGGTAGTATCGAAGTATCTGGAGTGAATGGCGTTGGAATTAGAAATGGAAGACAAGATTTGAGCCTGGTGAATGTGTATATTAAAGCAAACAAATTGATTGAAAATGGAGTACATACAGCCCCTTATTCTTTTATTCAAGGGGATGAAAATCAATGGAAAAAAATCAGTCAACATTATTATACATCAATCCTCGATCAATCGTCGGTAGTGATAGACGGTCAATCATTGAATGACAGGACCAATAGTTACGAATCCACAGGAACAATAACGGATGAAACACCTGATGAATCAATTTACAGTAAACATTCATACGGAGAAATACCGGATTTTAACAATCCAAACCTGGTTGACATTACCACTTATGGAGCAACAACAGCCAACCAAAATCCGGATGACGATGATGCGCTTGCCATACAGAGTGCCATTGATGATGTTTCCAATCCTGAAAGCGCTAATTATGGGAAAACGGTTTTAATTCCGCGCGGAAATTTTGGTATAGACAACCCTATTGTGGTAAAAAAAGGAGTGAAACTGATTGGTACAGCAAAAAACATCTCAACCATATACGCAAACAATCCATGGAAAAACGAAAACGGGGCAATAATTACAACAGTTGATGATGCTAATGGAGAAATTATTCTCAGCGATTTCTCCATCATGGGGTATCCACGCATGTGTTACCTGCGTGTTCAAAGTGGTAATAGCGTGGTTAGAGATATTATGACTGAAGACAAAATTGCCTGGGGCTGGCCCGGCACAACAGACGACTGGAAAAGGGTTAATCCTAGAGTGGCAACATATCTTGATTTTACAATGAATGCAGGAGGCAAGGTTTATCAAGTTTGTACAGGTCAACTTACAAAACATGACCGATGGAATCCATCTCCAAATGAGCCCGATTATCATCATGTTAGTATTAAAAATACCAGTAACCCACTTGCATTCTATCAAATCAGTGTGGAGCATCATGTATTTTCACCAAAGGTACTTGTAGAAGATGCATCTAACCTGACCATATTTGGTTTTAAGTACGAGGGTCCTGCAGAACTCCTTCATATCATAAATTCCGATAATATTAAAATATGTGGCGGTAACGGAAATTATTACATGGACAGAGAAGGCGACCAGGCAATAATTAATATTAGTAATTCCACTAATATCTTGTTGCGAAATATGGCCCGAAAAACGCTACACGGAAGATATATTTTTGGTAGGGATTACCCAGTAAATGACATTACAAAGTTTTGGGTTTTAGATTCGGAAACAGAGGTAAGCCCATACCATGCCATTTTATGGTATAAAAAGGATAGTGATACGCCTGCTGCCACTAATGATGAGATTCAAAAAAATAATGAGATACAGGTCTATCCAAATCCTATTGACGACTTTGTATACGTTTCATTATCTAATCAAGCGGCTCAATGTCAATATAGGATACTCGACTTATCCGGCCGACTAATGCAACAAGGATTTTTAAAACGTAATCAAATCAATTGTTCTTCTCTAAGGCCGGGCGTATATGTGTTAAATATTTCTTCAGAAAGTGGAAGCTACAGTATCAAGGTCGTGAAGAATTAAAAGGAAGTTTCAGTATTTATTGAATAGCAGCTTGCATGATGATGCAAGCTGTTTTTTTAACGGATAATTTTCAAAAAAAAACGTACAATTCTTTCTGATTTCGTGAAGATATTCACCTTACTTTCGACTTATTAAAATGTCTTTTTTTTGATTCGTTTGAAACGAATAAATGTATTATTGAAAACAATAATTTTAAAATAATTGAAAAAATCATGAAATCTATAAAACAGGCACTAAAAGCAGTTAGTTCTATCCTTTTTCTAAGTATAGTAGTGCAATTGGCAAATGCGCAAACTGTTGAGCATCGTACCACCACTACAACTGTTTCTGAATTTAACAGTCGATTAAAACAATATGCACAGATTAACCCCGATAAAACACACAAAGGAGTTATTGATGTAACCTGCCAACCATACAACGCCAAGGGCGATGGTATTAATGATGACACTCAGGCCATTCAGGATGCCATTGACGATGCCTACCCAAATAGTTTTATGGTATACCTGCCAGCCGGAAAAACCTTTTTAGTATCGAAACAGCTTAAATTGATAGCATCATTGGAAACGCGTCAATACGGACATCAATTCATTGGGGCTGAAAAAGGTAAAAAACCGGTAATTCGCTTAAAAGATGGAAGCACAATTGATGACAATATATTGGTATTTTTTCAATTGAATAGTCCCACAAAAGGCAAAGCCCCGGCCAGTCATTATGGATTTACGTTTAGAAACATAAATGTTGATTTGGGAAACAATCCCGAAGCCATTGGTATTATGGCAGCAGGAGCGCAGCAATGTGTTCTTGAGAATACAAAAATATACGGAAAAGCATTTAAAGCAGGAATTAAAGATTTACCAGGCTCAGGCGGTGGTTGTGTGAATATACATATTGTGGGTGGCGATATTGGTATCGACCAGAATCAGCACCGTGCCAACCCTACCATTGAAGGCTTGATTCTTGAAGGACAAAAAGAATATGGTATAAAAATTAAAAATGTAAGAGGGCCATTGGTATTAGCCGGGTTTAAAATAACAGCGCCCCAAGATGCCTCTGCCAATTACAGAGCAATACATCTTAATAATACTTATGGTGACATTAAGGAATCAGGAGCACTTCATCATGCTATTGCGGATATGTGTCTTACAGATGGAAGTATTGAAGTGCCGGGAGAAGGAGGTATTGCCATCTCAAACGGCTCACAGGATGTAACCCTTGTGAATGTATACATAAAAGCCGACAAACTGATCGAGAGCGGCGTAACTACAGCTCCATACTCGTATATCGCAGGGGATAATAGCAAGTGGAAGAAAATCACTAAATACATGTTTACCTCAAAATTGGATAAAGCATCGGTGGTAGTTAATGGGAAAGAGTTGAGCGACAGAACAAAGAATTATGAATATTCGGAAAAAGTAATCGACAAAGATCCAAAGGAAGACATTTACAGCAAACACTCGTATGGTGAAATGCCCGATTTTAACGACCCGAATATAGTGGATATTGTAGCATACGGAGCAACTCGTGCCAACGAAAATGCTGATGATAACGATGCCATTGCCATTCAGAAAGCACTTGACGATGTTTCAAACCCAAAGAGCAAGAACTACGGTAAAACAGTTTTAATTCCTCGCGGTAATTTCGATTTGGGGCAAGCTCTTTTTGTAAAAAAAGGAACTAAACTTATTGGTACAGCTAAAAGTAGTTCGAAACTGGTGGCAAAAACAGCATGGGACTATAAGGATGGAGCCATTATTAATACAGCCGACGATGCCGAAGGAAACATTATTCTCAGCGATTTTACAATCATGGGGCATCCTCGTATGTGCTATCTGCGTGTGCAAAGTGCAAATACAATAGTACGTGATATAGTTACCGAAGATAAACGCCGATATGGCTGGCCACAAGCCGACAACTGGAAGAAAAACAAAAAGAAAGGCGCTGCATACATCGAATTCTGTAAAAATGCAGGAGGTAAGGTATATCATATTTCAGCAGACCATATTGCGCTTGACGATCGTTACCGTTCCAATGTTCCTGTTTCTGGCTATCATATTGTAGATGTAAACAATACAACCAATCCTCTAACATTCTACCAGCTTAGTGTTGAGCATCACCCGCACTCACCATCTATTATGATTAAAAATGCGAAGAATACCACAATATTTGGTATGAAATACGAAGGTCCGGCAGAGCATCTCAATATAGTTGATTCCGAAAATATACAAGTAATTGGAGGCTCGGGTAATTATTATATGGATAGAGAATACGACCGTGCAATAGTTGTAATTAGCAACTCAAAAGATATTGTATTGCGCAATTTAACGCGTAAGAGCAAAAGTGGTAAACTGTTTAATAGAACTGTAAAAGATATTACTAAATACTGGATTGTGGATTCAGAAACTAAAGTAACAGGCGATTATTCGGTTCTATGGTATGAAAATGGAGTTTTGGACAGGCCGAATCGGTGAGGAATTATAAAGTAAAAAAATGATAAGCTTTGCAAAGGCTGGAATCGAGAGAGCATCGAGCCAGTGTTTTTCGGATTGAAGAACACTTCCAATGAATTATTAGGATGCTGAGAAGTAAATGTATTGAAGTTACTATTTAACCTTCCTAACAAGAAAAGCCACGATTGAAGGATAGTAAGTTTATAAAATAACTAATGACGAGTTGCTTAGTGTTTTATAAAGCATCAGTTGGCTATGATATGTATAATAAATTAAAGTAATGAAAAAATTGAGTGTATTGAAAACGATTTATTTCAGCTTGGCTGTTTTGCTATTTTCCTGTAGCAGTAAAACTGGAAATAAGGATGGTGTTCAAAAGCCTGCTCAACCAAATATTGTTATTCTTTTGGCTGATGATATGGGCTATGGTGAATTAGGCTGTTACGGGCAGGAAGTCATCAAAACACCTAACATTGATAAAATGGCCAGTGAAGGCATGCGTTTTACACAATTTTATGCCGGAAGTTCTGTTTGTGCTCCTTCGAGAGGTGTATTAATGACGGGGATTCAGGTAGGGAAGTTAAATGTACGTGGTAATTATGGTCATGTTGAGGATGGAAACTGGGGGCGTGTGGCACTTAAAAAGTCAGAACTTACAATCGGCGAAATGCTGAAGGGTGCAGGTTACCAAACCGCTTTTATAGGAAAATGGCACTTAGGCATACCGCAGGATGTAAACACATGGGCAGCCGGGCGCGGTTTTGATTATGCCATCCAGGAACAATGGGGTGAGAAGGCCGAGGGCGGAAAGTTTGAAGTGAACGACCATTGGATCAATGGTAGGGACAGCGTTATTCATTATGATTGGAAGCAGTATGATTGCAAGGATGTTTTCCGAACCAATCTGGCTATCGACTTTCTCGACAAAAATCGTGATACGCAAAAACCTTTATTCCTGGTGATGTCGTATCGTACCCCGCACGCCCATGAACCGGATTTAAGGGAAGCAGAACGCTATAAGGAATTTGGCTGGCCTGAAATTGAGCGACGCCATGCCTCACGTATAAGCATGCTGGATGAGCAGGTTCAACGATTGCTTGATAAAATGGATGCAATGGGTGAATTGGATAATACCCTGGTGATTTTCACCAGTGATAATGGTCCCCAAGCTGAAAAAAAACACAGCGATCTGTTCTTTAAAAGCTCCGGTGGGCTAAAAGGAAAAAAGAGAGATATGTACGAAGGAGGTGTTCGCGTACCAATGATAGCCTGGTGGAAAGGTAAAATTCAAGGAGGTACCACTTCTGATCATGCAGGGATTTTCTACGACATCATGCCAACCCTGGCAGAAGCAGCAGGAATAGAAGCTCCTGAGCAAACAGATGGCATCTCTTTCTTACCCGAGTTAATGAATAAAACTCAAAAAGAACACGAGCACCTATATTGGGAATTACAGGTAGGATCAACGCCAAATGGCTACAGGCAGGCTCTGCGCAAAGACCAATGGAAAGTGGTACGTTACAAGCAAAGTGGTAAGCCCGAACTCTATAATGTTGAGGAGGATTTGTATGAGGAGTCCGACCAGGCTCAGAAGCGTACTGAGTTGTTAATGGAAATGGATGACTTAATGAAGAGTCAGAGTGAGGCCAATTCACATTGGCCATTTTCGGGGAATAGGATGAAACGAACATGTAAATTTTAATCTTAAAAATTACACACAGGGTAATGATTAAAATTTCTTGAGAGTTCCATGTGACAACTGAAAGAAAGTTTAAACATATGAAACGAGCTATGCGGATAGATTCTCACACAGGAGCATGATTAATTTTGGCGAGTTCCATCCCGAAAAATCGGGACAAGTAGTGGCAATAAAAAACAAAATATAATCATATGAAATAGGTGATGCTGACATACGAAATATGCATAAGAAACCTATATAATAAGGTTTAGCATATGGATTTGAAGGGTAAATGATGGTCTGGTTTTTAAACGGATAAATTTCTAAAAAAAGCGTACAATCCTTTCTGAATTTATACATCTATTACCCTTTTTTTGCACTTGTTAATTTGTCTTTTGGCATTCATTGTAATTAAGAAACCTATTATTATAATGGATGCCTATAGTAAAATAGAAACCTCAAAATTCAGTATAGAATTTTAAGAGAAAATATTTATTATCATTTCAAATCAGTTATTTATGAAAAAAAATGTCAAAGGATTGTGGAGTACTAAGATCACGATAATGATCTTCTTATCTCTATTCATGAGCACAGCTATATTTGCTCAGCAAATTCCTATTACAGGTAAGGTAATACAAGCCGACGGGGAAACTCTTCCGGGTGTTTCGGTATTGATTAAAGGGACATCTCAAGGTACAATTACCGACATCGATGGTGTTTATCGTTTAAATGCCCCTTCCGATGCGACTCTTGTGTTTTCTTTTATAGGTTTTACTCCTCAGGAGGTAGCTGTAAATAAGAGAAATACTATTAATATAATACTGGAAACCGATGTTGTAAATTTGAATGAAGTTGTTGCTGTAGGTTATGGTACGGTACACAAAAAAGACCTTACAGGCTCCGTAACTTCAGTAAAAGTTAATGAAACAGCTGCTCAACAAAACATTACTGTAGATCAATTACTACAAGGTAGGGCAGCAGGTGTTCAGGTTACACAAAATGCCGGGGCCCCTGGTTCGGGTGTCACAGTAAAAATTAGAGGAGCCAGCAGTTTAAGAGGTAATAACGAGCCTTTATATGTTGTAGATGGTGTTATTATTGCTTCTGCCGGTGAAGATACGCAAAACCCTGAGGGTGGAAATAGCCTGCAAGAGGTTCAAAATGGACTAAATGGTATTAACCCAAGGGATATTGAGAGTATGCAGGTTTTAAAAGATGCTTCAGCAACGGCTATTTATGGTTCCCGAGGGGCTAATGGTGTTATTATCATTACCACTAAGAAAGGACGTAAAGGAAAGATGGCTGTTACGGGTTTTGCAAACACATCCGTTTCAGCAATTGATAAAAAAATTGATGTCTTAAGTGCTATAGAGTATGCTCAATATAGAAATGAATCCAATAGCGTTCCTTTATACCATATAAGTGATGGTCAGGTATATCAGATTCTTAATAGTGACACGGATCCTGTAATAGCAGAGCAGGCACTAATTCAAAATCATTGGCAAGATGATATCTATAAGCAAGGTTTTTCAAAAAGCTTTGGTGGTTCTTTTAGTGGCGGTTCAGACACAGGCAACTTTTATGTTTCTGCAGGCTATAACGACCAGGGGGGTGTTGTTGAGAATTCAAGATTTCAATCAGGAAATTTAAGTATCAACCTCACTCAGAATTTATCTGACAAATTAAAATTAGACACAAGAGTTAGTGGCTTTTACGCCAACGGCAGTTTTGCTCAAGATGGAAGTAGATCTGGAGGTGGCGGAAGCTTCATAAATAATATTCTTCGATATAACCCCTTAACAGGTGGTGTTGGACAAGATTTTAGTGACGATCAGATACAAACTGCCTCACCGCTTTCTTGGATTAATGATTTTGAAGACCTTACAGAAGAAAGCCGTTTTAGAGGTGCCCTTAGTCTTACTTATAAGTTTAACATTAAAGGTTTAAGCTATAAATTGCAGGCAGGAGGCGATATTCGTGACAAAGAGCGCAGACGCTTTTATGGGCCCACAACAAGCACTGGTAGAACTTCCAATGGACAATTATCTATATCCAAATTAAACACCAAGTCTTACCAAATCAATAACTTACTAAATTATAATCGAACTTTTAACAAAAAGCACAGGCTAAATGCCGTAGCAGGTGTAACTTATGATGTTCGTGATGTTAGCAATACACTTTATCAAATTTCAGACTTCTCAACATTTTTGTTTGGAGCAGAAATACCTAATTATGGACAACTTGTAAACCGACCTTATACAGAGATTCCAAAAAAAACCCAATTACTGTCCTATTTATCTCGTTTTAATTATACTTTCGATAATAAATACATTTTTACGGGTACGTATAGAATTGATGGGTCTTCAAAATTCTCTAAAGAAAATAGGTACAGTGCCTTCCCATCATTTTCCTTTGCTTGGTTAAGTAGTAATGAAAACTTTTTAGAGAACTCAGAAATCCTAAATAACTTAAAATTAAGAGCTGGATGGGGTAAAACAGGAAACCAGGCCATTCAACCTTACCAAACATTTGCAAATTATAGCGACGTATTGTACGGTAAATCTGGAAATGGAACAGAAATTGGTTTTGCACCTGTAAACATCGGAAATTCAGACCTAATTTGGGAAACAACAACACAGATTAACTTAGGTGTGGATTTCGGTTTATTTAATGATAGGATATTAGGTAATGTAGATTTGTATTCTAAACAAACAGATGATTTATTACAATTAGAAAAACTTCCAACATCCACAGGGTTTAGCCAATTATTAATTAACAGAGGAAGTGTTGAAACAAAAGGTTTGGAGTTAACGCTTAGTGGTGTTTTGGTCGATAAGAACGATTTTAATGTAGAGATTGGTGGTAATATCGCTTTTAATAGAAATAAAATTTTAAACTTGGGCATTCCTGAATCTGGGGTTTATATTGATGGCTCGCTACAACAACGTTCATTTTATATAGGAGATGAAATATCTACAGGTAAGTATTTCGGTGTTCCTGCCAATATTTTCATTGAGGGCGAGCAAGTAGGTTTATTTTACGGATTTAAAACAGATGGGATTTACCAAACGGACGACGTTATTGAGGTAAGCGATGCAGTACCTGGTGATGTGAGAATTATAGATATCAATGAGGATGGTATAATAGATGCTTTCGACCGAACAGTTATTGGCAATCCAAACCCGGACTTCATATTTGGGGGTTATTTGAATATGAGTTATAAGAGACTAAGCTTAAATGTGCTCTTAAACGGTACTTATGGTAACGATATCATAAACGGAACCAATGTTAGTATTGATTATGCTCAAGGAATATTTAGTAATATAAGAAAAGATGCTTACTTCCAGGCCTGGAGACCAGATGCACCATCCAATACGTATCCGCGAATCGGATATTCATGGGAAGATCGTCCGGCAATTAGTGACAGACAAGTAGAAGACGGTAGTTTTTTAAGAATTAGTGAAATTACCCTGGGGTATGATATTCCTGTAGAAAAAACCAACATTTTCAGCAGAGCTAACATATTCATTTCCGGATCTAATCTGTTTACGTTTACCAACTATAGTGGTTTTAATCCTGAAATTACCAGCTTTTTAAACAATGGTAATATTATTGGCGTAGATTGGTTGGCTCCACCAAATGCCCGTTCAATTACCTTTGGACTGAACTTAAGTTTTTAATATAAAAAAGAATACACATGAAACGACCATGAAAAATCGGCATCCAAATTTCTGCACTTTAGGATGATTAGATTTTTCTTGAGAGTTCCATCTGACAAATAAAAATCAAATTATAAACAGATGAAAAAATATAAAATTTTACTGTTCGCAATATTAGGTCTAATTGTTACCAGTTGTGATCTGGACGAAGAACCTCCGTTTTTGGCCAACGAAAACGTTTATGCTACAGGTGAAGATGCCAGTAGGGCACTAACAGGCATTTACGCAAGCTTTGCAGATGGAAATTATTATGGATATAATTTTATTTTCTTATCAAGTTTAAATTCTGGTTTTGCAGTAACAAGAGGTCAAGGTAATAAAAATACCAGCGTTCCTAATGTTACACTTGCTTCCTTAAAACCAACAAGTGCCATTAGCGAACTTAATAATACCTGGAATGGTATTTACAGATCTATTGCGAGGGCAAATGATGCGATTCAATCGGCAATTGTTTCAGAAAACCCTACAACAGAAGACGATGAAGTCATCAACGATGTTGTGGGCCAGGCTTATTTTGTGAGAGCATTTAATTACTTTAATCTGGTGAGAATGTGGGGAGAGGTGCCATTAAGGCTTGTTCCTGCAACCAAAGAAGAAGTACATCTTGGGAAATCTTCAATTAAGGACATTTACGCTCAAATCGTTAGCGACACGAAAAAAGCCCAGGAATTAATGAATGGCGCTGTTGGTAAAGGTACCGTAAAACCGGAGGCAGCGGCTATGTTGCTGGCAAAAGTATATATGACATTAGCAACTGCTCCAGCAGAACACAAAGAGACAGGTTTAAATTATTGGCAAATGGCTTATGATGAAGCCATAAAAGTATATGGAAAATATGCTTTAGTGGGCGATTATGATGCTTTATTTCAAACAGCTACCAGTGACGACACGGAGGAATCAATCTTTGAAATTCAATCCTCTGAAATGGCCAGTATGAATCACGTCAAAGAGTTTACACCCTCACACAGATACATTATAACGCCTACTTGGGGAAAGCTTTATGTCAATGCCGAGGTTTATGATTTACACGCCAATACCTATCCGGGCGATCCCAGACTAGCGTCAACATATATTGGTAATTTTATTAACCAAGTCAACGGGAGTGAATCAAAGCGCTATCCTGATGTCACTTGGCGATCTAATTTTAACAATGCATTTCCATACGTACTTAAATTAGGAGAAAAAGACCAAAACATTACTACCACTTATACCAATAAGAACTTTATAGTTTATAGGTATTCTGATTTGCTATTAATGTTGGCTGAAATTTCTAATGAATTACAAAATGGAGAACAACTGGGCTATGTTACCAAAGTATTGAGCAGGGTTGGATTAACGCCCCATGCAGACTATTCCGGCGATCAGGAATCCTTTAGAAATGCCATTATGAAAGAATACCAATTCGAATTGGCTTTTGAAGGGCACGAATGGTTCAACAACCGTCGTAGAGGGTATGAATATTTCTTAAATAATGTAATCATTCCGCACAATACAGCGCCTACATTTAAAGACGCTGTTGATGTCACTTTAGATACTAATGAAGAAAATGTTATGTACTTGCCCATCCCTCTTATTGAAATTGATGGAAATGAGCTTGTCGATTAATTACGTAAAATGAGTTACTTAACGCGAGCTTATTAATCGCAACACTTTATCAATAGAATCCCGGCTAATTATTGTCGGGATTTTTTTATTCTGTTTTAAAAGGTGTATTATCTATCGTTTGTTTGCACCAAGTGGATGAATCAATAAAATTAACGGACAATTATTGAATATTTTAAGCTTAATACATAATACTTTAGTTAAAAATTTAAAGTTATGAATAAAATAAAAGTTTGCCTGTTCTTTATACTACTGGCCCTGCATTTTCAAATCTCGGCCCAGCAAAACGAAGTTAAAAATATACTGTTTGTTATCGTTGACGATTTACGTGTACAAGCCGGTGTTTTTGGTCAGGACCAAATGATTACACCAAACCTGGATAAGTTAGGGCAGGAGGGAGTGATATTTAACCGTGCCTATTGTCAGGTACCAACATGTGGGGCTTCAAGAGCCAGTTTTATGTCAGGTTTGTACCCCACACGAGAACGGTTTGTCAATTATAAGGCAAGTCACGATGTGGATGCACCCGAAGTAACCAGCTTACCTATGTGGTTTAAAGAGAATGGCTACACAACTATATCACTGGGGAAAGTATTTCATGATCCCAATGATGATGTGAATGCCTGGAGTCAAAAGCCATTTAGGGCAAAAACGGATAGAGGTTGGAATAAATGTTATTATTCACAAGAAAACAAAGATCTCATTAAGCAGGGTAAAAAGGGTTTAGCTTACGATAAGGCAGATTTTCCTGATGATGCATATATTGACGGTAAGGTGGCTAAAAAAGCGATTGAAACCCTACAGGAATTATCCAAATCAGAAAAACCTTTTTTCCTGGCAATGGGTTTTCAAAAACCACATTTACCTTTTAGTGCACCTGCAAAGTATTGGGATATGTACCAACGCGAAGATATAAAGCTTGCGGATAACCCTTTTCCTCCCATCGGAGCACCAGCAGAAGCCATTTTTAAAATCAGCGGAAGAACAGATATTTTTAATTCTACCGAGATAAGAAATTTTTCCGGAATTCCTAAAATAGGAGCTATGGATGACAGTACAGCAACGACATTGCTGCACGGATATTATGCTTGTGTGTCCTATATCGATAAACTGTTGGGTGATGTGCTGAGTGAACTGGAACGCCTCGATTTACACAAAAACACTGCTGTTGTTCTTATAGGCGATCATGGCTGGCACCTTGGTGAACACCAGCAATGGGGCAAACATTCCCTTTACGACCGTGTACTAAAAGCACCTTTAATTGTAAAAGTACCTGGAAAGGCAGCAAATGTAAAAACAAATGCACTGGCTGAGTATGTAGATTTGTACCCAACTTTTTGTGATTTGGCAGGGCTAGAGTTACCGGAGCACCTCCATGGTAAAAGCTTTGTTCCCGTATTGGATGACCCGTCAAAAAAGCATAAAGAACAAGTTTTTGCAAGGTTTGCCCATGGTGAGACAATTATCACAGATAGGTTTCTGTACACTGAATATGTAAATAAGTATAAAGGAACATTAAAATCAAAAATGTTAGTTGACCTAAAGAAGGATCCAAAAGAAAATGAAAATGCCTTTTGGAAATATGAGGGTACAGAAATACTTAATGAATTGAAATCAAAACTAAGTAAATATCAAGATTTGAACAATAAATAGGGATTTTATTAACTGGAAAAGATAAAATAGAGAATAGTCATGCGAAATAAAGCGTTAACAACAAACAAGGAGTCGCTTATCAGGTAAAATTAATGTCTGTTAAGAAATAATAATTGTCCTTTAATTAAAAAGTGTGGCTCACCAATCTTAATCATTGATTTCGCTTAAAAATATATAGGCAGTATATCAATTGATTAGGAGTAGTACTTGAAAATATTTTTCGGGAAGAATATAGTATTGTATACATTTACCCATGCTATGGGTAAATAGTCATTTACTCATAATATTATATTTAATAGAATTAATAAGGTTAGCTATCTATCTAGCTAACCTTGTGTGCTTTAAAGATACTTAAATTTAACGTAATCCACTAATTTTTAGTGAGTAAATGTGCCCAAGAGTTTAGTGTCGGCAAACAAGTATGTTTCCAGATTGGTAAAGTCATCAATAGTCATTTCCCAAATCTTGAAGAGCGGATTTTAGCATTAACTGATCCGCGAATGCGAAAAGAGTATAAGCTATCAGAATTAATCTTAGGTGGGATTATGATGTCCGTTTTTAATTCTGGCTCTCGCAATGCTTTTGATCAGGATCGTAAGGATCCGCTTTTTAGTGAGAATTATACTCGTGTATTTAAACTTAAACTGCCGAGTTGCGATGCCATAGATGATGTCATGCGGGCCATTTCAACCAATGAATTGGAGCAGCTGAAGTGTCAGGTTCTGCATAGCTTGTTGGCTAAGAGGGTACTACACAAGTTTCGCTTTCAAAACCAATACTTTATGATTTCAGTAGATGCAACCGGCATTGCGTCTTACAGCTCAGATTATTGTGGGGAATGCACCAGTAAAACTTCAAAAAATGGGAATACAACATACTTTCATCATGTACTGGAGGCCAAGTTGGTTACGACTAATGATATGGCCTTTTCAATTGGAACTGAATGGATACGCAATAGCGAACAAGGAGAATATGACAAACAAGACTGTGAATTAAACGCCTTTAAGCGGTTGGCCGCAAAACTAAAGAAAGAGTTTCCTCGCCTGCCCATCCTTATTCTTGTTGATGCTTTGTATGCCAACGAACCTTTCTTCAAGATTTGTATCGAGCATGGTTGGGAATTTATCGTCACTTTTAAAGATGGTAACCTACCTTCTGTTCATCAGGAGATTGACCTGCTGCCACCATCAGCACGCAAACATGCCGAACGCCTAATTCCTGGGGCAAACAAAAGCTTCAAAAAGCAGAACTATACTTACATCGATAATATCGACTACAAAGGCATTGCCCTTTCATACGTTAAATGTGAAGAACAGATTCAATCTCCAAATGCAGAAGATAAAATAAAAACGTTTACACATCTGAGTAGCATAAAGGCATGTGCTAAAAACTATGAACGCATATCCTGCTCAGGGCGTTTGCGTTGGGTTATTGAAAACTCTTTTGATTACCTAAAAAACCACGGCTACAATATGAAGCACAAGTACTCAAGGGTGTCTTTTACGGCATTGCGCAATTATTATCAATGCATGATGATTGCGCACATGATCAATCAATTTGTTGAAAAGAGCAAAGACCTCCAGCCTGCATTAAAGAAAGACAGCAAAATGACCATCAAGTATCTCTGGAAAAGGTTGTGTACCTTCTTTTTAGAGGTGGATATTGATAGTGTTGAATATGACCATTTTGTCAGAAAGCGAAATCAAATAAGACTGGCATAGCCCGGTATGGGGAAATCCTGCTCCTAAAATCAGGTTCAACCAGCATAATAAATAAGAAGCCTATAAAGCAATGACTCACTATTCAAAAAAATATAAAGCAGCAGAAGTGCTGTTAATGGGTTATCTATGTCCTTAACGAATGGAAGATTCGAAATATATGAACCAAAGCATACTCACCGAATTAATGATCGCAATAGTGAACTGCGCTTTTTAACTTGAAATACCTTTTCTTATTCAAATAATGAATCGACAAATTGAAAAAATACAGCAATGAAATTTTTAAATAGTTTTCTAATTATTGGGATGGCTGTGTTTTTTGCATGCCAACCAGCTAAACAAAAGAAGTCTGAAGAGCCCCTAAAACCTAATATAGTGGTTATTTATCTCGATGACCTTGGCTATAGTGATTTAAGCAGCTATGGTGCTACAGAAATACAAACCCCTAATATTGATGCCCTAGCTAATGGAGGTATAAAGTTTACAAATGGTTATGCCTCATCAGCTACATGTACACCAAGTCGTTATGCATTACTGACAGGAGTTTACCCATGGAAAAACAAACAGGCTAAAATACTGCCGGGCACAGCACCATTAATTATTGACACTGCTCAGGTTACTCTGCCAAAAATGTTAAAGTCGAATGGTTATCAAACAGCATTAGTTGGTAAGTGGCATCTGGGTTTAGGAACAGGAAATGTTAATTGGAACAGGCATGTATCACCTGGTCCCAATGAGGTGGGATTTGATTATGCATATTACCTGGCAGCAACTCAGGTCGTGTACCTACAGTTTATTTAAAGAATGGCATGGTTGAAGGGCTTGATACGAATGATCCGATTGAAATAAATTATAAGAATAATTTTGAAGGTCAACCAACTGGTAATGATAACCCTGAATTATGTGAAATGATGTGGCACCATGGTCATAATGCAACCATTGTGAACGGAGTTCCACGTATTGGATATATGAAAGGTGGCGAAGCTGCTCGTTGGAGCGACATAGATATGGCAGATCATTTTCTATCCAAAGCACAGGACTATGTGAAGTCACATAAAGATGAGCCATTTTTCTTGTATTATGCCATGCAACAACCACATGTGCCACGTACCCCTCATCCCCGTTTTGAAGGTAAATCGGGCATGGGCCCCCGTGGTGATGTCATTATTGAAGCAGATTGGTGTGTCGGTGAGTTTATAAAAACATTAGAGCAAGAAGGTATTCTTGAAAATACCTTGATTATCTTTTCAAGTGATAACGGACCTGTATTGAATGATGGCTATTATGATGATGCGGTGGAGAAAATAGGAAAGCATACTCCGGCTGGTCCCTTACGCGGTGGTAAGTACAGCTTGTTCGAGGCAGGTACGCGTGTGCCATTCATTACCTATTGGAAAGGTACTATTCAGCCTGGTGTGTCTGATGCTTTGGTTTGTCAAATTGACCTGTTGGCATCTATTACAAAATTAGTTGGAGCTAAAGAGACAAATACTGACAGTGAAGAATTATTAGATGTAATGATTGGCGAAAGCCATAAAGGAAGGGAATCCTTGGTGATCGAAGCAAATACTAAGATGGCTATTATGATGATGCGGTGGAGAAAATAGGAAATCATACTCCGGCTGGTTTCTTACGCGGTGGTAAGTACAGCTTGTTCGAGGCAGGTACCCGTGTGCCATTCATTACCTATTGGAAAGGTACTATTCAGCCTGGTGTGTCTGATGCTTTGGTTTGTCAGATTGACCTGTTGGCATCTATTGCAAAATTAGTTGGAGCTAAAGAGACAAATACTGACAGTGAAGAATTATTGGATGTAATGATTGGCGAAAGCCATAAAGGAAGGGAATCCTTGGTGATCGAAGCAAATACTAAAACAGCTTTACGCAAAGGTGAATGGTTGATGATTCCGCCTTATGATGGACCCGCAAAGAATAAATGGGTAAATATTGAATTAGGAAATAGTAATCACTATCAACTTTATAACTTAGCTAAGGATATTGGCCAGCAAATTAACCTGGCTGAAAATGAACCAGTAAAACTCAAAGAAATGATTGAGTCTTATAAGCTTTTGAGAGGTGATCTAAATTTAAAAACTCAGGAACTGGAATTAAAGTAATAACATATAATAAAAAATGGTAAAGGAGGCTGTTTTGGAATGAAACAGCCTTCTTGTATTTCAGGGCTTTGGTGGTGTTTTTCATTAATGTGGTTAAGTTTTTTATTGCCATGGTTGATCAAATAAATGCGAAATAATATTCGTATTGAATTTTTCCTTAACGTTAAAACAAATTATTAATATTTACACTTTTTACAACTTCTCATATAGCTGTTTTAATGCACGAATTAGCGACTCATGATAAGAAAAAACGTTGTAAATACCGTTTGTTTTTTCTAAACTTGGCAAAGTTAGAAAGCGGTACTCTCTCTCGTACCATAGTTTAATAGTTAGCCTTATATTTACTGGGTAGTAATCTTTAAGTAATTAATTTGCCGCAAAAGGACTCCCGGTTAAAAATAAACCAGGAGTTTTTAATTTGGGTTATTGATACGTTTTCTAATACTTCAACACCAAGGCAAGAAGCAAAGCCCTTTCAATTAAACTATGACGGATTATTCTTTCGTTATCCGATGGCAAATACTCTCCAACAGGGCCTAAGCCATCTATGATGGGCATGTCTTTATTGATGTGGCATATATCTGCCGAACTCCACCGGTGCTCTTCACTTATACGCACATCAATTTTCTTTGCCAAATCACAAATGCTGTCATAAAATTGCTTAGACTTAGTTGAAACAGCCATTGCAGGCCTTTTTAAACCTCCTTCAATTTTAACCTGAAATATTTTACTGCGCTTTTGAGCGGCTAATATTTTCTTTATCTTCTTCTCAATTTCATCAAGTTTTTCCGGACTATTATATCGAATACTAATCCCGGCCGAGCCATAAGCTGTCATCTTAAAAATATTACTCGTAAACTCAATGTTATAAGGTGCAATAATATTGTTGCTATCATTATGCGAAATGTCAGTAATTGATGCCAGTGTTTTATTAAAATTCATGGCGGTAGCTGACACATTTTCGGGGTTATCTTTCTTAATTAATTTTGTTTCAATACGGTACAAGGCTGATCCTGAACGAGACAAAATCATCCCACCGCTTTTTGAAGAGCCACTTAATGAGATAACTGCTTTAGCTTTTTCAGTCTTCTGTTGAATAATTGCTTTGGAATACCTTCCGTCAATCGAAGAATCGGTTATCAGGAGGATGCCTATTTTAAGTTTTCTAAGATTTCTTGAAAACTTTAGTGCTTGTAATGCAGATATAAAAATGGCAATTCCTCCTTTGTTTTCCCAAATCCCTGTTCCTTCAAGGTATTGTTCTTGCTCATTATAGTTTTCGTGTTTTGCCAGCTTAATACGGTTATCCAATGGTTGAATGATTAGATAATCAACATCCTGATTGAATGAATTGGAGAAATATAGAATATTACCCACCTCAAGCTGGGGATGAACTTCCTGTGTAAATCCCATCTGACTCAATTCAGAACTTATTATTCCAGAACAATAATTTACCCCTTCCACATTCCTAACATAGGTATCGGTATCTACCAACTGTTTTAGAAGTTTCTCAGTGCGTTGTTGTCTGGTTTTGATAAACGTGCGCATACGCGCTGTTGGATTACTTTTAGCAACTGGTTTTGAAGCTTCTGCCTGAGGCAAGGTATTTGTAAAATAACGCACCGAGGCTACATCGAGCATTTTATTGACCAAAGCTTCAAAGTTATACCCGGCAACCTTTGCAGCCGTGGGATACGAACCCGTCTCACCAAGGCTTGCCATAGAGTTTATTTCCAACAAGTAGATATTGTCGTCTTCATCCAGCCGAATGTCAACACGTGCAAAATCTCTTAGGTTTAATGCCTTAAAAGCTTCAATGCTGATCTTTTGCATTTTTGCTGACAATTCCTCAGAGATGTGTGCCGGACAAACTTTCCTCTTGGGTTTACCCTGCTTATCGTCAACTGTTTGAATGGCATCAGGATCTCCTTCCAAATCGATTTCTAGCACTGGAAAGGATTCAACAGGGGAGTTACCAATCAAACCCACACAAAATTCCTTGCCTCTAATAAACTGCTCCACCAATGCCTGCTGACCAAATTCGGCAACAATAAAATGAACCGCTTCTCTTAAATCCTCCTGGTTATAAACCACTTTTAATCCAAAGGATACACTCTCCATTTTGGGTTTTACAATGACCGGAAACTTCACTGATGACATATCTTCATCATGGCTGTTGAAGACCCAGAAATCAGGGGTTGGTAAACCGTTGTTCTTCCATATAATTTTAGTCAGAACTTTGTCTAATGCGAGTGCATGGCCCGATGGCGAAGAACCAACATAAGGTAATCCGAGCATTTCGAGCATACTTGGTATATGGGTATAACGCGATTCACCCTGAATACCATATGCCATATTAAAAATCATACCCATCTGTTCCCCTTCGTTCACTCTGGGCATAAAATTTTCCAGACGTTCAATAATTTGCTTATTACCGTCGAGTACAGCCACATTATGGCCGGCTTTTTCAAGACTGTCCGCTACTTTTTTAACAGTTTGTTCATTGTAGAACTCCTTATTTTGCATACCAAAGGTATTAATTACACCGCTGATATCTTTGTTGTAAATTAAAGCAACTTTCATTTATTAATTTTATTATACTAATTGAATTTAAGTAAATGACATCAATATCCTGTACAATGGGTGTAAATGGTTTTTAATGCCAGAGATTAACTATTTATATTATATAATCTTACAAATTTTCAGGAAGTTTTTCACCATTAGTACTCCATCGGCTCCTGATACTTCGGGGTGTGACTGAAATCCGTAAATTGGTTTTTCTTTGTGTTTTATGATTTCAGAAAAACATGTATCTGATGTGGCGAGGCTTTCAAAAGTAGCAGGTAGTTCGGCAACATAATAAGCATGACGCTTCACTAATGCTACTTCAGTTTTATTCAAGTTTTCAAAAATGGGATCATCAGGTTTTGTAATGGTTATCATTTCCTTTTTACCGCTGTATTCAGAGAGCTTTTTTATACGCCCCTTGTAACTTACTGCTATAATTTCATGCCCCAGGCAAAAACCTAGCACAGGCACATTAAAATTCATTAGCGCAACAAAATTGGAAGTGAGATTTAGAGGTTCATACGGGTTGCCCTTACCTCCTGATAAGATGATTCCTTTTATCTCCGTTTTGGCAGATAATGTAATCGGCTGATTATGGTCGAAAAACACATAATCAAAATCCTGCTCTGAAAGAAACTGACGTTTAAATTTCTTTATAAAAGCACTCTGGTTATCAATGACTAACAACATCTCTCAAAATACTTACAACAGCTAGTAAAACAATAAAAATAATGTGTCTAAGATACGCCAAAAAAGAATGAGAAATTAAGCCTGTTAATGAAATATTATATAAATAGATTATTTTTCCATTTCCTACTGATCACGTTGTGGCTGTTAATTATTAATTTATAATCGCAATTTGCAATAAACATTGAAACAAGAAGTAAATAGGACTCTATGTTCAGAATGTTTTAATGGCTAATAATTTGCTGGATGAGGGGAGTGCTTGTAATTCGCTATTATTAATAGTCTCACAAAAAGCCTATTTATGAGCTTGATTTATTTAAAAGTTTAATCCTTCTCATTAGGATATTGAGTCGCAACTTTGAGTTTCTATAATAACTTCCATAACTTTATAAAAAGCAACGATTAATAGCTGGTATATACCCATTTTATGGAAGCAATGATGCCATCAGTCCGTTTAGCACGTCAAATGAGGCGTAAAGTTTACCGTTGGTTGTTAAAAACCAGAGCCTGGAAGTATAGAACGTTTCTTTGGTATTTGCGGATTTTCAAATATGTTTCTTTTAGTCCAACCAGGGGGGCTTTTTTGGAGTCCTATTACACATTAATGCGTTTCATTGATGATATTGTTGATGGTGATGCTCCTTTGCCTGCAAAATATAAGAGTGTAGAAGATTATATTATTGAGAAAATTGCTTTCTCAAAGTCATTGGAAAATCCGGTTGATGAAGTGGATTACCTGATGTTGTATTGTTTTGAGTTGGGTAAGAAGTTTAACCAGGATTTTGTGTCAGAAACGGATGATATTTTATCGAGTCTGTTGTTTGACGCAAAAAGAAGAGGTAAATACTTGATTTTCCCGGAAAAGGAATTGATGTGGCATTTTCATATATTGGATGTACGCGGCACAATAAAAGCAACACTAAAGCTTTTTAATGAAGCTTCCGCGAAGTATGAACTCTTATCACCGCTGGGTATTGCTACCCGAATTCATTATGACTTACAGGATTTTGAAACTGATTTTGAAGCAGGGTATATTAATATTACCCAAGAAGATTGTAACCGCTTTGGTATTGATTTAGATATCATTAAAGATCCTTCTCATCCTGCTATAAAAAAATGGTTTGTACACCAAGCTAATAAAGGAATGCAACTTATTGAGGAACATCACAAAAACCTTAAAAAAGCTCACTTTTCATTGCTTACCCGTTGTACGCTTCCGGTAGTTTATGAGTGGCCGGCGAGGAAATACTTCAAAAAGACTCTTCTAATAACATAGAAATTAATCACTTAGCTTAAAGCTTGCTATGACAGAATCAAAAGCCAATATTATTCAGACTCAGAAACCTGCCTTTACGGTTTCCAAGTGGTTTTTCGATAGTGTAACCAAAGAGGGCTTTTGTATCATAGCTTATGCGGCTATTCTAAAATGGAGAGGTATTTGTGTTCCATATAGTAGTTTACTGTTTTCTAAACCTGGAAAAGATAATAATGTCAATTCATCATTTAAAAAAGTTGAGTGGCCGATCTGCAATGAAGGTAAGATAAAATGGCATAGTAAGGCAGTAGGCGCTAATGGAGAGTGGACTCAACAGGGCAGCATGTTTAAAAAACAATTATTTAATTCAGAAGAAGGTGGTTTGGACTGGTGTTGTTACCAGAGTTTTTCTGATGTTAAGGTGGAACTTCATAATGGCAAAAAGTATAGTGGTAAAGGATATGTTGAACATTTAAAATTAACAGTTGAGCCATGGAAAATTAACTTAAGTCAGTTACGATGGGGGCATTTTTTCTCAGGTTCTGTAAATATGGTTTGGGTTGATTTCCGGGGAGTTGAACCTAAGCGATGGTTATGGTATAACGGCGAACAGGTTGAGGTATCTGTATTGAATGATAAAGTGATTGTAATACCTGATTTGCAGCTGACATTACATTTGGTGCCTGATAGAGTGCTTGAACAAGGCCATAAAATTGCCTATGTTGTTAAGAAGCTACTGCGTTTACTTCCGGGTTTTAATAAGATTGTACCCGAAGTATTTCTAATGGCCAAGGAAACCAAATGGTTAAGTAAAGGACAACTTTATCGCAATGGGTTAATGCATGATAAAGGTTGGAGTATACATGAGTTAGTTGATTTTAAAGGTAGCTAGGATGATGATTCTTAAAGGGCAAAATATCAGGAAAGCTTTTGGTCATAGAACTGTTCTTAAGGGCATTGATATTGCTATAGACGCAGGATGTGTAAAAGGTGTGGTTGGCGAGAATGGCTCCGGTAAATCAACATTGGTAAAAATCCTCGTTGGTTTTGTAAAGGCTGATGCCGGACAGTTACGAGTAAAAGGAAAAATTGGTTATTGTCCACAGGAACCGCTTGTGTTCAGCAGGCTATCGGTAGCAGAGAATTTTAAGTATTATGCAAGCGCATATGATTTACAAGCTTATGATAAGGAGCAATCGCGGTATTACAAGTACCTGATGGAATTCTTCCGTTTTGGACAATATAAAAACGATAAGGTACTTCACTTAAGCGGAGGAACAGTTCAAAAGCTCAACCTGGCAATAGCTTTAATGCATCGGCCCGATCTACTGATTCTGGATGAACCTTATAATGGTTTTGATTTGGAAACTTATCAGGCTTTCCTGGAATTTATAGATGTTTATAGGAAGCAGGGAGGAAGTGTACTTTTAGTTACCCACCTGCTTACAGATAACTCTTATTTCGATGAAGTATATAAATTGAATAATGGTGTTTTAGAATGAGTATCTCTCGATTACATACAAGTACTATACTAATTAGCCGGATGGTTATCAGAAGGCGAATGGTACCGATTCTGATGTTTGTAATTCCCAGTGTGTTTTTCCTCGTAGTATATTTAACAACATCAGAAAGAGTAGTGCCTTTTGAAGTTGCCTCTTTAATACCGCAACGGTTTATAGAAGTATCTGAACGATTTAGCTCTTTGGTATTTTTTAGCGTCGCCTCGGTCGGCTTTTTGTCTTCTTATATCGGATTAGTTCTTATTCAGGATTCCATTGACGTTAATAAGCGTCTGATAATATGTGGTTACCATCCGTCGGAATTATTAATGAGTAACCTAATAGTATTGTTACTAATAATTGTATTCGTTGCCGTTTATACGGCTTTGGCAATTTTATTGTTTTTCAGGCCCGAACAGTTTGTACTGTTTTGCTTTGCTTTAGTTTTATCCGGATTGGTTTATGGTTTTTATGGGCTGTTAGTGGGTAGCATCGTCAAAGGTGAATTGGAAGGGATTCTGTTTATCGTTCTGCTCGCCAATATAGATGCGGGCTGGCTTCAAAATCCTCTGTTTTATTCCGAAGCTCTGAATAAGGACCTAATAAAGTATCTTCCGGCATATTATCCATCGCAAATGGCTATTGTAGCAGCATTTGAAAGTTTAAGTGTAAGTAAGGTGTTGATTGGATCTGTTGGTTATTCTGCTGTCTTTGCTGGTTTGGCAAATGTTATTTATTACTTGAAAATGAGAAAGGTATAGGTGTATTGTGAATGCATTAACAAAAGGATTGTTAAAGGTAATTTATTGTGTGTTTTTCACTGTAGTTTTTCCAGTGCTTCTGTATCTGTGGAGTATTAAGCTCGATACTATGTTACAGTGGCCGTTTGTTCAATCTTCCTTATGGGGGTGGTCTGTATTAATTACCGGCTTTATCCTTATGGTATGGGCTATGTTGTCCATAATGTATTTTGGCAGGGGGCTTCCCTTAAATGCATTTCCGCCCGAGAAGTATGTAACGCAAGGTCCATATTGCTTTCTGAAACACCCTATATATGTTGGATTTGGACTTATCCTCATTGGAGTATTTGTAATCATCGGCTCGCCCGGCGGACTTTGGCTGATTACCCCAATTGTTATGCTGAGTATGATAGCCCTTGTATGGGGGCATGAGAATATTCAACTGAGAAAAAGGTTTGCAGAGAGTGCCCAACCTGTATTTTTTTCTTTGCCTTCAGATACAGAAGATAAACCCAAATGGAATCATCGTTTGAATGCTGTATTTGTTCCTTTATGTTTTTGGGTAATTGTGAATGCGGTTATCCTTGTATTTTTCAATCATGTTACCAATGAATCCAAAGGAAATGTGAATCAAGTGGATTTACAGACAATTTCATATCTCAACTTTCTGATATTACTGCTTATAGCAGGCGTAGCTTTTCTACCACTCAAAAAAAAGGAACTGCGCGATTTTGCAATTTCAGGTTTAGGTATTAGCGCACTCGTAATGTATGTTGCTTTAATATGGCCTGAATATACCGTTCTGTATTATTTTAAATCAGAAGTGATTGCGAGTGTAGTTACAGGAAGAGTACTACCACTAACTAATTTGTGGGTATTTCATGGGGCATGGATGTTATTGATTGGCCGTGCTTACTCAAAAGCATTACCGCGATGGCATTTATTCACCTACCTGATTTCAATTATACTAGTAGTTATAATGGCATTGTTAACGAACCATCCATATTTGAGTACATTTAATTATATAGTTGTTTTTGTAATTGTCATTAAGCGACAGCTGGTTTGGGAATGGTTGAGGAAAACTGCTGAAACAATAGCCAACTCGTGGAAAGAGTGGGTATTTGGTTCCGTGAGAATTATTAATCATGGCATATATGTGGGTTTTGCAGCATTCTTAGGGGTCGTTTTTTCCGGATTACTGGTAGGCGTACGTTATGCATGGGCCATCGTTATCTTTGGATTGGTTGTTATTGTTTTTTCGGCTTTATGGGCTCAGTTTATTGAAGGTTCGGAGAAATTGAAGCGCCCTTTTGGCTATTACGGAGCCTTGGTAGGTATTGTTTTTGCCACCTTTTCAGTGTATTTAACGGGATATGATATTTGGGTGATTATTGGTGTTATTTCTGTTTTTATGCCTTGGGTTCAAGCTATTGGTCGATTACGTTGTTTGATTAACGGTTGTTGTCATGGTAGTAAAAATGAAGTTAAGGGTTTAGGCATTAAATATTTTCATCCCCGCTCCAGAGTATGTGGCTTATCGCATTTAAAAGGCGAATCACTTCATCCTACACCTTTGTATGCTATTATATGGCTCTTCTTTATTGGTTTTATACTGTTATCATTGTGGTGGAATAATACCTCATATGCCTTAATTTTTGGTCTTTACCTGATTTTAACGGGGATTGGTCGATTTGTCGAAGAAGCCTATCGCGGAGAAGTACAAACACCAATACTGTATAGCTTAAGACTCTATCAATGGACCGCCATATTATCAATTGTTATAGGTGTTATAATGACCTTGCTGCCTGTAAAATCACTCTATGTCCAGCCAGTCTGGGGGTGGGATATTGTTTGGGCAGCTTGTGTATTAGGCTTTTTTACATTTTTTGCCATGGGTGTTGATTTTCCAAAGTCCAATAAGCGCTTTTCACGCCTGGTATAGGTTAAAAAACTATTGTTATGAAGCTTAAATGTTTAATCGACAAATATGATACACCGCTCTATGTCTATTCCGAAGAGGCCATTCGGAATAATTACCAAATGATTGAAAGGGCTTTTCCTTATCGACCTAATCAGATTCACTATGCAGTAATGTGCAATAACTATCCTGATGTGCTAAAGACTATACAGTTATTGGGTGGTTCAGTACAGATTAATTCCTTGCGCGAACTTGAGTTAGTGAAGAAGCTAGGTTTTAAAGATGAGCACATATCTTTTACATCTATCGGACTCAATGAGAAAAGTATTAAAGAGCTAATTAACAACCAACTTACAGTTAATCTGGATTCACTAGAGGAGGTGGAGAAGTATTGCAAGGCTGGGAGGGGAAAGCATTTTGGTATTAGGGTGAACATAGTTGTAGACATTCCCTTGGAGGCTGGGCATACTAACTCCTATAGACACACCGATGTTGGTATTCGGGAACAGGATTTTAAATCGGTTAAACTAATAGCTGCTCGTTATGGGTGTAAGGTCATTGGTGTACATGGATATTTAGCATCTAACCTATTGGATTCAAGTCCTTTTTTTTACTATGCCGATTATTTAAAAAGGTGTGCAAAACAGTTTCCGGATATCGAGTATATTAATTTTGGGAGTGGTTTCGGTGTTTTCTGCGATTCGGCCGAAAAACAGTTTGACTTTAAGAAAACGGGCCAGTATTATTCGGATATAACAACAGAACTAAGTACATTTTTTAAAAGAGATATTCAACTAAAAATAGAGCCTGGTCGTTCATTAATAGCAGCTGCAGGAATTTTACTTGCAAAAGTAACCAATGTCAAACAGCTTGAACATAAGAGACAAGTAGCAATCAATGTTGGATTCGGAGGTTTTGCCAGACCTAAACTGTACGATGCCTGTCATTTAATTGAAGTTGCAGGTAAGGATAAAATACAGGGGGTATACGATGTAAGAGCAGCAACAGTTTTGCAAACCGATTTCATTGCGAGAGATCGAAGCCTGCCAATGATTGAAGAGGATGATATTGTCGTCATTCGTAATACTGGGGCTTACGGCATGGTTATGGCTTCGGGGTTTCCTGGGTGTATAAAGCCGAAAGAAATTATGATATCTTCTTTTGCTGATATTTTATAATGACTTAATAATTTTCCGAATAGCCGTTGAGGATTATTCGGCTTCAAAACAAATGTCCTAAAGAGTTCAATCGAATGAATAGGAGTCTCACAGAATGCAGGTTTAGATGATAAACATTTATTGAATAGTGGTAAGTTGTGAACAAAGTATTACATTTTCTACAACGTCATATTCAACTTTACTTGGTGTTTAAAATAGTTTTTAGCGCCTTAAATTGACAGTTATGACTTCACCTCTCATAAATAATAGCTAATCATGTTATAATGCTCACCTTCGGGAATTTACAAGCAAAGCTTATCTGTAGTAGATATTTGAATTAAAAAAACACTGAAATTATATTATAACATTTGTATACTAGTGATAATCAGGTTGCTTTGCTTGCAAATATATACTATATTGGAAAAACAAGCACAACTCCTTTTTACTACTTTGTTTTAAATAACCTGACATTTTAACCACTATTGACCGACTTTAAGCTTGATTAAAGAAGCTTATCAGGCTGAGGATTTATTGCATATTCTTTAGTTTCATATAAATCAACTTGTCATGAAAACAAATTCAATAGTAGTAATTAGCTTGATTTTTATTGGCATTGCCTGTGCACCTGACATAATTAATACAGAAGGTGATGTCAAAGCGATAACAGAAGTCTCAGAACAAATTGTCAAAGCCTGGAATGAAGGAGACTACCAGGCCTTTATCGGATTCCTGGATTCCAATGCCTCTGTAATGCCCCCGGCCGCCCATTCTATTAAAGGTATTGAGGCGCTAAAGTCAATCTACAGTGAATCGTTTAATGCATTTACTTTTAGTGTTACTGAATCAATCAGTGAAATCAATGTTTTTGGTGATTATGGATATGTAATGGCAAATTGGGTTGGTTCATCAACTCGGATTGGAGGTGAATCAATAGATTTCAACAATAAAATGATTGCTATTTATAAAAAACAGTCAGATGGCAGGTGGCTTGTGTATCGTAATATTTTCAATAGCAATGATGATACTCAGAAAGAAAAAAGCGCTGAGCTTTCTGACTAATCCACATATATATTGAAAGTAAAGTTATTTCTTAAACAAATAATTAAGCCTTATGAAAGAACAATTGTCAGCAGGGAGATTTCTATTCCTCATCTGTTTAACAAGCATATGCCTGGCAGCCTGCAACCCTGGTTCAAATAAAGCTAAAAAGAACCAAACAAGCAGCCCTCAACAGGGTCACCTGATTGCTAAAATCGAAGGTGTATTCGAATATCTCACCCCGAATCAAGGAATTGCCATCATGTTAAAAGGCCGATACATATACATATATAGTGAATCGGACGATAACATGTATTGTCACTCAGGAATCTATAAGACTTCCGGTGAAATAATTACAAATACGATTCTATTCTCACCAAAATCAGAGGATATTGGAAAGTCGTTTCAATGGAAAGTGCTTAGCTTATCTGGCGATACCTTATTAGCAGCCGTATTAGATGATGATGGCAACATTGTCAATAAGGTAAGATCACTTAAAAAAGTTGCAGCTGATGACCATCTGATCCAACAAATGAACGAATTTGAAGGAACATTTAATTACGTTCCTCCTCTTACCGGACAAGGCATAATGCTTCAAGGATATTATGTATATATGGCAAACGATAATGAAGGTAATAATATGGGCCATGGCGGCACTTACATTCAGAATCAAGACACTTTTACTAACATGAAGCTATACAACATAAATAAAACGATAAACTCTGAATTGCGCTGGATAGGCAAAATGAAAGAGGACACTATTGTATGGGCAGTTATTAATGATGCCAATCAAAAAACTTGGCAAGGCTATAGCTTAAAAATCAGATAATTCATTTCTTAAAAAAACGATCATGAAAAAACTTATTATTCTCTTAGGAATTGCCTCAGTTATAACTGCGTGCACTACTATTGATCAGCAGCAAGATATTCAAAATGCAGAAGCATCAATTAAAGGATTTTACACGGCCGTTGTTGATTTTAACTACGATGAATTGCCAGAGTTTTGTACTGATGAATTCAGTGCTTTTGAAGAAGGTTTCGACTTTGGTACCATAGATGGGTACATTAATACTTTGAAATCTATGGAAGGAATGGCTATTGATATAGATCTTAATTTTGTTAAAACTGAGATTGTTGGAGATATCGCGCATTCGATCGTAGAATTTGACGCATCCTTTACAAAAGGTGCGGTTATGATAGCATTTCAGACCTATGAAAACTATATTTTAAAGCGGGTAAACAACAAGTGGTTATTGCACTATTGTCACAGTACACACCTAGCTGATCCGGATGACAAAGCCTATTCAAGCATTCACCTGATGAAAATATCCGAGGAACTTCCTTTAAGCGGACTTGAAGAAGTGGTTGGCAAATTTAATGAAGCAATTGCTTCAATTGGATATATGGATTGTGGCTACAAAATTATGCCTGTCGTTCCAGGTAGCAATGAACACTATAACTATGTGATGAAAGGCAACTGGAAAAACCAGGAAACTTATGATGTCATTCACGAACATGAAAGTTACACAAACGTTCACAAGGCATTGCCTGAATCTCTCAATGGTTATTTTAAAGACCAGATATATGTAAAAGCCCACAATAAAGAATAAAAAATCATCTCGCTGTGTCTGAAAAACAGAAGAGAAGTTTTTAATAATCATAAAACCCGAATTGAATAGATGTAAATAAATGATTAAAAGTCCCAATAAACAACTCTAACATTCGGATCAATACTTATAGATGTTAGAGTTTATAATTGTCAATGTTTTTATTAGACACTTTAATTGTTATGAAAAGGAAAAATGTTGTTTACAAAAATTTAATTTATCCATTAATATTTGGGTTAATGTTCTCAACCATCAGTTGTTTAAAACCTGATAAGAATAATGAATTTGTTGAAGCTGGGGTTCAAAATAATATGGTTGGCATAGATTAATACAGGTTATTTAACTATTAAACTATCATCTTATGAAACGAGTTATTATTGCACTTGACTTTGATCCCAGTGCCCCAAAGGTGGCTGAGGAAGGTTATACCATAGCAAAAGTTTTAAAAGCGAAGGTTACTTTAGTGCATGTAAAGGCTGATGCAGATTATTACAGTTCCCTTGGTTAGGCTGTTGTTATTGGCTTCTCTGGTCATTTAAAAGATGATACACCTATTGCACCTGAAAAAATTGACTCTGATGCTATTTCGCAGGAATTTCTTAATAAGGCGATGTTACATCTTGCAGATAAGACCATCGAAGTTATGGTAGCAAACGGTTCATGTGCCGATTCATTGATTGATGTTGCCAATCAGTTAAACGCATATATGATAGTTATGGGTTCGCATAGCCGTAAATGGTTTGAAAACACAACTATTGGCAGTGTTATACCAATTGTATATCAAGTTGCAGTATTTTTTGCCAAAATTTAAGAATGTAATAAAAAATCAACAAGAGGATATTGGAAAAATCGCATTGGCTTCCCTGAAGATTAGTCAAATAAGTGCATTTAGCAATGGTTTTTTGTAATTAAAAAGTTATAGGATTGTTCTCTCCTTATCTTATATCGACTGGTGATATTTACAGCCGAGAGGATTTAAATAAGCTATTAACAAGATTTCAGGATATTGAGAGACGAAACGTTAAGCTTTGTTTCGGCAACCAATTAGTTTTAAGGATAATATTAAACAATTCTACTTTAAAAATAGTGATATTTCCAAAGAGGACATCCAAAAAGAAATTAAAGTTATTCGTCCAGAGCTCAAGCTTTCCAAAGGCATTATCAACATTAGAAAGAGAGAGTTTAGTAATCAAAAAAAGGCATAGCTAGAGTTGGCAAGAATACATTAGCTATAATTTAATAACTTATAAATATTTCGCTTGCTATATGATTGATTTTGGTGCGTTTTATGCCGAACTCTTTTGTATCAAATCATGGCCGATAATAAATTTGATGAAGCATGTAATAAAAAGTGGGTGACTTTTATTGGCTTATTGACCTTGGTTTGGAACATATTCTACATGTAATTTCTGAACAGTCTCTGCTCATGGGCATAACACTCGTCCTTCCATAACCTTTGATCAGTAGAAAACAACAACTGGTATAGATAATAATATGTGTTAAAGTAATGCTGTTATCAAATGAAATGCAGATAATGCCAGCTTCATTGTTCTATAGTTAGTATTCTTGCTCAGATAGTATTTTACAGGTTCAAGGGCTTCGGGGAGATTATAAAAATAAGAAAGCCAATCAATAATGGGTAAAGGTGAACAAAAGGGCATGGCAGCAATAATTGAATGGATGTATCAGGTTTACTTCCCAAGGTTAATTATGAGCACACAACACTACATATTATTGCTTTCAACTTAGTAATTAAGTAAATTGAAAGATATGAAAAACCGTGCTCAAAAAATAAGACTGGGACTATTTTTATTAGTCAGTTTAGCTGCGCTGATTTCCAGTTTGATCTTTTTCACGGCTCGTGAATATTTTAAAAAAGAAGATACCTATTACGTGTCATATGAAGATTTGTCAGTGAGCGGCTTAGATGCAGGCAGTCCGGTGAAATACATGGGTATTCTGGTAGGGAGTATTAAAGATATTCGCATCGATCCTGATAATGTAAATATAGTGATCGTTGAATTGGCCCTTAAGCCCGAAACGCCTGTTAAAGAGGATGCAAGTGCCAATATTACATCTATGGGGATTACCGGGTTAAAGGCCATCGAAATCAGTGGGGGCACTAATAAGTCGAAAGCATTAAAACCGGGTTCTTTTATCAAGGCTGGATCCTCTTTTTCCGACCAAATTTCAGGTAAAGCTGAAGTGATCGCTAAAAAAGTTGAAAAGGTTCTGAACAACCTTTTACTCTTTACCGAACCTAACAACTTGAATAAAATAACAATAATGGCTGATAATGCCAGTATGGCACTTATCAATATGGATAGTTTGATAGTTGAAAACAGATTGGATATCCGAAACGCAATTATTCCTTTAAAAGATATTAGTTATCGCCTTGATGAAACCAGCCGTTTGTTGCTGTCAACCATAGAAGCGGTTCATTCAAAAGCCAAAAGTGATACCATCGACCAGATATTTTCAAACATCAGGGATGTTTCGATGAAATTAAACGAAACAGATTTCAAAACACTAGTTGCAGATATAACTGCAATAGCCAATCAAATAGATCTTTTATTGAGCAAAGTTGATAACGACCTTGATCGGGGAAGCCAGGATTTCTCCGAAAGCCTTCAACTATTAAGGTTGACACTTGAGAACCTGAATCAGGCAGCCATCAAAATTAATAATGACCCTTCCATACTGATTCGAGGTACCAACCAGAAAAATACACCTGATAATAAATTGACAGAATAGAAAATGAGAAGACTCATCCACTTCATAACAACGATAACGCTTATCTTATTTTGCGCTTGCATTAGTCAGAATAAAATGGTAACCAAATATTATCTGATTGAAAAACCACCTTCGATTCAGTATGCTATGGATACAGATACCACCTGGCTGAATGGATTCTGCGAAATCAGTCCCGTACAGATATACCCCGCCTATGGTACTCAAAAAATAGTAAACAGGAGTAATCGATACGAAATAGTTTATTACAACTATCACCAATGGGCTCAGTTACCAGGTGTATCCTTTACTTTACTACTGGAAGATTACTTTACTCAGACTCCTGTTTTTAAAGGTGTTTCAACACGATATTGGCGATTAAGCCCGGTTTATAAATTAAGAACGACCATATACAAACTTGAAATTGTTGAACAGGAGAACCATTTATTGGCACATATTTCTTTGGAAATTATACTGTCAGCTAACACTGAAGATAAAACATTGATATCGCACCGCGCAGACAAGTTGTTAAAACTTGAAAAAAAGGATTTAAATGAATATGCAAATTCCATTGGCGTGCTGTTTTATCAGGAATTAAATGCCTTCACGGAAAAAATAATGAAATATGCTTTGGATAATAAATAAGCAGTTTTGAAAAATAAGAATCACATACCAGCCTATTCGTTGAATATTGAGGAAACAACCTTGCATTTAGCCGGTTCATTACTGATAGGAAATGCCAATGTTTTTATGGAGGAGGTACTGATGTGCCTGAAAAAGTACAAACATAAACAGATTGTCATTGAAATTGATCATCTGGAATACATTGATAGCATTGGTGTGGCCACATTAAACTATTTAAAATCAAGATTGGACGAACGAAAAATTAAGGTACAGATAGATGGCGGTAAAAAGGAAATCAAACTAAAACTCCAAACCTTTTCCTTAAACGAAACGATTCAAATTCAAAAAAATAAGAAAGTCCCTTTTTGGGAGGATGTGGGATACCAAATGTATCGTTTTTTAAACGATGACCTAAGAGCGTTTATTATTTTGATGACTAATGTAATGTATTGGTCAATTACCGACCTGTTTAAGCCGAAAATGCAGCGCCAGGGTGAGTTTTATAACCAGGCTGTTCTTATTGGAGTAAATGCCTTGTGGATAGTATTAGCCATGTCTTTCATTATTGGATTAGTATTGGCCATTCAATCTGCTACTCAATTGCGTAATTTAGGAGCTAACATTTACATTGTAGACTTGATAGTAATTGCCATGATGAGTGAAATGGGTCCACTGATGCCAGCCATTTTAGTAGCCGGTCGAAGCGGTTCAGCCATTGCCGCTGAGATAGCCACGATGAAGGTGACCTCCGAAATGGATGCGCTTAAAACCATGGGTATAAACCCCGTTCGTTTTGTGGTGATTCCTAAAATATACGGAACTATTGTTACTTTGCCATTTCTGACTATTTTGGCAGATATACTAGGAATATTTGGAGGGATGATTGTGGCCTATTTTTATCTTGATATAAGTTTCCAGGTATTTATCAATCGAATGACGGAATCGCTATATAATAGAGATATTCTGATTGGACTCGTTAAAAGCCTTGTATTTGCTTGTATAATTGTTCTTACAGGTAGTTTTTTTGGTCTTCGTGCTAAACATGGAGCCGAAGGTGTTGGAAAGGTTACTACCCAGGCGGTAGTTGTTTCTATTTCATTGGTCTTTATTGCTGATAGTATCATGGGATTACTGTTTTATTAAAAAATTACATTGAGAGAAATTATTAAAATAAAAAGCCTTTCTGCCTCATTAGGCGGCCGCAATATCCTATCGGACATTAGTTTTAATGTGTATGATAAAGAGATAACAGTTATCCTTGGAAGAAGTGGAGCCGGTAAATCAGTGCTTTTAAAACACCTGCTGGGGCTCATGGATATTCAGGAAGGGGAGGTTGTCATTTTTGGTAAGGATATAGCTGAAATGCAGGAAGAAGAACAGAAAAGGCTGTACTTCCAAATGGGGGTTTTTTATCAGAATGGCGGATTGCTAAATGCCTTAACAGTAGGCGAAAATATTGCTTTGCCTCTGGAACAGAACAGTAACCTGAGCCATGAACTCATCGATCATATTGTTTGGTCAAAACTCAAACTGGTGAATTTATTAAACGCCTATTATTTATACCCTTCCCAGCTAAGTGGAGGCATGCTCAAAAGAGCTGCCTTAGCAAGGGCAATAGTAATGGATCCGTTACTGCTATTTTGTGATGAACCGGGTGCCGGCCTTGATCCCATTTCTCTGGTTTCATTGGATAAATTAATACTGAACTTAAGAGAGCAATTAGGAATGTCAATTGTTGTAGTGACACATGAAGTATCAAGTATATTTAGAATAGCTGACCGCATCGTTTTTATTGATAGTGGCCAGGTTGTATTTCAGGGCACTTTAGAGGAGGCCTTGCAAGCTCAAAATAAACAGGTTAAGAACTATTTTGATACAGCTAAGTAAGCATCATTAAAGTATTACCAATGATAATTTCGCTGCTAAATTTTCATTTAATTCTATCTGATATGCAACCATCTATGTGTTATAAAATACCAATTCTTTAACATCAAATTCGAGCTAAATAGAACTCATCTTAAAAACACTAATTATTTACATGTTGGTTTCTCTAATAAACACTTCACTTTGAAGAAGAGGTGCTCCTCACGCGTCAATTGGCAACAGCAGCGCCAGATCGTTGCAGCATTTATTTCAGTTCTATCTATAAGATTAATAAAAGCTGTACAGCCAAAGTCAGAACTAATGCAATCATTCCGTCTGCAAGAATTGTATTGGTGCAAATTTCGTAGAGTCAGTAAAAAAAAGGTATTACATTCTTCCTGTTTAATTTTACATGATTCACACATTTTCGAGTGTGTCACGTCTCTTGTTTTTAAGTTTTTAAAGTGAGAAGGTGTTATATTGAGAAATGCACCAGTTTAAAAAATAGTAGCTTGTATAATATATTATTTTGTTAGTATTCTATTATATTTCGCTAACTTGTAGGTAGAGTCAGCAACTTTTTAAATGTTTTTGTTACACTACTTTCAAGCTCTCGGTTTTAATGAGGTATTTTATTCAGTATAATGAAACAGAGATAAAACTACATTCGATGAAAAGACTTTCCGCCGATGATTATATTCAAAAATTAGAAAAGCAGAATACTGATCTAGAGCTAATTATCAAAGAACAACAGCAAGAAATTGATAAAATTGTTAATGGTAGAATAAACGATCTTGAGGAGGTAATAAAAGCACGTGATAAATTCTATCTTATAATTGCACATGAGCTAAGAAACCCTTTTAATGGAATTTTGGGCTTGGTAGAGTTACTTATTAATGATTTTCGGAGTTATACAATGGAGGAAATTGAAAGCTTCCTGAAAATGTTATACCGGACGTCTAAAATAACATACGAATTACTTATTAGCTTATCAGAATGGTTAAATGTTAAAAATGATAAGATGCCATTTAAACCGTCGCGCATCAACATCTCTCCCATTCTAACCGAAGCTATCAATTCAGCGCAATTAAATGCTCAAAAGAAAAAGATAACCATTCATAACTTTATCAATAAGGATATTGTTGCCTATATAGATAAGCATATGATTGCCTCAGTTTTCAGGAACTTGATTAATAATGCCATAAAATTCACTGACAACAATGGCACTATTGAGGTTACAGCCCTTGCAAAGAATGATTTTATTGAAATTGTAGTGAAGGATAATGGAATAGGTTTGCATGAAGATGCTTTGCGTAAGATTTTTAAGCAGGAAGCTATTCACTCAACCTATGGTACCGCACAAGAGCATGGAACAGGATTAGGTTTGCTACTCTGCAAAGAATTTATTGAAATTGAAGGAGGTAAAATTTGGGTGGAAAGTAATTTGGGACAAGGCAGCGAATTCAAATTTACTTTACCTTGCCATAAGTAATGGCAACAGGTATTTTTGCACGGGGCTCTTTATAGCATTAGTAACATGTAACAGACCATAATCAAAAGATTAAGAAAATATGATTCCTGAAAAGTTTAAAAATTACTATCTGGGAACAAACAAGCTATTCTTTCCTGAATATGAGTTTGTGATTAAACTAAGCTTTCCCAGTGTCTTTATCCGTTTTAAACGCACTGAAGGCTATTATACTGATTTTGATAAGTTTTTCAAAAGTGTTGCTGAAGTGCATTACCTCGATGGCACTAAACCTCCGAAGAGTGAAGAGCGTCAAATTTTAAATGAGGTATGGGATTTTCTTACCATGGTAAAGAGTCCCAACAAAGGTAATTTTTTGGCAGGTAACCAAAATGTGGACTAGCGAAATCATCCGAGATAGTATCTTCCGGGATGCATCTATACTTCTCTAAATGGAGTATAAATGCCCGATAGTTTATTTTTTTGATGCGAATTTCACTTTATTCTTCACATAAATCAATCTATGTCGGCTATTGGGGCTATCCCTTTGCTCTATTTCAAATCGATTGATGGAGTTAATCAGGGGGGTCAATTTCTGAAACCCATAGTTACGTGGGTCAAAGTTTGGGCGTTTCTTTTGCAACAAGCTTCCGACATCGCCTAAAAATGCCCAACCGTCGTCATCAGACAGGTCGTTGATGGTAGTGGCTATCAGTCTAATTACCTTTGGGGTAATCTTATCAAATGCTTCTTTTTCAACTTCCTTATCATCTTCGTCCTCTTTCTCCTTAGCTCTGGTTTTTAAAATTTCGATGTATATAAACTTATCGCAGGCTACAATAAATGGCGTTGGCGTTTTTTTCTCACCAATCCCAATTACCATTATGCCTGCTTCTCGCAAACGGGTTGCCAGTTTTGTAAAATCACTATCGCTCGATACCAAGCAGAAACCATTAACTTTTTCAGAATATAGAATATCCATGGCATCAATTATCATAGCTGAATTGGTAGCATTATTACCCGATGTATATACGTATTGCTGAATTGGCGTAATCGCATTCTCCAGTCATACCTTTTTCCAATTACTTAAGTCAGGTCGTGTCCAGTCATCATATATTCTTTTAATAGTAGGATTACCGTATTTAGCAATTTCCTCCATCATTTCTTTGACGTTGGCTGATGGAATATTGTCACCATCAATTAATACTGCTAGTTTTAAATTCATCAGCTTATTTTTTAGATTCATCATACTTTGTTATTCATTAGAAACAAACATCACGTTAATGAATTATATGACAGTTCTCTATTACGAGTAAATTAAAAACTACAGAGCCCTGTTCTGAGTTAGATAAATGTTACCGCCTTTGCTATTGGACCAGTTATGCTCTACCCAACCAAATTATTACCGTTTATTTACTGCTGTTACAATGCAATTAACCTTAATCATCAGCCTGATTAGTATAATCTCTGCCCTAAGATTAGAATACTTTGGCTTGCTGCAGGCGCAGAAGTTTCGTAACTTAAATCGAATTTCTTTGACCCTCTTTTTATAAAAAGCACTCTGGTAGAGCCATTTGTTTTTCGTCAGGTTTGTTCATCAGATCTCCTTTGTTTGGCAATTAAATATTAGTGTATAACGCCAAAGAAACGATAGGTTAAGATATATTTTACAGTTGCTGAAACGTACAGGTAATCCAATAGATATGAGACACTTGAATCAAGTATGTGATTTTGATGATTCCAATGGACACATAATTTATCACTCCTGACGATAACTGGATGATTAAGGTCTATTTGGGAGTTCCCTCCGACCATTGATAAAACATATACTAAGCACATGAAAATTCTCCTCATCTCACCAACCGTCGATACTGAAAAAAGGACCAACAAAGGACTTATGATACCGCAACTCGCTCTTTATATACTTGAAGGATTAACTCCTGATCGATTTGATGTAGAGGTGATAGAGGAAGAAACAAAGAAGGTTAACCTGGAACAAGAATGTGCTTTGGTTGCCATAAGTTGCATGACGGCTAACGCCCCCAGGGCCTATCAGCTTTGCGATGATTTTCAAAAAAGAGGGAAGACAGTCATACTTGGTGGTGTACACCCTACCATACTTCCTGACGAAGCCTTATTGCATGCCAATGCGGTGGTTATAGGTGAAGCAGAAGGTGTTTGGGAGACACTTCTGTGTGATTTTGAAAACAATACTCTGAAGCAAAAATATCACAACTCTAATCCTGATTTAGAGAAATATGTTCGTAAAGATTTTAAAAAAATAGCATCGAAAAGACTGTTCAATATAATTCCAATATTAACAACCCGTGGCTGCCCTTATAATTGCGATTTTTGCTGTGTAACTAACTTATTCGGACAAAAAATACGACATATCTCAGTTGAAAATATTGTACGCGATATAAGAGAATCACAAGCAAAGGTCTTTATTTTTCTGGATGACAATATTATTGGTAACCCAGCATATGCCAAAGCGCTCTTTAAAGCTATTAAACCATTGAAGATTAAATGGGTTGGGCAAGCCTCTATATCTTTATTAGTGGGTGATGATGAGTTAATACAATTAGCAGCTGAAAGTGGCTGTCAGTCACTTTTTCTAGGTATTGAAAGTGTTTCGGTAAAACAGCTGTTATCTATGCGCAAATCGATAAAGGAAATTCAACATCTTGAACACGCTTTTAAAAAGGTAAAAAAGATGGGAATTCTTATCCATGCATCCATTGTTTTTGGCTTTGATGATGATACGAAGGAAATATTTGATGAAACAGTTCAATTCCTGGTGCGAAACAAAGTGAGCACCGTTTCATTCAATGTCTTAACTCCTTACCCCGGAACCAAAGTGTATGAAAAGCTAAAAAATGAGGATCGCTTAATTACAACAGATTGGAAGTATTATGACCACAATACAGTTGTGTTTAAGCCCAAAAATATGACTCCCCTTGAGCTGCAGCTGGGGAAAATAAATGCCAGGAAGAAGTTTTATAGTAAAACGTCAGTACTGAAGCGATTATTAGGCAATTGGTACAAACCGTTTGTATATCTTTCGATGAATTTAGGCCATATGAAACAAGTAAAAGTTGAAAGCCGCCGAATAGCTAATTTAAAAGCCAACCTATTGCGGCAGTAGAGTTTAATTAATGCTAACAAACAAGCTGATGCAATTACTCAACAATACATTTCCTAATATTCACGATCAATTTACTATTTATAATATCTGACAAAACAATTACAAAAACTAAATTAATGAACGTGTCATATTAAACTAAAAATCAGAAGGTCAAATCATAATTAACCATTGAAATTCTTTTTTTGTATATCAGTGCAATAATAATTGAGTTTTGAATAACTCATACTGCTGTTGAATAGGCTTTATCACAATTTTCTCCTGTTATTTTAAAAGTGTCCAATGTGTGAATTATGTAACATATTTATGGATTTGTGTAAGGACTCCCCAATAACTGGATCGTAACTTTGTATTTGTTAGGAGGTATTCTTACAAAAATAAGGTGATAAAGCATTTAGAATAATTGCTTTGTTACTTGTTAATATTAGAAAATACTCACAAACTAACATTGGCTAAGTTACAATCTGATAAGGATCAGGCTAAGATGATTGCTTCAATTAAGATGTTTTTAATGAACTATTAGGTCACGCATAAAGAAATAACGTTGGTTTTAGTTGGGAAGTAATAGTCAGTTAACCAGTCAATTATGCTGCATCATCTTTCGAATGAACCATGTGCTGAATTAATCAGATTTGGTTTGTTTACATACTTATTTAAACAAAATACCATGAAAAATTTATTGTATGTTATATCAGGACTATTAATAGTTATATGGGGAATTATCTTTTTTGGATTCAATTCTTCAGGATCCGTTCATTGGTTGTTAGCATTTGCTGGATTAGCGATACTTATGGGGTTTATTTTAACCAGACGATTAACAAACTAATTAGATAACAATGCTAAGCCATAAGTTTAAGTTAGTAATGAGGGGTTTCTTTAAAGGAACCTTTTATTAGGCTGGCTCGCCTTCGAAGCCTATACAAATATGATTGTTAGCATGGTTTATTTAACTATTTAACTATCATCTGATGAAACGAGTTATTATTGCACTCGACTTTGATCCCAGCGCTCAAAAGGTAGCTGAGGAAGGTTATGCCCTAGCTAAATCTTTAAAAGCTAAGGTTACTTTAGTACATGTAAAAGCTGATGCAGATTATTACAGTTCCCTTGGCCAGGTTGTAGTTATTGGCTTCTCAGGTCACTTAAAAGGTGATACACCTATAGCACCTGATAATATTGACCCTGATGCTATTTCGCAGGAATTTCTTAATAAGGCGATGTTACATCTTGCAGATAAGAACATCGAAGTTATGGTAGCAAACGGTTCATGTGCCGATTCATTGATTGATGTTGCCAATCAGTTAAACGCATATATGATAGTTATGGGTTCGCATAGCCGTAAATGGTTTGAAAACACAACTATTGGCAGTGTTACTCAAAAGGTGTTACTTGGCTCAAGTATTCCAGTATTTGTGATTCCTACAAACAATAATAGGATTGATTAACTAGTGAATTTCTCTCCTCGACATCCTTACTGTTTAATAATTTTCAGATTGCTACATCTTCATAGCCGCTCTTTATGACGGTTGATATCATTTTAAACCGTTCGTTGGCTTTTATATTATGGGATGTGTGGGCCGGTATGATTATACCGTTGCCTGTTTTAAGGAAATTAGAGTGATGGTCAATGACCACCTCTGCCTGACCTTCAATTACCTGCATAAAGGTGTCAAAGGGAGAGGTCTTTTCAGTAAGTGCTTCACCGGTGTCAATAGCCAAAACACTCACATTACCTGTGTTTTTTTTTATAATGGTTTTACATACCACGGAATTGGGAACATATTCAATGATTTCAATTAAAATATGTGTCTTTGATTTTTCTAATTCGGTGGTTGACATACGTTTTACTTTTCTGATTAAACAAAGGTACTTCAACAGACATCGTAATTTGTTATACTATTGATGGTTTCATTTACATCATTCACACATTTTACTAACCCGGATTAAGGCCATATACCGTTCTAAAATGATAGCCATAAACAGCAAAAGTGATGGCTTCGGTTAACAGGCCAGGCTTTTTAAATAAGGTCCAGAACAACAGTTTCCAAAATTCGATACGGCCTTTTTTAATAATACCAATGATATACATAGACTTAAGAAAGGCAACAAACAGTGACAAGTTGATTCCCTGATGTTGTTTGTAGGTGTGATTATAATTTAAAAATAACTGACGCACCCTCTTATAGTATGGTTTGGTAGTATATATGGCTGAGATTATCTTTTTATATCCATCCAACAATTGGTGGTAATCCATTTTAGGGATAAAGTTCATTGATAAATCGGTATTGTTCCCAGAGGTTTCTTTGGTTAAACGTTTCTCGGCCTCTAAGCGCTTATATAGTTGCGTATGCCTGGGAGCATTTAACAAGCCCACCATCGCCGAAACAATACCACTTTTTTGGATAAAGTCAATTTGGCGTTGAAAGACACTGGGCGTATCGCTGTCAAATCCCACAATAAAGCCGCCCGAAACGGTCAATCCTGTCTTTTGAATGACTTTAATGGATTGCAACAAATTTCTACCCTTGTTTTGTAATTTATTACAGGTATGAAGCGATGTTTCATCAGGTGTTTCTATGCCAATAAAAGTAGACGTTATGCCAGTTTCAACCATCAATGTCATGAGCTCATGATCATCGGCAACATTAATAGAACTTTGGATATTAAACACAAAAGGATAATTGTGCTGTTGCATCCATTGTCTCATCTGAGGAAGTAATTGGTATTTAATTTCTTTTTTGTTACCAATAAAATTATCATCCACAATTGAAACAGGTCCACGCCAGCCTAGGCGGTATAATTCCTCCAAATCATGAATAATCTGGCGGGGCCATTTCATTCTCACCTTATGGCCTAAAAGGGAGGTGATTTCACAAAAGTCGCATGAGTAAGGGCACCCGCGGGAAACCTGAATATTCATGAAAAAATACTTTTTCATTTGCAACAGGTGATAATCAGGCATTGGAGTATCCGATAGATCGGCAAATTGGTCTGTCTTGTATACTTTGGCGGGATGGCCATTTGCCAAATCAGCCAGAAACAAGGGTAAGGTGATTTCTGCTTCATTCAAGACAAAATGGTCAATCTGTGGATAGTTATGATGCTCCTGAGTAAAAAGCGGACCACCTGCCACTATTTTTGTTCCCAGTTTCACGCACTCCGAAATGATATTACTGACGGATTGCCTTTGAATGTGCATGGCACTAATAAAAACGTAATCGGCCCAAAGAATGTCCTTAGCTTCCAGTTCACAAATGTTTAAATCAACCAGCTTTTTATTCCATTCACCTGGCAGCATGGCCGATACAGTGATGAGGCCTAGTGGAGGTACCGCCGCTTTTTTAGATATAAACTTAAGCGCATGTTTAAAACTCCAGAAGGAGTCGGGATATAGCGGATATACGAGTAAAATGTTCATTATCACCTTTAATCAAAATAGTTTAGCCTGCTCATGGCCAATCCCATTCCCCACCAATGAGTTGTATCCTCACAGCTTTAGTGCTTGCAAATGGTTTGTTTATCAGAAACATTGCAACCATTGCGTCTGCGAGAATTGTATTGGTGCAAATTTCGTATAGTCAGTCAAAAAAGGCATTACATTTTTCCTGTTTAATTTTGCAAAATTCACACATTTTCGAGTGTGTCACGTCTCTTGTTTTTAAGCTTTTTAAAGTGAGAAGGTGTCAGGCCCGTTATCTTTTTAAACTGGTTGGATAGGTGTGCAACACTGCTGTAATGCATCTTGTAAGCTATTTCTGAAAGGTTTAGTTCATCATAGACAATAAGCTCTTTTACTTTTTCGATTTTATGCTTCAGGTAAAACTTTTCGATTGTGGTGCCTTTTACTTCCGAAAACAGATTGGCCAGATAGGTATAGTCGTAGCACAGTTTTTCACTCAGGTAATTCGATAAGTTCACTTTTATTTGTTCTTCGGTATAATGCACCAATTCAATAATCGTATTGGTTATTTTTTCAACGAGGATGCTTTTCTTATTGCTCATAAGCTGTAGCCCAGCTTTTCTTAATGCCGCATCTAACTTTTTCAATGTGTCATCAGTCACTGGTCCAATGAAACAAGCCTCCCCAATTTTTACATCTGTATATTCCAACCCCAGCTTATCCAGTTCATGCTTAACAACCATCTGGCATCGGATACATACCATATTTTTAATGTAAACTTTCATGCGTGTATAATATGCTTATTCAGTTGTCAATTTACACTACTTCTTCCTTCTATAGCAAATACAAACAAGGCACTGAAACTTTGTTGCAGCATTATAAAGTTAAGGATATTCAAAATATTTATAAAGCAGTTTGTGACATCCTACGAAATTATCTGACTACAGAAGAAGATTGGTCAGTAATAAAATTTCAGAATGCATGTAAAAGATGATATTTCTATATCTATTCCATTATTATTTCACTAACTTGTATTGGTTTGAAAAGCACTTCCATAACCTCACACATTAACAATTAGTTGTTGCAACAAATTGATTAACGATAAATAAATGATAAAAATGAGATTATGAAAGCAGCAATAATAGGAACATACCCTCCCCGAGAATGTGGGATTGGCACATTCACCCGCCACCTTTATGAATCAATTATTGGGGCAAATCGCCATAACCAAGTTGGCATTATTGCTTTAAACAATTCAGATAAATTGCTTTCGTATCAGAATGAAGTGGAACAGATTATCCGTCAGGATTACCAGCGTGATTACATTGATGCCGCAAAATTTATAAACCACAGTGGCACCGATATTTGTATTTTACAGCATGAGTTTGGCATTTTTGGTGGCAAAGATGGAGTGTATATCCTTCCATTGATACACCGCCTGAAAATACCTCTTGTTGTAACTCTGCATACCATACTTAGCACTCCGTCTTATAGCGAGAAGTTAATACTTCAGGAGATATGTAAAAAGGCTTGCAAAATAGTTGTAATGACCCAAAAAGCTATTGATTTCCTGGATGATATTTATGATGTGCCTAAAGATAAAATAGAATTGATTGAACACGGAGTACCTCAATATCAACTAGACCATCAGAAAGCAAAAATCACCTTAAAGCTTCAAAATAAAAATGTGATGCTCACTTTTGGTTTCCTTGGGCGTAACAAAGGCATTGATGTGGCCATTAAAGCATTGCCAAAGGTAATAGAAAGGCATCCCAATAGCCTCTACTTTGTATTGGGTAAAACCCACCCCAATGTGCTGGGTTATTCTGGAGAAGAGTATCTTATCTACTTGAGGCAGTTGGTTAAAACTTTAGGTCTGGAGAACCATGTGGTTATTCCACATAAGTATATGGGCCAGGATGAGCTATTTATGTACTTGCATGCATCGGATATTTATATCACACCATACAACAACGAGGCGCAGATAACCAGCGGAACCCTTTCGTATGCTGTTGGTGTTGGTTCTGGTGTTATTTCAACACCCTATTGGCATGCGGTTGAATTGCTGGCTAACAACCGGGGGCTTCTGTTTGATTTTGGCAATTCCGAACAACTGAGTGACATCTTGATTGATTTATTAGATCACCCTGAGGAATTGAATACCTTGAGAAGAAATGCAGGTAACTATGGAAAAGAAATTACCTGGCCTATAACTGGTATTAAGTATAGTGAATTGCTGGCACACACTATTCAAGAATGCATAAAAGGGGATGATAACAAGGAGCAACCGTTTGATTTGCTGATGATACCAGCATTTTCGCTAAAGCATATTAAACGATTAACGGATGATACCGGGATTATTCAGCATGCTAAATATGGCATACCTAATTTGAAACATGGCTATTGCCTCGATGATAATGCCAGAGCTCTTCTAATGGCACTCATGACCTATACCCAGAAGAAAAGTAAAAAGGCACTGAATTTATGCAATGTGTATCTAAGTTTTATTCATTACATGCAAAACGAGGATGGCTCCTTTAGAAACTTTCTGAGTTTTAACCGGAACTATATAGACAATGTTGGTTCCGAAGACTCCTTTGGCCGAACCATTTGGGCTTTAGGTTATTTGATGGCAAATGCACCTAACGGCTCTTATTCCCAGGCTAGTCATTCCATATTCTTTAAAGCAGCACCCATTTTTGAAGAATTAAAATCTATTCGCAGCATTGCCAATACAATAATAGGAATTAGTTATTATTTAACTAACTCGCCCGATAACAACAGTATGGTGGCCGTATTAAGAAAATTAGCCAAAAAGCTGGTTGATTATTATGATGACAATAGCTCTGCCAACTGGAATTGGTTCGAAGAGGTATTGACCTACGATAATGCCATGCTCCCTCTTGCGCTATTGCATGTTGCTAAGGTACTTAATGATGAGCAAATCAAGGATGTTGGTATCGCATCTATGGACTTTTTGATTCAACACACTCTGAGTGATGGTTACCTGTCTTTAATAGGTAATGATGGATGGTTTAACAAAAACGGTCGCAAAGCGATGTTTAGTCAGCAACCGGTTGATGCCATGGCCATGATTCTGATGTTTCATCAGGCTTATAAGCTTACTAAAAACAAAGAATACCTGAGCAAATTATTCACCTCTTTTATGTGGTTTTTAGGTGAGAATGATTTGCGAATGCGACTGTATGATTTTGAAACCCATGGATGTTGCGACGGCTTAGAGCGCGACGGAATCAATCGGAACCAAGGTGCCGAAAGCACCCTGGCTTATCTTATATCATACTTAACGGTGTTAAAAGCACATGAAGATTTTTACAGCCTTTAGTGATATCAATTGCTACTAAATGCAACTTCTACTTATCTTTAAATTATTAAAAATGTTAATAAAACGATATTCCGGCAATCCGATTTTACAGAAAGATGATGTGCCTTATCCTGTTGCTACAGTGCATAATGCCGGCATGGTCAAACATGAGGATAAGTACATCATGATTTTCAGATCCCATAAATTTAATGGGCGCAGCATATTGGGTAAAGCAGTGAGTTATGACGGCTTTAACTTTAAAGTTGATGAGCACCCCTTTATGATACCATCTAAAGAGCAACCGTTTAACAAATATGAAGCTTATGGTATTGAGGACCCACGCATTGTAAAAGTAGAAGGAGAATATTTGATTACTTACAGTGCCTACTCCCAATATGGTGTTCGGATTGGACTGGCTAAAACCAAAGACTTTGATCATATTCAGCGTGTGGCTCTTATTACGGAAGCCGACTATCGGAATGTGGTAATTTTCCCCGAAAAGTTCAATAACCTTTATGCCCGTTTAGATCGTCCGCACTCCGAAATATCACCCTGGTCCATCTGGATATCCTATTCACCTGATTTAATTCATTGGGGCCAATCCAAACTGATTATGCGCCCAATGCAATACCATTGGGATGAAATGAAAATAGGGCCGGGAGCAAGCCCTATCAAAACATCGCGTGGGTGGCTAAATATATACCACGGGGTATTTCCAACGATGGACGGATGTGTTTACCGCTTAGGTGTTGCCTTGCATAAGCTTGAAGATCCGTCAGTTATCATTGCAGTTGGTGATGAATGGATCTTACAGCCCGAAGAAGACTATGAGATAACGGGCTATGTGCACAATGTTGTTTTTACCTGTGGTGCGATACCTGAACCTGATGGTACACTTAAATTATACTGGGGAGGTGCAGATAAAGTGATGTGTGTCGGGACAGCCGTTATTGACGAATTGGTTGATCATTGTCTCAGTAATCTCAGACAAGCTATATAAACCGATAGCAAAAGAGGTCAAAGATCAAGTTTCGTAACAAATGACATTTGGCAATGATACATTTAAAGCCTGACTAATAGGAGTGTTAATTGACGATGCCTCAGGAATTAAAACGTAAAGCCATGAAGCCAACACAAGAAAGTTTTTCAAGCGAAGATGAATTTTCTTGACGATTTTCATCTCGCCGACGCGAGATTAGGTATGGTATAATAAATACAAATTAAAGGCCCATGAAAATAGCCATATTATCACCAATAGCATGGAGAACACCTCCCTTAAGGTATGGACCATGGGAACAGGTCGCTTCTAACATTACCGAAGGCTTGGTTGCCAAAGGGCTGGATGTGACTTTATTCGCAAGCGGTAACTCCAATACCAATGCTAAATTGCAATCTATCTCGCCTACCGCTTATGGCGAGGACGATTCGATCGCTTCCAAGGTGTGGGAATGTCTTCACATCAGCTTCCTGATGGAACAAGCTAACGACTTTGATATCATCCATAATCATTTTGATTACTTGCCACTGACCTATTCCAAACTTATTAAAACTCCAATGGTTACTACCATTCATGGTTTTTCATCACCTAAAATTATCCCGGTTTTTAAGCGGTACAACAACCATAATTATTACGTTTCTATTAGTAATGCTGATCGAAGCCCTGAACTCAATTATATAGCAACAGTTTACAATGGCATTAATCCGGTTGATTTTACCTTCAATGCCAATCCCGACGGTTACTTGCTCTTTTTTGGCAGAATACACCCTGAAAAAGGCACCTGCGAGGCCATTCAGATAGCAAAAAGAACAAAACGCAAGCTTATTATTGCTGGATTGGTTCAGGATGAAGATTATTTTTACAGCAGTGTTAAACCTCATATCAATAACGAAGACATTGTATATGTTGGTAATTCAGGGCCTAAACAGCGGGATGAGTTGCTGCGGCAGGCATTTGCCCTGTTACATCCGATTAGTTTCAATGAACCTTTTGGATTAAGTGTAGCAGAAGCTATGTTTTGCGGAACTCCTGTCATCGCTTTTAACAGAGGATCAATGTCCGAGATCATACTTGATGGTAAAACCGGTTTTTTAGTCAATACGCTTGATGAAGCCGTTGCTGCTGTTGATAAGACTTCAAACATCAATCGATGGGACTGCAAGCAGTGGGCTATCTCCAATTTTTCGCAAGATAAAATGGTTGAAGGGTATATTGATGTTTACAAAAGTATTCTGAATCATTAACAAATACATTACAAGGCCATGACAGTATTTAAGATTGAGGACAAAAACGCTTCGGAACTAGTGCAAAGGCAGAAAATAATCATCCATGGAGACGATTCACGCGTCATCACACGCGCTCATATCCCGGGTGAACTGGTGCGTATCAATAACATCATCAACAGGGTACTAAAGCTTACTAATGGCGGGGTTGAGCGGGAATTACAAAAAGTGTATCGTGATTTTGAAAGCAGACATAGAAATCTGGATCACCAGTTGATTAAGCATTTTAATAAAGTCTCAGAGTATATTCCAGCCTCCGTGCAGCTAAGCCAAAATATGCGGATGCTTATTGGCGCCTATTTAACCATGGAATACTCCATTGAATCAGCCGCTTTATTTAACCCTTCCATTGTTGCTCATCCGAACCAGAAATATGTAGTAGATGGCTGCCTGAGATTTATTATGAGCTTGCGGGCCACGGGTGAAGGCCATATTTCCTCTATTGTTTTTCGTAGTGGGGTGATCAATACAGATGGTTCATTCTCATTTGACGAAACCAGCAGGTATGTCGAGCAAGCCTCGGTGTGCCACAACTCAGCCTATGACAGGCATTTATTTCAATGGAAACTGCAGGATTTGGACGCCTGGGATGAAACAAGTATTCGCATATTTGACCAGATTCCAGATACCTTTTCTTATCAGGAGCTAAAGGTGAGTATAGGTGTACTTTACTTAGATACTGATTTTGAATGCAATGATAAAGTTATTGAGTTCATCTACTGGGTGGCCAACTCCAATTATACGCTTCAGTTTGATGAAACCAGTAACATTTCGGAACGAGTTATTTTTCCTTCTTCTGATAATGAAAGCAGGGGAATTGAAGATGCCCGTTTCGTACTATTTAAAGATGACAATGGTGAAGTGACCTATTATGCTACCTATACAGCATATAATGGGTTCAGCATCCTACCCCAGTTAATTGAGACTAAGGACTTTCTCCGATTTAAAGTGATGACTCTGAATGGAAAGGCTGTTCAGAATAAGGGAATGGCACTGTTTCCGCGTAAGATCAATGGAAAGTATGTGATGTTATCACGGCAGGATGGCGAAAACAACTACATCATGTTTTCTGATCATTTGCACTTCTGGCAATCATCCCAGGTTATTCAGGAACCAACCAAGCCCTGGGAATTCATACAGATTGGCAATTGTGGTTCTCCAATGGAGACAGATGAGGGATGGCTTGTGCTCACCCATGGCGTTGGTCCTATGCGTCAATACGCCATTGGGGTGATATTACTTGATTTGGATAACCCCACAAAAGTGATAGCCCGGCTGGATGAACCACTGATAACACCAACAAAAACAGAAAGGGAAGGCTATGTGCCCAACGTGATTTATTCGTGCGGCGGTCTATTACTTCATCAACAATTAATCATTCCCTATGCCATGTCGGATATATCAACTGGAATTGCTACCATCAATGTAAAAGATTTACTAGAGTCAATGACCTATTTGAGCAATAATGAATAACAGTTTCATATCTAGGCTTGATTTAAAAACACATGAAGCAAACAATAAAGCTGAATAGAATCATTGGAAAAAGAAATTTCACCAGCAATTGGCTAAAATGAAGGAAATGCTGTTAAATTCTATATAATAGGAAGATATTCTATCGTGTCTCACCAAACCCAGGTTTGGATAAATAACCGGCTAAATTATTACAGATGAAAAGTAATTCAACATTCTTAAATTATCATTTACATTTTTTACAACTTTTCATTTAGCTTTTTATGAAGAGAAAAATGACCACTCATGCTAAGAAGTAGCGTTGTAGATGCCGTTCGTTTTTTCTAAAATTTCTAAAGCTTTAAAAGTAGGTGAGAATTGCCTCATAACGCTGTAATAGCAATGTTTCTAGTGAAAAACACGGTTTTATAATCTTTACGCAATATTTACAACGTGAACGCTGCAACTATCTAAAAATGAACTTTTAGAAAATTCTGTATCGGGCAAGTAGATAGGTAAAACGTTTATCAGTCTCCTCCATAAGAGATTGCTTGACTCATATGTTTAGATATAGCTATAATTCATAAAGGAACCAACAAGGTACTCCCTTCGTACCTGCAACGTATCAACCTCGCTGGGAGCGTAGTTAAGCCGAAGGTGGCACGAACATGACATGAAGCGCCTGTGAAGAAGTCTCATAGTAAACACTGGTACATTCCGAAGGAACTCAATTTATGCTGATGATAATACCGAAGAGTATTGTCTTGAAAGTAACTTTACAGGTTGTTCCTAAGTAATTTATCTAAGTAACCATTGAGTGGTGATATTTAAGAGTAATTACTTATCTTTCTGATCGAAAATCACCACTGCCGAAAGAAAATAATGGTAAAGATACGTTTACTGCTCATCGGAATTATCTTGTTGAATCATGTATTAGTGTATTCATCAATAGATAATTACCAATTAAGTTTTTTGTCTGTTGAAGATGGCTTGTCTCATAATGAAGTGACGTCTATAGTTCAGGATCAGTATGGTTTTATGTGGTTTGGTACACGTGGTGGGTTAAATCGTTACGATGGTTATGAATTTAAGCATTTTAAGCCATTAGCACAGGATTCTACCAGCATTACAAACCCCTCAATTGAAAGCTTATTCTTAAACTCTTCGGAAGAAATCTATATCGGTTTAAAATCTGGAGGACCATCAAAATATATCAATTCACAAGAAACATTTAAAGAATTTGAGCTTACAACGAATTATGGTCTAAGCCGGGTGCTTTCATTTTTTGAAGATAGTAAAGGAAATACTTGGATTGGTTCCTGGAGTAATGGTATTGTTTGTATTAAGCGTGATACTATTATCCACTTTAAAGATGCAGGACAGGTCAGGGACTTTGCGGAGACGGCAGATGGTAAAGTTTGGGTGGGATCCAGTACTGGATTAAAATATATTACAAATAATGGGCAGTTAATTAATTACGGTGGGAAAAGTATCACCTCAATAACGGTGGATACAAAAAATGAATGCCTTTGGACTTTGGGATGGACACAAGAATTAATGAAAGTCAATTATAAAACACTCGAATCGGATGTCTATGTAAATAACCTGACGAGTAGTGCACGGAACTATAGTGTACTCAATGATACCAAAGGCCGTTTATGGATTGGTACATGGGGCGAAGGTTTTTTCCATTTCGATAAAGGGAACAAAGTGTTTAACAAAGTGGATATTTACCCTGGTAATGCACAATCAGCACCAGTTGACTACCGTGTTATAAGAGATATTTTCGAAGATAAGGTAGGGGATTTATGGTTAGCCACTCAGGGAGGTATTGTTCGATTATCTCCAAAGAATAATTTCAATAGTGTAAAAGTTATTGATTATGACAAACAGAATATTAGCCATATTAACGCTGTTTGTGTTGATGATGAAGGTATAACCTGGGTTGGAACGAACGGCAATGGACTATTTTATACCGAAGATAAAAATACATTTCATAGTGTTGGGGCAAGCCAAGTTCTAAAAAATGGCACTGTAAAGACCATTAACAAGGATCCTGATAATAATTTATGGGTCTGCTTTGAAGAAGGAATTTTCACTATTGAAGATAAGGATGGGAGTTTCCGACTAGTGCCTGTTGTTGATTTATTCCAACAAGATGAATTTAAGAGGGTTCGAAAGGTGCATCAGCTGTTCTTCGATGATGATAAACTTTGGATAGGAACACAACAAAGGGGGGTGTTTTTGTTTGAACAACATGAATCAAAATATCGATTGATTAAACATTTTGTTAGCGGAGAAGAAGATGGAATGCTTGGTGATAACCGCGTAACAGCTATTCGGAAGGATTTATCTGGTAATATGTGGTTCGCTACCTACAAAGGGCTTTTTCGATTTAATCCGCACGATTCAACCTTCTTATCATTAAAGGACCTGGGTATTTCTTCGGCCCTGGCATGTGATATCATTTTGTGTTTAGAACTCGATAAATGTGGAAACCTTTGGTTTGGCACCCCTTGTAGCCTTCATCAGCTGCAATTGTCAGGTTTATCTAAGCTTCAAACTTACAATAAAGCACAAGGCTTAGCCGATGATTATATCAACGGAATTGTGGTAGGAGATAATGAAATGATATGGTGTTCGACCAATGCAGGCATTTCGTCCCTGAACCCAAAGAACGGTCAGGTGCTTAATTTTGGTAAAGCGGATGGGATTGGAGACCTTAGTTATTCTGAAGGAGCGTACTATAAAAATGCTGATGGAACCATTTATTTCGGTGGTTATACTTCGCTCAGCTATTTCAAGCCTGATGATATTAATATTAATAAATACGAATCGCCACTGGTTGTGTCTGCTTTCAAAGTTTTAAACCAAGTGATTAAAGTAGGTGATAATGATGGTTTATTAAAGTCAAACATCAACGACCTTGATGAATTAACGCTATCTCATAAGGAAATGGAATTCTCATTTCAAGTGGCATCGCTTGATTACAAAGCGCCTGATAAAAACCAATATACTTATCGCCTTATCCCTTATGATTCTGACTGGCACGATTTAGGAAATATGCGCGAAATATCATTTAGTAACCTAAAACCAGATACTTATAAACTACAGATAAAAGGAACGAATAGTAATGGAATTTGGAGTAATAGCCTGAAAGAGATTACTATAAAGGTGTTACCCGCACCTTGGAAAAGTATCTATGCTATCTTCGCATATGTTCTGTTTATTCTATTGGTAGTATTGGTTATTATCCGTACTGTTGTTCGGCAGGAACGATTGCAGAATGCACTCAAGCTCGGACGTTTACAAAATGATCAAATAAAGGAAATAAACGATTATAAGCTACGCTTCTTTACAAATATATCGCATGAATTCAGAACACCACTCACACTTATTCAGGCGCCTGTTAAAGAATTACTCAACAAAGATTTTTCAGAAATTAAACCCAGCTTCTACGAAGAACGAATGCAGATGATTGGACACAATACAAATCGTTTGTATAATTTGGTGAATCAGCTATTGGAATTCAGAAAAATGGAATCTGGTAAATTAGAACTGAGAATTAGTGAAGTCAATTTACAACAATTGATCAATGAAAGTTGCCTCGCATATAAACAGTTGGCAAAAACGCAGTCTTTTCGATTTAAGGTCAATTATAAAGCTAAAAATACAACTGTATATCTTGATTTTGAACGAATCACTATTGTGTTAACGAACCTCTTGTCTAATGCATTTAAGCATGTTGAGCCCAATGGCAAAGTTGATGTAATAGTTACAGAAGATGATGGGTATTTTAGAATTGATATTTGTAATGAGGGGAAGCCTATTCCAAAGTCGGAAATAGAGCATTTGTTTGAGCGCTTCTACCAAGTGAAGGGTGGTAGTTCCATTGGAAGCAGTGGTATAGGTTTGCAACTCGTAAAGTCATTTGTAGAGCTTCATAAAGGACGAGTTAGTGTTTCAAGTACTGAAGGTGAGCCAATCATCTTTTCGGTTTATTTAAGAAAAGGAAAGGAGCATTTTTCGACAGATGGATTAGTAAATATTAACGAACACGCGGTATTGCAAATAGAACCAGAAAGACCGGTTTCAAAAGTCTCGGTTAATACTGGTACCAAAGGTGCTACAATATTGATAGTGGAAGATAATCGAGAAGTACGCGATTACTTGCGACAATTTCTTGGAGAGTTTTTTAGTATCGTTGAATCTGAAGATGGTTTAGATGGTTTCGATAAGGCAATTAAATATAAACCGGCATTAGTATTATCAGATGTGATGATGCCTCGTATGGACGGTTATGAGTTATGTGAAAAAATTAAGTCCAATGATTTGATATCGGACATTCCGGTGATATTACTGACAGCAAAAGGAAGTGATAGTGAGCAATTGTTTGGCTCTCAAAAAGGAGCTGATTTATATATAAAAAAGCCATTCAATCCTGAATTGCTATTAGAAGAGATTAAACAATTAATTGCCTCAAGAGTATTGCTAAAAGAGAAGTATTCGCGCAAGGTTGTTCTGGAGGCTAAGAAAGAAGAAATAAGTTCGGAAGAAGCACAGTTTTTGGAGCGATCGGTTAAAATTGTAGAAAAACATATAAAATTACCTGATTTCACACCGGATGCCTTGTCCAAAGAATTAGCGATGAGTTCATCATCTTTTTACCGAAAAATAAAGAAATCCACCAATCAAACACCGGCTGGATTTATTAAATCTATTCGACTGAAAAAAGCAGCTCAACTTTTAAAAGATTCCGACTTAAGTGTATCGGAAATTATTGAGCGGGTAGGGTACCTGGATTCAGCTAGTTTCAGAAAGAATTTTAAAGAACAGTTTGGAGTAACACCAAGTGAGTATCGTAAAAAAGATGCCTAGTTGCCTATGTGCTTAAGCGTTATTTGTAACTGAATTTGGCTTGATTTTATTAAAGATTGAATACAACTACTAGTCGACCTATAACTTTTCAAGTAGGTGATTTTACTGCGTGTTGAACCATTGTCAATGGCTGATATGAATTACTTATTCGCAATTTCAAGTGTAAGTGTTTCAGATGAATATGTTTAATGATGACGAATTGACCTACATCTTTTGAAGAATTTAAGATGTGAATATTGAACAGATTAGAAATGAATATTGAATAGATGAAGCATTGGTTTTTCATCAATGTACAACATCTTGCAATAGTTAAAATCGGTTCATAATACTATGGAAAATAGAGATATTAAATCATCAATAAAAAAAATAAAAGTAACCAAATACGCCCTTTTCGTTATTCTGGCTATTCTGTTATCCATTCTTTTACTAGTGCTCACAAATTAAAGTAGCAATTCAGTTTTCTTAGATACTTCCAAAATCCAATTAAAATGAAGCTAAAATATAAATCCATTAAAAGTGAAAGAAGAAAGGCCCTTGTTATTGAAAGAATAAACGAGCGTCACTTTGAAGATAATTGGCACTATCACAATGAACACGAGTTAATTTATTATATAAAAGGGAAGGGTTCACGTGTTGTAGGAGATAACTTATCAGAGTTTAAAAAAGGCGATTTAGTGCTGGTAGGTGCAGGCTTACCTCACCTATGGAAGAATAGTGAAGAAGTTGAATTGGATGGTTTGGATGCCATTATTATAAAATTTGATACGAATCATAATGCTTTTAATTTATTGTCGATGACAGAGTTTAATAGCATTAAAAGCTTATTTAATTTATCACAAAGAGGTGTGAAATTCAGTGAAAAGTCACTTGGTCAAATTCATGACTTGCTACTTTCATTAATTAGCGCGGATCCTGCTTCGCAAATCATTCTTTTTCTTCAGGTTTTAAACATATTGGCAAATCAAAATGATACGGAACTTTTAGCAAGTCCTGAATTTTCATTACCTATGTCAAATTCAGAAGAGCAACGACTTAATCGAATCATCTCATATGTGTCGTCAAATTATACTAATCCTTTAACCTTAGAACATATTTCAAAAGAAGCAGCAATGACGCCTAATTCATTGTGCCGATTTTTTAAAACACGTACAAATAAAACTATTTTTCAATTCTTAAATGAATATCGTATTGGTAAAGCCTGCGAGCTACTTATTAATGGCGATAAGTCAATATCAGATGTGTGCTTCGAAACCGGGTTTAATTCATTAACCAGTTTTAATCGCGTATTTAAAGATTTAAAGAGCCTTACGCCACGTGATTTTAAAAGAAAATACCAAACTTTAAATACAGGTTTGAGTGTGCAAGCATGCTTTGCTTGATAAGATATAAATTAATCAATAAGAGGAGTAGCTGAGCCGGAAATGCTATTCCAATAAAAATGGCAGTTAGTTTTAACTGTCATTTTTTTGGTTCTATTGGTAAAATGTGGTCAGTGTTAGATAAATACTGAAAAAATTCTGCTTGATCGTTCTTGTACATTTGTTTAGTAAATAATAAGCTGTTGATAAAGCATTTAAATCAGATATATCATGAATTTTGGATATCATAAATTATACATCGGTGGAGAACTCGTTAACTCCAGTAATAAGCTAAAGAAAGAGGTAATTTGTCCGGCCACTGGTGAATCAGTTGCCGAAATTGCTGAAGCAACAATAGACGATACTGAAAGAGCAATTAAGGCAGCACGTAAGGGATTTAACTACTGGTCAAAGTTATCGTTGGCAGAACGCACAGAATGGATGATGAAATTGCGTCAGGCAGTATTGGATAATGAGGATTTACTGCGACAGGCAATGGTGCACGAAATGGGTAAAACCTATGAAGGTGCATGGGAAGATATCGAAGCTGTGGTTAATGGTCTGGAGTGGTACCCAAATGCCATGAAAAACCTTAGGGATGAACAAATTCCTGATTATGAAGGAACACATACGCATAAAATGGTGCATCAACCTGCCGGTGTGGCTGTGGCTTATTTGGCATGGAACTTTCCCTTGTTAAATGTTGGGTTTAAATTGGGGCCTGCTTTAGCTGCCGGATGTAGTTTAATAATCAAGCCGTCATCTTTGTCTCCTTTGTCGGCATATATGCTTGGTAAAATTATGCATGATATTAATTTTCCGGCAGGGGTTGTTAATATACTTTCAGGTAGTATTAACAATGTGGCCAATGTCTTAACAAAGAGTAAACAGACTAATGTGCTCACCATGATTGGTTCTACTCAAACTGGTTTGCGGGTGATTGCTGATAGTACAACTTCCATTAAGAAGTTAAGTATGGAGTTAGGAGGTAATGCACCTTTTATTGTATTTGAAGATGCTGATTTTGATCAGGCACTGAATTTAGCAATAGGCTTGAAGTTTGGTAATAGTGGACAGATTTGTGTTGCGGCTAACCGAATTTTTATTCATGAATCTATTTATGAACAATTTCTTACAGCCTACATTCAAAGGGCTAAAAGTTTAAAGCTAGGTTTCGGTAAGGATGAAAAACCAGATATGGGACCTGTCGTAACCAGATCTGATCGAGATAGGATGTTTGAACTTGTTGATGATGCTGTTTCAAAAGGGGCAACACTTGAGGCTGGAGGAAAAGTTCCAGAAGGAAAAGAAAAAGGTAATTGGATAGAGCCAACTGTTCTGTCTGGTGTTACAAAAGATATGAGAGTGGTGCAGGAAGAGATTTTTGGTCCTGTGGCGCCAATTATTAAGTTTAGCACTGATGATGAAGTGTTGGAACTGGCAAATGATACCGAATATGGATTGGCATCTTACATATTTACCAATAATCATAATCGTATAGAACGCTTTATAGCGGAACTGGAATTTGGTGAGGTTCAGGTGAATGGTGTGAAGTATTCGATTTATTTGCCTCATGGCGGAATAAAGAATAGTGGTATTGGTTATGATTGCTCTCATTTAGCATTAGACGATTACCTTGTTAAAAAACGAATCTCTATTGCTAAATAAAACAATCCAAAATATAAATCTACAGTTTTAAAAAATCACATTATGGAAGCAATGTTTTTTCCTTTTCTGCTAATAATTTTTGCCAGTATTTTCCAAGGATCTTTTGGACTAGGAATGAAATATATGGCCCCCCTAAAATGGGAATCTTGGTGGCTGGTTCACGTCATAATTGCCATGATTCTTTTGCCAATGGGTTGGGCTTACCTGGCCGTGCCTGATTTGTGCGATGTTTTAGGCACATCCTTTTCAAATCCTGAAATGCAAAATATTGTACTTATCGCCATGTTTTTCGGATTTCTTTGGGGAATTGGAGGAATACTATTTGGAGTAAGTGTGCCCTATATTGGTTTATCATTAACCATGGGAATAGTAATGGGCTTAGCCGGTTCTGTTGGTGCTTTAATTCCATTATTACGCATGGAAAATTCAACATCTTTACCTCAATTTCCTTATGTAATTGCAGGGTTGGTCATTACATTAGTTGGTGTTGCTATTACAGCCAAAGCGGGTATTGATAAAGATAAAATGACTGCTGAGGTTTCAGGAGATAAGTCAAATATCGTCAAAGGAATACTCATTGCTGTTAGCTGTGGTGTTTTATCAGCTTTATTAAATGTTGGATTTGTTGAAGCGACTCCTATTGCAAAACTGGCTGAATCGATGGGCGCCATTGATAGAAATGCAAGTCTTGCAGCCTGGGTTGTTGTATTAATTGGTGCATTCATTATGAACGCAGGCTATGCCATCTTCTTACTGTTCAAAAACAAATCATGGAGTTCATTCCGGGTTAAGGGTTCTGCTAAGGCCTATCGTTGGGCAATCTTGGCTAGTATTTTCTGGTTTGGAGCATTGGGCGTATATGGTCAGGGAGCTGCACTTATAGGACCAATTGGCGGAGTAATAGGATGGCCAATGTTATTAGGTTTATCACTGATTGTAAGTAATTTTTGGGCCTACAGAGCCGGTGAATGGCAAGGAGCAGCTAAACCATTTAAAACCCTGATATTGGGATTAGCAGTGTTGATTATTGCCAGCATTATTCTGGGCTATGCCAACGTGGTTTAAGAAAATATTTTGTTGGCTGGCAGAGTTATTTGTCAGCCAATTTATTAAGTGCTTCTAAGAAAACTCGTGTATTTTAAGTGGCTTCATAAAAAATGTCAAAAACATCGGAACGAGAAAGAATTGAGTATTCTTAATCGTTTCAGAAATTACCAAAATAAAACGGAGTTTAACTTGTGTAAATGAGTGTTTTCCAGCAAACGTAACGCTGTTGTTGGTGTTTTCTTATTGCCACTATTTAGAAAGATAAAATGAAGATAATTAAAATAGAGCCCTTTGTTGTTAGCCAGGAACTAAATGAACCGTTTTATTTCTCGCAATGGGAATATAAGACGCGAACTATTTGCCTTGTAAAAGTAACTGCTGAAGATGGAACTTATGGCTGGGGAGAAGGCTATGGGCCAGCTCATTTGGTAAAAGAAGGTATTGAATTTTTTAAACCATTTATCATTGAGATGAATGCCCTTGAGCATGAGAATGTATGGCAAACCATGTATCGCCGTTCATTGGACTATGCACGACGAGGTGTGATGATGGCTGCATTAAGCGCCATTGATATTGCTTTATGGGACATCAAAGGCAAACATTTTGGCTTGCCGGTTTCATCGTTATTAGGTGGACGAAAAAGAGAAAAGATAAAACCATATGCTACGGGCCTTTATTTTACACAAAGTGATAACCTTAAACAAAAATTGGTTAAAGAAGCCATTGATTATAAAACGCAAGGTTTCAAAGGACTGAAAATGAAAGTGGGTCTGGGTATTGCAAAAGATGTGGAGTATGTCACCGCTATTCGTGAGGCCATTGGTGAGAATATGGAGCTGATGATTGATTCCAATCATGCTTATTCATTGAAAGAAGCAGCACTGTTGGCTCGAAAACTTGAACACCTAAACATCTCGTGGTTTGAAGAACCAGTTTCACCAGAACATTATAGCTGTTACAAGCAGCTGCGTGATAGAACGCATATACCAATCGCGGGTGGTGAGTGTGAATACCTTCGTTACGGATTTTTGCAACTATTCCAAAACCTGTCAGTCGATGTTGCTCAGCCCGATATTGCAGCAGCAGGAGGTATAACTGAAGTGAAAAAAATAGCAGCTATGGCTAATACTTTTGGCGTTGAGGTGGTTCCGCACAGTTGGGGTACTGGTATTGCCTTATACGCAGCCATGCACTTGATTTCTAATTTAGATGTGGTTCCGGGTAGAATGTTTGAATCAACGCCATGGATGGAGCTTGATCGATCAGAGAATGAATTAAGAGATGTGATGACTGAACCATTGATAGTACCCAAGAATGGATACTTGCATGTGCCTGACACACCTGGTTTAGGTGTAGATGTAAATATGGAAGTCCTTGCTAAATATGTTATTGATTAATTAAGAAGTAGATGACTAAGTTTGTTACAAATATTTTGACCTTGTTATTGTTGATGCCAACAGTAGCCTGTGCTCAATCAGATAAAAATACCCTCTCACTAAATGGCACGTGGAACATCGTATTCGATGATCTTAACGAAGGTATTGAGAAGAAATGGTACCTGGATAAAGAATTCACCAAGCTGCAAAGTAAAGAAATTGAAGTGCCTTCATGCTGGGAAGAGACCGAGGAGAATTATGAAGGAGTTGGTTTTTATACCCGAAAATTTGACATTCCAGCCAGTTGGGAAGGTAAAATTGTTGAAATAGATTTTGACGCCGTTAACTATTATTCAGAAGTGTGGGTGAACGATCAGGTGGTTGGCTTTCACGAAGGTGGTTACACGCCATTTAGTTTTCGTATCGATAAGTTACTGAAATTCGGAGAGGAAAATTCAATCATGGTAAGAGTGGTTAGCCCAATCATCTTAACCGATAAACGCATTGATGGTATGGGCCGTCAGGAAGTGCCCATGTGGCGAGGGGCCATCACTGGTGGTATATGGCAAGGGGTTCAGCTAAGTGCCAAAGGCCATACGCACCTGGCCGATGTATTTATTGAGCCACATATTGCATCTGATGAAGCAGTGTTGAATATGATTCTTAATAATACTGATGCCACTAAAAGTACTAAGGAGTTATTGGTTAATATAGTTGACGCTAAAGGAAAAGTGGTCGCAAGTAATCAGGAAAGTATAGAAGCTTATCCGGGTAAAAATGAATTAACATGGTCACTAAAAATTGAAGATGTTAATCATTGGTCAATGGATAATCCTTACCTGTACAAAGTCCTTGTGGAAGTGATGGATAAGCAGGTTGTTGAGGATCAATGGTCACACCAGTTTGGGATGCGCGAATTTTCAGTTGAAAATGATGTATTCATCTTAAATGGCAAGCCTTTATATCTTAAGGCAGCTTTTTTTGAAGGTTTATACCCTGTTAAATTGGCTTATCCTGATAGCCGGGAGATGGCCATCAAAGAAATTAGCTTGGCCAAAGAAGCTGGCTTCAATATGATCCGCCCATGGCGTAAACCGGCTCCTCCAATGTGGTTAGACTTATGTGACTCATTAGGAGTGCTAACGGTTGGGAGTTTAGTAACGGAGTGTATGTTACGGCCAATTTCTACTCCTCGATTATCTCATGTTGTTGAAAATGAGGTGAGAGAAACAATACTTAATAACCGTAACCGTACGTGTATTGTGCAATGGGAGTTATTCAATGAAATTAATCGCCCCATTTTAGCACAGATGTTAAATTCGATGTCTGTATTAGCAAGGGAGTTAGATCCAACACGCATGATTCTTGACGAATCAGGAGGTTGGGGTGAAGGAGCCAATATATATCTGCCTTATGAGCGTACGCCCAAAAAGTTCAATGATATTCATCATTACAGTGGTTCACAAGTTTGTGAGGAAGAGTTTGATGGTTACCTGGCAACAGCTAAAACAAAGGAAGAGAAAAAGGCATTAGGCTTAGCAGGTACCAAAAGCTATGGAAAGCATGTGGTACCTGGTATGATGACCTACCTATCGGAAGTGGGGTATGGAAGTACGCCTGATTTAATTGCGAACAATAAAGCGTTTGAGAAGGAAGGTAATCCAATCGTCGCGCCGACGGTCTACCATAGAGAATTGAATGAAGGCTATATTAATGCATTAAAGAAAGCCGGATTTGACAAGATATATCCTAATGTACGTGACCTATATATGGAAGAACAGAAAATGCACGGTATGGCCAATAAACGCATGTTGGAGGCCACACGCTTAAATTCTACGGTAAAGGGCTACTGTGTACATGCATTGGTTGGCGGCGACTGGGTAATTGGTGCCGGGTTATTAGACCTGTGGCGCAATCCAAAAACATTGGTATATGATTTAACCAAAGCCGCTAATCAACCTCAAATAGCACCAATCCGCATATTACCACGCAATGTATATGCTGAAAAAGGTGCTCAGTTACAAGTGTTTGGTGTAAGTGAATTAAGTGATGAAATGGCTTCTGTAGAAGTACAGATACTGGATGCTTCCAAAAAGGTGGTGTGGACTGAATCATTTAATACCAAGTTTGCAACTGGCATCTCAAGCTTTATCGATCTAAAATTAGATACTAAAGGTTTTTCTGGATCCTATACTGTGCATGTTAGCATCAGCGATATAAATGGAAAGCTGATCACCTCTAATAAACAGCCTTTCGATGTATTTTCTGCAGAAGAACTGAAGAAGCCTGAATACAAAGTAGCAGTCGTTGATACAGAAGGAAGTTTAAAAGCCTTCCTGGACGCTATGGGAATTAGATATGTAGATTTTAGTCAATCACTTAGTGTTGATATACCTGTAATAGTCGGAAAAGCCAATAAGAAGAATAAGATTTATACAAAGAAAGCTGAAGATGTAAAAGCCTTTGTGAAAAAAGGTGGTTACGCCGTCTTTTTGGAAACAACGGGTAACAGAGTACCAGGATTTAACCGCGTATTAGAAGAAGTAAGTGTTGAGTCTTTGCCATTAAAAGCCGAGATGTTTGCTAAGTGGGCGACCCGAGGTGGATGGGCAGCCAAAACACATATAGTTACCGAACATCCTGTTTTTGAAGGTTTGCCTACAAATATGATTATGCATGGCGTTTATGAAAATATTCATCCTGTTGAGGCTATGTGTAAACAAGAAGGGACTTACATTGCCGGAATGATTGGTTATGATCATTTCCCAAACCATGATGATATGAGGCGACATTACAATGGCCCCGGAGAAGTATGGTGGGCAGCTGATGTGTTGGAGGCTAATATTGGTGAAGGTCAAATGCTCATGTCAACCTTACGAATTATTGACTTCCTGGATAAAGATCCGGTAGCAGAGAAGCTCTTGTATAATATGATGAATTATGCCCATTCAAAGGCTCAATAATTAAATTATTAATGACTTAATGCTGCCAATAGCTCATGCTATAGTGCAGCATTGTCTATTTAAAGAAAATGAGATGATAAAGCATATCTTACTATCGTTTGTGCTATTATTCAATATAATACTGATGTCAGCATCAGAAAAACAATGGTCTGCCAAATGGATATGGGCGAATGAAGAACTGAAAGCTGAGGCTGTTTTGGCCAGAAAGGACATCGAACTAAATACAATACCCGATAAGGCGATTATAAAGATAAGCGCATCTGATTTTTACCAACTATACATTAATGGTTCATACATTAATCGTGGACCAGCACGAAGCGCTGCTCATCATCAATCATACGATTACATCGATATTCAACCATATTTGAAAAAAGGAAACAACCTTGTTGCAGTCAGGGCTGTTTTTGAACCAGGAGCACATTCTTATCAGTTTGAAGCACGGGCTGGCCTGTTGGTGCAGTTGGAGTTAGATGAACTAGAGCTTGTTTCTGATAACTCATGGCGATTGACTGAGGATGTTAGTTGGGATAAAAATTCAAATGCTATTAGCCGTTTTCAGCGTGATGTTGTAGATGTGGTTGATATGCGCAGTTATGAACACAATTGGTTTAAACCTGAATATGATGATTCAAGATGGAAAATGGCAAAAGAACTTATTCGAAATGAGGGATGGCCTTCTCATCAAAAAGGAGTTGAACCCTCTACCTTGATAAATCCATGGATAAAATTAGTGAAGCGTGATATTCCGATGCTAAATGAATCATTTGTAAAAGCTGATGAATTGATTCTTGTGAAAAGCTATGTAAAAGGGCCAAAATCAATCGTTTCAGATAAAATTACTCTGGATGGAAGCGTTGATAAAAAACTCAGAAAAAGCATAAGTAAGCACGAAGCATTTGAAATAACATTTGAAGAGCATGAAAAAGGCCGCTTGTTAGTATTTGATTTTGGTGAAATGATGAATGGTTTTCCAATATTGGAAGTGCAGGGTATGGTTGGAACACAGCTTAAAATACTCTGTGCCCCTTACATATTGGAGAATCAGTTTTGTGCCAGTTTGGTGGATGCTCAATATGAAGATAATATTGTTTTATCGGGAAAGAAGGATAGGTGGGAAGCTTCCTACTTTAAACCTTGTCGTTACATGGCCATATTTGTTGAAAATAGTGGAGCCCCTGTAACAATCAACAATATTGCTTTACGACGCATCTCTTATCCTTTTAAAATGCTAGGACATATGGCATCAAAGGATGCACCTTGGGTGAATGATTACTTTATGGCAACTGCCAAAACCATTGATGTTTGTACAACGGATGCCATAACTGATAATTACCGTGAGCGTCGACAGTATGCGCAAACAGGATATTATGGTGCCTTGGGTAACTACTACACCTTTGGAGATATGGCATTGCAACGCCGTTACCTCGTTCAGGTGGCACAGGAGCAAATGGCCGATGGTATCATGCCAGCTTATGCGCCATTAGCCACAAAAGACTACATGGTGATATTAGACTCTAATTGCTTTTGGATAAAAAGCTTGTATAATTACTACTTGTACAGTGGAGATGTTGAAATGGTCAGGCAATTATTGCCCACTGCTGAGCGATTGATAAATCTATTAGATGGCTTTACCAATGAAAATGGTTTAATTGATAGCCCGCCTTATTCTTATTGGCTCGACCATGCCTTAAATGATCGTAGTGGAGCTAATTTTACTTTTAATGCTCACTACCTCGAGGCTCTGGAGAATTATTCTGAATTATTAGATTGCTTGAATAAGGCTGATTCAGAGGCATACAAAACAAAGGCTCGTTCTTTAAGAAATAGTCTTAAAAAGCAATTTTGGAATCATGATTTAGGGCTGTTTGTTGATGCTGTTGTCGCAGGAAAACAATCCAATAGAGTGAGTGAACATGCCAATGCTATGGCTTTGGCATTAAACATTGCAACAGAGGAGCAAGGGGAAGTCATTGCTCAAAAGATTTTAGAAAAGGACAACAATGATTTTGCCATGCGTGCATCCGGTATGACAATGGTAACACCGGCCATGTCGTATTACCTTCATAAAGGTTTGTGTGAATATGGCTTTGTTCATGAATCGTTTAACTTATTTAATGAACGCTTCGGGCATATGCTGGATGAAAATACAAATCAAACCCTTTGGGAAGAATGGTGGTTACATGGTTCTGGTCGTACAGGTAAATTTGTACCGCATAAAACTCGTAGCGATGCACAAACCGAGAGTGCATTCCCTCCGGCATTGTTCGCCGAGTACTTGTATGGCCTTAAACCTGTTGAGCCAGGGTTAAAGAGATGGACATTGAAATATGTTCCGTCTGGTATCCGTAATCTAAAAGCGATTATCCCGGTAGGCAAAGAACAAATACATATTGAGTGGAATACTGGTAAAGCAAAAGAATTAATGGTGGAAATACCTGATGGGGTTTCAATTGACCTGGATGTGAAGAGTTTCAATTCCAAAAGTAAGGTGTTAGTGAATAAAAAGGAGCTTTCAGACGATAAAGAAATTGTTAGTCTGAATGAAGGAAAATATACGATTACGTTTTAAAAAGGAATTAAGATAAATGCAACCAATTGCACAAAAGGCCATGGCGCCTGATATAATTAAGAAAGTAAACGATGCTGGCGTTATTGCAGTATTGGTGATTGAGGAAGTAAAACAGGCTGTTCCTGTTGCAAAGGCTTTATTAGCCGGTGGAGTATCTGCCATTGAGCTAACGCTTCGAACGCCTGTGGCTTGGGATGCGGCTAAGGCCATTAAGGATGCAGTGCCTGAGATAACCCTTGGCTTTGGAACTGTATTAACGGTTGAACAGGTCAGGAATGCCGCCAAATTAGGCGCTGATTTTGCCGTGGCACCAGGTTGTAACCCAAGAGTTATTGCTGCGGCACAAGAGCATGGCTTGTCATTTGCTCCTGGTGTTGTTACTCCTAGTGATATTGAGATGGCCTTAGAGCAAGGGTGTCGTATACTAAAGTACTTTCCGGCCGAAACATCTGGTGGCATGAAGCACTTAAGTAATATGGTGGCACCCTACAATTATCTGAATCTGAAGTTTATACCTCTTGGGGGGGTGAATGTTAATAATGCGGCTGATTATCTAAAATCGCCTTTGATTACAGCTATTGGAGGCTCATGGATTGCCAAGCAGGATTTAATTCAAGGAGAGCAGTGGGATACTATAACACGCAATGCAGAGGAGATAAGTCAATTGATAAAGCATATTAGAGATAATAAATAAGAATAAAGAGAATGAGAGGTGAGCGATGAGTGAAATGACAAGAATTGGAAATCTTTTGTAGCGCTCATTAATTCATTTTATTCTCACTATTCATATCTCACTACTCATATCTAGAATTATGAAGACAATAGTAACATTTGGAGAAATAATGGGGCGTATGGCCTCACCAGCTAATATGCGATTACGTCAAACACGTGAATTTGAAGTGACTTATGCAGGAGCAGAAGCCAGTGTGGCAGCTTCAATCTGTAACTTTGGTGGTAAAGCCCGATATGTAACGGCATTACCCAAGCACGCTTTGGCTGAAGCTACCATGGATTCAGTTCGTGCCGTTGGTATTGATACTGATTATGTTTTACGTACTGATAAAGGCCGCTTAGGGCTTTATTTTTTGGAGACAGGTGCCAATCAACGTCCAAGTAATGTCATTTATGATCGCGAAGATTCAGCAGTGGCCATTACCGAGGCCGAAAAATATGATTGGGATGGAATTTTTAAAGATGCACAATGGTTACACCTGAGTGGCATTACGCCTGCCTTATCTATGAGTGCAGCAGATGCAACATTGCTAGCAGCCAAAAAAGCAAAAGCAGCAGGAGCTAGGGTATCTATTGATTTAAACTTCCGTGGGAAATTATGGAAATGGGATACATCAAAATCAGCACGAGAATTGGCTCAGTTAACCATGCGCAAGATTTTACCATTTGTTGATGTGGTGATTGCCAACGAAGAAGATTGCCATGATGTATTAGGTATTCAGGCGGGTGATACTGATGTTCATTCCGGTTCATTGGATACATCTCGATATCCAGATGTTGCCCGTCAGGTAGTTGAGCAATTTCCGAATGTGAGCAAAGTAGCTATCACTTTACGTGAGAGCTTATCGGCCTCACATAACAACTGGGGGGCAATGTTGTATGATGCCAAATCAGACACACCTAATTTTGCCCCTTTGGATAGTGAAGGGAATTATCAATCGTATGAAATTAAAAATATTGTTGATCGAGTAGGAGGTGGTGATTCTTTTGCAGGAGGCCTAATCTTTGCCTTGACAACAAAAGAATTGTCAGCTCCACACACAGCCATCAAATATGCTGTTGCTGCATCGTGTTTAAAGCATTCCATCAAAGGTGATTTTAACTTCTCAACAAGAGCTGAAGTAGAAGCCTTAATGGGAGGGAGTGCTTCAGGACGAGTGGTTCGATAGCTTAAAACAAAATGTTCATTAAAGCCACTCGCGAAGATATGTAGTGGCTTTTCTTCATCCATTTTTTTGTCATACCAAATCGGGGCTCATAGTTAATGTTGAATAGAAAAGATCATGTATTTTAAACCTCGTTAATCTTTTAGTGACGTATTTTTTGGCATAGATAAAAAAATATCAAGCGGCTTCGACACCATTTTTAAGGTCAATGTCGAATATATGTCATCATTGAATTGAAATGTGAACACCTAATTTCGTAATCAGACCGAAATTGGCAATTTATAAAATCATATTCTATACCAATGAAATATCTATTAATTATACTTATAAGCTTCAGTTTTTTCATTGAAGGCATTAGTCAGAATGAGAAACCCAACGTCATCCTTATTATGTGTGATGACCTTAACGACTATCAAGGTGTTTTTGGAGGACACCCTCAGGCAGTGACACCAAATATCGACGCCATGGCAGCAAAAGGTGTTCAGTTCCTTAATGCACAGTCCAACGCCCCAGTTTGTCAGCCCTCACGCAACAGCTTATTTACTGGTGTTTACCCACATGAATCTAAAGACTTCGGATGGACAAAAAGAACCAAACAACCAGTATTAAAGCACAATAAAACACTGATGCAGCTATTTAAAGAAAATGGTTATTATACCTTAGGTACTGGTAAGCTATTGCATGGCAACCACGAACCAGAATATTGGGATGAATGGGGCATGAATACCAAACACAACTATGGACCATTTCCCTTTGATGGTGAAAAATTAGTAGCACACCCAAAGGTGCCGCAACCATATCAGTCCATTGGTCCGGTTGATGGTTCGTATGGACGTTTATCAACTTGCGATACCTGGGCTTATGGTTGGGATAAAAAGCCTTATCGATATGTTAATGATGACGACCGTGATTTGATGCAGGATGAATTGCATGCTCAATGGGCTAGTAATAAATTGAACGAGCTTGATACTAAGGATAATAATCAGCCGTTCTTTATGGGAGTAGGTTTTGTGAATCCACATACGCCTCTGCATGCTCCCGATCGCTTTTTTGATATGTTCCCTATAGACGAATTGGAGCTCGCCCCTTGGTTAACAGATGATGCTGAAGATACTTACCTAAAAGATAATATTAATCCTAATAACAAAGGCTTTAGGTATTACCGTATGTTACTGGAGTCATATAAGGGAGATCGAGAGCTTGCACTAAAACATTTTCTACAGGCCTACCTGGCATGTGTGGCATTTGTAGATGAGCAAATTGGTGTGGTTCTGGATGCCTTAGACGACAGTCAATTTAAGCATAACACCATTGTTATATTTACAGCCGACCATGGATGGCAAATGGGTGAGAAGGATTACTTATTTAAGAATTCGCCGTGGGACGAAAGTGCACGCGTACCAATGCTTATTATGGCACCCGATGCTAAAATTGGAGCAAAAGTGAAACAGCCTGTTTCCTTAGTTGATATTTATCCAACGCTTATTGATTACTGTCAGCTGGAAGGAGATAATAAGCTTAATGAGATGGCAGGCGAATTGGGTGGATTTAGTTTCGTTCCCTTATTTGATAAGAACAAAAAAACAAAATGGCAGGGACCTAATGGAGCATTAAGTATTGTTGGTAATATAGGGACAAAGACCACTGTTGAACAACAGCACTATTCATACCGTACTGCAGATTGGCGTTACATCCGCTATGCCGATGGTCAGGAAGAGTTATACCACCATAAAAATGATGCTAATGAGTGGGATAATTTAGTAGATAAGCCAAAGTATAAGATGGTTAAGTTAAGTCTCTACAAAGAAGTTTGTGATATAATTGGAGTAAAACTCTAGAATTGGAAAGATGAAGAATATTTATGTAATTATTTCCCTGGCTATATTTAGTTTATCGATATCAAATTCCCTTGCACGTACTAAAAAGAAACAACCCAACTTAATTGTTATCATGGCTGATGATTTGGGCTATGCCGATGTAGGGTTTAATGGATGTAAAGATATCCCCACGCCGAACATTGATCGGATTGCCAATGAAGGTGTGAAATTTACGAATGGTTACACATCCTACTCAGTGTGCAGTCCGAGTCGGGCTGGTTTCCTGACAGGACGTTATCAACAACGTTTTGGCTTTGAGCGCAACCCGCAATACCGTCCTGATGACCCCAATATGGGCTTAACTTCAGAAGAAACAACCATCGCTGCATCATTAGCTGAAGTAGGTTATCAGTCCTCAATTATTGGTAAATGGCACATGGGAGCTCATAAAGAAACGCACCATCCTTTAAACAGAGGATTTAATGAATTCTATGGTCATTTGGGAGGCGGTCATCGCTACTTCCCTGAAGAACTAACGATTAAAGATAGTTATGCCATAAAAGGAGAGCAAGACAGTTATCGTACATGGATATTGCGTAACCACACACCTGAAAAAACAGAGAAATATTTGACCGATGAATTTTCTGATGAGGCAGTAAGTTTTGTGGAACGACATGCTGATGAACCTTTCTTTCTGTTTTTGTCATACAATGCACCGCACGGCCCGTTGCAGGCAACAGATGAATATCTTCAACGTTTTCCGGATATAAATGATACAAAACGAAAAACTTATGCAGCCATGGTCAGTGCACTGGATGATGGTGTTGGCCGGGTATTGAATAAGTTGGAAGAACTGTCAATTGATGATAACACTATCATCGTTTTCTTATCGGATAATGGAGGTCCTGAGACTAAGAATGCCTCTCATAATGGACCATTACGCGAAGGTAAAAGCTCTCATTATGAGGGTGGTTATCGTGTGCCATTTGCGATGCGTTGGAAAGGACAGATTAAGCCTTCAGTGTATGACTATCCTGTTTCTTCATTGGATATATTCGCTACTATCTCTGAATTAGCAAAATCCCCTGTTAATAATGCTCGACCTTTGGATGGCGTAAACCTCTTACCATATGTAATAGGAAAGAATAAAAAAGCACCACATCAAAATATCTTCTTAAGAAAGTATGACCAACAGCGTTATTGTGTGCGCGATGGGGTTTTTAAATTGCTTATGCATAACAATGGTCAAACAAAGGAACTCTATGATTTGAGTAAAGATATGGGAGAGCAAAATAATCTGGCCCATCTAATGCCTGAAAAAGTTAAGGAGCTGGAAACAATTCTTAATAAGTGGACGAAAGAATTAATGGATCCGACCTTCTTAGGCCTGATTCATACTGAGGCATGGAAGAAAAAAGGAAAGAAAGCAAAAAAGAAGTGAGTTGAATACATCATCAGTTAATACCTGATAATAAAAGGATAATAAGTGCCTAAACTGTCACTAAATCATGCCATATTTTTGTGCTGTGACAACTCAGGTAGTTAATTAGAAAAGTGAATAATTATGAAATATCAATTGCTGACTTTATGCTTATTGGTTTTTGGATATGTTGCCTATAGCCAGGTAGTTGTTTTTAGCGACGATTTTGAATCATATACCATTGATGACAATTTAACAACCCTCGGATATGTGTTTAGTCAAAAAGCGGATTATCCTGGTACGATAAGCACGACTGTTCAAAATGATAACGGGAATCAATATGGTGCATGTGTAGCCAGCGAAAATGGCCAAACCTTAATGCAGTTAAGTAAAGCCGTAGATGTGAAGGCTGGTAAGCTTTACAAGTTTAGTTTAAAAACAACCAGCCCTTTCAAACGTCATTTGCGTGTTTATGAGTCAGACGGAACAAGCATTTTGCAAAAAGGTGAGGATTTTACACCTACAGAAGAAGAAAAAACACAGTGGATAAGTCATGAGCTGACTTTTAGTGCAGATGCCGGAATGACTTCGGTATATGTCGGCGTTTATCACAATTGGTCTGGTACATTGCTCGTGGATGATATCAAAGTTGAAGAAGCGGCTTTTACCGAGTTATCAGATTACTATATAAGTAGTTCAGAAGGTGATGACGCCAATGATGGCACTATAGATGCTCCTTTTAAAACATTGCAAAAGATAAGTCAGGCACCTTTAAAACCAGGAAATACAGTCAATTTTAAATGTGGCGATCGTTTTGATGGGCATTTTGTAGTCAATGGGTCTGGAAGCTTGGCAAATCCGATAACTATTAAGGCCTATGGAGAAGGTGCAAAACCAATTATTACCGGGGAGGTTGGCGAAGCTGCAGGTGGCGATTATCAGGAAGCCATTTTGGTTGAGAATCAGGATAATATCATTTTTGATGGCTTGGAAATTAATAATGAACGAACTGTAAATCGAACAGGTGTTGATGAAACGGATGCCTTTGGTATCTATATTTTAAACACGGGATCAGAAATAATGCGGAATTTTGTCTTTCGTAACATGACCTTTCAAAATGTATATGCTCCAAAGCCTATATTGCAAGATGAGGGAGAAGATTCTTTTAATGGTTTAGAAGTAGCAGCAGTTCGCTTTTATGTTGAGAAAAATACCATAGCAGGTCAGGAAAAAAACATTCAAGATGTGTTAATGGAAGACTGTTATTTCACCGATTTGCAGCGTTTGGGCGTTCATATGAAACATGGTGGCGGTGCTGCAGGTGTTGGAGATGAGATGATTAACCGTAATGTGAATCTGGTTTTCCGCAACAATGAATTCCATTATCTGGGAGGTACTTGCATTCTACCCACAAAAACCTACAACTGTTTGATTGAAGATAACCTGTTTAATCATCCGGGCTCTAATGTAGATCCACGTATGCCAAACCGTGGCAGCTCGGTGTGGACATGGCGTTGTTACAATACCGTTATACAACGCAATCGTTGCATTAGTGCACGAGGTTATCTCGATTCGCATGGTATTCATATCGACCATGAAAATCACAATACCTTTGTGCAGTATAATTACATGGAAGACTGCGAAGGAGGTTTTGTGGAGATTTTAGGAGGCAATGTCAATGCGGTGTATCGTTTTAATGTAAGTGTCAATGATGGATGGCGCGATAATCCGAATTGGAAAAATAGTAACCATACCATCTGGATTAATCAAAATGCTCCATCAGGAACGCATTACTGTGATTATAGCTATATCTATAACAACACGGTTGTAATTGACCAGCCATACTCAACAGCCATCGATGTCAATGCCAAAAATACACACATCTTTAATAATATATTCTACTCAACGAATGGTTCGGGTATGGGTACCAAACAGATGGTCATGAATAATAATGGGACTGAATTATACATGAAGAATAATTTGTTTTTTGGTGGAGTCGCACAAAGCTTCAAGAGCTTGGATGCAAATCCGGTAAGTGGAGATCCATTGTTTACGACTACTGAAGAAGAAAATGCCGATAAATACCAGATAAAAGACCAGAGCCCGGTAATAGACGCTGGTATAGCAAAGCTTGGCCCGCCAATTCCTGGTGCAGGAGAAGGTATTTTTAAAGATGTACCAGAATATCCTACAGTTGATTTTTATGGTAACCCGGTTGACTTATCGAAGGGCACACCAAATATTGGTGCGTGTAATACCAAAGAAACAGATTCAGGTATTGGTGATTATGCCCATTTCCCAAAATTGAAATTTTCACCAAACCCAACTAATGGTCTTATTTTTATAAATGATCTGCAATCGGACAGTAATGCCCTTGTGTATGATTTAATGGGGAAAAAAGTATTGGAGCAAAATGTAACAAGTGTACTCAATGTTGAAAATGTCAATTCTGGGGTGTATATTTTATTATTAGAAGGTTATCAGCCACAGAAATTCATCATTAAATAAATACTGTACTACACCAATTATTCATGGGGGAATCCGTAATGGGTTCCCTTTTTTTTATTTGAAATATTAAAATCTTGTGGATGTTATTGGCCTTTTTGTTTTTGGAATTCTTTAATGAATAAGGGGTTAATATGTGAAAAGTTTAAGGTAATTAATGGTGTGATTCAATAAATTGAATCACATAGTTTTGAATTATAGTTAACTAAATATTAAACTTAAATCATTAATTATGAAGAAATTTTTACTAGTTATTTCTGTTGCGCTTATGTGTTCTGGCTTGCAGTCCCAAAAAGTTTTAGTGGGTTGGCATACCTTTACAGCCACTTCAGCTCCCATAGCAAATGAAGTGCCCGATAACGCTGAGTCCGGCTTCTCTGGTATTTTAGGAGGAGAAGTCAACCCTGCCTATTCAACCACAGGAGGTGGAAATGGTGTAGGAACAGGTAATAGTGGAGACAATACCTATGGTCAAAGTGTTGTTATTAACCCTCTGCCAACAGTGAGCAATTCTTGTGTAAAAATGTCACCTACCAATAATGCTAAAAGACGAGTTGATTTTCAAGTTACTAATAACAGTGGGGCGAGCGTGACCTTAGGTGGAATACACTTCGATTATGCATATGTGTGGGGAGCTGATGTTGACAATTTAAAGTTGAGTGTCAAGCATTTTGGAGCAATGAGTGATTTGTCGAACGCCAATACAATTCTGGTTGAAAATATTGGATTTGCCAATAGTGATGATAAAGCCTGGCACTCAATTGATGTCAGTTTGGCGAATATGGGAAATGATATAACTTTAGCTGATGGTCAGAAAGCGGCATTTTGGATTGAATTACCTGGAAGTGGCGTAAATGGTGATGCAAATGTTATTATTGACAATATCGCCATTACCGATAATTCCAATGCAACGCCTACCTCCATTCATTCATCGACTTTATCAAGTAAAGTTAGAATATACCCTAATCCGGCAACTGAAGTTATCAATATTGAGGCTGTTGAAGCTGAAATTACAGAAGTACAATTATTAGACTTAACCGGCAAAGTGGTATATAAAAGCAATACAACGGATGCAATCAATGTTAGTAGCCTGTCAAAAGGCTTTTATGTAGTGAAAATGGAAGCTGCTGATGGTGAAGTTTGTACGAACAAAATATTGATAAAATAAATACTGTACTACACCTATTATTCATGGGGGAATCCGTAATGGGTTCCCTTTTTTTTTACTCAGGTGCTTTATCTGCATAAGGATAGATGGGAGCAAAAGATATTCTCAAGGATAAAACTAAGAATAACTTCACAAGCTTTAATGATGTTGTGTAATCGTTCTTTTGGTGTTTCACTCAAACCCGAGTTACTTTTTACTACAGGTCAAAAACTAACGAAAAACCCCGCTGACTGCAGCACTCATCGACCCACTTCAGACTTGCTTCGGGAAAGATTTAAAAACTTACATTATAGGCTCCAATTATTCATTTATGTTTATTAAATAGGTATTCATGATTTTATAAAAAAAACTTTTCTTTTCCTTTGCTTCACCGTGTGGGTACCCCGACTACGTTGCTGATGTCAGAATTACTGCATGCTCAAATTAACTTCTTAATCTTTAGATATATGGAGTTTCGACAGTGTGGAGGCCTGCCTCATTGGCGAGGTAAGTTAAGGGGTGAATAGTAAATAATTAGCAGAGCATCAAAGGGGTTTATCCTACTTTGATAGTGATGCTTATTATTTATTAGAGCGGGTGGAAGCATCAATGAGGCTAGCTTTTTCTTCCCTTTTTGGCAATGAAAAAAGGGAAACCCGTCTGGTAAGACAACTAGAGGAAATAACATTCATGCCCATCACAAAAAATGATAAATTTATTTCAAATTGAGTTTTAACCCACAAGATTTTGATGAGATCCGATAGATGTCATGTGAGCATAAGGATATAGAGTATGTGTGATACTGCTCAAAGCACATGTGATTATAAGCTCAAACGGTATGAGTATTGGCATGGCAGTTCCAGGGATAAAAAATTAGTCAACGCATGTGTTGAATACTATTAGTTCTTGTACTGATAATTATTGCCTATAATCAGATAATATTAGCATTTTAATACTGCTACCATCAAGCTACTTTTACTTTTCAGATATATTGTAAAATTACGAGCATATATGATTAGCATTCAAAGGTTATTTATCATCACAATAGTGGCTATGTTAGTATTTGGCTGCAATCGAACAAAAACAAAAGCTTTACCTGAACACCCCAATGTACTGTTCATCATGATTGATGACCTGAACGACTACCAAGGTGCATTTGGTGGTCATCCGCAGGCTCATACACCAAATATCGACAAACTAGCAGCTTCAGGTGTACGATTTGTGAATGCCCAAACCAATATCGGTTTGTGCAATCCCTCGCGCAATAGTTTATTTACCGGCGTATATCCGCATCAGTCTAAAAACTTCGGACTGGATAAGAAGACAAGCCAAAAGCTTTTTCGAAACAACAAAACCATGATGGAGCAGTTCTCTGAAAAGGGTTATTACCTAATGGGTAGTGGTAAATTATTACACTCTAATCAAAAGAACCTGTGGGATGAATGGGGTGTGCAAATAAATAACTATGGTCCATTTGCTTATGATGGCGAAAACCAGGTTGGGCACCCATCTGTACCACAACCATTCAGAAGTATTGGTGATATTGATGGTTCTTACGCTCCACTTTCTGATATTCCAAGGTTTAAGGCTGAGGAAATAAAAGGGGATAATGCTGGTTGGGCCTATTCTGGTAAACTAGATAAAGTATTTAACTACATTGATGAAACAAATCGGGATTTAGTGCCTGATGAACTACATGCACAATGGGCTGCCAAGCGCATTAAGGAGGTGAATGCCCAAGGTGCTGAGCGTCCTTTCTTTATGGGGATTGGTTTTGTTCGACCTCACACGCCCTTGTATGCACCAAAACGATTTTTTGATATGTTCCCGATTGAAGAGCTTCAATTACCAGTCATTAAAGAAGGTGATGTCAATGATACCTATTATAAAGATAATTACCCGGTTGAGCGTACAAAGGATGATAAGTGGTATACCAATACATCAAAGGGACAGATGTATTCAAAGATGCTGACTGAATCCTATAATGGTAACGAAGAAGAAGGTCTAAAACATTTTCTGCAAGCTTACCTGGCTTGCGTAGCGTTTGTTGATGAGCAAGTGGGCATCGTTTTAGATGCTTTAAATGAAAGTAAATTGGCCGAGAATACAATTGTGGTTTTAACCAGCGATCATGGTTGGCAGATGGGTCAAAAACAATACCTGTTTAAGAACTCACCTTGGGAAAACAGTACACGAATTCCGCTGGTAGTGAAGGTGCCAGGGCTTGAACCTGGAAGTGTCGTTGAACAACCGGTTTCATTGGTGGATATTTACCCAAGCCTCGTTGATATCTGTAACCTGAATGAAAATAATAAAAAGAACGACCATGGCTTACCATTAGGTGGTTTTAGCTTTAAGTCATTATTGCATAATACTGATGCTGAAAATTGGGATGGACCCAAAGGGACTTTAACAGCCATTGCCACTGATGTTGTGGATTATAGCCTGGGAGCACAAACCTTTGCCTACCGAACTCAAAATTACAGGTATGTTATTTATCCAAATGGGGCAGAGGAGTTGTATAATCTTCAAAATGACCCGCATGAATGGAATAACGTGGCTAGTGATAATGCGTATTCATCTCAATTGATGGAATTACGAGCTGAGGTGAAGCAAATAGTTAATTCTAACAAATAAAAAAGACATAATGTACAAGCACATCGTTTTATGGAAGTTGAAAGCTGAAGCTGATGGTTTAAATAAGGACCAATTGGCCATAGAAGTTAAACAACGTTTAGATGCCTTGCCATCTGTTATCTCAGAAATTAAAGAATACGAAGTAGCCATTAATATTGGTAGTTATGGAGCTTCTTTTTATGATGTCAGTCTAATCTCAATCTTTGAAAATAAAGATACATTTTGGGCCTATACTAAATACCCTGAGCACGATGAAGTTGTCGATTTTATTCAGTCTGTTCAGGAAGATGAGCAGATTGTTGACTATGAACTCTAGTGTTTGTCAATTGTGTAACTAGCAGTTTGTCAATGCGGTGTGTTTGTCTTGTGAGAAGGTCTACACCTATTTCTGACATCACCATTTAATTGTTGTGACCAAATACGTGTTATTATTTGAATAATATAGGCCTATTTCTTTCAGGCAAATAATGCAATTTGCAGCTATTATTTAGTGTCAATAAATGAATACGTATTTAAGAAATCTAATATAATATAAGATGAAGAGAGTTTTGGTTCTAAACTTAATCCTCATGTTAGGATTAAGTGCTTTTTCTGCAAAGAAAGCAGATTGGCACAATGTAAAAGTATTACAAATTAACCGTGAGCAGCCTCATGCCACCATGATGGTGTATGGTTCGGAACAAGCTGCTTTAAGTTTTGATAAAAAACAATCGGCTTACCACCAGTGTTTGAATGGACAATGGAAATTTAAATGGTCTAAAAATCCGGCATCTCGTCCGGCAGATTTTTATAAAACATCCTTCAATGATGAGGCATGGGGAGTTATTCCAGTACCATCCAATTGGGAGATAGAAGGACATGGTGTACCTATCTATACCAATATCGAATACCCATTTGAAATTGAAAATATGGAGACGCCAAAGGAATGGAATCCGGTGGGCTCGTATCGTCGTACATTCAATTTACCAGCCAGCTGGGATGGGCGTCAGGTTTACATCAATTTTGACGGTGTTCAATCAGCATTTTATGTGTGGGTCAACGGTAAAAAAGTAGGATATAGCCAGGGAAGCCGTACACCAGGAGAGTTCAATATTTCGAAATATTTAAAAGCAGGAGAAAACCAATTGGCTGTTGAAGTGTATCGCTGGAGTGATGGTTCGTATCTTGAAGATCAGGATTTCTGGCGCTTAAGTGGCATCTTCCGCGATGTGTATTTATGGTCTACTCCGGTAACGCATATTCGCGACTTTAAGGTAACTGCTTCTTTGGACGAGGCTTTTTCTAATGGAACGTTTAAGTTGGAAGGGGAAGTACTTTCTACTGCTGCAGCACCAGTCTCAATTGAATACCGTTTGTTTTCGGAGCAAGGCGAAGAATTACTAAATAAAACAGTTGCCGTAACCACTTCGAAAGGTCTGGTATCTTTCGAAACGGAAGTACAAACGATAAATGAGGTTTTACCATGGAATGCTGAAACACCTAACCTTTGCAACCTGCTTATTAGCCTGAAGGATGCCGAAGGTGAAGTGTTGGAGGTGATACCTCAAAAGGTTGGTTTCCGTAAAATAGAAATTCAAAATGGTAAATTATTGGTCAATGGCGTACAGGTATTGTTCAAAGGAGTTAACCGTCATGAGCATTCGCCAGTAACGGGGCATTATGTGAACACTGAAGACATGATGCGCGACATTGTGTTGATGAAACAAAACAACATCAATGCAGTACGTACAAGCCATTATCCGAATGTACCTGAGTGGTATGAGCTGTGTGATAAACACGGTATCTATGTGATTGACGAAGGTAACATTGAAACGCATGGTTTCACTAATACTAAGAAAAATCGCCTGTCAAACGATCCTGAATGGAGAGAAGCTCACCTTGATCGTGTGAAGCGCATGGTATATCGCGATCGTAACCACCCATCAGTGGTTATTTGGTCATTTGGTAACGAAAGTGGAGATGGACCAAATGTTGAACATGTATATAAATGGGTACAGGAAATTGATCCGTCACGTCCGTTCCATTATGAAGGAACGTCTGCTCATGGCTACAATACGGCCGATATCTTTTCGTTAATGTACGGAACGCCTGAACGATGCAAGCAAGTGATTAAAAAACATGCTGACATGCCGTTTATCCTTTGTGAATATACCCATGCCATGGGTAATAGTAACGGTAACTTAAAGGAATACTGGGACCAGATTTATGCCGATAATAATTTCCAGGGTGCTTTTGTGTGGGACTGGATGGATCAGGGCTTAAAGCAAACAGTACCTGAAAATTACAGGGCAACTGCACAAAATGATCACTTTTACGCCTATGGCGGTTGGTGGGAAACAGCACGTGGTATTTATCACGATGAGACTTTCTGTATGAATGGTTTGTTGGCTGCTGACTGGACACCACACCCGGGCTTAAATGCCATTAAGTATCACTACCGAAACATTCATGTAGAGGCAATTAATCCCGAAACAAACACCTATAAAATCACCAACTGGTTCGACTATAGCAATGCTGCTGATATGGTAAATGGAACCTGGGAGTTATTAGAGAACGGAAAGGTGATTAAAACAGGTCAAGTGAATGATTTGAATATTCCTGCCCGATCTAGTAAGGAAATAAGTGTTGATTTTATCAACTTTACTCCTAAAGCAGAGGCTGAGTATTTGTTAAGCTTTAAGTTTATAGCGAAAAATGCCAGTCCATATGCACCGGCAGGTCATCTATTGGCTTGGGACCAATTTACTTTACCACAAAGCCAGATTGCTAAATTAGTTAAGGTACAATCAACAGAGAAACCGCAGATGCGTGTTGATGGTCGTAAGGTATATGTTTGGGGAGAAGAATTTTCAATTGTTTTTGACAAATTAACCGGACGACTTGAAAAATATTTTATTGGTACTGAGCAAATCATTAAGGAGGGTGCAAAGCCTGATTTCTGGAGAGCTTTAACAGATAATGATAAAGGTGGTATAAAAGGGGCATCACCAAAAGTACCAAAGCTTTATGTATGGGAAAATGCAGGAGCCTGGTTAATCAAGAATTTTAACGTAACGGAAGAGGGTAATGAAATTGTAATTGATGTGAAAGGGCACTTACCTGTTATCTCAGCTGATTATTCACAAACCTACACGGTGTATGGTAATGGAGAAGTTGATGTGATGTGTAATTACCAGGCTGGTGATGCAAAATTACCAATGATGATTCGTCAGGGTACGGAGTTAGTAATAGCAGCAGGGTATGACCAGGTACAGTGGTATGGAACAGAAGGTCCTACTTATAACGATCGTAACGATGAGTTGCTTGGTCTGTATTCATCAACAGTTGATGACATGTGGATAGAGTATTCTAATCCTCAGGAGAATGGTTACCGTTCCAATACGCGCTGGTTTACTTTAACTAACAAATGTGGCTTAGGTCTGAAGTTTACTGGAGATACGCCAATTGGTTTTGGAGCGAGTCATTACTCAAAAGATGATATGCATCGCTCTGAGTATTCTTTTGAGATGACAAAGAGTGCTGAGATATTTTTAAATGTAGATCACCAGCAAATGGGTATTGGTGGTACAACCAGTTGGATGGATAATGCTTTTCCTCGTAAGGAATACCGTTTAAAGAGTGTGGATTACCAATATACTTATCGTATAAGTCCGATAAAATAGTTAAATGATTTTCATTTTTTTTCATAAAAGTTAGATTTGTTGATTAGGTAACCATGTTCGAAGGAGCATGGTTATCTATGTTTTACAGATAAGCTTTAATCAATCGTAAGAAACATGCAATTAAGACTACATAAATTCTGGGCACTTTCATTACTGGTTGCCTTCGTAAGTTCATGTGCCCCAAGTAATGAAAAACCGAATATTCTTTGGATTACCATTGAAGATACTTCGCCTCATTTTATTGGCTGTTATGGAAATGAAGATGCCAAAACGCCGGTTATTGATCAACTAGCCAGCGAAGGCGTGAGGTTTACCAATGCCTTTTCAACGGGTACGGTTTGTTCACCGAGTCGTACGGCCATTATCACAGGTGTAAAAACCTACAAAACCGGAACCGGTAATCACCGCAGTGCGATAGCTGTGCCTGAGTATATGAAGGGATATCCCTACTACTTGCAACAGCAAGGTTATTACACTTCAAATAATAAGAAGACGGATTATAATGTTGGTGACGAAAAAGCCTACACGGCTGAAGCATGGCATGAGTGTGCCGATACAGCTGGTTGGTGGAACAAGGCTGAAGGACAACCATTTTTTGCTGTCTTTAACTTCATGGATTCACACCAGTCGCGTACCATGACACATACTTATGCATGGTATAAAAAACAAGTATTAACTAAATTACCAGAAGAGGAACGTATCGCAGAGAATGACTTTGATATGCCTCCTTTTTATAATGATACACCAAAAATGCGTAAGCAATTTGCCCGTGTATACAACTCCCTTAAACTCACAGATAATAAAGTGGGTGCATTGCTGCAACGTTTGGAAGCCGATGGTTTAAAAGATAACACCATCATCTTTTTCTATGCCGACCATGGTGAAGGTATTCCAAGGGGCAAAACAAATGGCATTAATTTAGGTTACCGCGTGCCTTTTATTGCCTGGTTTCCTGAGAAGTTTAAGCACCTTTCGCCATGGGGTACAGGAGGTGTTGTAACTGACGAGCTGGTTAGTTTCGAAGATTTAGCTCCAACAGTTATAAGCCTGGCAGGAAGAGAAATTCCTAAGCATATGACAGGACGCACAATGATGGGCAGAAAACCATCAAAAGAAGCAGAACACCTGGTGCTTTCATCTGACAGGGCTGATAATGGCATTGATATGGTGCGTACAGTCACCAACGGAAAGTATGTCTATTCACGCAATTTTATGCCGTATTTGCCTGAGGTACGATACATTCGTTACATGGAAATAAGTGATATAAAGCAGCAGATGCGCCGCGATTATGAACAAAATAAGCTCAATGATGTACAAAAGAAGCTATTCGAAGCACGTGCTCATGAATACCTTTACAACATTGAAGATGATGAGTGGGAATTGAATAATCTGGTAAATGATGCCGCTCATCAGGAACTATTATCAGATATGAGGCAATTACTCAAAAAAGAGATGTTGGAGTCACGTGATATATTATTGATGCCTGAGTATGAATTAGAATTACTGGCTGACAGTATACCGCCTTACGAATACCGTTTGGGTGCAGATTACGCCATTGATGAAATACTGGAAAGTGCCTGGTTAGCTGGTGATAGAACTGATGATGCACTTGTTAAGCAGATTAATAATTTGTCACACGCCAATCAGATTGTTCGTTATTGGGCGGCAGTAGGCCTTTGTTCACAAAGTGATGATGTTTTAAAGAGGTATGAAGAGGAAATTAAGCAAGCCATGAGTGATGATTATGCACCAGTGGCAATCACTACAGCAGCAATTGCTTATAATCAGTTTGCTGATGAAAATGCAGAAGCACTGATAAAAGATTACTGCATGCACTCAGATAATAATCTGGCTTTAATGGCCATTCATTATTTAATGTATGTGGATAATAAGATGCCATTTGTCGATACAGTTAAAGCCTCACGCGAATTGGAAGGAAGAGATTATAACCCTAAAGCTGCAGCCGTTGATTTTCTTGGCAGTTTAGGGTTGATGCCTAATAATCCATCATACCGTCAGTAATTTTTTTACTGAGTTAAGTTATTAAACAAATATGCTTATAGCTTATGATGGCAAAGTTTAGTGTGTAGGCCGGTCAAAAAGGCGGGCCAGCGAGGGGATGTGGGATGAAGCTTCTTTTTGACTAGACTTTTTTGTTTACTTTTTGTGGCAATGACAATTATTGCGATAAGTGAAAACAGAGCCAATCTCGTTTGAGATTTGTTGAGCGGAGCAATAATGCAATAGAAAAAGTAAAGACTTGTCCCGTGTCAAAACGGGAGCCTATCCGGCTAGAGGATTATGAAAAATAGAATTGTTAATATGTAAGTTATCAACTATCGACTTGTATAATTTTAAATAAAGGACAGAATGACGCTATTCAGATTACTTGCAATTGCAGGCTTATTTGTTTTAGTAGCTTGTCAAACTACTAAAACACAAAAAGACAGTCATAAATCAAAGCCAAATATCATTTACATCATCCTTGATGATTTAGGCTATGGTGATGTTGGGTTTAATGGACAAGATAAAATAGAAACGCCCCGTATTGACCAGTTGGCGAAAGAAGGCATTATCTTCACCAATCATTACGCCGGTGCACCCGTATGTGGCCCATCGCGAGCCGTTTTGATGACTGGCAAGCACCTTGGGCATTGTACCGTCAGAGGTAATCCTCGCTGGACATTGTCGGGCACGCCTGTGGATATTGACTCATCGGATGTGACCATTGCAGAAGAACTAAAACGCGCAGGCTATCGTACTGGCATCGTAGGTAAATGGGGATTAGCCGAAAACCTATCGCAGGGACGCCCTAATGAGCAGGGTTTCGACTATTTTTATGGCTTCAACCGTCATCTACCAGCTCACCATTATTACCCAGAGCAGGTATATCGTAATGAAGAATTGATAACGATTGAAGGGAATATTACTGCAGAGAAAAAAGGACAATATATTACGGACCTTTTCACACAAGAAGCCAAAGATTTTATTCGCAGAGAAGCAAATCATTCAAGTCCTTTTTATTTACACCTGGCCTACACCACACCTCATTATGAACTAACGATACCTGCTGAGCGCAAGGCTATTTATGAAGATAAAGATTGGCCATTACGTGAGATGAAAGCAGGCCATTACCTCAATGATAAAAATGGACATGTAACCTATGCGGCTATGGTGACTGGTGTTGACAGGCAAATAGGTGAGGTGTTGGATTTATTGGACGAATTAAACATTGCAGATAATACACTCGTAGTCTTCACTAGTGATAATGGTCATGAGTATGATAAGCTTAATGATGAGTTTTTTAATTCTAATGGCGATGGAAGAGGTCGAAAGCGCGATTTATACGAAGGTGGTATAAAGGTGCCTTTTGCTGCCAAATGGCCTAATCACATTATACCTGGTTCAAGCTCAGAACATGTTAGTGCATTCTGGGATTTTTTACCAACCGTGTGTGATATAGCTGGTGTTGAGGCTTCTGATAAAAGTATTGATGGCATTTCTTTCTTACCATCGCTGCTTGGTGATGCAGAGCAACAGCAAGCTCATGACTATCTGTATTGGGAATTTAATGAGACTAAAGGACCTGTTCAGATGCTTCGTCAGGGGGATTGGAAATTATACCTATTCGTAGCAAAAAATCGTATTGAATTGTATAATGTTGCTTCAGATGTTTCAGAGTCCAATAACATAGCAAAGCAGCATCCTGAAAAATGTGAGCAGCTAACTGCTTTATTACAAGAAGCAAGAACGGAACATCCTGAATTTCCTCTGACCAAACGTCCTAACCCATATAAAAAGAAAAAATAGCTTGTTATGGTTTTTGTTGATAAATTGATGTTACATGTTTAATAGGAACTAAGGGCCTTGGCTGGTGAGCCATAAAACTAGCTTAGAATGACGGTTAAGAATCATTTTTGTTTGAGCAAAGCGAGTTTAAATGATTCCAGTCAAATAAGCGTATTTTTATGAGAGAAAGCAGGCACAGCCAAAGATTTTTTTGCTTTCTTTTTTCATCATGGAAAAAAGAAAGTCGGGTTTGGGCGAAGCGCCAATACTTTAAATAGAGTTAATTAATGAGATAATTATAACTTGACAGAAATGATTAAAACAAAAATGACTTGCTTGCTAATGGCCGGTGCAATGTTACTAGCATCTTGCCAGACAGCAAAAAAAGAAACAAAACAGGAAGGCCAAAAACCGAACGTGGTAGTAATCTACCTCGATGATTTGGGTTATGGCGATTTAAGTTCTTATGGAGCCACTGAATTACAAACACCTAATATGGATGCTTTGGCCAATGGCGGTGTGAAATTTACCAATGGATATGCTTCGTCAGCTACTTGTACACCTAGTCGCTATGCTTTATTGACTGGTGTTTATCCATGGAAAAATAAGAGTGCTAAAATCCTACCAGGAACAGCGCCTTTGATTATCGATACAGCGCAGGTGACTTTGCCAAAAATGTTACGTTCACAAGGTTATCAAACAGCTTTAGTGGGTAAATGGCACCTTGGATTAGGTTCTGGCCATGTCAACTGGAATGAAGCAGTATCACCAGGGCCAAATGAGGTTGGTTTTGATTATGCCTACTACATGGCGGCAACGCAGGATCGAGTGCCAACTGTTTACCTTGAAAATGGCATGGTGGAAGGTTTGGATCCCAATGACCCGATTGAAATCGATTACAAAAACAATTTCGAAGGTCAAACATCGGGTAAAGATAATCCGGAACTATGTGAGATGATGTGGCATCATGGTCACAACTCAACGATCGTGAATGGTGTGCCACGTATTGGTTTTATGAAAGGTGGCGAAGCGGCCAAGTGGAGCGATATTGATATGGCCGATCATTTCCTGGCTAAAGCGCAAGATTATGTGAAAGCACATAAGGACGCACCATTCTTCTTGTATTATGCCATGCAACAGCCACACGTGCCACGCACACCACACCCGCGATTTGAAGGAAAATCAGGCATGGGACCACGTGGTGATGTGATTTTGGAAGCCGACTGGTGTATTGGTGAGTTCATGAAAACATTAGAAGAAGAAGGTATTCTTGAAAATACCTTAATCGTGTTCTCAAGTGATAACGGCCCTGTGTTAAACGATGGATATTACGACGATGCCGTTGAAAAATTAGGAACGCATACACCTGCTGGTCCTTTACGCGGTGGTAAGTACAGCTTATTTGAAGCAGGTACACGTGTTCCATTTATTACATACTGGAAAGGTACTATTCAACCAGGTGTTTCTGATGCATTGGTGTGTCAAATGGATTTATTGGCTTCATTGGCTAAGTTAGTGGGTACACAAGAAGCAACAACTGATAGTGAAGAGCTAATGGATGCATTGATGGGTAAAACTACCGAAGGACGTGAGTCATTAGTTATCGAAGCGACTACCCGTACTGCTCTTCGTAAAGGTGACTGGTTGATGATTCCGCCATACAAAGGAGCGCGATTGAATAAGCATGTGAACATTGAATTAGGTAACGATAAAGCTTTTCAGTTATATAATTTGAAGGAGGATATTGGCCAGCAGAATAATATGGCTGATAGTAATCCGGAGAAGCTAGCTGAAATGTTGGAAGCTTTTAAAGCCATTCGCGGTGAAAACTATTCCAATACGCAGAAGTTAGAGTTGAAGTAAGATTGTTAAGCTGTAATAATTTATAAGGATGTCATCTTTTTTTACATGATGTAAATGATGACATCCTTTTTTTATAATCTAATTTCTAGGGTCACTAAAAGATTAACTACATTTAGCAACGAGCTCACAGTTCACCCCTGATTTAATAATGAGATAAGTATACTTTAAAACTGCAAAGTTTTTAATACCCAAGGTGATTATTGTGGCATACTTGTGTTAGAAAGGCATTTAATTCAGCGCATCAAATGAAAAAAATATATTGGTCTCTTTTACTTATTGTGGGTTTATATTCCTTTACAGGAACCAAGTATTCATTTCCAGATAATGTTCTAAAGAAGTTTAGGGCAAACAGCCAGTTACTCTATTCCGAGAAGTTATTTTTACATTTCGATCGCCCTTTATACTTTGCCGGTGATGAAATGTGGTTTCAATCCTATCTGATGACAGCGCAGAATCACCTGCCGGAAACAATGGAACGTGTACTTTATGTAGAACTCATTAATCCATCAGGAGCCATTGTAACAAAGAGCATGTTCAAACTCAACCAAGGTCATAGTGATGGTTATTTGAAGCTGAAAAACACTTTAAAGACAGGCCATTACCTGGTGGTGGCTTATACGAACTGGATGCGGAATCAAGGGGCTAATTTTTACTTTAGTCAGGAAATAAAAATCGTGTCATCCGATGAATCGGGTTTACCTGTTGATGATGATATAAAGCGAGCAACAGATAGTCAATCTCTACTTAATAATGATTCACATTCAAAAGCCATTATTTCCCCAAAGCAAACAGAACAACTAAACTTGAATTTCTTTCCTGAAGGCGGTGATTTAGTTGATGGGCTTTATACTAAGGTTGGCTATGTAGGGCATAATCAGGCTGGTGAAGGTATGTCATACTATGGTGTTGTGGTGGATAATAATAATGATACCGTTGCTGCGTTGAATCCCATATATAAAGGACAAGGTTTTTTCTTTATTAAGCCTGAATACGGGAAAAAATACAGAGCTATTATCGATGGATTTGAGGAAGCCCAATATGATTACTCATTACCAGAGGTAAAACAAACGGGCTATCGATTAGGGATAGCCAATGAGTGGGGAAGAGATTCACTTTATGTCTTTATGAATGTACACAGCTCGCTTCCTGCTAATGCACAGGTCAGCTTGCTCTCACAACAGGATGGCATTATTAAAGGGGTTTACGATGCTCAGTTCAGAGATGGTGCTATTGTTTTTAAGGTTGCTAAAAAACAGTTTGCTACCGGGATTGTGCAATTCACCTTATTTGATGCCGATTATGTACCACAGTGTGAGCGTTTAATTTACATCAATCAGAATGATCAACTATCCATTGAAGTGAATGGTTTAGATTCACTGATTGGCAAGCGCGAAAAAGTAAAGCTAAAGTTGAAAGTAAAGGATAAGCTGGGTCAGCCTGTGCAAGGTCATTTCTCTATGGCCATTACCGATGGAACTCAGTTGCCAGAAGAGCATTACGGTGCAGCCAATATTGTGAACTTCCTGTATTTGCAATCAAACCTAAAAGGTAAAATCGATGATATCGACATGTTATTAATGAATAATGCTTATTCGCATGCCTGTTTGGATATGTTAATGATGATTAATGGCTGGCGCCGTTTTACCTGGGAGGAAATGCTTCTGGATTCATTGGCTACACCAGCTTACTTAATGGAGCAGGGCATTTTTATTGATGGGGTGGTACGTCGTCGATCAAGTAATAAAACGGTACCTAAAGGTATCGATATTTCAATGCTCATGTTTGGTCATGATAATGATGCCTATTGGGCTGAAACGGATGATGAGGGACGTTTTACCTTTCCCATTCGTGATTTCTATGACACAACAAAAGTAGTGGTTCAAACCAAAAACAGGCTTAATCAGAAGGCTGATTTTAATATTGAGTTAAGCTCTAACCTGCGCTTCGAACCAAGTGATTTTAGTGCTCGTGAAAGAATGCAGGCACAACAGATAGCTTCAGCCATTCAATTTACGAGTGCAGACTTAAGTGAGGGAGACGTTCACGCTTCAAAAGGGGGCATGAAAGAAAGCATTAAGCGTGTTATGGAGGAAGGATTTTTTCGGGATACCACTGATGTGATGCTGGGTGATATCGATGTGAAAGCAAAAGTGAAAAAGACTTCACAGCAGGAGATGACTGAGGAATATGGTGCAGCCAATCAGGTGGTTGGTCAGCGTCAGATTGAAGATTTAATCAAGAATACGCCCTGGTATTATGGCCTCACAAGTTTATTGTTCGATGCTATTCCAGGCCTGCAGGTGATGGACCGTCAGAATTTTACAGCCTTTAGAGAGATAGATTTATTTAATTCAACCTTATATGCTGACTCTGTTGATATAGATGAGGAAGATGACTTTGATATGAATACATCTGGCAAGGTGGTTGAGTTTCGAATGAAAGACCGAGGGCCACATCGAATGTATCTGTATGTCGATGGAGAGTTTGTTGGCGTATCGGATGCTTATGGCATATTGTACTTTATGCGCGAACCCTATACCGTGGATGATTTCATCAATATGGATCCCAAGTCGGTCAAATCACTCGAACTTATTTTGTCGCCAAAGGATTCACCCATGCGCGATTTAATGGGTGACGAAGTAATGGCTATGGAGGAAATGACAGGTTCAGAAGCCATATTATCCATTTACACCAAGGATGGTTCAGGCATATATGCGCGTGGTAATAATAAAGGCATAGCTAATTTTCAGTTGTATGGCTATGTGCGAAAGCGAGAGTTTTATTCGCCTCAATACGATGTTGATAACGATGTGGATATACTGGAGGATAAACGAACAACTTTATATTGGAATCCATCCATCATAACTGATAGCCTTGGTAAGGCTAAGGTATCATTTTACAATTCAGATGTGGCTCAAGACATGCGAATTCATATTGAAGGTATGTCTGATAGTGGCTTGCCGGGCACTTATAGGCAAACGATGAAGGTGATGGCGGCAAATACCGATATCCCATCATCTAAAGAAACGCCCGAAAAAGAAAGGTTATTTGAACAGGATTATGCCGAATCACCAGAGATATCCCTAAACACTGAATGGCAACTGAAACAAGCTTTATTTGCTAATGGCAAACCAGCTTCCTATGCAACTATATGTATCAGAGGAAAAGAGTGGAGTACCATTGCCAACGCCGATGGTTCATTTGTATTTCAAAAGGATGTGTTAATGCCAGGCGATACACTTGAACTGAATGTTGCCGGCCTGGCTAGTAAAGTTCAGATGACAGATGAAATTAATCAGGAAAAGGCATACGTGTTAATTAACTTAACGCCAAAAGCCAATCAGGAGAACGCTGAGAAGATTTTGAAGCAGATGCGACGACGCTTGATTAGTAATTCATCAAAAAAGGCCATTTTTGCGCGAGGCGTTTATCGCGAAAGTATTGCAAAGAGCAATCACTTATACCAGTTACGAGACTTCTCTTTTATTCAAAAAAGAGAGCCCTACCGAACCTCTGTTGATGCTCATAGAAGCATGCCCTTGCAAGGACGCGACTACCGAACGGAAGATTACAGGATGCAAGTTCTTTATGAACCATTAACCATCATTGATGATCCGGTGCCTGTTATGGATCCTTTACATTTGAATGTATCTTTTCTGGGGAGTGATGCCAGCAAGTATTACCAGTTCGTTAATGAAGGAATCTCTGATTATATTGGGAAACAGGTTTTTCGCATCAACTTTTCTCCAAAGCTAGGTGTTACCAAGGCACTACATGAAGGCACAATGCTGATTGATGCTTCAAGTTATGCTCTTATGCATGTTAAATGGAAACTAAGTGAACAGAGTAAAATCTACGAAATGCCTCAGATGTATTTAATGCCAGGAAAAGAAATCAGTGATTTCTCGGTTATGAAAGAACACAATGAGGCCTTTTATCATATGATTAACGGACAATCTCAGCTAAGGGCTGTTGTGCAAAATGTGTCCCTCAATGTGAACAGTGATATCATTCAATATTCACGTGAATTGTTTATGCAATCGTACTTTGAAAAACGGCCTGCTGATTTTAAACCTGCTGGCCTGAACAGTAAAAAGTCTCGTCGCTTGCTGATTCAACATGTCAATTATAGGCCTGAATTCTGGCGTGACGATTGGGTTCTGCCAATCAAGCAGTCAATAAAAGAGCAAATAAAATACTTGCATGAGGTAACTTTTTACAAGTAATGTCAATTTATGTCGGACAATATTGCTTGACAATAGTATTTTTAGGATGTCATCTTTATTTACATTGAGAAAATAAGATGACATCCTTTTTTTTGTTTAGTCTTAACATCGTTTCAAGATCCTAAAATTATTAAGAAGAATAAAAATCTGTTATTTTAAGTCAGATATGTGTTCACAAGCTAAGTTAGATAGCTTTATTTTCGAACTTTCATTAAGATATGAGTATGAAGAAACTATTTATATTGTCGGCCTTTATGATGGCTTGCGCATGTCAGGTACACGCAAAAAAAGAACAAAAACCCAACCTTATCATTATCCATACCGATGAGCATAACCTACGTACCTTAGGGTGTTATCGGGCGACCATGAGTGATGAGCAAGCCTTTATGTGGGGCAAGAATACCATTGTAGAAACACCGCATTTAGATAAAATCGCTGAGGAAGGGGTTCTTTGTGAAAATTGGTACGCTTCATCACCTGTTTGTACGCCATCACGTGCTTCAATGATAAGCGGATTATACCCAATAGCTACCGGTTCACACAAAAATGATTTACCACTGAAAGATGAGCTGGTAACTTTCGCACAGGTTCTCAAGGACAATGGGTATGCCACATCTTATGTTGGCAAGTGGCACCTGGATGGTGATGCCAAACCTGGTTTTGCACCTGAAAGGCAGTTTGGTTTTAGTGATAACCGTTACATGATTAACCGTGGTCACTGGAAAGTATTAGTCGAAGACGAGAAAGGTTTAAGAGTTGACCAGAAAATTGGTAAAAATGGCATGGCGGTGTTTAATGTCAATGAGGTTGATGACGAATCTTTTACCACTGATTTTATTGTTGACCGTACCCTGGAAATTATCAAAAGAGATAAAGAACAGCCATTTGCATTGATGCTTTCTATTCCTGACCCACACGGACCAAATCATGTGAGAGCACCCTATGATACCATGTTTGACCATATGAACTTTGAAGATCCTAGAACCATGCATCCAAACCCTGAAACTTCACCTAAGTGGTTAAGTCTTAAGGGTAAAAAGAACAGGGCGCTGACTCTTAAACAAACACAGATGGCCGACTACTTTGGCATGACCAAATGCATAGACGATAATGTGGGGCGTATCCTTCAGTTTTTGAAAGACGAAGGGCTGGAAGAGAATACCATTGTGGTATTTACATCCGACCATGGTGATCTGATGGGAGAGCACGGGAAGCATAACAAAGGTTTGCCTTATGAAATGTCGGCAAGAGTGGCCTTCTTATTGAAGTATCCTGGAAAGGTAAAAGCCGGTAAACGCATTCAGAAAGCTTACACCATGGCCGATTTTACGCCAACTATTCTTGGATTGATGGATGTTGACCATAGCAAACAGACATTCCATGGCGAGGATTTATCAAAGGATTTTACAGGTAAAGACAAAGTGTATGCAGATGATCGCATCGTTTACATCACCAATGCTGCAAGCCGTTGGGTGGCCGCGGTTGATAATCGATATAAATTGGTGCTATCACCATCAGACAAACCTTGGTTATTTGATTTAAAAGAAGATCCGGATGAAATAGTAAACTATTACAACAATCCAGAATATAAAACCATTGGTGAACGCCTGATGAAAGAATTATACAAACAAATGGAGGCCTTTGGTGAACCATTATTAGAGAAAGGAACGATATTGAAATAAAAATTACACCTAAAGAATAATCATCTTTAACACCCCTCCAAACCTCCCCTGAAAGGGAGGCTTAATTCCCATACTAAGGTAAAAAGTTACGACATACGAGATGTGCTCTCCTTCTCCTTGAGGAGAAGGTCGGGATGAGGTGTTAACTTTAACAATGATTCAATTATAATATGAAACTACTAAAAACCATATCACTCATACTGCTAATAAGCTCATCAGCATGTATGACGGCATCAAATAAAGAAAAAGCCAAGGCAGAGACTCCTAATATCCTATTCATCGCCATTGATGATATGAATGACTGGACCGGCTTTCTGGGAGGCCATCCACAGGCCATGACACCTAATATGGATAAGCTGGCCGCTAAAGGCGTGAACTTTATCAATGCCCATTGTTCTGCGCCAGGTTGTTCACCTAGTCGTAACGCTTTATTATATGGTGTTGAGCCATTTAATTCTGGCTTGTACCCTTTTTATGAACATGCCATTCATGAGCAGTTGATGGAGCGCTACACCACCTTACCTCGCTTGTTAAAGGAGAATGGCTATAATACGTATGGAGCGGGTAAAATACACCATGGAAACAAGGGGGATGAGCGTGAGTGGAGCGATTTTTTTGAATTGCAGAACTCCAGAAAACAATTTAGGGAAGGTGCCGGCTATCAGGTTGGTAATAGCAAAAAGAATTCATTTCGCCCTACGGTGAATGCCGATGAAGAACATGTGGATCACCAGGTGGCCAGCTATGGCATTGAAGTACTAAAAGAAGAACACAAGAAACCATTCTTTCTGGCCGTTGGTTTGGTAAAGCCACACCTGCCGTTCGATTGTCCCGAACGCTTCTTTAATGCTTTGCCTGATGATATTGAGGCGCCAGCTATATTGGCTGATGATTTGAAGGATATACCTACCGAAGGCAATAGCTTCCGACGAGCAGGTGACGACAAACGTTTTAAAAAAGATAAAGCCTGGGAAGATGTACGACGTGCTTACTTAGCCTGTATTTCCTGGACCGATTACAATGTTGGGCGTGTGCTGGATGCTTTGGAAGCAAGTCCGTATGCCGATAACACCGTGGTGGTCCTGTGGTCCGACCATGGTTTTCATTTGGGTGAGAAAATGAGCTTTAAGAAGTTTACCCTGTGGGAAGAAGCCACTCGTGTCCCTTTTATTATTTATGATGGCCGAAATAAAACACATCAGGGAGCTCAGATCTATAAACCAGCTGTTTCATTAATCAATATCTATCGCACCCTTGCAGACCTATCAGGTATCGAAGTTCCCGCATATGTTGATGGTGAAAGTTTAGTACCTGTTTTAGAAAATACAGATACGGAATTGAGTAAACCAACAATTACTTCATGGGGAAGAGGTAACTATGCGGTAAGAACAGGCGAATGGCGATACATCCGATACTTCGATGGTACCGAGGAGTTATATAACCACCAGTCAGATGCCAATGAGTGGCATAACCTGGCCAATGATAGCCAATATCAAAGTAAAAAAGAGGAACTGGCAGCCAGACTACCTAAGCAAGATACTGAAACCATCCAGGAGTATATCTCTCCCTGGAGCGTGTATGGTGTGGATAAAGAAAAGTGGAAATCAAAGAAATAGATTGGGAAGTAGTGTAGGTTTATTACAAACATTATGCAATTCCCCCATCGCCTGACGGCACTTCCCCCAAGGGAAGAATTTGACCCGTATATAATTCTCCCCCTGGGGAGAAACCCGAAGGGAGAGGGGGAGAAAATTTTCAAACACACTATTTTAAAGAATTAAAAACTCATAGGAAATTGTATGTATAGAAATAATGTGTGTACTGGTAAAATAATACCTCACCTCACTCCTCTCCTGTAAGGAGAGGAAGTACTCAACATGGGACGTTGGAGCATTAAAAAAGTGGCTTTGTATCGCCGTGGATGCGTTCTCCTTCTCCTCGAGGAGGATTTATTCCGCCAAAGCGGAAAGGCCGGGATGAGGTGTTTAAGAAATGGTAATGATTTTAAAAGTAGTTCAAACTATAAAAATATCAAATGACTAAAAAACTAACAATTCTCATAACAGCTTTATTTCTAAGCCTGCCACTTTGGGCAACGACCTATTACATCGATGCCATTAACGGCAATGATACCAATACTGGATTATCTGCAAAAGCAGCCTTTAAAAGCTTGAAACATGCCAATACTTTAAGGCTCCAATCGGGTGATAAAATATTATTGGCTAATGGGCAATCTTTTAGTGGTACGCTTGAACTAAAGAATGTCATTGGAACTAAACGTAAACCAATTATCATTTCGAATTTCTCCCTTATTAAAACAGATAAGAACACCTTGCCAGCCATTAATGCACAAGGGCATCGTAATGGAATATTGTTACTGAACTGCAGTCATATTCAAGTCAGTCATTTGGAAATTACGGCTGATGCAGGTGGTATGCCTGGTGCGACAGGTAGTAAGAACGATATGCGTTGCGGTGTACTGATTACCTGCGATAAAGTAGCAGATTATGAAAATATTAGTTTGTCCGACTTACATATAAAAGATGTATTCTATGCTGATAAAGACGTGGTGCGCAGTAAAAAAGAAACTAACTCGGCCAATGGAACACAAGCCTATGGGTGGGGAATTCGTTTGATTAATCGCACCAAGGGAGCTGTTCTGAAGAATATGAAGGTAAGCAATTGCCATGTGGAAAATGTTGGCCATACAGGTATAAAAGCTACCGGAAGTAAACACAGTATACAGGATTTAAAGCTGTACGACAATACAGTTACGCACACTGGAGGACCAGGTATGCAAATGAGTGGTATACTAAATGGACATGTAAAGGGAAATACTGTTACCTATTCGGGCAGTACTACCGATACCCGAAAATGGGGACGTGGCAGTGGCTTATGGACCTGGGGCTGTTCCACGGTATTGATTGAGCATAATGAATTTCGTTTTGCCAACGGACCGGCCGATTCTGCTGGTTGTCATATTGACTTCAATTGTGATAATGTGATTGTGCAATATAATGTGAGTGAAGGCAATGCCGGTGGATTTTGTGAGATACTTGGCAATAACTACAATTGTGCTTATCGATATAACATCAGTATCAACGATGGTCACCGGGTTAAAAAAGTCAATGGTGCTTTTCAGGAAGGTAAAATCTTTTGGTTAAGTGGGTTTAACGGAAAAGGAAGAAAAAGAAATGGACCCTTCAATAGTTATTTCTATAACAATACGATTTATGTAAAAAGTGATATTGAAGCAAAGATAGCTGTGGATAGAGCAGCTGCGGGAGCACTATTGGCTAATAATATCTTTTACATTGAGGGAAGCAGCAAGCTTGTGCTGGGCGATCAGTATAAACCCGAAGTAGCCGGTGAATCACTTGTTAAAAACATAGTGTTTAAGAATAACCTCTTTTTGAATGCCAATAACTGGCCGAAAGAAGTGCTGATTCAGGATGAGGCACCAGTCATAGGAGATGCTCAGTTTGCGAAAGTTGGCGGAAGTACTGTAGAAGACTATATACCTCAGAATATCAGTCTGATTAAAGACAAGGGTATTCCAATCCCCAATATTCCAGGTGATGATAAGGGTTTGTACATTGGTTTAAAAGTAACGAGCGATATATTAGGCAATAAAATTAATGGTTTACCTGATATGGGGGCGATTGAGATAAAGGAATAGTAAGACTCTACCCCTCGGTACACTGATAACATACCGCCCGGTACATCATCGATGTACCGGGCGGTCTATTGATGTAATATCGTGAGGTAAATTTTATTCAACTGTCAATACATGTTCGAAAGTTGATTGCCTGGGTTCTTTTAAAAGCTTTCTACCTCCGGCAAACTGAGTAATAATCTCCAGTTCGTATTCGCCTGCAGTCAAGGCAGGTACCATTGCGATGACTTGTTTTGGATCATTCTTCACCAGTTGAGTCACTTTAGTTCTGGTGCTATCAGTTACATTCACAAACCACAAGCCTATATCTTCATGATCACCTTCTACCCGTATTCGGTTACCATTTAAAGTAATGACATTGTTGGCTGTGATGATGGAGTCTTTATGACCGCTTAAACTATCGGTGACTTGACCAATGACAGGGCCAGTAGGAGCTATGCCTAATACATCAACATTTAATTCGTTTAAAGCATTTCTTAGTTCGCTTCCCTGGGTAAACGTGGCAGCTACTTTATGCTTCGTGGTATCAAACTTAGCCGAGCTCCCTTCAAATACGCCACTCACACCTAATCGTCCATAACAAAGTGGTGTGTTGATGGAATAGCCCTGAGCCATTAGTTTGGCTTTCATTTTATCACCAATGGTCAGTAGATTGTAGATGGTTTCTTCCTTGTGTTCAGAACCATCATCAACAATAAGTTTCGCCACTTCCCGGTTTCCAACTTTACCATTGCTTTTTACCATACCAAAAAAGTCGTTAGGGTCTTCGGTTAGTTGGTTGTCATACAACCATAAATTTAAAATGTTCATAATCTAGTTTTAAGTTTTAATTAATACGATAACTAAATTACAGTGCGTAATAGTAATGGATAATGATAAATGTCAGTTCTATAAAGGATTACATGAACAGTTATTACTAATTGATAAATTGACTTATTACCTTGATTAGTAGCTAAAAGCACACAAACGTTATTTTATGCTTTGTTCAGTATTTTAATGATTTACTGGTTTGTTTTCTGATTCTAGTAGTCAGAAGTGTAACACGTGGTATGATTTTGAGTGTGATAAATCCTAAGTGGCTTTATTATGTTTACATCTGAGAGTTTGGTGATTTTAATGATACGATAGGGGTTTATTACTAATACAATTTACTATATCCATTCACGTTATAATTATACCAAATGAATAACAAAATGATTGATAAAGCATTTTGCTTATTACATGGGTTAATGCCGAAACAGAATCACAGATTGATTTTTTATCAATCGTTTTGATTCGTTATCGGTATTATTCCTTTCCCAATAGGTATATCATACAAATTGCACTTCAAAGTGAACCTTAATTGAGCCTTTAAAGTTGCAATTGTTGATGCCGATAATAAACGATAAAGCCTTTGGGAGTATGCCAACCAAAGGCTCATTTCGATATTAAATCGGTATCAATCCTGTTTTAAAAGTTGCCTTTATGGTAATTCTATTAAATAGGATAAGCCATACCGATTATTTCAGGAGTTAGTACCACTACATTATCAAATAGACATTATAAGTGAAGCGCAGTAATGATGCAGATTTGTGTATTTGAATAAATTCTGGGTTAAACCCGCAATATGCATTAGAAAATCTATTACACATTGAAATTGCTTCAAAACAAGTCACTTCGTTGTTTCATCTCAACTCATCAGAACGGTGCTATGTCTCGTTTCGATAAAACCTTGTTTTATTGCACTTTCAATGTTCATGACGACATTCTAATACATAATCCGGGTTAAAGCTCTTTATGTTTATTGTTTTATGTGGGCTATTACTAGAATATCAATATCTGGTCAGTTTTGGATAATAGGTGGTCATTTCTTAAGGTGGAATGCATCTACATTTGAAATGTAAAGAACTGTTAATATTTCAATGTTGAATATTGCTACAGTAGAATTAAACAAGCATAAATTATGCACAAAACAGACAGTGAATAGTATTTGCAGCCCTTTGTAAGGGCTTGAAAATTAGCATTGAAGTATCATTGTTGTCGCAAAAATGACAATTATTAACAAATAATGAGCAACACCAAAATACTGTCAATGTAAATGTAAAAATGTGTTAATAGATATAGTATACTAAAGGTAGTTTTGAGCTGTTATTTGAAAATATAGATAACTAAAATAAAGAAGTGAGAGTAAATAGTAATATTAATTCAAAGTGTATGAAAAGATTCTTTAGAACATTCATTTTTGTCTGCACCTTGTTGTCAGTGGCTATAAGCGCCTCCGCACAACAAAATAGAACAGGTGTTGTGACGGATGATAAGGGTGATCCCATTGTAGGGGCCACGGTTGTAATCGAAGGTACCACAACAGGTACGATTACCGACTTTAATGGTGTGTACAATCTGAGTGTTGAAACTGGCGGAACAATAAGTATCAGTTTCATTGGTTTTACCTCACAAACCATTAAGGTTGGCGAAGAAACGACAATTAACATCCAATTAGTCAGTGAAGATATCGGACTTGACGAAGTGGTTGTTATCGGTTTTGGTGAGAAAAAGAAAGTAACAGTGACCGGTTCTGTGTCAACTATTAATAGTGAAGAGTTGCTGAAGTCGCCAACTGCTAACGTAACCAATGCGCTGGCAGGTAAGATTTCAGGTATTTCTGCCGTACAGAATACAGGGCAGCCAGGAGCTGATGAGGCAGCTCTAGCTATTCGTGGTAACAGAAATATCCTAACTATTGTGGATGGTGTTGAACGTCCATTCTCACAAATTGACCCTGAGGAAATTGAAAGTATTTCGGTTTTGAAGGATGCTTCTGCAACTGCAGTTTATGGTATTCGTGGTGGTAACGGTGTTTTGATTGTGACTACCAAGCGCGGAGAAAAAGGTCGTGCGAAGATTTCTGTTTCATCTTCTATTGGATTTCAACAGCCTACTATGTTGGCTGAAAAATCGAATTCTTATACTTACGCCATGGCACACAATGAGCGTGCAGCTAATGACGGAACACCTGAAGAAAACTTTACGTTTGGCCCTGAAGCACTTGAGGCATTTGCCAATGGTGGTAACTTGTTATATCCTGATACGGATTGGAATGATTATCTGTTTAGAGACAAGGCTTTCCAGAGTAAAACAAACTTCACAATGCGCGGAGGTACAGACAAAGTCCGCTACTTTGTGGCTTTAGGATATTTAACGCAAGATGGTATGTTAAAGAATCTTGACCCACGATTTGATGAAAACTTTACTTTCGATAGATATAACTACAGAACTAACCTTGATATTGATGTAACAAAATCAACCTTGCTTAAGGTAAGCCTGGGTGGTCGTACAGAAGTACGTAATCAGCCAAGAGCTAAAGATGCTGAAACCGGAATCTGGAAAGATGCCAGTTGGGCACAGCCAATGTCAGGTTCAGGTATTGTTGATGGAAAGTGGGTAACTACTTCGGCCGATAACGTATCCATTGAAATGAAGGATCCATTAAATGCATTTTATGGTCGGGGTAATCAAAACGTGACCAGAGCTGTATTGAATATGGACTTGGATCTGATTCAAAAGCTAGATTTTGTAACGCGTGGTTTGAAGTTGCGATTAAAAGGTTCGTATAATACAACCTATACACATGCTAAAACACGTAGTTCATCACCTGATCGCTACGAAGCCATCAAAGATCCAATGAATCCGGACAATATCGTATTCAGAAAGATTAATGACGAAGGAAGTTTGGGTTATAACGAGCCAGATCCAACAAAAGCACGTAACTGGTATGTTGAAGGTGGTTTAAACTACAACCGTAAGTTTGGTTATCACGATGTGAGTGGTTTATTACTTTATAACCAACGTACGGTGTACTATCCATCTCAATTTACAGATATACCTAACAGAACATTGGGTATGGTTGCGAGAATGACTTACAACTATATGACAAAATACATGGTTGACTTCAACCTGGGATATAATGGTTCCGAAAACTTCCCTGAAGGCAAGCGTTTTGATTATTTCCCAGCCGTTTCATTGGGTTACATCATTACTGAAGAATCATTTATGGATAACGTTGGTTTTATTGATTACCTGAAGCTTAGAGGTTCTTACGGTTTAGTTGGTAACGACCGAATTGGTGGTGGCCGTTTCTTGTACCAACCCGATGCATGGAATTACGATGCTGCTGGTTATAGTTTCGGATACGAATCAGACAATATTCAACAAGGAGCACTGGAACTACGTATTGGTAACCCGAACGTTACCTGGGAAACCATTACTCAAAAGAACATTGGTATCGATGCTAAATTCTTGGATGCCCGTTTGAGTGCAAGTGTTGATTTATTCCACGAGTACAGAGAGGATATGTTAGTGACGCGTCAAACTGTACCAAACTATGTGGCAGCTGTACTACCTGCAGTTAACCTTAAAGAACGTGAAAACAAAGGTTACGAAGTTGAGTTAGGCTGGGACGACAATGCAGGTGGTTTTAAGTATTACATTAACGCCAACTTGTCATTTGCTCGTAATAAAATAGTATATATGGATGAGGTTCCACAACCACATGCCTATCTAGAAAGAACAGGTAAGCCAGAGGGGCAACCTTTTGCTTATATCAGTGATGGCTTCTTTACCGACGAAGTGAATACCGATTTAGATCCAAATTATGCAAATCAAGGTTACCGTTTTCCAGGTGATGTGAAGTACAAAGATTTAAATAATGATGGAAAAATTGATGACCTGGATCAGAAGGCCATTGGTTATTCACCAAATGTGCCAGAATATAATTTTGGTTTAAATACGGGTTTCAACTGGAAGAATTTTGACTTCTCGATGACCTGGTCAGGTGTAGCTAATACCTATCGTTTACTACCTAATGTGTTACGTCAGCCATTCTCGGGCCAGAACCGTGCTTTATATGATCATTTGTATGACGGACGCTGGACACAGGAAAAAGCAGATGCTGGAGCACACATCGAGTATCCTCGTTTATCATTGGCTAGTAAGGACAATAACTATCAGGTGTCTGACTTGTACTACCAGGATGCCTCTTTTATTCGATTAAAGAGTGTAGAGTTAGGTTACACGATTAAAGCTAGTGCTTTAGAGCGTATAGGATTACGTAATGTTCGAGTTTATGCCAATGGGTTTAACTTGTTAACATTTAGTGATTTTGATATTTACGATCCTGAATCAAATCCAGGTTCTAATGGACTTTACCCAATGGTGAAGATGTATAACATGGGTGTTAAGTTTAACTTCTAAAAGAACAGAGACGATGAAACATATAAAATATTTTAAATTCGCTTTGTTGGCGATGGTCATCGGATTCTTCGCAACATCATGTGAAGATATAGGTCCGGGAGCACTGGAAAAACCAGATGGACAGGATGTGACGATTGATACGATTTTCTCGTCAACTGAATACGCAGAGCGTGTGTTATTTAGCTCTTATCGTTCATTACGATCAGGTATTTTGAAGAATGGCCGAAGCCATGCTATCGGGCAGGATTTGCAAGAGGACATTACTGATTTGTCACATACGTTTAAATCATGGGGTACAGCCATGACCACTTATTATGCAGGTGGATTAAACTCTGCTAACTCGCATGTAACCTCTAGTCATCCTGATGCATGGTTGGCACCAATGTGTATTTTACCATATGGTGATGTGCCAAATAAAGGAATTACCACCTTTAAAGCAATCCGTAACTGTCATATCTTATTGGATCATGTACATAAGGTACCTGATATGTCAGAAGGTTACCGTGAGCAATTAAAGGCGGAAGCACGAGTTATCATTGCTTACAATATGACGGAGTTATTCCGTAACTATGGTGGTGTACCTATGATTGGTAAAGTTTATTCACCAGATGATGATTTTACCAATCCGCGTATGACTGTTGAAGCTACCGTTGATTCAATTGTGGATATACTGGATAAAGCCATTCCAAACTTACCATGGCAATTCAGTGAAGCCGATATGAGTAATTTATCAGGTCGCTTTTCACAAGCTGGTGCGATGGCTTTAAAAACACGTTTACTTTTATTTGCGGCCAGTCCGTTATTTAATAGCCCGGAGCCGTATATGGCAGGTACAAGTCGTGAAGAAGAGTTATTGTGGTGGTATGGAAATGAAGATGATAGTCGTTGGCAAAGAGCTGCCGATGCCGCTAAAGCATTGATTGATAAAATTGAGATTGAAGGAGGATATGCACTGGAAATGCCTGAAACAAATGATGTATGGGGCTATCGTGATGCATTCCGTCGAGGCTACTATTTCCAGGGCAATTTCAGTATTAGTCCTTCACGTCGTAGCACCGAAGTACTGATTAGTATCAGAGATGGATACGAAAGTGCAAAACGCTGGGGTGGTAGCATGTATGACTCTAACTTAAACTATGGTGGTGCTACATGTACCGATGAGTACATGCGTATGTTCCCAATGGCCGATGGTACACCAATTACTGACCCTGCGTCAGGCTGGAATGAATCAGTTGACCCATTAGGAAGTGAAGGTAGTGGAGCCGCACGTCAATTTAATCGTGACCCACGCTTGTATGAAACCATGCAGTGTTTAGGTGATGACTGGGCTGGTGCACAGGTGCAAACCTGGAAAAACAACCAGGGCGGATGGGCTTACCATGTGAGAGGTCCTCGTCGTTCAAACGGTTCAGGAAGTACGGTGATTCGTAAGTTTATGCCAAGTTTCGAATTTGGTGCTTACCCTGTTAAAGATCACCATTTTCCATACATTCGTTTACCTGAGATTTATCTGTCATACGCCGAAGCCATGGCTAAATTAGGTAATATGGGAGAAGCTTATACCTATATCAATAAAGTACGTAGCCGTGTTGGTCTTAAAAACATTGAAGATGTAAAAGCATGGGGACCAGATGAGTTGGTTCAGCAAATTTTGACAGAACGTGCCTGTGAGTTTGGTTATGAGCAAGTACGGTGGTTTGATATGACCCGTCATAAATTAGAGAGTGCCTTTACTCAAAACTTGCATAATGTATGGATTGAAAAGAATGCCGACGGTACCTTTACTTATACTTATCCTGAAATTAAGGTGAACAGCCGCCTATGGTGGAATTTCTTTGATGCAAAATGGTACTTATTGCCTTTCCCATTGAATGAAATACAAAAAGGGTATGGATTAATTCAAAACCCTGGATGGTAGTCCAATGGATGAATGTAAAATAGAAAAAAGTTAGAATATGAATATAAAAAATATAATAAGAGCACTTTTCGTATCCTGCACTAGTTTACTGACTATTGGGCAAGTAACAGCACAAAAGTCGGATTCAACACTAGTTAATTTAGGATATGGTGTGACGCAGGCAGCAAATGAATCCACTGTTGCGACCGGTGTGGCAACAGCTGAAGATCTGTCAAAATATTTCGCCATTAACCCAACCAATGCTTTATATGGCCAGATTCCAGGATTAACCATCCAACAAAATGGCGGCGATTGGTGGAATCAGGGCGCTGGTATGTTTGTTCGTGGTCAGTCTAATTTAGACAATACCTCTGCACCTCTAGTGTTGGTTGATGGTTTTGAACGTAACCTGGCAACCATTACAGTAGCCGAGATTGAGAGTGTAACAGTATTAAAAGATGCGGGCGCAACAGCCATATATGGTCAGCGTGGTGCCAATGGTGTCATTTTAGTAACAACCAAACGAGGTACTGACGAAGGCATGAAGGTGGATTTCTCGTATGAGTATAGCACTAATAAAGCCTTTAGAATGCCTAAAATGCTCGATGCTTATGGCTATGCCAGTGCAATGAATGAAGCGATGGCTTTGGATGGTCGTGATTACTTATACTCACAGGAGCAATTGGACGCATACAAAAATGGTACTTACCCTGAGTATTATCCAAATGTAAACTGGATGGACGAGGTACTGGCCAATACTGGTTTTGTGCATGATTTCAATTCGACATTCCAGGGTGGTTCAGGACGTACACGTTACTTTGTGGCATTAAATTACATGGATGGTAACGGTATATTAGAGCAGGATAGAAATGAGAATAGCTATTCGACACAATTAAATTACCGTCGTGCCAACCTACGAACAAACCTGGATATCGAGTTGACGAAAAGTACCTTGTTAAAAATTAACTTAGCAGGTCGTATTTCTGGAACGAATCGTCCGGGTAAAGCCACATCTGAAAAATTGTTTGGTCGCTTGTATGGTACGCCTGCAAATGCTTATCCCGTTCAGTACGGTAATGGTGTTTACGGTGGTTCACCAACATACCCGTATAACATGATTGCTGATGTGAATGGAACAGGGTATGCTATTTCACACGAACGTACTTTTTATGGTGATGTAACAGTAGAGCAAGATTTAAGTGCCTTAACTGAAGGTTTAAAGCTTTCGGCATCGGTTGGTTTTGATAACAATGTATCGTATTGGGATTCAAAAACCAAGAATTATGCCTATGTATACAAAACAGCTAAAATTGACGAGGTAAATAATGAATTATATGACTTTACTTCGGTAAGTGGTGGTGAAAATACAGCCTTAATTTTTAATGATGATGTGGGAGGTCAGGCTCGTCATGCCAACGGTATCGTTAAGTTAAACTACGACAAGCAATGGGGTAAGCATAAAGTAAATGCCTTAGGTTTATTTCATGTTGATACCGAAACAACCTTTGGTCAGAATAAAACCTTCCACCGCGTAAACTATGCTGCTCAGGTTAATTATGCTTATAATAAAAAATATTTAGCCGGATTAACGACATCATACAGCGGTAATAACATCTTGTCAGAAGAAAATCGTTTCCAGTTCTACCCTGCATTATCTTTAGGTTGGGTTCTTTCTGAGGAAAGCTTTTTGAGTGGCGTTGATGCTATTAATCTGTTAAAGTTAAGGGCATCGGCTGGTTTAGTTGGCCTTGAACAAAATGAGCAACACTTACACCGCGAAAAATATGCAGGTGGTGGTAAATACTGGTATGGTGATAATAACGCTCAGTTAGGTGGTTTAAAAGAAAGCCGTCGTGCCAATCCAAACGTATTACCAGAAAAGAGTACACAGGTTAACTTTGGTTTAGACGGACGTTTCTTTGGTGGCTTACACCTGAATGCAGATGTATTCTATGAAGAGAGAAGCCAGATTTTAGTATCAGAAGCAAATTCAACATCCAATGTGATTGGTGTACCTGCAACGATGGTATCTGACGGAATTGTTGAAAACAAAGGATTTGAATTAGGTGCTTTATGGCATGATAATATTGGTGATTTCAGTTATACCATTGGTGCACAGTACTCAATGGCGCAAAACGAAATCATTGAGCAGAATGAAGTATTCCGTGAGTGGGATTACCTTCGTCGCACAGGTCATCAGGTTGGACAGGTTTTTGGTCTGCAAGATGCAGGTTTCTTTAATGAAGGAGAAGTAAATGGCGTTGATAATATCTATAATGGTGTTGAATATACCTTTACGCAAGTATTACGTCCGGGTGATGTAAAATACGTTGACCAAAATGGCGATAATAAAATTGACGATTTTGATGTGGTTGCCATTGGTAATAACTGGTTACCTGAAGTGAATTATGCATTAACACTTGGAGCTGAATATAAAGGTGCAGGTTTTAATGCCATTTTCCAGGGTGCCAGCAATGTGTCTGTGATGCTTAATACGCCAAGTATTTTCTGGCCATTGTTTAACAACAACAATATCTCTGAATTTTCAAATGACCGCTGGACACCGGCAACTGCCTCAACTGCAACATTGCCACGTTTAACGCCTGAGAAAAACGACAATAACTATCGTGCCAGTACTGTATGGCAGAGAGACGCATCTTACCTTAAGTTACGTACACTAGAGGTGTATTATCATTTACCAAAGAGCTTGGTAGAAAAAGTAAAACTTAAGCGCGCAAAAGTATTCTTCAGAGGCATGAACTTATTCTCTGTTGATAATATTGAGATTATGGATCCTGAAGAGGTGGGAGCCGTTTATCCAACATTAACCTCATATAACGTAGGTTTAAGCGTAGGATTTTAATTTTAAAAATGGTAGACATGATTAGAAATTTTATATTATCAATTTTTCTGGTAACACTCTTGTCAGGGTGCGATGATTTTCTGGATTACACCGAACATTCATTTTACGATGATCCAGAAACCATCTTTAGTACATTTAACCGTACACGACAGTTTTTAGGAGATATTTATAGCAAGTTACCAACCGATTATGACTATGATGGTATTGGTAATAATGAACCAAATCAGTCCATGCGTTCAGCAGCTACTGATGAAGCTGAATATGTGAAACAAAATCATGATGTTCAGAAATTTACCAATGGTCAGTGGACAGCTTTTAAAGCTTTGGATAACAATTGGTCGAAATACTATGGTGGTATTCGTGCGGCTAACTTTTTCCTTGATCAAATAGAAGGACGCACATTTGAGGATTATCAATACAATGAGGATTTCGACATCGAGATGGAGCGCTATGAAATGTATCCTTACGAAGCACGATTCTTAAGAGCTTTCTTTTATATGGAATTAGCCAAGCGCTATGGTAACGTTCCAATGCCGGAAGGTGTAATTAATGATGTGAGTGAGGTTAATTCACTACCTCGTGAAAGTTTTGAAGATGTAATTGCATACATTGTAAGTGAATGTGATGCCATTGGTGATGAGCTTCCGGTAACATGGATTGGAGCCAATTTCTTTCAGGAAACTGGTCGAGTAACACGTGGTGCTGTTTATGCCTTAAAATCGAGAGCTTTATTATATGCTGCCAGTCCCTTACATAATAGCATGAATGACCTTACGAAATGGGAAGCTGCAGCGGCTGCTGCCAACGCTTTTGTAACGAATGCTAGTTTTGGCTATTCATTTGATGGTGCATACTATAATAGTAGCGACATGGCTCAAGGTGTATTTAACAACCGCGCGAGTGCTGAGCTTATTTTCGAAAGGAGAAATACGAATTCAAACTTATTTGAAAAGGCTAATTTCCCAATGGGATTTGAAGGTGCTAATGGTAATGCCACTTGTCCAAGCCAGAACCTGGTAGATGCTTATCAAACAACGGATGGTTTCGATGTCGTTTTAACTAATGGCGTTTGGTCAGCACCTGGTAGTTCGGTATTTGATCCGGCTAATCCTTACGATAATCGTGACCCACGATTGATGCAAACTATCATCGTTAATGGTAGTACATGGAAAAGTACAGCGGTAGAAACATTTACCGGAGGATTAAATGGATTACCCTTAGCAGATGCTACACCTACAGGATACTACCTAAAGAAGTATGTACGTGAGGATATCAATATTGCAGGTAGTAACTCAAATACAAAGGAACATGCCTGGGTGATTTTTCGCTTAGCAGAAGTTTACTTGAATTTAGCCGAAGCTTTGAATGAGGCTTACGGTCCTACTACTGCCCCTGCTGGCTTTACTATGGACGCAACCATGGCGTTAAACATGGTACGTGAACGTGGAGCTGTGGGTTTACCTGCTGTAACAGGTTTATCACAAGAACAATTGCGTGCTGCAATTATTCGTGAGCGTCAGGTTGAATTGGCTTTCGAAGATCATCGTTTTTGGGATGTTCGTCGTTGGAGATTGTTTGATACAAGTAATGCCAATGCTGTAACCGAAGATATCTATGGTATTGAAATTACCAATACTGATGGAACGTTAAGCTACAGTAAAAAGTTAGTTGATGATCGTCTTTGGGATGAGAAGATGTATCTGTATCCAATTCCTTATAACGAGACCACTATTAATTCTAACCTGGGACAAAACCCTGGTTGGTAGGATATGAACTTTTAAAATTTTTGAATATGATACGCAAAAATATATTTCTAGCCCTGCTGACAATAACCATTGGTTTTGCAGGTTGTGAAGAAGAATATACAATTGGAGATTTTGAAACCGATGCAACGCTTGCACCAGAAGCTCGTACAGATGGTCCCGTGGCACCGTCTGCTATCGTGGCTTCCTATGATGCCTTCTGTGACAAAGTTGAAATTAACTGGATGCCTACAGTTCGCACAACGGCTTATGATGTGTACAAAAATGGTGAGATACTTGCCGCAGGATTAACCGATACCTTTTATGTTGATACAGACGCAATGACTGTTGATACCGAGTACATGGTTTATTCATTAAACGCCAATGGTGGTTCTGAAACGTCGGTAATGACAGTTGGTCGTATGGCCGCAACACCACCAACACCAACTAACTTTATTGCTACTGACGGAGCGTATGAAGCAAAAGTTGACTTAACATGGGATGCCGTTGATTTTGCTCAGCATTATATAGTTAAAAGAGACGGTGTTGTGTTGAGTGATGCAGTGATTGGAACTTCATTCTCTGATTCTGATAATGCACCAACTGAAGCAACTGAATACAGCTTGATTGCTGTTAGTGTTTGCGGTGTGTCGATAGAAGTGACCACAACAGGATATTGTGATCCGTTAATTGCGTTTAGATTTCCATTTCAAGAGAATTTTGAAGGATTTACATTAGGAGCGCTTACTTCAGCAGACCAATATGGTGGCTTTAATCCTCGCTTTCAATTTACAGATGGACCAAATGCAAATGGATCAGCAACAATAAAGGATGATAATACGAAGTACATCGATTTAAAGACCGCTGCAGGTAAACAAAGTATACAGTTTGTATTTCCTGAAGTTGAACTATTGGTTGGTGAAAGTTATCGAATCTCATTTGATGTGAAAGCTCCACAAACTATATCACTTCACATGGGGGTTGATAAAACAGGCGATGGATTTATGGGTAAGTATGTTGATGACTATTTATTGCCAACAAAAGAGAATACCAAGAATGGTAATGCCTATGGTGTCAATATTGAAGGAACTGGTAGTTGGAAAACAGTTTCATATGAGTTCCCTCAAACTGGAGCAGAAACACAGGATAATGATCCTGATGCCGGAACTATGGGATGGACTCTTGGAACTATCCAAGAAGGTCAGCAAAGACCGATTATTCAATTACAGATGTGGAGTAAAGATGGTACGTATGCCATTGATAACATTAAGATTGAATTAATTGACTAATTAATGTCCTTGAATACCTATAAATAGGAAATGTTTGAATGGCAGATCTCAGAGAGGTCTGCCATTTTTTATTACTCACATTGTTAATTAAAAGTAATATGAGAATCACTCACTTTATATCCACAAGTCTGACAATTGTGACAGTGTTTTTTCTAGGATGCTGCTCAAAGGGTAATGTTAGCCATCAAAAAGAGAAAGCATTAATAACCTACTATATTGATGCGAATACCGGAAACGATTCAAACACTGGCACATCGCCCGATCAAGCATTCACATCATTAGATAAAATCAACTCACTTACATTAACAGCCGGCACACAAGTATTATTTAAAAGTGGAACAACTTACAATGGGCAATTAAAACCTAAAGGACTGGGTGAAGCTGGAAATCCAATAATTATCTCAAAGTACGGTGGCGAAACAAAGCCAATTATAAATGCAGAAGGCCAGCATACGGCTGCTGTATATATCTACAATATGGCTTATGTAGAGGTACGTGACCTTGAAATTACTAATACAGGAGAAGAGCGCGAGAATGGGCGTCGCGGTGTAATCGTCGAAGCTGAAAACTGCGGAGTTACTAAGCACATTATTTTGGATAATCTATTTATCCATGATGTGAATGGTAGTTTAGTGAAGAGCAAAGGTGGTGGTTCCGCAATTTTATGGCGTAATCATGGTGATAAGTACATCACAACATTTGATAGCCTCATTATCCAAAATTGCCATTTAAAAGATTGTACCCGTAACGGCATTAATGCACGCGGTTATACGCGTCGTGATAACTGGCATCCATCAACCAATGTGATTGTTCGAAACAACTTATTAGAAGGCATCCCTGGAGATGGCATTGTGCCAATCGGTACTGATGGTGCTTTAATCGAATACAACACCATGCGCGCCTGCCCTGATATCCTATCACATGCCGAAGCCGCCGCCGGAATCTGGCCATGGAGTGCCGATAATACGCTTATTCAGTTTAATGAAGTCGCTGGCCATACTGCTAAATGGGATGGACAGGGATTTGACTCTGATTGGAATTGCATTGGAACCACCATCCAGTACAACTATAGTCACGATAACTACGGTGGTTTTTTGTTAATCTGTAATAAGGGTAACACTCTTAATACCCCCTCCAATGTGGGGACTAAAAACACCATTGTGCGTTATAATGTGAGTGTTAACGATGGCATACGTCCTTATCCAACAGAACGTCGTGGCTGGTTCTCACCTTGTATGCACATTTCCGGACCGGTTGAAAATAATTATATCCACCACAATCTGTTTGTTTTCCCAGAGAAGGAAAGTGCCGATATTGATCGAACATTTATTCAAATGGATAACTGGGGAGGTCCGTGGGCTAATAAAACATTAGTGGCAAATAATAAACTTGATTTTTCAGAACCTTACAAGATGTTCTATGGAGAGAGCCAACAAACCTTTGGAATTGATAACGAATTTGATTCTAAGATGATGGACTTTGCAGATAGTAATGAAATGCCTGTATGGGCGAAGGATTATATGAGCGATTATGATGAAAACTGGAAGGAGAAAATGATTGAAGCCTTTTTTATGGATGATGAGGAGATGAAGCAAAGGCTAGAAGGTATGAAGCAGTAATTGATGCAGAGATATATCCTTGTGGGCTCTCCTCCTTTTTTAAGTTACTTTTTTTGCATTTTATTGTTATTAATTACAATACTAACATAGTTATTTTTAACCCTCGGTGCCGGGCAGGCACATCCTTTTTAAAAAGGATGCAAAATTTGATTGAAAGAGGTGATTGCCTACCTGCTGTAGGCAGGCTTCGCACCTGAGATGGATTTATTGCTTCAGGCTTTCCTTTTCCTTCGTCAAAGACGCCATTGCGCAATATCCACTCTTATCACTGCCTTTCAATCGTTCGAAACCTTGTTTCGATTTAGGCAGAAAGACTTGAGCTAAATAATGAAATAAGTGCTGGTTTAGTATGCACGACTCTCTGGCCTCTTGTAAAATTGTTTTCGGTGAAGTGAAGACATTAGAGAGACCGGGAAGTTCCGAACTTGATTCGGAAATCACCCGGCCGAACTTAAGGATGAACGAAATGAGAAAGCAATTTTACAAGTAGCCTTGATTCTTTTGTTTACTTTACTCATCAAGGAGAAAAGTAAAGACTTGTCCCGTGTCAAAACGGGAGCCTTGCGGCTTGAGGTACGCCAAGAAGCGTGCGTTTATATTTGATTAAATACCTAGTAATATGAAAAGATTACACAGTCCAATTTGTCGTTCAGACTGAAGCATTCATGAGGTGCGGGGAGGAAACGAACCGTGCTAAGTTCGTGAAGAGCGACTATGTAAGCCGTAATAACAGTGAACCCAGTTAGGCTTCGTTACGCGAATTTGTAGTGGTCAACCTACCTCAAGGGGTGAAACCTGATACACATTGTGAAGCAACGACAAAGAGCAACAATGTGGCTACACGGAGTAGTATGGGATGGCGTGCATAGTAAAGGTAGCGCATGAACTTGGGAAGCCCTAACAGGATATGCCAACTATTGCTGAGGGTGGCGGAGGTGTCCATAGTACTGATGATATGTAGGACAACATAACCTACAAGGAGGAAAGGGACACTACTGGTGAGAATGTTTTAGATAGAAGTAGTATAACAGAATTGAAGAAATGAGTATTCAAGAGAGAGTTCAACAGGAGATAACAAAGCTTTCGAGTAATAAACGAAGGGATATGTCACCACCTGAGCGAGTACGACTTTTACAACTAAAGCTATATTTAAAAGCCAAACAGGAAAGGAGTTATAAGTTTTATGTACTCTATGATAAACTATTTTTAGATCATGTCCTATTGACAGCTTACCGTCATTGCAAGAAAAAGAATGGAGCACCAGGAGTAGATAAAAGAACGTTCGAAGATATTGAGCAGTATGGAGTCGTTAAATTTCTGCAAGAATTGAAAGAAGAGTTGCGCACACGTACTTATAGACCGCAAGCAGTTAAGCGGGTACTTATAGATAAAGAAAATGGAGGGAAACGCCCTCTTGGAATTCCAACTATAAAAGACCGAGTAGCTCAACAGGCCTGCAAAATTATCATGGAACCAATATTTGAAGCAGACTTTAATAATTCATCGTACGGCTTTAGACCAAAACGGTCAGCGGCAGGTGCAGTCAGGGCCATACGTCAGAACCTGAAAAAAGGGAAATGTACTGTCTATGATGCAGATTTAAGTAAGTATTTTGATAAGATACCACATGATAAACTTGAAATTGTTCTCAAAGAACGTATTGCCGATTCCCGCTTGTTAAAACTAATACGCCAATGGCTAAAAGTTCCCATTGTTGAAGATGGAAAGTACACAAGAGGAAAAAGCAATACTTCAGGAACACCACAAGGAGGTGTCATATCACCTTTATTGGCTAATGTTTATATGAACATACTGGATAGAATAGTGAATAACCCGCAAGGATATTTTCAAAAGCAAGGTATTCATATGATTAGATATGCTGATGACTTTATTCTTATGAGTAAAACTATACAGGTAAGCTCTCTAAATAAGATACATGAATACTTAAGTCGCATGGGGTTGTTGATAAATGTAGAAAAGAGTAAACTGGTGAACGGAAAGGAAGAGTCGTTTGATTTTCTTGGATTCAGATTTCGTTATAAACGTAGTGTTATTAAGCCCAATGGGCGTTATTGGGATATTGAACCAAAGCCAAAATCACAACAAAAGATCCGCCAAAAGATCAGTTATAAACTTAAGAGCATTGGGCATTACGCAGCACCAAAAGTTGTGGCAGAACTGAACCCTATAATCAGAGGATGGATGAATTATTACAAAATAGAGAAAGTGAGTTATACGCAAGTAGCCTTTCGAAATTTGGAAGAATACTTACGAGAACGCATGACTCGATTTTATAATCGTAAAAGTCAGAGGAAATCCAGCATGTATGGCAAACGTGCCTTCAATATTTTAGTTGAAGAATATGGTTTAATAAAGCCCTATCGGACCTCTGGATTACGACCTGTGAATGCTTTTCGATGAAATCATCAGGAAAGCCGTATGCGGGAAAACCGCACGTACGGTTTGACGAGGGGGCTATGGCATTTTCTGCACAATTATGAAAATGCTGTACTCTACTCTACCGACGAATGTAAATCTATGTGTTAACAATTATAAAGGTAAAGAGTAGTTTAGAATGGAGGAGTGTTGATTAACTGCCTTCTCATAGATATGATAACCAGTAGTTATAATCGGATAAAATTCGTGTTAATATCACTTGTATTTTATCCGATTTTTATTGAAAAATAAAATACGACTCATATGTCCCGAACCATATTAATTATTTGTATCCTGTATATACAATTCATTACTATTAATGGAATAGCGAGCAATTATTACATAGATTCTAATAGTGGGAACGACTTTAATAGTGGCTTATCGCCAGAAAAGGCCTGGTCATCATTATCAAAAGTAAACAATACCAGCTTTAACCCCGGCGATAGTATTCTGTTTAAATCAGGCGAAATATGGAATGGTCAATTGTTAATTGATGATAAGGGAACCGAAAACAAGCCAATTGTATACACCTTCTATGGCGAAGGAGGCAAGCCCCAAATCAATGGGCAAGGGCAGGAGGTTTATACCATTAAACTGGCTGATGCAAGTTATACCGAGTTTTCAGGCTTTGATATTACCAATACCGGTGCTACCTCGCATGCGGGTCGATTAGGGATTTATATCACCGCTATGAATGGCGATATACAAGGTTTGGTCGTGAAAGACTGTGATATTCATGATGTGAATGGCGAAGTGGATAAAAATCTGCAATCTAAAACAACAGGCGCCGGCTTTGGTATCTATTGGTCCAATAAAGGCAGTGCCAGTGGACGTCTGGTGGATGCTCTTATCCAAGGTAATCATATCTATCGGTGCGAACGAAATGGTATGGGAGGCGCCATCAATCGAAATGTGTATCATTTGCGTTTATTAGTACGACAGAACCTGATTGAGCAGGTGCCTGGTGATGCCATCATTATGAATACCTGTGAGAATTCTATAGCCGAATACAATGTGGCGCGCGATTTTCCACGTACTTTACCAGAGAGTAATGCCGCCGCTGGTATCTGGCCCTTTAATTCTAAAAACACCATCATCCAGTTTAACGAGGTGAGCGGCCATCAGGCTTATCTGGACGGACAAGGCTTTGACAGCGATTTCTGGTGTGAGAATACCACCATTCAATACAACTACAGTCATGATAACGCCGGTGGATTTTTATTAATTTGTGGCAGTAAGGACCGCAGTCCCGATGGGGAATCAAGTCCCAATACTGGTACTATTGTGCGTTACAACATCAGCATCAACGATGGCGGACGCACATGGGGGAATCATGCACACGATTTTCCTTTGATCTATTTTCATGGTCACCCGGAAGGAACTATGATTTATAATAATACCTTCTATTATGGCAATAAAATGAGCGAACTGAATGGTACTTCGCCACATATGATTAAGGAGATTTGGGGAGAGCCTTGGTCAACGTCTATCTATAACAACATCTTTGCTTCACAGTTACCTGGAGCTAAAATTGACATGCGTAAAAACAAAAACACCAGCATCGACAATAATTTGTATTACAATACGCCAACTGTTGAGGATGAGAACGGCCCGATTACCGATATCAATGCAGTTAAAGCCAATCCCATGTTTGTTAATATGCTAGGGTATACAGTTGATGATTATCAATTAACAGAAGGCAGTCCTGCCATAAAAGCCGGAAGAGTGATTCCTGACAATGGAGGGCGAGATTTCTTTGGCAATCCGGTATCTGATACAGAAGTGCCTAATATTGGAGCTGATAATACCAATGAATGGGTTGGTATACTGGATACGCCTGCACAAGATGAATTATTTACCTCGTATCCCAATATCACAAGAGACAGCTTTTATATCGATATAAAGGAGCCTCTAAGAAATGCAGAAATTCGATTATGTTCTTTGAATGGAAAACTGCTTAACTCATATTCATACAAATTATTACCCAATGATAAACTGGAGTTGAACCTAGCTAAGCAGCGAAGCGGTATGTATATTGTACACATAATCGCCGAAGGCAAACAACAATCAAAACGAATCATAAAGCTGTAGAGTCTATGCTTAGAATATTGGATTTTAAATGTGGTTAAGTAGGGTGATTTTTGCAGATAGTTTAATAGTTCGCAGCGGCCTTGGCTGCTTAGCAATAAAACATCGGAACAATTAAGAATTGAATATTATTAATTGTTTCAGTAAGAAGTCGGGGTTTGGGGTTGAAACCCCATCATGATTAATGAACATTCCTCATTAATAATTTTGTACAATTATATTTTGCCATTATCATTCATATGAATGACTCTAATTTGCTCCGAATAATGTACACAAATCACGCATAAAAATAACACAAAACCACCATTGCTTTATATAAGATAGCCATTGATGAATCTGTGGCTATCTGTTGCTTGTATTCTAAGTAGTTTTAAAATTAGGTATAATGTCGAATTTTAGAACCGGATATGAAACAACTAACAATATGTATTTTGAGTATTATGCTGTTAAGCATCATGGCCACGGCTCAAAACAAAAAACCAAACATCGTCATCATTTATGTTGATGATTTGGGGTATGGCGATTTAAGTAGCTATGGAGCCACAGAGGTAAATACGCCCAATGTGGACAAATTAGCCAATGGTGGGGTCAAGTTCACCGATGGCCATTGCTCAGCAGCTACCTGCACACCTTCACGTTATTCTTTACTAACCGGGCGCTATGCTTTTCGTAAAGATGCAGCTGTACTACCAGGTGATGCTCCATTGCTGATTAGCACCGACAGAGCGACGCTGCCCGGCATGCTAAAGCAGAATGGTTATAACACCGCTGTTATTGGAAAATGGCATTTGGGTTTAGGTAATGGTGACGTGGATTGGAACGGCAAAGTAGCACCCGGGCCACTGGAAATTGGTTTTGACTACAGTTACCTGATTCCATCAACAGGCGACCGTGTGCCTTCGGTGATGTTGGAGAATCACCATGTGGTTGGTCTCGATCAGGAAGATCCTATAGAAATCTCTTACAAGAAGAAAGTAGGGACCGACCCTACTGGCATTGAAAATCCTGAATTATTACGTTATCCCTCAGATAAATTCCATGGAAAAACCATTGTCAATGGTGTAAGTCGCATTGGTTATATGTCAGGTGGTAATTCGGCCCGCTTTCGTGATGAGACAGTGCCATACCAGATGTTGCATAAAGCACGTACTTTCATTGATGAGCATCAGGAAGAACCATTCTTCTTATATTTTGCTTTCCACGATATTCATGTCCCACGATTGCCAGATGCTCGTTTTCAGGGAGCAACAGATATGGGCGTTCGAGGTGATGCCATTGTACAAATGGACTACATCACTGGTGAGTTGGTAAAGCATCTGGAGAAGAGAGGTTTGAGTGAAAATACCATCATTGTTTTCTCAAGTGATAATGGACCTGTATTAGACGATGGTTATACTGACGAATCGGTGGAGCGCTTGGGTAAACATCAACCTGCAGGACCCTACCGCGGTAATAAATACAGTGCTTACGAAGCCGGAACACGTGTGCCAACAATTGTATACTGGCCTGGCACTATCGTAGCCAGAGAGAGTGATGCTTTGGTGACCCAAACGGACTTATATGCATCCTTTGCTGAGTTAGTAGGGCATGAATTGGAAGCAAGCGAAGCTCCCGATAGTGAAGCCATGTGGTCGACCTTTGCAGGAGAGTCATTTGAGGGACGTGAGTATCTACTGGAAGAATCAGTGACACTTGCATTGCGCCATGGTCAATACAAATACATCCATCCAACCAAGAAAAATCCAAGCTGGATTAAGCTTGAGAAAAATATTGAAGCAGGTGTGTCAACTGAAGCACAGTTATTCGATTTGTCAAATGATGTTGGTGAACAGGAGAATATTGCTTCTAAGAATAAAAAGCTGGTTAAGAAGCTGCAGAAAGAAATAGAACGCATTCAAAACAACGAAGTAACACGTTAATTACAAACACTAATATAATTGTAAATAATCTTCCCCCTGGGAAAACGAAGTTTCGCTAATGCCATCTGAAAAATAAGCACTTATTAACAAATGCCGTCAGGCGATGGGGGAATGATACATTTTAAGTTTATATCATTCTTGACAATTAGCAATATTAAAACCTCATATCAATGAAAAATCTGCATTTTATATATTTAATAATAATTACATGCTTATTACTGGCATGTAACACGAAAGAAACGAGCGATTCAAAACCCAAACAACCTAATATTCTTCTTTTATTAGCTGATGATATGGGCTATGGCGAATTGGGCTGCTATGGTCAGGAGAAGATTCAAACCCCTGTACTTGACGATTTGGCCACGCAAGGCATGCTTTTTACCGACTTTTATGCCGGTAATGCAGTATGTTCGCCTTCACGTGCCGTATTGATGACAGGTAAATCATCATCATTCAATACCATTCGGGGTAACAGTGGATATTTTGGTGATGATAGATGGATGCGTGTGGCACTTAAAAAAGACGACACAACCGTGGCAGAGATGCTTCGTGAAGCAGGTTATCAAACAGGATTTGTTGGTAAATGGCATTTGGGCGACCCTAATGACGTGTCTACCTGGGCTCACAATCGTGGTTTTGATTATGCGGTGCAGGAGCAATGGGGTTCACGCTTTGGAGGGCTTGAGTTTGATGAGCGCATGCATAGAATTAATGGCATGCAGGACTCAATCTTCTATGATGTTAATGAATGGGAATGTCTCGACGATTTCAGGACAAACTTAGCGTTTAACTGGCTTGACGAACTCAAAACTGAAAAGCCTTTCTTTTTATTTATGTCGTATCGTGCACCGCATGGTCACGAATACACAATTGGAAATAATACACTGTATCAGGACAAAAACTGGCCGGAGGCAGAACGCTTACACGCTTCAAAAATTACTTTGTTGGATAAGCAGATAGGGCGCATGTTGGCCAAACTGGAAGAGATGGGTGAGCTGGATAATACCTTAATTGTGTTTACCAGTGATAATGGTGCGCATAAAGAAGGTAAAGGACACAGTCCGAATTTCTTTAAAAGCAATGGCCAATTGAAAGGCATTAAACGTGATATGTACGAAGGTGGAATCCGTGTGCCAATGATTGCCTTTTGGAAGGGACAGATTGAGGCTGCCAGTCAGTCGCAGCACATTGGAAGTTCACAAGATTTAATGTCAACATTCGCCGAAGTAGCTGGAGCAACAATGCCCGAAGGAGGTAATGGGGTATCTATTCTTTCTGCTTTGACAGGAGAAGAACAAACTGAACATGAGTTCTTAAATTGGGAGTTTCAGTTGGATGGCTGGTTCCGCACAATGCCAAAAGGTGGATTCCGTCAATCAGCACGAATTGGTAACTGGAAAGGTGTTCGTTACGGTATTGATTCAAAGATTGAACTATATAATCTGGATACTGATATTATAGAAAAAAATAATATTGCTGGCGAGCATCCTGAAATTGTTGAATTGATGCAGAAGGCTTTCAAAAATCGTTCAGAGAATGAAGTATTTCCCGAAGGAGGCGTTATTCAGGACTATAAGCCATCGGACAGATATAAAAAGGAACAACAATAGCATCAGAAAAAGCAATTATGAAACAGATATTAATTCAACTGATTCTTCTGGGACTGATAGCTGGCAGTTGTGCCGAGCAAGCAGGTGGTCGTCGGGTAGAAACATTGGACTCTAACTGGCAGTTTATCAATGAGGATATCCATGGAGCTGAACGGACAGGTTGCAATACGGATAATTGGGAAACCGTTAGTGTTCCACACGACTGGGCCATTAAAGGACCATTTGATGAAGAAATAGATAAGCAAAGTGGTATTATTAAGCAGAATAATGAGAAAATAGCCACTGAAAAAACGGGCCGAACTGGCGCCTTACCTCATGTAGGCATAGCTTGGTATCGAAAAGTATTTGCGGTACCTGACTATAAGTCTGGAGAGAAGGTGCTACTTACCTTTGATGGGGCTATGAGTCAGCCACAGGTATTTATCAATGGCACTAAGGTGGGCGAATGGAAGAACGGCTACAATTACTTCTATTTTGACATCAGCCAATACCTTAAAAAGGGAGAAAACCTATTAGCAGTCCGTTTAGAGAATCTGCCTTATTCATCGCGCTGGTATCCTGGAGCTGGATTATACCGAAAGGTTCAATTGATTGTTAAAGATGAAGTTTCCTTTAAGCATTGGGGGCACTTCATCACAACGCCTCAAGTATCAGAAAAGAGCGCTGCCGTTAATATAAAAAGTAAAGTAAGCGGGCGTGATGTATATGTGAAAGCCATCATTAAAGATGCAGCTGGAAACGTAGTTGCGAGTCATCAGTCTGAAGCAGGTGGCGGTGAAATAGAGCAGGTATTAACTGTTGAAAATCCTTCAATCTGGGATGTGGATTCACCAGATCTCTATTTCGCAGAGTTAAGTTTGTACAAAGGTGATGCACTGAAGGACCAGGAAACCATTCGTTTTGGTATACGAAAAATTGAGTACAATGCCGATAAAGGTGGGTTTTTATTAAATGATAAAGTCACCAAATTTAAAGGTGTTTGTCTGCATCACGATTTAGGTCCCTTGGGCGCTGCCATTAATAAAGCTGCCTTAAAGAGGCAATTGACCATTTTAAAAGATATGGGTTGTAATGCCATTCGTTCGTCTCATAATATGCCATCATTGGAACAGTTGGAACTGTGCGACGAAATGGGCTTCTTGTTTTTAGCAGAAAGCTTTGATGAATGGAAAAAGCCGAAGATGAAAAACGGCTACAATCTGTATTTTGATGAGTGGGCCGAAAAAGATGTGGTGAATCTGGTGCATGCCACTCGTAACCATCCATGCATAGTCATGTGGAGTTCAGGTAACGAAGTACCCGATCAACATGGTGCTGCTGGCGTGAAACGTGCCAAATGGCTGCAGGATATTTTTCATCGTGAAGACCCAACACGACCTGTAACCGTGGGCATGGACCAGGTAGAAGCGACTATGAAGAGTGGCTTTGGTGCCGTGATGGATATTCCGGGTCTAAATTACAGAGTGCATTTGTATAACGACGCTTACGAGAAATTCCCTCAGGGCATGTTACTCGGTTCAGAAACGGCCTCCACAGTGAGTACGAGAGGATTTTATCGTTTTCCGGTGGAGCAGATAAAAGATGATTACAATGCCTCAAAAGCTCAGAAGGAAGCTATTTATGGAGACACTTACCAGTGTTCATCATACGACCTGGAATATTGTGGCTGGTCAAATTTACCTGAAGATGATTTTGTATTACAAGAAGATAAACCTTGGGTGATTGGCGAATTTGTTTGGACTGGTTTTGATTACCTGGGTGAACCTACGCCATTTGATCAGTTTTGGCCGTCGCGCAGTTCATATTTCGGTATTTGCGATTTAGCCGGCTTGCCAAAAGATCGCTACTATTTGTATCGTAGTCGCTGGAATACAAAAGATGAAACATTACACATTCTACCGCATTGGAACTGGGAAGGTCGAGAAGGTGAAACAACGCCGGTATTTGTATATACCAATTACAACAGTGCAGAATTGTTTGTTAATGGTGTAAGTCAGGGAGTTCAAACTAAAACAAAGGATAAAAGCAAGCAACACCGTTATCGATTGATGTGGAACGATGTAAAATACCAAGCTGGAACCATAAAGGTGGTGGCGTTTGATAAGGATGGCAATGCTATTGCCGAAAAGGAAGTGCATACAGCAGGTGCACCCCATCATTTTGAATTGAGCGCAAATCGTAAGGTGATATCAGCAGATGGAAAAGATTTGTCATATGTGACTGTTTCGGTTGTTGATAAAGATGGTAACCTTTGCCCGAATGCCAATCATCAATTAAGTTTTGAAGTGACAGGTGCTGGTCTATTCAAAGCTGTTTGTAATGGTGATGCCACTTCATTGGAAATGTTCCATCAACCATCGATGAAAACATTTAATGGACAGTTAGTTGTGACTGTTCAATCAAAAGATCAAGCAGGTGAAATGAAATTGTTGGTGAAAGGAGAAGGACTGAAAGGAGAAATACTTTTGCAAACCAAATAAGCATATCATGGGAGGAATTAAACATAAACTAAAAGAAAATATTGGTGATGAAGTCATCATTCACTTTGAGTGCGATAAATGTCAACAGGAACAAGTGACTTATCTGAAAAAAGCTGAATTATTTCTTGAAGAGTTTACCTGTAAAGGAGGATGTGTGATGGAAAGCGATTGTACGAAATGCAAAAAACACATTGGTTGGATTCCCTTGGGAAGGGTGAAAAGTTTGGAAGTTTAAGAGGGGAAAAGTAATTTAAAATTTAAATTTTAGAATGAGTTGGTTTGGAAAAATAATTGTGGGATTCATAAAAGCATTCATCTTTTTCGGATTTTGTTGTGGAATAGAAAATGTATCTGCACAAACGGAACAACAACCCAATATCATTTGGATAATGGCCGAAGATATTGGACCTGATATTGAATGTTACGGAATGCCAGCCGTTAAAACACCTGAGTTGAATCGTTTGGCAGAAAGTGGACTATTGTTTACCAATGCTTATTGTACCAATTCAATATGTTCTCCAAGTCGCTCAGCCATGATGACTGGTGTTCATCAAAACAAAATAAATGCTCAGCACCACAGAAGTAATAGAGATGTGAATTTGGACCAAACGGTTCAGCCCTTTACCTACCATTTGAGAAATGCTGGCTACACCTGTATTTTGGGGCATCATGCGGTGATGAAAAAAGGACGCAAAATTGATGTAAACTACAAGCATAAAGCCATTGGTGAGTGGGATGGCGTAAACGATTTTGGCCTCTTTGATAAATTCGATCGTTTTAATAAAGATGATCAACCGTTTTTCAATCAAATTCAGTTGGTGGTCACCCATCGTGGCGATTGGTGGGACGAGGTGCGACAAAAGTCTAAATATAAAGTGAATCCGGACAGCGTGATAATGCCACCTTATATGGCCGATGACTCAATCGTTCGATTGGATTGGGCCAAGTATCTCGATCAGCTTGAATACATGGATAATGAGGTGGGGATGATCGTTCAGGAGTTAAAAGAAAAGGGCCTGTACGAAAATACAGTCATCATATTTATTGGTGATAATGGCCGATGTAATATCCGTGGGAAAGGGTATTTGTTTGATCCCGGTTTGCATATCCCTTTAATCGTTCACTGGCCAGAAGGTATTGCATCAGGAGCACTTAGAGAAGAACTCGTCAGTACCACGGACATAACGGCTACTATACTTGATTTGGCCGGGGCGGAGATGCCTAAGTATCTGACCGGGCAATCGTTCATGCAAGATGACTTTGAACGCGAATATGTTTATTCGGCACGCGACTTATGGGACGAGGTGAAAGAGCAATCTCGAAGTCTGTATGATGGCCAACATAAATACATCAGAAATGATATGCCTGAGCAGCCCTATGATGCGACACAGGCCTACCTTGAGTTTTATCGTCCCGCCTTACATGTCATGCGCAAGCTCAAGCAAGCAGGACAACTCAATCCGGTGCAGGCTTTGTTTTTTGAAAACGATAAACCGAAAGAGCAGTTGTTTGATTTAAAAAATGATCCGCATGAGCAATTCAATTTGGCATTGCAGCCTCATTATGAAGAATTGTTAGTGAAGATGCGCAAAGAGCTACAGAAGAAAGAATTGGAGATGACAAGCGCAGATGATACTTTCTGGCCCATACAGCCAAAATCAGTTGAAACCCTAAAATGGGTGAAAGCACAATACCCATTGGAGTATCAGGAAATGCTCAACGGTAAAGAGATAGGATTTCAGAAATACAGCAAGCTATATAAGCAATACAATCAGAAAAAATGATGTTAAGAAAATTATTTTTATCAGCAGTGATGCTTCTGGGCATTCTTGCAGCAGAGGCAAAGGAGAAACCGAATTTTATCATTATCCTGGCCGATGACTTAGGCTATGGAGATGTTGGATTTACGGGTAGTACACAAATCAAAACACCGCATATTGATGCTTTGGCTGAGTCGGGCGTCACCTTCACACAAGGCTATGTGTCGGCACCGGTTTGTGGACCTTCACGTGCGGGTTTAATGACTGGACGAAACCAGGTCAGCTTTGGTTTTGATAACAATCCTATAGTAGATGAAAGGGAATTGCCACAGTTTGATGAGAACTTTGTAGGTTTACCTGTTGATGAAACGACAATAGCAGACCGATTAGCAGAGTTAGGCTACGTGAATGGTTTAATCGGTAAGTGGCATTTAGGCGAAGTGGAGCACTTTCATCCATTAAAAAGGGGCTTTCATGAGTTTTGGGGCTACCTGGGAGGCGGTCACAATTATTTTGCCAATAAACCAGATGGAAAACCTTATCCATACAAGATTTTAAGTAATTACAAGGAGCCGCAGCCAATTACTTACATAACAGATGATAAAGGGGATGAATGTGTTGACTTTATTCGCCGTCATAAAGATGAACCATTTTTCCTGTATGCATCCTTTAATGCGCCACATGCGCCCATGCAGGCTACCGAAGACGATTTAAAGTTATATGCTCATATTAAAGATGAGAAACGACGTACCTATTGTGCCATGGTACACCGTTTGGATGTGAATGTGGGCCGCATTATGAAAGAGCTGAAAAAGCAAAAGATCGATGAGAATACAGTGGTCGTGTTTTTTAGTGATAATGGCGGTCCGTGTCATCACAATGCGTCCTTAAACATGCCATTGCGAGGAGCCAAAGGTACGCTCTTAGAAGGTGGTATTCGAGTGCCATTTGTCATGAGCTGGCCAGAGCAGTTAAAAGCAGGCACTAAATATGATTATCCAATCTCCAGTTTAGATCTAACGCCCACTTTTGTGGCCATGGCCGGAGGAACAGTTGATGCTAAGGCTAAATTAGACGGTGTGAATATTTTCCCATTTATCAACGGAGTAGAAACGAAGAGGCCTCATGAGGAAATGTTATGGCGCTTTACCATTAGCGCCGGTATTCGTGAAGGCGACTGGAAATTGATTCGCATGCCCGATCGTTTACCAATGCTCTATAATGTGAAGGAAGATGTGTCGGAGCAAAACAACGTGGCTGACCAACATCGCGAAAGAGTTGAACAGATGCTCAAAAAGCTAGGTGATTGGGACATTTCTCGTCCACAGGTATTGTATCTCGAAGGAAATAAGTGGAGACGTGAACAGGTCGACTTATATGACAGGAAGTATCAGTTAGCCCAGCCAAAGAAATAATTAATAGCGCAACATATGCCAGATTGCTAGCTCATTTGATAAATCATTATCAATACAAAAACAGGGAGCTGGCAATCTGGCATTCTATTATTTACTGACATTTCCCATGTCTATTAGGCAGCACTTGAAAGCTGCATTTCTATTAGCCTGAAGATTTTGTTGTCTTCGGGCTTGTTCTTTATCACTTTGGTAATTAGCTCATTAAAATCACCATCAATAAACTCAGCGATTATACGCAGTAATTCCAAGATAAACCCCCATATCCTAAAGGAAATGGTCATTTCAGTGGCATTGTCTTTAACATGTTCAAACAGACCACCCATTGATTCGTACGCATCGTATCTCTTGGCTAAGCTAAACACATTGTATTCAATCATAGCTAATGAGACGTCTGCTATTTGTGCATCAAAATCTTGAGATTGCGATTTCCCCAATGCGAAGTATTGCTTTGATTCTTTGAAGAATACTTCGATGCTCCACCTAATACTGTATATTTTATAAGCCTTTAGTATTCCTAGTTTTGTATTGGTTGTAGCCAACAAGTGCCACTTGCCCCGTTTGCTTGTTTTACAGAAGAACAGCTTTAATGGCACTGATTTATACTCAACTTGAACTTCGGCACAAAACAGGTTCAATGCTTTTTCTTTCTTGACCTTTTTTCTACGTTTGAGAAGCTGAGCAAGTTCTTTAGCAGTGTACAAGTCTCCTTTATAGCTGTATTTCGCCTTGGCCATTTTCACCATGCCAACTATATGCATACCTGTTTTTAACGAAAAAACTGATTTTAATATCGATTCACAGAAAAACCAACTGTCCATGAGCACATATTGCACATCCAACTTTTGTTTGACAGCTCTTTTGATCATAGATATAGCTGTAGATATTTTATCATCAGTTAATTCTTGCTCACGTAAATAACCACAGGAAGCCTTTTTTCGTTTCTTTGAATATTGCGCTTTCCTTTGTTTAGTCTTTAGGCCATATGGTGTTTTCTCGTTTTTGCCTTTCTCTTTGTGTAGGCTAAAATCTATTGAAAAGAAACTTTTACCGTCCCAATAGCCAAGAAACAGTCCTTTAAATCCCCAGAAACTACAATGTCTTACATGTGACCATATCTTACCAATATGTTCTGTTTTAT